>JAZQGT010000001.1:0-3779 GCA_045540155.1 Faecousia sp.
CCGTTACCGAGCGGGTTAGGGAAGGGACAATTACAAACTAAGTCGAGCACGAATTGCCTGCCGGGGCATCCCGGCTTATTCAAGCCAGGGTAATTCCACATAGGTGGGTTCATGCCCCATGGCGGGGATGATTTTATCCACCAAATCAGAGGTTTTGATCTTCAAAGAGGCGGTGTTGACGCAGGGATGAACACCGATGTATTCGCCGATGAGAACATCCTTATCGATCAGCAGCTGCACCCGCTTTTCTTTGTCATTCATAAGACCCAGCACACTTAAGGAACCGGGGGTGATGTCCAAAAACTGCTCCATGTATGTTCCGTCGGCGAAGGAAAGCCGGGAAGAACCGATCTGCTTGGACAGGACAGAAGTCTTAAACTTCTTTTCACCGGGCGTCAGCAGAATATAGAAATCCGTACACTGGCGGTTGCACAGCATCAGATTTTTGCACATGGTGGTTTCCAGGGCTTTATCTACCCATACGCAGGCTTCCATGGTCATGGCTGCCTCATGGTCTACCCGGCCATATTCGATGCCCAGGTTATCCAAAAAATCGTAGACCCGAATTTCTTTGGGAAGCCGTCCTTCGTTGCTTTCCGGCCGTCCGTGTACAAGTTCCATAGTAATGCCTCTTTTCTTTTTGTTTTTCCCAGTATACCATAGAAAGGGAAAACAGACAATAAAAAATCCACCTTTACAGGTGGGGGAACGGATTGCCACGGGCATAAATGCCCTCGCAATGACGTGGGTGATTTAGAATGTGTAACGATACCGAGCGGGCGATGGGAAGTAACGAATACTGCCCAACCGGGCACGAAGAGTCAATGGCCACTGGCCATTGAAATGACCCTTGATCTGTCAGCTAATCACTCTGACGATCAAGGGTCATTTCATGAAGTTGTTGGGTTCCGTCATTTGCGTAACCTCTCTTTCTGCGGTCTATAGGCTTTCAGGTTGTAATGCTTCCGTATGGCATTCTCATATGTTTGACTTCTCAATTTCTATATGAACGGAAGATTTTGGAAAGCCTTTAAAAAAGAAGTGTTCTTCTTTGTGCCTTTATATTACCACCACATTTTGCAATTTTCAAGACGCAATATTGCATAAACTCACAAAAGGGAACTTGTTCAACCTGTAAAAATAGTTAAAAATGACGAAAATACCATTGACACTGGCAAAAACCTGAGATATAATGACAGCAAATGGGGCACTTGTGAAAGCGCCCCATTTTTGCGCAAAAAACACCGGCATGGAACCCCAATGTCATTAAGATAAGAAATAAGTCATTCCGAGCCAGTTCGCAAACTGGCGCACCCCAGGGTGGTTTCTCTTGCCGCCATGCGGCAATTCACCTCCTGGGAATCCCCATCCTAAGAAGGAGATTGTACCTAAAGGTATTCCCTTTGGTCCCACACCAGCGTGCGCGCTGGTTCGCAATGACAGCTAATTCTATGACATTTGGAACTCGTGCCGGTGATATGTTTATTTGGAGCGATAGTAGGTAGTGTTGGGCTGAGGTGCGCTACCGTTGCGGCTGAGAAGCTCTGTGACGGTCATAAATTCATAATCGCCTTCCAGCATCTTTTCGATAGCGTCGATGGCGCCGTCCACGGTGGAGCCGTACAGGTCATGCATCAGCACGATGGCACCGTCGGAGCTGCCGATTACGGAGCTGTAGACCTTGTAAGTGTTCCGGTGCTCCCAGTCACGGGTGTCCACGGACCACATAATGTGGGGCAGATCGATGCAGTCTAGTACACGCTGGTTGAAATCGCCGCCGGGAGTACGCCACAGGGTAAACTCCGCACCGGTCAAATCCTTCAGCAGCTTATTGGACTTTTCAAAGTCGGAAATGATCTGGGCGTTGGATAGCTGAGGCTGCATTTTGTGGCTATAGGAATGGTAGCCAATCTCGTGGCCGTCCTTTACCTCTTGCTGCACGGTGTTCTTGAATTCGTTGAGGCGGTTACCCACCAGGAAGAAGGTGACCTTCACGTCCTTCTCCCGCAGGTAATCCAGCAGCTTTGCGGTTTTGGCGCTGGGACCGTCATCAAAGGTCAGAGCAACCTGCTTTAGATTGCAGACTTTTACCTTGCACTTGACGGATTTTTTAGCGGTCTTGTCGGTGACGGTGATGGTAACGATACCGTCCTTGAGGCCGGTGACTTTACCCAAAGCGTCTACCTTGGCGATGGAAGTGTCGCTGCTCTTCCAGGTCAGCAGGTTTGCGGTGTCGAAGGTGAGGTATTCTGCCAGATTCTTGGTGCCGCCGTCGTGCTTGACCTTCACAAGATCCTTGTGGAATACGCCGTTGCGGTGAAGGATTGCGGTTCTGGTCTGCAGGGTGTTTCCGTCCTTGTCGGTGATCACACAATAGACCTGCCGACCTGCGGATTTATCACTCATGGTTGCGGTGTATTTGGCCTTGGTGATGGAGGATTTGGAGAATTCCGTCTGACCGGCGTTCTTTATATACCACTGATAGCTAAGACCTTCTCCCTTTGCGGTGACAGAAACAGCGGCAATATCGTCTTCAAAGGCGTAGGCATCGACGGGCTGACGGATGATCATTATGGAAGCAGGCAGATCCATCGTGGCGATGTCGGAAACTACCTGATTGCCCAAACGGTCGGTGATCACACAGTAGACCTGCCGGCCTGCGGATTTGCTGCTCATCTTGGCGGTATATGCGGGGCCGGTTACGGAGGATTCGTAGAATTTGCTCTGACCGGGATTCTGCAGATACCACTGATACTGCAGTTCATCGCCCTGGGCGGTAAGAGAGATCGTTGCCTTTTCTCCGAGTTCAACATAGCTGTTATTGGGCTGTGCGGTGATTTTCAAAGGAGTAGAAATCTTCAAAGCTACGGTTTTGGAGGTCACGGAATTACCGTGGTCATCGGTGATGACGCAGTAGACTTGCCGGCCGGAGGTGGTGGAGGACAGGGTAAAGGCGTAGGTTTTCGCTTTTACCGAGGACTTGTTGAAAGTCTTGTCGCCGGGATCTTTCAGATACCACTGATACTGAAGGTTATCGCCTTTGGCGGTGACAGAGGTTCGAACGGTTTCACCTTCGGCTGCATAGCCATCAACAGGCTGCTTTGTGATCTTCAGCGCAGCGGGGATACTCAGCTTGACGGTTTGGGATGTAACGGAATTACCGTAGCGGTCGGTAACCACGCAGTAGACTTTACGGCCGGAATAATCGTTATCCATGGTCATGGAGTATGTGCTGCCGTTAATGGAGGATTTGTAAAACTTTTCCTGCCCCGGGTTTTGCAGATACCACTGATACTGAACACCATCGCCTTGGGCAGACAAGGTGACAGATGCGATTTGACCAGCCTGGGCATATCCGTTTTGGGGCTGCTTGGTGATTTTAAGGGTTGTCTGAGCGGCATTGGCGCTGACAGGAACCATTGTCAGGATAATGACAAAGCACAGAAGCAGCGCTGTGATTCTTTTTCTCACGGGAATGACCTCCTGAAGCGTAACTTTTTGTTATTTTTATCATACTAAGAAATGACAGAAAAAGCAAGATAAAACCTTGTTTCGACAAGGAAAAAAGAACACCGCCTGATTATCGAGAATCAGGCGGTGATAGCTTACTGAAGTATCATTTTCTTTTTCCATTTGCCAAGGCTGAACACGATGATAGAGATCACCATGCCAAGGGTCCAGGAGATCATCAGGGAGCTGAAGAGAGCGATGGGCTGACCGTGGGGGAACTCGGGAGTGCGGGTCAGATAAGCCAAGCCATAAGCAACCGGCACACGGAT
>JAZQGT010000002.1:0-11674 GCA_045540155.1 Faecousia sp.
GGCATGGAGCGGATCATGGGCAAGGATTTCTCTCCGGTTCGTAAGGTCTTTGACTATGCTGAGCAGAATTTCCTGGCAAATATCCCCCTGCTGTACGTGCTGACCACTACCACCAACAAGGGCGACGAGGTCACCATCCACGGTCTGTACATCGGCAGAGAGCGCTCCAACTTTGAAGCCGCTGTCAAGAAGAGCCAGGAAATCAACCTGACCCATATGTCCAAGCGTCTGCAGAAGGTAGTTGTATATCTGGATCCCCGGGAATTTAAGAGCACATGGCTGGGCAACAAGTCCATTTACCGGACCCGTATGGCCATTGCTGACGGCGGTGAGCTGATTGTGCTGGCGCCTGCGGTGGGTCATTTCGGTGAGGACGAGGAGAACGACCGGCTCATTCGCAAATACGGCTACGTGGGCCGGGAACAGGTACTGAAGCTGGTGGAGGAAAACGAGGAGTTGAAGCAGAATCTGTCCGTTGCCGCCCACTTGATTCACGGCTCCTCCGACGGCCGCTTTACCATTACCTACTGTGCAGGTAAGCTGACCGAGGTAGAGGTTCGCGGCGCTGCCTTCAACTATATGTCCTATGAGGAAGCTTCTGCCAAGTACGACCCCGCCAAGCTGACCGACGGCTTCAACACTGTGGACGGCGAGGAGATTTTCTACATCTCCAACCCGGCGCTGGGCCTGTGGGTTGCGACGATTAAGGAGCAGATCAGTGAAAAGAATTGATTTACACACCCATTCCCTGTGCAGCGACGGCGCCCAGACACCTGCCGATGTGGTGAAGACCGCCTATGATGCCGGCCTTTCTGCCATTGCCCTGTCTGACCACGATTCTATCGCGGGCGTGCAGGAGGCCATGGATGCAGGCAAAGCGCTTGGAGTCGAGGTGATTCCTGCGGTGGAGCTGTCTGCCCAGTCGGACACGGAACTGCACATTTTGGGTTACTTCGTGGATATCCACAACAAAAAGCTGCAAGATACTATGGCCTATGCCCTGCAGGTCCGCAACGAGCGGCAGGAAGAGGTCTGCCGAAAGCTGAATGAGCAGGGCTTTGACATTACCATGGACGAGCTGAAAGCGGAGGCGGGTGGCAACGATGTTCTGTGCCGCGCCCATTTTGCCCAGATTATGGTTCGCAAGGGCTATGCCGAATCGGTGAAAGACGCCTTTAACCGCTATTTGAGTGTTGGCTGCTATGCCTACTCCAACCGGCAGGCACTGACCGGTCCGGAGGCGGTATCTCTCATTCGGGAGGCAGGCGGCATTGCGGTGGCGGCGCACCTGCATCTGATTAAAAAGCCTGATGATGAGCTGCGGGAATACCTGAAAAGTCTGATTCCCTACGGCCTTGACGGAGTGGAAGGGTATTATACCGACTACACGCCGGATATGGAGCAGCGCTACCGCGCTATGGCGCAGGAGTTGGGACTGGTTATCTCCGGCGGCACGGATTATCACGGCGCCAACAAGCCCCACATTGCCATCGGCAAGGGCAGGGGCGAGCTGGAGATTCCATACTCTGTATTGGACGGTCTGCGCCAGCGGCACAGAGAAGTTCATAAATAAATGAAATATTCAATTAACAATAAAGGAGAACCTCAAATGAAAAAAGCTGATATTGGTCTGATTGGTCTTGCCGTTATGGGCGAGAATCTGGTGCTGAACATGGAGTCCAAGGGCTTCACAGTTGCCGTGTACAACCGCACCACCGAGAAGGTGAAGAACTTCGTGGAAGGTCGCGGCGCAGGCAAGAATATCATTGGCGCTTACTCCATGGAGGAGCTGGTTGCCAGCATTGAAAAGCCCCGTAAGATTATGATGATGATTAAGGCAGGCGCTGCTGTGGATGCTACCATTGAGGCGCTGCTGCCCCTGCTGGACGACGGTGATATTATTATCGACGGCGGTAACTCCCACTTCCCCGATACCATTCGCCGCACCCAGTATGTGGAATCCAAGGGCAAGCTCTATATTGGCTCCGGTGTTTCCGGCGGCGAAGAGGGCGCTCTGAACGGTCCTTCCCTGATGCCCGGCGGTTCTCCTGCTGCATGGCCCTATGTGAAGGATATTCTGCAGGCTATCTGCGCCAAGGTGGAAGACGGATCTCCCTGCTGTGACTGGGTGGGCGAGAACGGCGCAGGCCACTTTGTGAAGATGGTCCACAACGGCATCGAGTACGGCGATATGCAGCTGATTTGCGAAGCCTATCACCTGATGAAGAACATGCTGGGCATGTCCGATGACGAGATGCACGAAGTCTTTGCCGACTGGATGAAGGGCGACCTGGACAGCTATCTCATTGAGATTACCCGGGATATCCTGGCTTACAAGGACACCGATGGCGAGCCCATCGTGGAGAAGATCCTGGACACCGCCGGCCAGAAGGGTACCGGTAAGTGGACCGGTATCGCTGCTCTGGACGAGGGCGTGCCTCTGACCCTTATCGGTGAGGCTGTGTTTGCCCGGTGCCTCTCCGCTATGAAGGACGAGCGCGTAGAGGCTGCCAAGGTGCTGCCCGGTAAGGCTGAAGCCGCTCTGAAGCTGACCGCTGAGGAGAAGGCTCAGTGGATTGAGAACATCCGCTGCGCCCTGCTGGCTTCCAAGATTGTTTCCTATGCCCAGGGCTACACGCTGATGCGTGCAGCTGCTAAGACCTACGGCTGGAATCTGAACTACGGCGGTATTGCGCTGATGTGGCGCGGCGGCTGTATTATCCGCTCTGTATTCCTTGGCAAGATCAAGGAAGCCTTCGACAACAACCCCGGTCTTACCAACCTGCTGTTGGATCCCTACTTCACCAAGAAGATCGACGAGCTGCTCTCCGGCTGGCGTAAGGTAGTGGCACAGGGCGCGCTCAGCGGTATGCCCACTCCCGCATTCTCCTCCGCTTTGGCTTACTATGACGGCTACCGCTGCGACCGTCTGCCGGCAAACCTGCTGCAGGCACAGCGTGACTACTTCGGCGCCCACACCTACGAGCGCATTGACGAGCCCAGAGGTAAGTTCTTCCACACCAACTGGACCGGTCACGGTGGCAACACCTCCGCTACCCAGTACGACGTGTAATGAGAGAAAGAGAGGAAAATTCTATGAAGCTTCGTGAAAATTGCAAGTACGCACTGGTAGTTCCCACCAGTATGGGTGTTCGTATCACCCCTCCCAATGGTCAGCCTGTTGCTTCCTCCAATATGTTTATGATGCAGGCAACCTCCGCTGAGACCAATGTGGCATCTATCTCTGCTTATCTGGGTCTGCCCACCAAGGTGCTGACCACCTTTGTCAAGGACAGCCCTGTGGCTGACTTCATCAAGCGTGACCTGCGCTCCCGTGGCATGGACTACGAGGGCAAGGAAGTGGAGCAGGGCGATCCCTGGGGCTACCGCCATCAGTTTAACATTGCTGACTCCGGCTACGGTTCCCGTGGACCCCGCGTGTGCAACGACCGTGCCGGTGAGGTTGGCCGCACCCTGAATATCAAGGACTTCGATCTGGACCGTATTTTCGGTCAGGAGGGTGTGGGCATTCTGCACCTGTCCGGCCTTATTGGCGCGCTGTCCCACGACACCAGTGTGTTCTGCCTGGAGCTGGCCCGCGCTGCCAAGAAGTACGGCACCCTGATTTCCTTCGACCTGAACTACCGGGCTTCCTTCTGGAAGGGCCGCGAGCAGGAGCTGCACGATATCTTCACCGAGATTGCCTCCGTTGCTGATATTCTCATCGGCAACGAGGAGGACTTCCAGCTGTGCCTGGGCGTGCAGGGCCCCGAGGCAGGCGGTAAGGACATCGCCGCAAAGATCGACTCCTTTAAGGAAATGATCAAGCGGGTTAAGGCCCAGTTCCCCAATGCTTCCGTGTTCGCCACCACGCTGCGTCAGGTTGAGAACGTCAACTCCCACCTGTGGGGCGCCATTATGCTGGCGGGCGATGAGTGGCACGTGGTAGAGCCTCGCCGGATTACCGTGCTGGACCGCATTGGCGGCGGCGACGGCTTCGTGGGCGGCATGCTCTACGGTATTCTGAAGGGCTGGGAGTCCGAGAAGTGGATTCAGTTCGGCTGGGCATCCGGCGCGCTGGCTACCACCTTCCTCACCGACTACGCACAGCCTGCTGACGAGGACGTGGTTTGGAGCGTCTGGGGCGGCAACGCTAGAGTTAAAAGATAATGAAATCAAAAACAGAGGGTTTAACAACCCTCTGTTTTTTATGCTTGATTCAGCCAACCGGTAAAAGCTTCTGCAATCTGCCCTTTTAATTTTTCCTTCACATCTATCGGCGCAAAGGCGGCACCGGCTGCATTGCAGGCGATGGCTTGCAGCGATTGCTCTGTTAATCCGAAAGTGTCCCGCAAAAGCGTGTATTCCCTGTGCAGGTTTGTGCCGGATACGGTCATGTTGTCGGTGTTAATTGTAATGGAAATTCCCGCGTTCAAAAGCCGGCAGATGGGATAGGCGGTTTCCTCTACTGCTTTGGTTTGTAAATTGCTGGTATAGCACAGCTCCAAAGGTGTTTGTCGGTTTGCCAGAAGGCCGAGAAGATTGCTGTCCTCTACGGAGCGGATGCCGTGACCGATTCGCTTTGCCCCCAGCTTGAGCGCTTGCCGGACACTTTCCGCCCCGGCAGCCTCTCCGGCGTGGATAATAATGGGAATTTGCATTTCCCTTGCCAAGGAAAAGACTGCGGTAAAATCCTCTGTGGGGTAGGCGGCTTCATTGCCGGCTAAGTCCACCGCGCAGACACCCTTGCCTAGAAATTCCTTCGCTACACGAATTGTTTCCAAATTGGCGGCAAGGTTGGCGTCACCCCGCATACAGCACAAAATCAGCTGAGCAGGCATGCCAAATTCCGCGATGCCCCGTTCCAGCCCCTTTGCGGCGGCAGCTACTACCTGTTGCTGGGTAAGTCCGCTCAGCAGGTGCAGCTGGGGAGCGAAGCGGATTTCTCCGTAGATCAGCCCCTGCTCCGCCAAACGGCCAAGCAGAAGATACACAGCCTGCGCTACGGTTTCTTCCCTTTGCAGGACCTGCAGCGGCAGGTCAAACTTTTCCAAATATTCCCCTAAATTTCGGCAGTCCGGGGTAACCTCCAACAGCGGTCGGAGAGACTCCGCATCCTCCCGGGGTAGCCGGATGTCTGCCGCCTTGGCAAGGCACAACACATCCTCCGGTGAGAGAGAGCCGTCTAAGTGCAGGTGCAAATCAATCATAGCTGTTTTCCACCAATCTTTGTTGATATGTTCAGTATACCGCACCGTGGAGCAAAATGCAAATACTACCGTTGCAAAGGGGGAGAAAAGCCGGTATAATAGGGTTAAAAGCAAGAAAGGGGAGAAGAGTATGCTCCGTTACGGCATTTTAAGCACATCGTCCATTGCGCCCCGGTTCATTGCGGCAGTCCGTGCCGCGGGAGCGGGGGAGATTGCAGCGGTATCCTCCCGCACCTTGGAAAAAGCAGTGCAATTTGCGGAAAAATGGAACATTCCCAAAGCCTACAGCAGCCACAAGGAACTGCTGGAGGACCCGGATGTAAACATTGTTTATATTTCCCCGGTCAATGCCCAGCATTACCCCTTGGCAATGGCGGCGCTGGAGGCGGGCAAGCACGTGGTGTGCGAAAAACCCTGCACCACAAATGCTGCTCATACAAAGGAGCTGTTTGCTTATGCAAGAGAAAGAGGACTGTTCCTGATGGAGGCGCAGAAGATGCTGTTCCTGCCGGCAATTCTGGCGGTGCGGGACAGGCTTCTCTCCGGTGAATTGGGGCAAATCTATATGGCGCAGCTGAGCCACAGCTTCTCTGCCGGTTACAATGCGTGGCAGTTTGATAAGGCGGCCGGCGGCGGTACGCTGCTGTCCAGCGGTATTTATGCGGTGCAGCTGCTGCAGTGGCTGTTTGGGGATATTAAGACCATGGTTGGTGTAAAATCCGTTACGGAGTGTGGTGCTGAGTGGCAGTATGCTCTGTCCGGTGAGATGGAAAACGGCATGCTGTTCAGCATTAAAAACAGCACCCGCGCCACCCTGGACAACACCGCATGGCTGTATGGAGACAAGGGTACAGTGGAGCTTCCGGAGTACTGGAAGGCGAGAAAAGCGGTGTTCCATATCCACGGGCAAGGGCCATTGGCGGTGGAATTTCCCTGTGAGCATGAGCTTGTTTATGAAGCAAAGCACATCGCAGAATGTATGGAATCCGGCCTTGTCACCAGCCCTGTGGTGACGGAAAACCTGTCTGTTGCCGGGATTGCCGCTCTGGAGGCGGTAGAATGGTTGACAGGGGATACAAAGCAAGCTACAATATAAATATAAACAAAACAGGAGGAAATACTATGCGTCAGATTCACGTAGAACCCCTTACCAATGAAGCGTTTGCTCCCTTTGGTCAGTTTTATCCCATGGAAAAGCCCCAAGGCTATGCCCTGTGCGGCGAGCTGCACCGGTTCTTCCCGGACAGAGTCAATGCCGACAGCAATCATCGGGTTGGTTATTCTCCCATTCTGGTGAAGAAGCCCACTAAGATGGTCATTACCCAGCAGGAGTATCACACCACCACGTGGGAAATGATTCTGCCCATGAACGATGATATGATTCTCCACGTAGCCCCTGCCTCTGCCGGTACGCCTGTAACAGAGCTTGCCAAGGCATTTCTGGTGCCTAAGCACACACTGGTGAAGATGAATGCGGCAATCTGGCATCTGGCGCCTCTGCCAGCCAATGTCGACGAGCTGGCAGCTATGATTATCTTGCCTGAGTGTACATACGCCAACGACTGCACCGTGGTGGATTTAACTGCCGAGCAGCAGTTTGAAATTGTGAAATAAGAAATAAAAAGCCTCCCCTGTGTAAGGGGAGGTGCCCAGTGCGCACACTGGGTGGAGGGGTTGTTTTTATAGCAACAATCCTCCAGTCAGCCTATTGAACTGACAGCCCCCTTTACACAAGGGGGCCTTTATTTTATTATCTTGCCCGGGGGAGAAGCTCCTCTGCAATCACATTGCAAAGGGTTTCCATCTCTTCCTCGGTGGTGTCCCGGCAAATGGACACCCGGAACGAGCCGTCGATGACCTCCGGTTTCAGCCCCATGGCAGTCATCACATGACTGCGATGGCCTTTGGCACAGGCAGAGCCTGCGGATACACAGATCCCGGCATCCTGCAAAATGTTGATGGAATTTTGGGTGGGCAGACCGGGAATGGATAAAGACAGTATGTGCGGCGCTTCATGGGTGCCGTTAATTACCAATCCATCTAGTTTACATAACTTTTCTACCGCGCTATTAAGCAACGCCTTTTCTTTTGCGATATCCGCCTGCATACTTGCTTTACAGGCCTCGCAGGCGGCGGCAAAGCCGAAAATTGCCGGTGTGCCCTCTGTGCCGCTGCGGAAGCCGTTTTCCTGGCCGCCGCCCAGCAGCAGCGGGGGGAAGGCTTTCAGCCTGGGACTGACATACAGCGCCCCTGCGCCCTTAGGACCGTGGATCTTATGAGAGGATACGGAGATCAAATCCGCGCCCAAGGTTTTGGCGGCAAAGGGGATTTTCAGAAAGCCTTGCACCGCATCGGTGTGGAAAATGGCGTCGGGACACAGCTTGTGGGTGAGCTTTGCCATCTGGGAAATGGGCATCACCGCGCCGGTTTCGTTGTTTACCATCATAACGGACACCAGCACCGTGTCCTTGCGCAGCGCGGCTTTTAAGGCATCGGCAGAGATGTTTCCTAAACTGTCCGGTTGAAGATAGGTAATTTCATAACCTTGATGCTCCAACTCGTTCATACAGCGCAAAATGGCCGGGTGCTCAATGGCAGTGGTGATAATATGCTTGTTTCGTTTGCCATACCGCTTGACGGTGCTGAAAATCGCCCAGTTATTTGCCTCCGTGCCGCCGGAGGTGAAGAATACCCGGTCCGGCTCTGCGCCCATAGCGGCTGCGACCTTGTGCCGGGCGGCGCGGAGCAAACCGGCGGCATCAATGCCGAACTGATACAGGGCGCTGGGGTTGCCCCAATTTACAGTCAGCGCATCTGTCATCGCCCCCACAGCCTCTTTGCAGGGCTTGGTGGTGGCGGAATTGTCTAAATAAATCATAGTACTCATTTTCCTACACAAAAGCGTTCAAAAATTCTGGCAGTGATGTCCTCCCGGACGGTATTGCCGGTAACCTCGCCTATGGCCTCCATGGCGGCCTCTACATCGGTGAGTACCGCGTCCGGGGTCTGTCCCAGCTTCAGTCCCTGCAGAGCCGCCAGCATGGCTTCATAAGCCCGTCGGATGGCATCAAACTGCCGGGGGTTGGTGAGAATCGAGCCGTCGCAGGGTATTTCGTTTGCGAACATCCCATCGATGGTATCTGCCAGCTGGTCCAGTCCCTCACCGGTTTTGGTACATACGGAAATTACCTGCATGAAGGGAAGGTCGGAGGGGGTAACTACACTGCCCAAATCAGATTTGTTAATGAGCGCAATGGCGTTTTCCGCCTCCATGCATACTTCGATAACCGCCTTATCTTCGTCGGTAAGGGGCTGGGAGCCGTCGCAGACGAACAGCGCCAAATCTGCATTTTCCACCGCCTGTCTGGATCGCTCCACACCGATGGCTTCAATGCGGTCAGCAGTTTCCCGGATTCCGGCGGTGTCAATGAGCCGCAGGCGCGTAGCGCCCAGCATCACGGTCTCCTCCACGGTATCCCGGGTGGTGCCGGCAATCTCCGTAACAATGACCCGTTCATAGCCAGCCAGCGCGTTCAGCAGGCTGGACTTTCCTACATTGGGTTTTCCCACAATGGCAGCAGCCACACCTTGCTTTAAGATCTGTCCCTGCCCGTAGGTTTGCAGCAGCGCATACAGCTCCTTGGCATCCTGCCGCAGGGAGGCGCTGTAACGGTCCAGTCCAAAGTCCTCGATGTCCTCGTCGGGATAGTCCAGCACCGCGTGAAAATGACTGCACAGGTCTGTCAGGTTCTGATAGATGGGGGACAGCTTGTTCTGCAACCGACCGCCTACCTGCCCTGCCGCATTGGCAGCGGCATCGGCAGTTTCCGCCTCAATTAAATCAATGACAGCTTCCGCCTGAGTCAAATCCAGCTGCCCGTTGAGAAAGGCGCGTTTGGTGAACTCACCCCGCTTTGCGGGTACAGCGCCGGCGGCAAAGAGCGCATTCAAGCCTTCGGCAAGCACGGCCGGCGAGCCGTGGCAGTGGAATTCCACTGTGTCTTCCCCGGTGTAGGTGTGGGGCGCCCGGGTGTAGACCGCCATGCACTGGTCGATAATCCGTCCTTGGCAGTCTTTCAGCGCACCCAGCACCAGTTTTCGGTTGGGCGCATCCCAGAGGGGAGTACCGCTGCTTAATGTGAAGACCTTGTCCGCAACCTGGGCGCAGCCGTCACCTGTCAGACGCAGGATACCGATGGCGCTGATTTGGTTGCCGGTGGACACGGCGGCAATCACATGGGACATTGAGATTCCTCCCTTTTTCGCAATAATGAAATAGTATACCACTTTCTTCCATAAAATGCAATTCCTATCCACATAATACCAATATTTTGGGACAAAATATCCGGGAGGTGGGAAAGATGGATAAACTGACTTATACCGGCGAACTGACCGATGAGAATATCACAAATATCTTCCGGGATGCCGCGGATTTTATCCGCAGGGAGCTGCGCTGCGGAAGGCATACCCTCTATGCCTATGCCATCGACGGACTGATTGCCTCCGCCTATGCTTCTGACTATATCTTTAAGCCCATTACCCAACACCTTCGGGGGGAAACCATGGAACAACTGTACCAAGGCGCATTGGGTGGAGCCATATATAATAATGTGGCAAAAAAGTGTGAGGATCTGAACAGCGTGGCGCTGCTGTTGGTCAATGGCTTTTGTGTGGTGTTGTTTCCCGGGGTTGGCGCCATTGGCTTTGAAGTCAGAACACCGGATAAGCGGGGCACTTCTGCGCCGGAGGTGGAAAATACCGTTAAGGGAGCCAAAGACGCCTTTGTGGAAACGATCCGCTCCAATACCAGCTATATCCGCAGGCATCTGCGCTCTCCGGATTTGCGGCTGTACGAAACCCAGGTGGGAAAGCGGAGCCTTACCAATGTGAGCGTCGTATGGCTGGAGGGCATTACCGACCCAAGCTTGGTGGAGAGGATGAAGTCCCGGCTGTTATCCATTGACATTGACGGCCTTATTAGCCCCTCCGCGGTGGAGGAGTACGTTACCGGCTCCAGAACAACAGCGTTTCCTTTGCTGCAGTATACCGAGCGGTCGGATCGCTTTTGTCAGGGGCTTCTGGACGGAAGGGTAGGGCTTTTGGTGGACGGATTGCCTCTGGGGTATCTTGCGCCTGCGGATTTGATGTATCTGATGGAAAGCCCTGAGGACCGGGGCAGGGATTATGTGGGCGCGTCTGCGGTGCGCATATTGCGGTATCTGGCGCTGGTGACAGGTCTTTTGCTGCCCGGCCTTTATATTGCGCTGGCTGCATACCATCAGTCTCTGATTCCGCTGCCCCTGCTGCAATCCATTATAGAAAGCAAGCAATCTGTGCCCTTTACCACAACATCGGAGGTGTTGGGGCTGCTGATTGCCTTTGAGCTGCTGCAGGAGTCGGGCATACACCTGCCCCAGGCGATTGGGCAATCCGTGTCGGTAATTGGCGGCATTGTGGTGGGTACTGCGGCGGTGGAGGCGGGAATCATCTCGCCGGTGGCGCTGATTGCGGTATCGGTTGCCGGTATCTGCGGCTTTGTGCTGCCAAACCGTGACCTTGCCAATGCCCTGCGGGTGTGGCGGTTTGGCATTGCCATGCTGTCGGCAGTGGGGGGCTTGTTCGGCACATTGGCCGGTCTGGTGATTCTGCTGATTCATCTGTCCGGACTGAAGTGTCTTGGTATCAATTATCTCTCCTATACCGGCAGACTTCTGCGCCGCAGACTGAAAAAGACAAAATTCCGCAGCGAAAAGCTGCATCCACGGGACAGGAGGAATCAGGCGTGAGAAAGTTTTTGTATGTTTTGATTCTGGTGTCACTGCTGTTTGCACCGCTCAACAGGGTGAATGTGGCAGACTTGCTGCCAGTTGAGGCGGTGGCGGTCTATATGGATGGGGATCAGGTGGTTTTGGAAACGGACACGGAGCATCTGGGCTATGGGGAAACTGCTGAGCAGGCGCTGGAGGCATTAAAGAAAAATACGCCTAAGGTGGTGTATCTGGATACGGCGGCGTATCTGCTGGTATCAGAAGATGCGGTTGATGAGGTGGACAGCCTGCGGCAGCATCTCAAGCCGTCTGTAAGGGTGTGCGTCTGTGACGGGAGAGGGAAGGTAAAGGATACGACACAATACCTGCGCGTTCATCAAAAATTACCAAAGCTGAAGGATTGGAAGGCGAAAAATTACACCGGTTAATACAAAAACAAAAAAACTCAAAATCAGTGATTGACAAAGTGATAGCCTTCTGCTATTATTAGCAAGCGCCTCCGACAGGAGATGCAGCGGCATGACAAATAGCCTTGAAAAAAGTTGAGAAAACTTGAAAAAACTTCTTGACAAGGGTATGCGGTTATGCTAGAATGAACAGGCTCACCGCGAGCGGGGAGCGATGTACCTTGCAAATTGAATAACGCAAAGACGAACAGAACACCTTGGACAATAAATGGATTGTTTAAGCGTTATA
>JAZQGT010000003.1:0-47999 GCA_045540155.1 Faecousia sp.
CGATAAACACAACCAGGCGAAGATTCCGTTCAATCAATAATTGCTTGGCCGCTTCATCTCCCTGCTCAAGGGCCATCAGAAGTCGGATCGTAGCCATGTCGTTCTGTGAGCCAAGGAGTTGTCTTACCAGTTTGTCTTCCTAAGACCGCTTGGCCTCCGACTTCGATAAACACAACCAGGCGAAGATTCCGTTCAATCAATAATTGCTTGGCCGCTTCATCTCCCTGCTCAAGGGCCATCAGAGCTTCCTGCTCCTGCGTCCCCTTTAGTGGAGGCGGCAACACATCTGCGCCACCGATATAATAGATATTTTCTCTGCCTATCAGTCCAATCTTTGCTAAAAAAACCAACAATTTACCCTTCATAATGCCCCTCCTGTTAACGCTTGATATGCTCCTTCCCTATTAAGTCCTTCCGGCGCAAACGCCACCAAGGTACTCCCCTGCCACGAACCGATCTTCACATCTTGCAAACGCAAGGCAAGCATAAATCCGCAACCGCCCACACAGTGATAAGGGATTAACCGGAGCCCGGGAATTGCACCAACAGATTCTACCGGGCTTTGGAGCTGTTGCAGTGTAAGTCCGGTTAGTTTCTGCGCCGCATCTGCTCCAATCACAAGAACCTGCTGCCCTGTTACGGGATCAAGGAGCGTATTACCGGTATCCTGCAAAGCTGTCAGCCTCAGGTTCCTCCCCCCATAACTGAGCTCTACGGGAAGATAGTTCGTTCCTCCCAATCTCCCACGAAAACCGACGCAGCACAAAAGACAGATGATCCCAGCTGCACACACAATGCCGAGAATACCGCCCTTCCCTATCCCCATCACAGCCCCGCCCAAAGCAAGGCTCAAAAACGCAAATACCAATCCTCTGCGCAAGGCACTTAAGGAGAATCCATAGGCAATCACTGCCATAGCCCACAGGCTGACCGTACGCCAAAGAAGATTCCCAAGGAACGCAAACCCAGGAAGCAGACAAAGCGCCGCATAAACGCCGCCCAGCGCTCCTCCCGCCGCAGCTCTGGCGATCCGCACAGGAAAGCCGCATAGCCGGCTGGCTGCCAACAGCAAAAGAAAATCAACAAGAAAATTGAGTAACAACACACCATCTAAATATACCGTCATCCGTACACCCCCTATCGGTAAACTCAGTATAGAGATTTTCCCCGGCAAATGCCGTCGGTTGAAGATGGCAGCTTGTCAGCAGATTCCCCTAAGCTACTGTCCCTTTCTCCAAGCAGAAACCCCAAAACAAAAAAAGCGGCACCCGATACAATCGGCTCCCGTTTCATTCTGTCGAGTCTTTTCTGAGTACCTGGCGAATATTTTTCTCTGCCTTAAACCGGGGTGTCATCAATTCATGACCGCAGCCCAGGCATTTTAGTCGAAAATCTGCGCCGATGCGGAGTACAAGCCACTGTTTTTCACCGCAGGGGTGTGCTTTTTTCATTACCAGAATATCTCCCAGTCGGATATCCATATTACTCCCCCTTAATGGCAGCCCAGTACTGCTTTGCCGCCTGCTCCAGTTTGTTATCACCAAAGTGATAGTACTGAGTACCCACCAGATTATCAGGCAGGTACTGCTGCTGTACCCACGCATGAGGGTAATTATGAGGATAGAGATAGCCCTGCTCCCGTTCCATGGTATAAGTATCTGCGTGCATATTCTGCAAATGCCGGGGAAAATCACCGGTATTTCCCTTTTGCACATCCGCAAGCGCCATATCCAGCGCAACGTGCCCGGTGTTGGACTTAGGGCTGGTTGCCATCAGCACCGCCGCATCCCCCAGAGGAATGCGTGCTTCCGGCATCCCCAGCATCATCGCCATATCCACACAGGATTTGACAATGGGGATGATCATGGGATAGGCAAGTCCCACATCCTCCGCCGCAATCACCATCAGCCGCCGGCAGGCAGACTGCATCTGCCCCACCTCCAGCAGCCTTGCCAAATAGTGACAGGCAGCATCCGGATCAGAGCCCCGGATGGATTTCTGCAAAGCGGACAGCAAATCGTAATGGTTGTCCCCGTCCCGGTCGGCGCGCATGGCGCTTTTCTGGGTGACGGTTTTGGCATCCGCCAACGTGATAACCAATGTGTCCCCCTCCGGTACACCGGCAGAAAACAGCACCTCCAAAGCATTCAGTGCCTTCCGCAGGTCGCCGCCACAGGCCATCGAGATATATTCCAACGTACCTTCCTCACAGGCGGCCTGCAAGCCGGTTCTCTGCTCTAAAAAGTGCACAGCCCGGTGTACAGCCTGCAGCACCGCTTCCTTGGACAGTTGCTTAAATTCAAACACCGTGGAACGGCTCAAAATGGCATTGAACACATAGAAGTAGGGGTTTTCCGTGGTGGAGGCAATGAGGGTAATCTTGCCGTTTTCAATATGCTCCAGCAGTGACTGCTGCTGTTTTTTATTGAAAGACTGAATTTCATCCAGATACAGCAGAACGCCGTTGGGGGCCATAAAGGTGTCCAGCTCCGCCACGATATTCTTAATGTCAGCAGTTGATGCGGTTGTTGCATTGAGCTGGTACAGCTTACGGTTGGTCTGCTTGGCGATGATGTTGGCAACTGTGGTCTTACCCGTACCGCTGGGACCGTAGAAAATCATATTGGGAATGTTTCCCGAATCAATCAAGCGGCGCAGCACCGCTCCCTTGCCTAAAATATGCTCCTGCCCGTATACTTCATCCAAGGTGTCCGGACGCAGAAGGTCTGCTAATGGCTGATACATAAGCCGCTCCTTTCAGGTTAAAATGTTGCCACATCCGGCTGCGCAGGCACTGCCGGAACAACCTTTACCGCCGTCAGCACAGGGCCAAGCTCCCCGTGATAAAGGGTGTGTTTCTCCGCGGAAATTGCAGCGGTTACCGCAACCCAGTCCCGAGGCTCCAAATCCCCGGCATTTTCGTAACGGCACGGAATTCCGCAAAACTGAATATCGTCCTCACAGCAGGTCATCACAAACCGGCCGGGGGCGAACATGCCGTTCTTCTCCCTGCGAAGCAGCGCCACCTGTCCCTTGAAGCTGACAGTTTTCCCGTCATACTTCTGCGGTTCCTCATTTACGTCCCGATACCAAAGGGCATAGTCCTCATCATGAATCATAATCACAGGGGCGTTAATGTCAAAGGGCAGCGGGTCTTCAATTTCATCAAAGGCAGTTGTGCCATCGGTATAGTCATAGAGAATGTCCATTCTCCGGTTGGCAGCACGTACAATCTTGTGCAGAGGCATAGTATCCTGCCCGGGAGCCAGGCGGTTAAAGACCACCATCTGGCCACCCACCAGCTTGTCCATCACTAAGTTCCGCATATTGGCATTATAGGACAAAAACGTGGTAGAGTCGGCAAACATAACCTCCTGGGCAAGGACCCAATCCTCGGGAAAACGGCTATACAGGTCACCCACAAGGCACATACCGTTCAGCTCTGCCACTACCCGCTGGATTTTATGCTTTTTCGCTAACTGCTGCAGTTGCTTGGTGGTGACCGTATTCTGGTCCACGACCTCTAAAAACACATTTTTATGGGGATAGGGGGCAAAGTCGTACTCCTCTTCCCCTTCCTCGCACACCAGCAGCAGTGTACGCTCACCGGCGTTAAAACGGGGGTCTTCCAAGGTTTCCTGAATAAATTTCGTCTTTCCGGAGTCCAAAAAACCGGTAAATACATAGACTGGAATCTGTATCATTTTACACTCCAAACAGCTCTGCAATCTTATCTTCCAGCAGCCCGGAACCGATGACGCACAGCTTGCCGGTAACGGCGGCGCTGCCGCTGCGCATATCCACTTCACCGGGGACAAAGTCAAAGTGAATCCAGCTGCCATTCTCCCCTGCTATAATACCCTTAGCCCGCAGCACAGTTCCGCAAGTGCCGCTGTCCAGCGCAGAAAGGGCGCTGCGGATTGCGTCAACGGTGAACTTCTTATGGGTTTCTACGCCCCAGGCGGTAAACACCTCATCGGCGTGATGATGGTGGTGGTCATGGTGCTCATGGCCACAGGAGCAATGCTCTCCGTGTTCATGGTGATGGTGCTCCTCATGGTCGTGATGGTGGCCGTAGCAGTGGTGCTCTTCATGGTCGTGATCATGGCCGCAGCCGTGGTGCTCCTCATGGTCATGGTGGTGGCCACAGCAATGGTGTTCCTCGTGATGGTGATGATGCGCTTCCTTCATCTGCGCCAAATCGGCAGACACCTTCGCCTTCCCCTCCATTGCCTCCATCAGCTGCTTCCCGTTAAGCTGATCCCAAGGTGTTGTTACAATAGTGGCGTCACTGTTATGCTCACGCAAAAGCACCATGGCATCATTGAGTTTCTGGGGAGAGACAGCATCCGTGCGGGACAAGACGATGGTGGCAGCGGTTTCAATCTGGTTGTTATAGAACTCACCAAAGTTCTTCATATAGACCTTCACCTTGCCCGCATCGACCACAGCCACAGTGCAGTCCAGAACAACATTTTCATTTGTCACCTTTTCCACAGCGGCAATCACATCCGACAGCTTGCCCACACCGGAGGGCTCAATGACAATGCGGTCGGGGTTGTAATCATCGATCACCTGTTTCAAAGCCTTGCCGAAATCGCCCACCAAACTGCAGCAAATGCAGCCGGAGTTCATCTCTGTAATATTGATACCGGCATCCTGCAAAAAACCTCCGTCAATGCCGATCTCGCCAAATTCATTCTCAATCAGCACCAGTTTTTCACCGGCATAGCTTTCCGCAATCATTTTTTTAATCAGAGTAGTTTTTCCCGCCCCCAAAAAGCCGGAATACACATCAATTTTTGTCATTTGACCTTCACGCCTTCTTTTTCGTATTTTTCATTCTTGTGACAGTAAATATCACTATATTCAATAACTATAACACAAGATTTGCAAAAAATCCATTGTTATCTGTATTTTTACAAAATAAAAACCGGACAAATGTCCGGTTTTTATTGATTCTTGAATCAGAACACTTCGATTTCGTAAACCTCTACTCTGTCCTTGGGGAATTCAAACCGCAGACAGTCGGGAGAAATCGCTTCCTTCATGGTGAAGGTAATGGCGTATTCGTCGGTCTGAGCAACATCCATCGCAGGGACGGACAGCTCATCATTGTTTCTGACCTGCAAGGTCATATCCTCAATGTTATAACCGTAGACAATCACCGTATTGAAGGTAGGCTTCACCTTGGTCAAGTCCAGTTCCAGGAACTTGTCTCCAAAGTTGCAGCTCCAGGCATAATTGTCCCGCACGCCGTCGAACAGCTTATGGGGACGGACGACGCCGGATGTGCTAAATTCGATATCTTGCTGGCGATCGAACAGCAAGTTTCTCCGATGTGTACGCTCGTACTCCAGCTTATCCACCAGCGCAGCAACTTCCTCGTAAGTGGGCAGACCTGCGTCTCTCTTCTTGCTGGTGCCGATCACAACTTCAAACGGCTTCAAATCAAAGGTGTTCCCGGTAATCATACCCTCGTGGCGGAAGTTGTACCATTCACCGCTTAGGTTCTCTACAGTAACACGCTGAGGCGCATCAATAAAGTTCACCAGAACAAACATTTTTTCGCCGTTGTAGTCATAGTGCATGACCTCATATTCATCGGTTCTTGCCAGCTGGGTACGCTCCGCAAAGAGCATAATGTCTTCTACGGCTTCCAGGCTGGAGAACAGGAAACGTGCGCCCTCGTAAAGATGGGGACGGTCATTCACATCGTGGTAAGCATAAGGACACACGGACTTTGCGCCGTGAATCATACCTGCCCAGGTATGGCAGATCAGTTCTTCCAAAGTGGGATAGTCAGACAGCGGTGAAGAACCCTTATTGGAAAAGAAGGTGGGCATAAAGCCACCGCACTTATCGGGCAAATTCAGACTGGAAATCTTATCCACATAGCCGCCCAAAGTGTTAAAGGTACGGGCATAGGTACGCTTGCCGTTTTCATCCATAAAGGGATTAATATAGGCATGGTTCTCAAACCAGTCGGCAATGCCCAGGTATTGATTGGGGTCGCGGCTGGCAGAAAGGAGCACGTGATATGGGTCTTTTTCCGCCACATACTCATACAGGTGCTCGAAATAAATGGTAGAAAGACCACGGCACTCCGGTTCGTCGGAAATGTAGTAGTAAGCAAAATCGGAGTCTGCGTTCTTCTCGATCAACTCGTCGATCTTGCGCAGCATTTCCTCACTGGGCTTTCCGTCCTTGGTGGCTTCGCCGCCGGGCTGTTCACTGGGACCGATCAGACAGCCGGGCTGCATGCCGCCCACCTGGGATTTCAATTCTTTTGTAATGTAGAGATTGTCCGCATCGTATCTGCGCTGGAATGCAACGCCACCGGCATAATAGGGGCTGAACATATCCCGCCGCATAACCGGCTTGCCGTTGACGATCAGATTGCCGCCGGAGATCCAGGTCATCATATGCTTGGAAGGGGGCAGACGACGAATCTTCTTCACCAACTCGTCGGTGACGGTGGATACTGTCAAAATGGCAGTTCCTTCTTGGAAATTGGGGGTTTCAAAGGTAAAATTGCCCTCTGCATCGGGGGTAATCACCTGAGTCTCGATGCCGGGACCTTCTAGCATCACTGTAACAGCTTTGGTAGCAGTTACAGTACCAACCACCTTGGAATAATCCTGACCGGGGTAGAAATTGTTGCGGTATTCAGGAAGCGTCATATGGAGCTTAATCGGTTCGTAGACCGCGGTAACGGGATAATGACGCTTGAATTCCACACCGTCGCTGATGCGTTTAGCTCCCAGAGCAACGCTGTAACGGTTCAAATCAGCGAAGTGGCAGGGTACCGGCACCTCATTGGTACCAGGCTGCAGGGTAACCTGCACAGGCTCAGAATGATCGGTGGTTACGATAAAATCGCCGCCCACGGAGCAGTTGACCCGCACGTTCATCGTGCCGCGATAGCCGTCGGATACCCGCTCTTCCAGCTTGGCAGTTGCAGAATGGATGCAAACATCATCACATTCCCGACGCATGGGGAAGCCGCTAATGGAATTAAAATTCTTAACATCCTTAAAGCCCATATACAGAGGACTCCACGTACTGTAGAAATAATCGTACCATTTGGATGTGTAATTCCACATAGTGCGGGAGCGGCCAATGTTAAACAGCCAGGTGTCGTTCCACCGATTCTGCACAGTCATATAGAAGGCAGTCAGGGGGAATTCAGCCTCAACAGACCAATAATCCTCACCGTAATATACCGCACTCTTCCAATCCGGCGCATAGCGATCGGGGGTAATATTACCACCCTCTTCATAGTAATTGGTAATGGTATCCACACCGTTCATACTGATGAAGAAATGATAAAAGTCAAAGGTTGTACCGGTGGGAGAGAAGAAAATCTCAATAGCGGGGTTTCCCCAGCCGTTATGAGAATTCATAACCTTTTTGGCTTCTTCCATCTCCGGCTCATAGCACTTCACGCCCACAAAAATCCGGTCCTCGCAGGGCAGAATCTTGAAGCTTGTCTGGGGCTCAACCAAGGCGCCGCCGCCCATTCTGAATTCTGTAAAATTGGTATACTCCTTGGCGGTTTCCCAAACGGGTTCATCCATACGTCCGTCTAATGTTATGCAGTTCTTATCATAGAATTTTGTTTCCATTTTCTGCTCCTTTCCGATGTTTTCCCATAACCGAAAACACATCATTTCCACAGTACGTACAATGCCATTATAGCAAACAATCTTACCAAATTGCAATATAATTTTTCAATTATTTACTGTGATTTAAGACAAATTGAGCTGTAATTTTGGACAGTTGCAGACTCCCACACTGATGATCGCTCTGGAATGAAAAATGGGGCGATTGCTTTTGCAATCGCCCCATGGGTAGCCACTTATCGCTTGTATGTAAAATCCAGCGGTAAACGCTTTTAGTTGACGTACTGATCGTTGTACTTGTCAATATCAGCCTGCATCAGCTGCTTAATTACAGCAAGGGAGGATGCGGGAGGTGTGGTACGAATGACCTTGTATTCACCGGAACCGATCCAGGGATTCTGCAGACCGGCGTACTCACGTCCCATGACCTGGGTGCCTTCATTCAGCGCTGCAACAGTCTTATTGTACAGCTCCATATCGAAGTCAAGAGCCGCAAACTCAGTCTTTCTTTCTGCAACGACCATGTCAAAGATTTCCTTCCAGTCCTTGCTGTACTTGGAAGCGCCCTGGATGCCCTCGAATTCAGTCTCGAACAGACCAACACTGAAGTCTTCCATGTACTTCAGGCCGCACTTCAGGATGTAGGACATCAGAGAAAGGACTGCCTCGGACTCGTCGCAGTTCTTGGGAATGGACATAAATGCCTGGGAAATTCTGGTGACACGCTCGGGTTCGGTGGTACTTACAGGCTGGGGAATGGCTTTAATCCGCTCGCCGAGGCTGTTGGTCTTATCCAGGTGTGCGTAGTTGTAGGGCTCACAGTCACCTGCATGCATTGCAGGGGCGGGGAGCTCGGTAGCGCCTGCGCCCTTCTGAGATTCCATAACAATAGAACCGTTGAGGATACCGTTCCACAGCATATCCAGGTACTCTCTGCCGCGCTTGCCGTCAACGATATTAATCAGCTTGCCGGTCTCCAGGTCTTCCTGAACCTCGGGCAGCATCCAGCTGATGGTCAGAGGCATACCGAAGATGTCATAAATGCCGTCGCCGTCAGTGTCCATAGTGATTTCCTTCATGCAGGTCTGGAGGGTTTCCCATGTCCAGTTGCCTTCCTTGAAGTATTCACCGGGGGACTTCACGCCTGCATTTTCAAACAGGGTCTCATTATAATAGAACATCTGGGTGCCGGACCAGGGGTACAGAACACCGTAGCTTTCGCCCTTGTAGATCATCAGGTCCAGATACTTTTCGCCGCAAATGTCAGACAAATGCTTGTACTCATCATCCGTCAAGGGTCTGGCGACGCCGGAGTTAGCAATGGCAGGGAACTGGGTAGCGTAAACAACCAGGTCGGGCTTCTCGCCACTGTTCATCTGACCAATAATAGCGGTCTGATCGTAATTGCTTACAAATTTAACAGTCACGTCGTTCAGAGCAGCCCACTCATCAATAGCGGCACGCATCATCCAAACGTAGCTGCCTCTGCCCATATTGTTAATATCATTATAGGTTTCAGCAGCCAAACCCCAAATCTGGAGTTCCTTACCGGCAAAAGGCTTCTCATTGTTAGAATTACCACCAGTGGAGTTGTTGTCGCCGGAAGGATTGTTGGTGCCAGAGTTGCCGCAGGCAATCATGCCCACAGCCATACAGAGCACCAGCAATAACGCAAATAATCTTTTCATAATACACGCTCCTTTTCATGAATACTTGTTTTTCGTTATACTAAATACGGAGGACAAATTATAACCATCCATATTATAGCAAATACTGTGGGTTTGTGCAATACTTTATTTTTAGCTTTTCCAACTTTTACAAAATTCGTTATTCTGCACAACCGCTCATATACACGCTGCTTCCCTTTAGCCCTTGCTGCCGGAACGGTCCATACATTCCACGAAGAATCTCTGGCCGATGATGAAGACAATCATCAAGGGCAGTATTGCCAGCAGCATCAGCGCGTAACGCTCTGCGTTCAGGCGCATCAGGTCAAGCTCCATGGAACCCAGGCCCAACTCTACCAACCGCTCCAGTTCCAGCATCAACGGCGCTCCGGCGCTCAAATTGGAAATGCCGGCAATCATAGAATCCTGCCAGTAGTAAATCATAGACAGCAGCGCCACAGTAACCAACACCGGCATAATGTTGGGAATCATAACCCGCAGGTAAATCATAAAGGGATTACAACCATCCAGCTTGGCTGCTTCTTCCAGATCCTTGGGCATACTTGCAAAGAACTGGCGGAACAGGAAGATAAAAATACCGGAATTGAGGCCTACACCAAACAGTGCAGGAACAAAGTAGGTCAGATAATGGTTCAACAAATTGACAGTAAGCGTCTTGCCGGTAATAAGGCCGATCAGCTTACCGATTCCGAAGAAATTAAACCAGCGGTATTCGTAAATTAGAGGAATCAGCGCTGTCTGGATAGGCATAATTACCGTAAACAGCACCGCAGCATAGACAATACCGTTGCCCTTAAACTTATACCGACCCAGACCGTAACCAACCAAAGAGCACACAATCAGCTGCAATACAGTACTGACGACAGATATGTAAACCGTAATACCGGCATGCTTAAAGTACTTAAAGTAAGACTGACTGTTGATAAAATTCTCAAAAGTAGGCGTAGAAGGCAAGAAGCCCGATCCGTCACTGAAGAGTTCCTCCGGTGTTGTCAACGAGGAGAATATCATCTTCAAAACCGGGAACAAAACGATATAGCTGATACCCAGCAGCAGAAGATAGCGGAACACCTTATAAAGAAAGGAGAATACGGTCGCCATAACTTTTTTGCCAATTAAAGAACTGTTGTTCATAGCCTTATTCCTCCTTTACTTAATCCAGGGTCACAATTTTCTTGGAAAGGAATGCATTCACGATGATAACCAGAATGAATATCATCACCGAGTAGGCCCAGCTCTGGGTACATGCATAGTCCAAGCGGTTAATCATATTTTCATCAATTATCTGAATAATGGGATTGGTGTTTGAGTTAAAATAATCGATGATTGTGTAGATCAAACACAGCAGGATACTGGGAGTCAGCAACGGGAAGGTGATTTTCCAGAAGGTTTCCCACGGAGTTGCGCCCTCCATCTCAGCTACCTCATACAGATAACTGGGAATGGACTGGAGTCCAATAATGAACAGAATGATCTGAATGCCCATGCTCCACAGCAGATCAAACAGCTTACCTGCATAGTCAGTAAACTTCTCAATAACAGGAGTTAGGACACCGAAACTGTTAATAATCTCACTGACAAAGCCGGTCATTTCGCCGGAAATCATAACAAAGGAGTTGCTGCCCTGCGTCATCTCGCTGCTACCGCCCAGTTCCTGGAACATAGCCATAATCTGGTCCGCACCGAAGATAACGGGCAGGAACAGAGCCGTCCGGAAGAGCAACCGTCCGGGAAACTTCTCATTCAGAAGGATGGCAAGGAAAACACTGACGAACATAATCACCAGAATTTTAACTGCCATTTCTGCGACAATGGTCAGCAGTTTCCGCACAAAATCCGCATCTTTGCTGAACAAATAGCGGTAGTTTTCAAAACCGATAGGCTCCAAGTCCAAACCGTTCTCGCCAACGGTCACTCTGTTAAAGGTATATATCAGGGACTGGACAAGGGGCTTTGCAAATAGGAAGATGAAACCAATGATAAACGGCAGAACAAACATTAAGCCGATTTTATCGGTTGGCGTAATTAACTTATGATGTTTATTTAGTCTCATTTTGCGCCTCCCGAAACAATAAGATAGTCTCTTGCCCCGATTTCCATTCCATTGTATACATACGCTTCATCCCGGTAATTAACAATTACCTTTCCGGATTCATAGGTCGTCATGGCAACATCTGTATCCAGAATCTCATGGGCAACAATCTCTTCACCGGCAAACTGCAGCGCAGCATCCTGGAGCATACGGTATTTCTCCACGGCAATGTCTTTCCAATACGCGAAGGAATAGGAAACCATGTCATTGTAATCTGTACCAACAAGGTTCGCTACATCACCGTAAATCAGATTCAGCTTCAGATTGCATCCGGTCTCAAGAGCTTTCAGCACAGCGTAATCATAGTCAACCGTGGTATTGATTGCGTTGGATGTAAGCACCAGATTATCCTGGAAAGTCATCTGATAGAAGGGAATGCTCTGATTCTGCATATCATAATTACTGCTGCTGTCGGAAGTATCGGTAATGATATCCGCATAGGGCGCGCAGTAACTGTTACCGCCGTGTACCATCAGGTACTCAGCTTTCTCCCCTACAGTCTGCAGAGCCTGATTCCAGAGGTCCAGCGCCTGCACTCTGGATATGGCGTTATCGCCGGTAGCATAATTGGAATACACCATCTCGCCCAGCTTGTCTATGGAAATATTATTGATATTCCATTCCAACGCGGAGTCTGTGAAATCAGACACCAATTCAAAAACCAGCTGGGGACGGAGCAAATGCCAACGGGAGTCCTCAACCGGCAGCTTGGAGTCCAGTTTGTACTTATACTGGAATGCATACTGGTTAAAGAAGCCCTTAACACTGTCTCTGTTTTCCTTATAGCCGTTGCCATTTTCGTACAAATCCACAGGATTCGTTTCCATAAACAGAAGAACACCCTGCTCTTCCAGGTAAGAAATCATCTGCCGGAATTCCTTTTTGGTTCCCAATACAGATTCTGTTTTTACGCCGTTATACAGCCTATTATTCAAGCCACTGTCCAAGGCGCCAACGTAATTCACAATCAGCTTATCAACGCCCTGAGCCTTCAGCTCTTTTACAATTTCACATACATCATTGTAGGTTGTGAGTGCTGTTACAACAGGCATCTTGATGCCAACAACGTACTTTTGAATGCTGACCGCGCCGATCAGATCCAATACCATGTACTTGTCGTCAGAAAGGGTGGATTTCTTCAGCAGATCCCGTTCTTCCAGGAATTCCCGGTAGCACTTGCTCATTCCGGAATAGTCTGCCTCTTCGCCCTCAAGGAAGAAATAGCGAACAGCATAGTTCTTTCCGCCAAACAGGTCTTCTCTATAGTCAATAACGCGGCTTTCATTTAAGGCAAACTTGTTGCCCTTCTGAGTCTTCTTGCTGTAATCACCGACAATAGCAGAAGAATAGGCAAAGTTGTAGGAGTTGGTTTTTCTACTGGTAGAGGCAGAGATTGAACTGCTGGACTCACCGGAGATAATCACACCCAAAACCGCATGGTCATTGGACTTAATACCAAAAACCGGCATTGTTACGGTTTCCTTTACTGCCTCCTGCTCCGATTTGATCAAAGTAGGATTCGTACCATACACCACTGCAGAATAGGCCTGTGTGGTCTGCCTGTTGTTATTGAAGTCAATCAATGCGCCGGAGCCGTCGGGGATCAACAGATAACCGTCATCCTCAAGTCCGCCTGCTCCGAAATAAGGCAGCAGAGCAATGGACTCCACCATAAAGGCTTTACTGCCCACGCGCTTGATTTCATCCGTAATAATTTCAGCCTGGAAGCCATCATCGCACAGGGTGTACTGCACCGGAATGTAGACATTGGCAGCAGGGAAAGCAAAGGTAAACTTAACGCCGTTTTCCACCAGCTCATGCTCCATGCCGCCTTTCCGGATACTGGCGGCATAATTATCCAACTGCTGGACATTCAGCGACTCCATATCCACGAACTGGACATGTAACTGAGCGTTCAGTCTGGATCGCATGGCTACAAGCTTATCATCCGCCCGGTCCTGGGGGTTGGAAAACCACTGCTTACCAGATGCCTTCTCGGTTACGCAGATTTCACCGGTAGTGTAATCAGCGCTCAGAATCAGCTTGTCATTTTCAGCCACCTGCTGGAATCCACTCTCTCCGTAATCCCAACCGGGCTCAATCTTGATGGCCGAATCATCCTGGCTTGCAGATGCGTCTGCAGCCCTTTGCAGATCCGACTGATGGATCCGAAACGCGGCAATGCCCAAAAGGACCACAAGCAGAACCGTCAGACTCACACTAATGATCCGACCGAACAGCTCCTTCCTCTTATTGAATGCCCGTTTCAATTTCCAATATTTTACTTTTATATCCATTTTCTTCTCCGTTCCATGTGAATCATGCCTAATAGCTGATTTCAAACATTATCGTTACAATGAAAAAGTATAATTGTTGAAACAGGATCAACAGCATCAACGCAATAAATAACATGATAATCAGACCGACGATTGTGAGCACAACCGCCCAAACAGCCTTTCCGAAGGAGTACTCATGTATCTCCTGCAGGCCGCTGAATGCGATAATCACACCCCAGATTTGAGACACGGTAACCGCGTAGGTCAGGAAAACCTGTTCATCTCCCGCCAAGGTCCAGCTAAGTACAGTAGTAATAAACCGCACGATAATATAGGGCACCAAGGCGTATGAGGCAACCACACAGATATCTGCGAGTTTGCCCTTACCTTCAAGCAGTGTGCAGAAGCACCAGTTTGAGATACATACCATAAAGAAAATCATTACAGTAATGATCGCTGTACGCAGCAGACTGGTATCCTCCACCTTGAACGCATTCATGTCAAAATCTGTTACTGTACGGTAGAATAATTCTACAAAAAGCCACAGTGCTACTATGATAGCAACTATTGTAGTAGAGCCCTTCTTGTTTGCCTTTAATTCAAGAAATCCATCCTTGGGATGACTGCAGATATAAAAGGGATACAAATAGGGGCTCATTGTATCAAAGCCAGTACGTTTCATAGTTCACACCCCTTTACTTTCTCAAACGCCAATATATTTTGGAGAACAAATCCTTAATCTGATCGTATCCAAGAATACCAATCATCGCAAGAATCACAACTGCAGCAATCACACCAAAGCTTTCACGCACCCGTATATCCCGCAATGCTGCCTTTGCTTCGCTGTAACCGGCTTGATCCATGCCAATCTTGAAAAAGTCCATGGCATCTTTATACTCACCCATGCTCATATAAGCTTTACCCAGGCCAACATAGGCATCTGTATAGTTTGCATTCATTCTGAGCACTTCCATCCAAGGCTCAACAGACTCCTGATAGAGGCCCTGGCTGTACAGGTAATTGGCAGAGCGAATCATCTTACCGTAGAAGGTCTGAGCCATTACAGTGACGGTATTCTTCGCCTTATCCAGCACAAGAAGATTATTCTCGCTGTCGGACTCAAGGGAAACAGGCTGTGTAAACAAGCCCTGCTGATAGCCCAGACCGCCAAAGATTGCCAGAAGGTTGCAGTTCTCGTCGTATTGGAAGATACGTCCGGTGGATTGGTCAAGAATGGTAACTGCGCCTTCGTTATCAACAGTCAAATCAGAGGGCTGCATCATTTTGATGCCGTGCCGCTGTCTGATGGTCTCAAAGTCAATATCTTGCGGAAAAACATTGTTGCCCAACGCGTTGAGCTTTACGACAGTTGCCGCAACGGACTCATTCACCGGGGAGACTGCGTAAACAAACCTGTCTTCAGACCAGAACAGGTTATTGAACTCCACAGGCTGGAAGCTGGCATTTGACTGGGCGTTCATCTCATCGGTCAGAATGCTGCGCCAGAAGAACTCCAGCTGCATGGCAGCTGTTAATTTCAGCTTATTGGTACCGTAAAAGCCCAGGAAATTATTCGCGCTGTCTATAAGCATGGCGCCGGTGTTCACATTCGCGGATTTTACATACATGATACCCATGTTGTCCACAATGATTTTCTGGGGCTTGTATGCAATATCGGCTTCCAGCAACTCATCAATCGGCTTGCCGTAGACCTTGCTCACATTGCCGTCCAGATCCGAAACAATAATACGGTCATTCTCTGTATCAGCAATATACAGGTACTGATTGGCCTCCCGATAAAACAGGCCCTGCGCACCTACGGCAAGGGTGAGCACCTCACCGTTATAATTGAATTCATTTAATTCCTTTATGCAGTGATAATTCTTATCCAAAATAAGAATTCTGCTGTTGCCGCTGTCCAGGATAAATACCCGGTCACTGTTATCCACAAAGATATCGGTAGCTTCCTTCAAGCGGGATGTACCCATCACAGTTTCGTCCACAATGGTCTTAACCTGGTATGCATTGGGGGAAGGCACAGCAGTATCTTCGTCATAGGTAAAGGTCCTGTCCGGCTGGGCAGCGAATACTGTCATACCAAAGGAGGACAGCGCCAGCACCATGGCCAGAAACAGGCATATGATGGTTTTTCTCATATACACACCTCTTCTCAACGTCATTCCAAGGTTAATCCTTAATGCCCGAGTGTGCCATCGTCTGCAGCATCTTGCTCTGCGTTAACACAAACGATATAATGGGCGGAATCATCAAAAGCACAGCCGCTGCTGCCGCCGCGCCGGATCTTGCCACACCGCCGGCGCTGATCTGGCTCAACGCAGTGGGCAGCAGTTTCAGTTCTTCCTTAAAAATCACACCGCCGGAACCTGTATTCCAGATTCCCGTAAAGGAAAGCACCATAACCGTCATCCATGCGGGCTTTACGTTGGGCATGACAATTTCCAGGAATATCTTCATATCGCTGGCGCCGTCCAGTTTGCCGGCATCAAGCAGAGAATCCGGAATCTGGAGCATAAACTGCCGCAAGAGGAACATGTGCAGGGTAGATGCCAGCGAGGGAAGAATCAGTACCCAATAGGTATTGAGAAGTCCCAGTTTTGCCTTGATAATGTAAGTAGGCAGGGCGGTAACACCGCCGGAGAACAGCAGGGTCAGCATAATCAGTCTCCAGAGCGTGTCCTTTCCGGGGAATCTCTTCTTTGCAAAGGGATATGCTGCCATAGCGCCAATGAGCACGCCGACACCGGTGGCGGCAATACTAATAAAGACGCTGTTGAACAGGTATCTGCTGAAGGGAACCGACAAGTCGGATACCAACTGAAACAGCTGGGAGAAGTTAACCCACGTAGGATTTACAACATAGAATCTGGGGGGGAAGATAAATCGCTCTTCAACAGGTTTGAATGCCTGAATAATGTTGTAATACAGCGGCAAACCCATAAACACACCAACGGCTACCAACATCAAAAAGATGGCGAAGTTACCGAAGTGAGAGCGATTCAGTTGTTTTCTGATATGTATAATCTTCTTCATAGCTCTCTTATTCCTCCACCAACAGCTTCGTGATAACCTTGTTAACGATCAGCATTACCATCAAAAGTACTGTACTGATTGCACAGGCGTAACCCAGCTCGTAACGGATTTCACCGTAGTCGGTGATATGGTTAATAATGGTATGGGTAGCATACTCTGTCGAGGGCATTCCGCACAATGCAGCGTTCACCGCACCTACACCGAAGGAGCTGGAAATCTGCATAACCGCGCCGAACATAAGCTGAGGCTTCATCTGGGGCAGTGTCAGGTGCCAGACTTCCTGGAAACGGTTATGAATACCGTCAATAGCGCCTGCTTCATAAAGGGTAGTATCCACGGACTTGAAGCCTGCCAGGAAAGACAGGAAGCTGGTACCCAAGCTCAACCACAGCTGAACTATGATACAGCAAATCAGCATATAATCTGTATCCGCCAGCCACAGAATGGGAGAATCAATGATTCCCAGCTTCAGGAGCACGCCATTGAGTACGCCGTACCGGTCAGAGGACAGAATATAGGTCCAGATAAAGTAGATACTGCCGGAAATAGAGGGGGCATAGAACACCAGCGTCATAACTGCGCGGATCTTATTGGGCAGTTCGTTAATAAACCATGCGAAAATAAAGCATGCAATGTAGCCCAAGGGGCCGGTAATAAACGCCATAATCAGCGTATTTTTAACTGCAATGATAAATACGTCATCATTCAGGAAGAGGGTCTTGTAATTATCAAAGCCGATGAAGTTGGGTGTCTGCAGCATGTTAAAGTCTGTAAAGCTCAACACGATTGCCGCTACAACAGGCACCACGGTGAAGATAAGGAACGCAATCAAAAACGGAGCAATCATCATGTAACTCATGCGTTCATTATATATAGTTCTCATAGAGGACTTCAGCCGAAACGCTCTTCTGGAACGATCTAACGACGAAGCCTTCGGTGAGGCTGTCCCTGTACGACTCATCATTATTTCATCCTTTCGAAATAATCTTAGTTATTTTGATAAAATTCTTGTCTCTTCCTGCGAATTTCATCATTGATCTTGATTGTCCACTCAGTCAGCAGCTCACGGGCATTTCCACCGTGGTCAATCACGCCACGGACAGAGTTGCTCAAGCCACGTCCCACGTAGTAGTTACCGGGCACAATGGGAATAAACTCCAGATAGCTGAACTGTTCCTCCAGGATAGCCAGTTCCTTGGTGGTCCAGCCCAAAGACCGCAGGGTCTTCAGGTTTGCTGTTGCGTATCTGGCAGAAATGCCCATTGCCGCTTCAATATCGTTGGCATAGCGGGTTTGTGCCTCTGCCTGAGACCACCACTTGATGAATTCCCATGCCAAATCCTTGTTCTTAGCGTCGTTGAGCATAATCACGCCGGTGCCGGACTGGTCCATCTGGGTGCGGTTGATGGTTCCGTCCTCCTGAAGTGTGCCGGGCATGGGATACATCTCCCACAGGCCGCTGATTTCAGGCGCGGTATACTTAAGGGCTGTGTAAGAAGTATAGTCGGCGATACCAATGGGCATTTCACCGGTTCTGAAACGGTTGGCAAAGTCAAAGGCTTGCGGGAAACCATACTTGGTATAGAATTCAGTATGCTGAATCAGCGCCTCAACTGCGATGTCCGTATCAAACATAACCTCGGTCAGTTCATCGTTGAAATAGGAACCGCCCTTCTGATAGAGCAGATTCTGGAATGTCGCGGCAGCGCCGGCAGACATATTGTACCGCTGCAGAACCTGCGCCACATCGTATACATCATCCCAGGTCTGCGGAACTTTCAGGCCAAGGTTATTAAAGATATCCGTTCTGATAAACATGACGGAGCAGCCGTTTGTGTTAGGCATACCGTAGTATTTGCCTTCCAGCATAAAGGGAATTTCGGATCCCTCTACATACTCATCCAAAACATCGTAAAAACCATCATACTGGGACAGATCCTCCAGACCGCCACGCAGTGCCAGGTTCACAACGGTATCGGACAAAACACCAATCATAACATCCGGACCGGTGCCGGATACGATGGCGTTAACCAAGGATGCCTGGGACAGCTCAAGGTCCACGTTGATGCCATATTTGGATTCAAACTCGTCCATAATCATGTTTTTCATGATCTCAAACTGGTCAATACCGGAGTTAACCCAAACGCGGATGGTATTCTCCTCATCGGCCTTTGCCGCTCTTGTATTGCGGAAGGTGGAGAAGAAGCTCTTGACCTGATATACAATCCATTCCCAGATATTGAGACTGGTCTTAGGCAAATCATCTTCCTTATCAGGGGAAACAAGCATGATGTAGTCCAAATCCAGCGCCTGCTCCTGGAAAACTGTAAGCTTTGCACTCAGACCGTTGATATCGTTCTTAAAGTTCGTCAGTCTGCCCTTGTAGGTAAGGTCGCCGATATTTTCAGCGTAGCTTATCAGGTTATAGGCTACGTCCTCAAAATAGGCGTTTTCTGCGCCCTTCTTACCTACAACCTCCTCAAGGCGCTTGGCTTCCTCAAACAGGAGCTCTGCGTTGGCCTTGAAATCATCAGGAAGATTCGGCAGAAGCTTATGCAGGTAATAGTCTCTGTAGGGGTCAGGGTCACTGCCGGTATTCATAACAATGGACAGATACAGCTTGTTCAGATTGTCAATTACCGTCTGCAGCACGCTCATGGTAGAGGTCAGGTCACCAATAACCGTTTCCATGGTAATGGTGTGCTCACCCTCGGTCAGGTAAATGCTGTACGGACCGGACTCATTCTGCAGCAGCATATTCTTCCACTGCGCGGAGTAGTTAAACCGCACTGCATTCAACTCTTCAAAGGGAACCTCACCGTCAATATAGACCTTGCGGGAAGTGAACAAACCGTCCAGATAGCCCTGCTTGTATTTGCAGCCTATGTAATAGAAGCCGTCCTCCGGAGCTGTTACCTTCCAGCTGATCCACATACCGGGCTGCTTCCACTGCGAACCACCGCCATAGTTGATTTTAATATTATCGTAGGAGTAAGGCTGTGTTAAGGGGCTGCTTCTGTCCGCGTCGGGCCACAGGGCTGCGCTGGACTGCAGGTAGTAATCTTCCGCCTGGAACCGTTCCAGCTCCCCTTCCGAGTTCTTGTAACCCTTCTGCTTGTAAAGGGAGAGATAATCCTGATAAGACAGCAAGTAGGGCTCCTGCTTCAGCGTCATGCCCTGCAGAAGCACAGGCGTTCCGTCGAAGCACAGGGCAATCTCATGGGTGCCCTTTTCCAGATAGAACTGCAGTGAGCCGTAAACACCGGTCTGGTCATACAGGAACTGCTTTCTCCACTGGGGTTTCTGCACGGCCTGAGGACGGAGGTCATCGCCGAACTCATCAACTACAATCTCTTCATTCTCATAGATACGGCTCAGAACACAGCTGTTGGCCTCAGTAAACGGAACCTCACCGTCAATGTACAGGCCAAACAGGTACTGGGAACTGCTTTCTGCCAGAGGGAAGTAATCCATTTCAACGCAGTACAGGCCGCTTTCGGAAACTTCTACTGTAAAGATAACCTTTTCGCCGACTGCACGGATATTCACACCCTGTGCAGACCCCTCCAGGTTCTGATACACGCCGGTGCCGGAAGGCTCGTCAGAGAAGTCAGATTCCTCCAGGCGGAACTGCGTGACATCAATGGCAATTTCCTTGTCAGGGTGCGCAGCATCTTTGTGTTCCTGCAGGTAGTAGTAATAGGTGTTTGTACTGGTGTAACTGTCCTCGTTGTACGTCCAGTCACCGTCCGCGCTGCCTACACCTGCAGCAATCACGCCAAAGGGGCAGAACGTCCCCAGGAGGCTGACCACAAGCAAAGCAACAACCCATTTTCTCATCTTCAGCATCATTTCGTTTCCTCACTCCTATAAATATTTCTGCATGGAAATGTAAGCACAACGCGCAAGCCGGCAGTTTCTTTCGTGGCAGAATCTGCATCCTGCTCCACGTTGTCTATGCTCACTCCGTACTTCTTTCCATAAATTAGTTTGATTCTCTCGTTCACATTCCGCAGACCCACTCTATTTTCTTCAAAGCCGGCGCCTGTTCTCATCTTCTCGTTCAGGCGTCTGATCTGCTCTGCGCTGATATTCTGACCGTCATCTTCCACAGCCACATACAAGCAATCCTGCTTGTACTTTGCGGATATGGTGATGTTGCCGCGGTAATCCTTCGGGCGCAAACCATGATGAATGGCATTTTCCACGATAGGCTGCAGGCACATTTTAATCACATTGCATTCATACAGGCATTCATCTATATCCCAGTGAAAAGCAATGGAATCACCAAACCGGATGCGCACAATCTCAATGTATAGCTTCAGGAAATCCAACTCTTCCCGCAATGAGACAATCACATCGTCATTTTCAAGCCCCTGCCGGTACAGCCTTGCGACCTTTGTAAGCATCTTGCTGGTCCTGTTGCCAAGTCCCATATCCTCCACCGCAGTCCACTTGATTGTCTCCAGGGTATTATAAAGGAAATGCGGGTCAATCTGGAACTGCAGCGCCCGGAACTGCGCTTGCCGCAGGGCCCGGATTCTGTCCTCTACCTCTTGGGAAATTTCCTTGTTGGCGTTTCGGTCTGCCAGAATATTGCTGGTAATATAAAGCAGCTCGTTGGACTTCTTGGTTGCTTCCTTTTCACTCCAGTGAAGCTGGGGATTCTTAATCACGTTTATGATTTTTCTCACGGGACGGTAAGTCAGCATGGTAATGATATAGGCCACAATCAGGCTGGACAGAATACCCACCAGCACAGACGACAGCAGAAAGCTGCGAACCGCTTCCACTTCGCCTTGGTAATCGGGCATCTCCGTCACAAAGGCATAGCGCCAGCTTTTATGTATGGACTCCATAACGGAGACAATTCTTTTTTCATGGTCTGCCACCAACAGGGTCTCCCCTGTTTTCGCCTTAGCAATGTCACTTTCGTACCCATGGGTCAAGGCTTCATCCCATGTGAAGTAATCCGTTTCATTGCAATACATGGTCTGACCGCTGATATCCGTCACAAAGAAAAGCCCCTGCTGGGTAAGCTCCTGACTCTCCAGCAATTCGCTGATTTTCTGCAGCTCCACATCCAGCACAAACAATCCGGCACGCTCTCCGGTTCTTGTCCAGATAGGCTGACATACATAAATGCTGTTCGCGTGATTTACCAATACATACGGGCCGTCCATGGGGATCTTCTTATGGATATCATACCACTTTCCCCTGTGCGAAGCCTGCTCAATGGGGACGGCGCCACTGCCGCTGATGAGCATTTCATTTATGTCAGAGTATATATGCGCAGAAACAATATAATTGTTGGACCGGACATGGCTGTTGACCTGCGAAGTAGCCTTGCGGACATTGTCATAATAGGACGGGTCCGTTTCCTCCTGCTGCACAACATCCACAACTGCATCCAATCGGGACATCAAGAACAAGACATCCAGAACATCCTCCATGATGTTATCGGTCACCACTGCGCTTTTTTGCAGCAGCTCCTCGTTCATATCCATAATCCGGCTGTTAACCACAGTATTGAATTTTTTATAGTTTAAGCTCAACACCAGCAACAACGGCAGAGTCACAAGCACAAACACATACGCAAAATTCTTAAACAGCAGACTGTTGAACTTATACCCCTTGATATATGGCCATACCGTATTACGCTCTTTCATCACAGTGAAATCCTTTGACTGTATTCTCTGGGAGAACAACCGGTGTGTTTTTTGAACATAATGGAAAAATAAGAGGAGGTGTTGTACCCTACCAGCTTTGCGATCTCACCGACTTTATGCTTTCCTTCTTTCAGCAGCACCGCAGCTTTTTGGATTTTAATTCGCAGAAGATACTCGGACAAGGTCTCTCCCACCTCCTGCTTAAACAGACGGCTTAAGTAGCCGGGGTGGAGCCGATATTTGGCAGCAAGCGCTTCCAGTACCACATCTTCATCCAGATGGGTGTCCAGATACTCCAGAACTTGGCGTATGACAGCATGCTCACTTCCATGACTTCTGTGCTTAAGCGCCTGACAAAGGGCGGCGAAGCTCTCCCGCACGCACCGGGCGATGATATCGGCATCCTCACAGCGATTCAGGCGGTTATAATCAAATTTACCGTTTGTAATGTCTGCCGCGCTGATCTTCCGTTTCTGATAATTCCATTCAATCAGTGCGTACAGATTTTTAAGTGTAACGCGGAGATCCTCCAGGGAGGCATCCCGCAATTTATAGATCAGTTGGTCAAGTATATGTATCAGCGTATCCTGGCTACCCAAATCCAGTTCCATGAGCAGCAGCTTATAGTCAGGCACCGTCGCTGAATTCAGGGGCTCGTCCGTCTGCTGCACCGACTCAGCCACTTCCGTGATCTCTTGGGTTGCCTGTATTATATTGGCGGAGTCCAGCTGTTCCTTTAACTCCCTGAAGACACCCATCAGTTCATCTTCGTCCACAGGCTTAACAAGGTACCGTACCACTTGGTACTGTATTGCTTCCCGGGCATAGGCAAACTCGCTGTGACCGCTTAAAATGACCACCTTGATCTGGGGATGGGTGTCATGGAGCTGCCGGATCATTTCCAGACCGCTCATACGGCTCATCAGGATGTCGGTCAAAACCGCGTCACTGGGATGCTCGTTCAAGTAAGCAAGGGCATCTGAGCCGTCGCTGAATGTACCTGCCACCTGAAAGCCCATTTCATTCCAGGGGATAAAGCATTCCAAGCTGTGCCTGATATTGTCTTCATCTTCAACAATCACAAGCTTGTACATATTGCCACCCCATCCGCGCTTTCTGACAAGGTGCGACGTATTGCCGTATCCCTTGTGTTATCAACCTTTTCAATATAAACAACTATGGCAGTTTAGTTACCTTGATTATAGTACAAAACCACGAATAATTCAATATCAGTCTTTTTACTTTTTTTCAGTTTAAGCACTTTTTTCCTGTTCCGCGGTCCTCTGCGGTCCGTCATGTTGCACAAATTTTCAAGAGATTCTAAAACCTACGATCTGTGTCCATAAAAAGAACCCTCCGGCGCGTTGTCGGTTGTGCCTGTTACATACCGCTTAGACTGGGTTGTAAACAGCTCGTAATACCGTCCCCGGCGCTCCATCAGCGCATCGTGACTCCCCAGTTCAATCAGGCAGCCGCCCTCAATCACAGCTACCTTATCCGCAACGGTTGCGCTGGAAAGTCTGTGGGAAACAAACACCGTTGTCTTGTGATTCCGCAGGCGGTCGAATTGGTTAAATATCTCCTGCTCAGCCATGGGATCCAGGGAGGCGGTGGGCTCGTCCAGAATGAGAATATCCGAATCCGCGTAGAAAGCTCTTGCTACTGCCAGCTTCTGCCACTGACCGATGGACAGCTCCAGACCGTCCTGTTCAAAGATACGCATTAAAGGCGTATCATATCCTCTGGGAAGTTTTTCGATGTATTCGCTGGCAGTACTCTGCCGGGTTGCATACTCGATATCTTCCATGGACGCATCCTTATGGATATTGCCAAGACAAATGTTGTCCTTTATTGTCAGCGCGTATTTACCGAAGTCCTGGAAGATAATACCAAAGGTCTGGTACAGGCTTTGCAGGTCATATTCTTTTATGTCCCTGCCGTCCAGGAGAATACAGCCGGCAGTGGGGTCATAGAGTCGCGTCAGCAGTTTGATAAGTGTGGTTTTACCCGCGCCGTTAAGGCCCACAAGGGCCAGCGTCTCACCGGGACGAATGGTGAAGCTGATATTCTTCAGCACATCCCGCTTTGTCCCCGGATACCGGAAGCTCACATTCACAAATTCGATGGTGTGGTTAGTGCCGCGGGCAACCTGCTCACCGGACTGAAGCGCCGGCACAATGGTCTGTTTTTCGTCCATAAAGGCGATAAGATTGTCAATAAACAATGTGCCCTCGTAAATGGTTCCCGCAGAAGAAATGAGCGTACTGATACACGCCGCCACAGAAGCAATGGCGCCAGTATAGAGGGTATAATCGCCAATCTGAATCTGTCCCACAAACACCTGCCTGGCGATGACAATATAAAAGGCAAGATTGACTACGCCGGTAACTACGGAAAAGAAAATGTGCCACGCGCTCTCGCTGAGTATCAGCTTTCGCAGGCCCTTGTAATAGGTCTTGAAAGCGGAGGCAAACTTCCCCATAAAGATATCGGCAAGGTTGTATAGTCTAATTTCCTTTACCAGATCCTTATCCACCAGTATGCCGGAAAAATAATTCATCTGACGGCGTTCCTTGGAGCTGAAACGCATGTAGCGGAAGTTCTTCCTGCGATAGACAAAGTTCACCACCGCCGACGGCACGGAAATCAGCAGCACCACAAATGTAATCCATGAAAGACCGGGGGCGGAGAGAAGGACTATCAAAAAGCTGGTCAGCTCAATGATTGAGCTGATAATGCCCAAGGTTTCGGTAAGAATGTGCAGCGGTCTGTGGCCTGCCTCCCGATTGGCATTTTCCATTTTCTCATAAAAAGCAGGGTTGTCAAAGGACGCCAAATCCAGCTCTTTGGATTTTCTCATAATCTGCGTTTTCACTTCATTGACAACCTTCTCACCCGCGATGCGGTTGAGGGCGCTGCTGACATTATTGACCACCAGAATCAGCAAGCGGTAGGCAAACAGCGCTATGAGCAAATATAGAATCCCCGATGACCAAAAGGCATTTTCCGGCAGAAAGCCCGCCTTAATCACATCCTGCAATTCATTGAGGATTCTTTGGGAAATCAGAGAGCCGAGCACGGGCGTTATGCCCCTGAAAAGTGCAATAAGAGACAGCAAGACCGGTATCCAATGGCCGGTTTTCCATACCAGTTTAATAATATAGAAAAACCGCTTAAAAAATCCCCCAAACAGCTCCGCCAGATAGCGGGGAATATCCCTTACGGACTTGGGCGGGACAGGTCTTTGATAGGTTGGCGGCATTCCTCTTCCCATAGGGTGCGGCATAGCTGCTGTCCTCCTTTACAATGTAAAATAAAAGCAACAGGAGATGGCGCTGCAGCGCCATCTCCCAGGACTTAACACTCAATTTCAGCAGGCTTTATCATGGGGTCAAAGATTTTCACGAATTGCATAGCACACAGGTACGCAATCACACCCGGCGCCAGCAAAACCCAAATGGGCAGGGACAGAACAAACAGCTTGAAAGATACAAACGCCACTGCCACAGGGATTATGTTCAGCAGGAATACCACAACAGTGGTAGAGATTCTCTGTGTAGAAAGCTGCATAGCGTTTTTCAGTGTGCGGTAGAACGGATTCTTGAATTGCGCCTGCAGAGGATAGGTATAGAACATAATGCACAGCATCCATACGCCCAGCGCCAGATAAATGCCGCAAACCACGGTATTTCCCAGACCGGAACCGCCTACCATGGTTAAGTAATCCACAAACAGAACCGCGCCCACTACCAAAAACAGCAATCCGAAAATGACACCCTGCTTAAAATTCATTCTGAAACCGCGGAAAAAGGCTTGGGTGATCTTGATTTCATCTTTTCGTGCCAGCTTCAATGCTACGTAATACATCGCTGCAGTGGCAGGGCCAATTGTGACTATGGGCAGGCAGCTCACAAACCACAAAAAGCTGAGCAGCACCATGTCTGCGCCCCTTGCCAGAAACACCATGACCGGATTATCCAAATTAAACAGTTTGTTCATTACTTCGCTCCTGTTTTGCAGTATCTTTGTTAATTGACTATATTTTACATCACCGCAAAACAGAAATCAACAAATTTTTGTTAACTTCGGCATGCAAAAAGGCGCAGAGCTTCGACAGGATTCCCTTGTATCCCAAAAAGCTCTGCGCTAATCTATATGTCAGGCGGACATTCTCCCCGAATGCGACAACCGCCGCCGCCGCTGCGCATCTCCCACGCAGCGGCGGTTTCTTTTTATGACACCGGTATCAGCAGCACCCTGTCATTGTCCGGCTCGCTGTCCAGATTGTTGGCTGCCATGATGCCCTCTACTGTGGACCCTGTCTGTTTTGCCACGTCCCACAGTCTCTTGTCGCCCATTCTGCACAGAATCAGGCTGGGACGGTTGGGATTGGGTTTCTCCAGTTCCCCCAGCTCCATACCTGCAACCATAGGGATTCCCTGTCCGGCAGTGGTAACCGCATCCAAATGCACGTCTGCCCGCAAAATCACATTCCCTGCTCCCGGCACCCCTTGGGGTGTTCCACCGGTATAAATCCGGGCATTGACCGTGTTGTCCTGCGCGCTGTTCAGTGTCCACTCCCCTTCCCACGGGGATAATGCGCTGCGGAGCTCTCCCTCCGGGTTATAGTAAAGGGTCTGGAACTGACCGGGTACAAACAGCTTGGCGCCGTTATCATTCCGTTCCCACTGACCGTAGGCAGGATAGAACACCACATCCACAATCTGCTGAATATCTATCTGCTCCGTCTGTTCGGCGTGGAGGGTCTGCACGCTCCTATCCAAAACCGCCGGAAGCTGTATCTGTTCCATATTCAGGGTAATGGGTCTATTCGGACTGTAGGCATCCTCTGTCACGTTTACCATGGATCTGTCGCACAGCAGATATTGCCCTAAAATCCCCGCTTTGAGCTGCAAAGCCCCCTCCTCATCGAGGGACAAATCCATGCTGGTCACACAGGGCCACACCGAAACCGACGGTTCCTGCTCATAGGCTTTCTCCAAATCCGCATACTGGGAAAAGGGCAGGTCATAATCCCACGTGCAAAGTCTGCCGTCATCTGCCCGATAAACCATGTGCAGCGTGCCATTGCCCCGGAAAACCACCTTCCCTGCCATCACCTTCATATCTATAATTTCCGGCTGCAGGCTGTAATACAGCAATTTCTCCGGCCTGGGTACAGAGTTGGGCAGACTTATCTGTTCCTCCAGCAGAAATGCCTTTTCCCCTGCCTCCTGCGGCAGAAGGACCGGGTACGCAGCTGATAGCAGTTTAATGTCCCCAGGCAGTTCCCCGGGTGCAGCCACCTGCGCCTCCGCGGATATCCACGCATCACCCATTGCCTCCAGGGTTGCCCGCACCATCAGCTTTCTTGCGGAAGTGCTTCTGGCGTCAATCCCCCGCAGCAGGCACGATACCAGAATCTTTCCGTCGTGACGGGTATCCGGCAGCTCCCATTTCATAGAAAAGGGCAGCCATGCCTCCACACTGCGAACACCGTCGCCATCCTCCGGCGTATACAGCACCCACGCCATCACGCCGCAGGAAACAGCCATCTGATCGCTGTTCCATTCCTTGCCGCGAACAATCACCTGCCCCCACGCGCCCAACACCCGGCCGATATCCGGCATACCATCCGGCAGTCGCACCTCCAGCGTTTGCTCCTGCGAGCGAAGATTTCCTGCCAGTTTTTGCAGGTATGTCATGGGAATTCTATCAAACTGCATTTCCACGCAAATCACTCCTTATGGACTTCTGATACCAAAGCATATTCCCATAAGGACAAGTTTATGCCAACTATTTTTTGCGACACACTGCCACACCCGAAAACAGGGCAAAAAAGCCAAACAGGTGACAAAAAAGCCCACTGTCCAGCCAAGTCCCCACCAACACCCCCAGACCGAATGCCATCAATGTGCAGCCCCAAAGCTGACTGTGTCGGCACATAAAAAAACACCCCCTGCATGATTCTATGCAGGGGGTGCTCAAAATTATCCGCCCAAATAGGCTTTTTGCACTTCACTGCTGTGCATCAGCTCACTGCCGGTGCCGCTTAAAGTGATTCTGCCGGTTTCCAGAACATAAGCCCGGTCTGCAATTTCCAATGCTTTGCTGGCATTTTGCTCCACCAGCAGAATGGTTGTACCCGACTCGTTCAGCTCTTTAATGATGGAGAAAATCTGATCCACCAGAATGGGGGCCAAACCCATGGAGGGCTCGTCCAGCATCAAAAGCTTGGGTTTACTCATCAGTGCCCGGGACATGGCCAGCATCTGCTGCTCGCCGCCGGAAAGGGTTCCGGCAATCTGCCTGCGGCGTTCTGCCAGTCTGGGGAAGCGCGCAAACGCTGCCTCCAGATCCACCTTAAACTGCTGCTGATCTTTGGTGTTATAGGCACCCATCATCAGATTTTCATAAACCGTCAGTTCCTGAAAAATCCGCCGGCCCTCAGGCACCTGGGTCATACCCAGCTGCACAATTTTGTGACAGGGAGTTTTGCTGATGTCATTGCCGTCAAAGAGCACCGTGCCGCTCTTCTTGGGGATAATCCCCACCACACTCTGCATCATTGTGGTCTTGCCGGCACCGTTGGCACCGATAAGGGATACGATTTCGCCCTCATTCACCTGAAAGCTGATACCCTTCAGAGCGCAGATAACGCCATAGTATACTTCCAAGTTATTTACTTCCAATAATGCCATGGCGTTACCCTCCGATATAGGCTTTAATGACCTGGGGATCCTGAAGCACAGCCTTTGTCTCACCCTGGGCCAGCACAGTACCAAAGCTCAGGACAGTCAGCTCGTCACACAGCTCCGAAACAAAGCGCATGTCATGCTCAATCAGTAAAATGGTCATATCAAAATTGTCCCGGATAAAACGGATCGTATTTGCCAGATCCTCTGTCTCATGGGGGTTCATGCCGGCAGCCGGCTCATCCAGCAGCAGGATCTTGGGATTGGTGGCAAGGGCTCTGGCAATTTCCAGCTTGCGCTGCTTGCCGTAGGGCAGATTGCACGCCAGATTGTTTCGCTCCTCATCCAAGCCGAAGATGCGCAGCAGCTCCTTTGCCTTTTCCCGCATTTCCTTTTCCATTTTGAAGTGACGGGGCAGGCGGAATACAGATTCCAGCACGCTGCATTTGTACTCCGGACGGTTGTGCAGACCCACCATAACATTGCGGACCACCGTCATATTGTTGAACAAACGGATATTCTGGAAGGTACGGGCAATGCCCTTTTGGTTGATTTTATGGGGAGTCAGACCTGTCATCTCCTCACCGTCCAGATAGAAGGTGCCGGTGGTCGGCTTGTAAATGCAGGTCAGCAGATTGAATATGGTAGTCTTTCCCGCACCGTTAGGTCCAATCAAGCCGTACAGCTGGTTCTTTTTAATGCGAATATTCACATCCTGCGCCGCCTTCAGTCCGCCAAAGGAGATGCCGAGGTTTTTGGTTTCAAGCATATATTCTGCCATTACTTCTCCCCTCCCTTTCTGTCAGGTCCGATGTTTTGGGGAGCAAAATCAACAGAGAGCACCTCGTCCATGCTGATCTTAGTGGGCACAACATCCCACTTTGCCTTATCGTCCTTGATATGGCTCGCATCCTGTTTCTTTCTGCATTTCGATGCGAGAGCACCCAGATTGTAGGTGTCCCGGAACCGCTTCAGCTTGGGCGCGTTATTGTATATCACAATTACAATCAGAATCAGCGCGTACAGCAGGTTTTGCAGTACAGCCAAATCACCGGTGAGTTTAGTAGGCAGCCATGTATTCAGCCATGTAACAAGCGCTGCGGCAATGATCGCACCGTTGATACTGCCCATACCGCCCAGAACCACCATAACCAGTATCTCAATGGAGTAATTGTAGCCAAACTTCAGGCTCTGAATCTTGTAGTTGCTGTAACTGTACAGTACACCTGCCATGCCGGCAAGGGTGGCCGACAGAGTAAAGGTCAGCAGCTTATACTTGGTCACATTGATACCCGTTGCACGGGCAGCAATTTCGTTATCCCGAATGGCTGTTACCGCTCTGCCGTGCTTGGAGCGGATATAATTCTGCACCACAGCCAGGGTAATCAGTACCAGAGCAAAGGCTAGAATAAACAGATAGCTTTTGTCGTACCGGGGGGTATCCAAACCCAGCGTGCCGCCGAAGGTTTCGTCAGAGGTATTCTGGAACAGGGACTTGACAATCTCACCGAATGCCAGTGTCACAATGGCAAGATAGTCACCCCGCAGTCTCAAGGCAGGAATGCCCACAATGATGCCACAGATTGCGGCAGCGGCGCAGCCCACTACCAAGGAGATCATGAAAGCCGCGATGCCGTTTCCCATAGCGGGTACGAGCAGTGCAGACACCTTGCCGCCCAGATAAGCGCCTACGCACATAAAGCCTGCATGACCCAGGGACAACTCACCCAGGAAGCCCACCACCAGAGAAAGCGACACTGCCAAAATAATGCTGATGGCAACCTTCTCCAGCAAAAACAGCAGGGAGTTGTCAAATCTTGCGCCGGCAACGGACATACTGCCCAGCACAACGGTGAGCAGACCGATAACCACGTAGTTGATGTAATGATTTACCTTGATTTTGCCTAGTCTCATACCTTTTCCCTCCGTTTCTTTCCAAGGAAGCCGGTGGGTCTGACCAAAAGGATCAGAATCAGAATCGAAAACTCAATGGCATCCGTGTAAGGTGCAATCACCGAAATCTTATAGGATATACATTCCACCATACCCAGCAAAATACCGCCCAACATAGCGCCGGGAATGGAGCCAATACCGCCGATAACCGCAGCGGTAAAAGCCTTGATGCCGGGCATAGCGCCCATTGTAAAGGACACATTGGGTGCTTTCAGCAGATAGAAAAGGCCTGCCAGCGCTGCCAAAGAGGAGCCGATAGCAAAGGTAATGGTAATAATGCGGTTGACATTAATACCCATCAGCTGAGCAGCCTCCCGGTCCTCAGACACAGCGATCATCGCCCGGCCCAGGCGGGTATACTTCACAAACGCCGTAAGCACAGCCATTACCACAACCGTAACAGCCAGAGTAACCAGCGCGGAAACCTGCACCGCAGCACCCAAAAAGCTTACCGAGCCAAACTCGTACACCGTCACCATCTTGGGGGCAGAGCCGAAGATAATCTGTGCCAGACTCTGCAGCAGATAACTGACACCGATGGCTGTAATCAAAACTGCCAGAGGCGATGCACCCCGCAGCGGCCGATAAGCCACCTTTTCAATCACAACACCCAGCGTTACACAAGCAATCACTGCCGCAAGGACAGCCAGAATGGGGTTATTCGTAGCCATAACCACGAAAATCACATAGCCGCCCACCATAATAATGTCACCGTGAGCAAAATTCAAAAGCTTTGCAATACCATACACCATCGTATAGCCCAAAGCAATCATGGCGTAGATGCCGCCAAGGCTCAAACCGTTTATCAGTGTTGATAAAATTACTTCCATACTTTCTTCCCAACTCTATGTTTTATGACTGATACATTTCAGCACGAAACTGCACATACCGACCATGCAGCCGGTATGTGCAGTAGTTTACTGTGTCCGTTATAAATCAGCCGGCTTCCTTGATAACGTACTGAATAGCGCTCTTATCAACGTAACCGTTCTCATCCCAAGTGATCTTATCGCCGGTAACACCGTTTTCAAAGGTGTAGCCAGCTTCAAACTGTTCCTTCAGAATCTCAGACAGGTCAGATACGCTGATGGTGACAGGGATTTCCTTGCCGCCTTCAATGGCCTTCTTCATAGCGCCGTACAGGGCATAAACGCAGTCATAGGCAGAGGCACCGAACTGGTTCAGGGTATCCTTACCGTACTTTTCAACATACTTGTCGATAAAGGCCTTGGCAGCGCCGCTGTCTGCCTTGGAGTTGAAGTGGGACAGCATAGTGACCTTCTGGGGGATGGTGGTGATGTCGAAGCCATCAGCACTGTCAATGCCGTCAAAGCCGTCGCAGCCGTAATATGTAGCGTCAGCCTGCAAAACGCTCTTTGCCTGAGTCATAAACAGGGTTGCGGGGGTATAGTAAATGGGCATAAAGATAAAGTTGCAGCCTTTCAGCGTGTCAATCTGGGTGGCAAAGTCCGTGGTGTTGGCATCGCTGAAAGAGGTCTCAATCACAGTAACATCCTTGGACAGGTTATCCTTGAACTGGGTGTAGATGCCCTTGGAGTAGGTTTCATCGGACTTATAGAACACACCGATGGTCTTGCCTGCAAAGTTCTGATTAACAAATTCTGCAGCCACCTTACCCTGATTACCGTCAGCAAAGCACATCTGGTAGCCGTTTTCAAATTCAGGGATCTTATCACCGGAAGCAGAGGGGGTCAGGAAGAACACATTGTCCTCAACTGCCAGATTCTTAAACTCTTCGCCCGGGCCGGTGGTAACAGTGCCCAAAGACAGCTGCATGCCGCCTTCCAGCAGAGCCGCATAGTTGGTGGGGATTTTGGAGGGGTCATGGGCATCGTCAATAGCTTCCAGCTTAAACATAATGCCATTGAGACCGCCGGCGGCGTTGATTTCATCAACAGCCATCTGGGCAGCATTCTGCACAGCCTTGCCGTAAATAGCTGCACCGCCTGTCAGAGGGCCGGAAACGCCAATAATATATTCCGTATTGTTGGCTGCGTAATTGGTCTGGCCGCCACAGCCGGCGAACATGGCCGCCATCATCAGGGCTGCCATCAGAATTGTAAGAAACTTTTTCATGCTATGGTCTTCCTTTCATACTTTCTTTAATATAAAGAAGCGGTGGTGCAGGAAGCACCCGTTTCCTCATAAATGTGCCATACAGCGTGCCTATATTGTATCTCTGTGGTGCACATTTGTCAACGTCAAAAATACAATATTTTATCAGCTATCCGTTTCAATTTTTTGTTAATTCCGCACAAGCTTTATTGCAGCGCCTGCTTCGCAGCTTCCAGAACCTTTGAAGCAATGGGGATACAAACGGTTTTTCCGTAACCTGCGTCTTCCACACACACCACAAAAGCCAGCGGCATTTCCTCATTGGCTACGTATCCTGCCAGCATGGCATTGGGTTTCTTTTCGCCGCCAACCTCGCCGGTACCGGTTTTTGCGCCCACGGTAAGACCGGGGAAATTGTTCGCGCCATATTTGCTGTAAACATTATTCTGCAGATATTCCTGCAGGATTGCTGCGGTATCCGGGGACATAATCCGCTCTCCGTAATTCGTCCGGGCATCATAGGTACGGCTGCCGCCTACAGAGATTTCCTCTACAAGGTAGGGCAGCGTCACCCTGCCGTCATTGGCGACAGCGCCCATGAAGGTCAGAAACGCGCAGGGATTCACCAAATCCAGATACTGTCCAATACTGCTCCACGCAACATTCAAATCCTCGGCATCCGCTGCCTGAAAGTTTCCATTTGCCGTGGTAATCCCGTCAAAGCTTATGCTGTCTGTCACGCCAAATTTCTTTACATATTCTTCAAGGGTCTCTCCACCCAGCTGTAAAGCGATTTGCGCAAAGGCGCAGTTGCAGGAGTTGCAGAATGCCTCTTTCAGACTCTGCTCCCAATGGGGGTCCTCGCAGGTAATCTCCTCTTTGCCGATTTCATAGCTGCCGGTACAGACAAACTCCCGGTCCACAATGGTGGGATCGGTTTCCAATGCCGCTGCCAGCGTAACAATCTTGAAAATAGAGCCGGGGATATAGCTGGACTGGATAAAACGGTTCAGATACATGCCCTCATACGCATCGTCAGTCAGTTCAGGAACATTATCCGGGTCATAGGTGGGAGTGGTCACTGCGCACAGCAGCTGACCCGTCTTATAATTAAAGACCGCCACTGTACCCTTATACGTTCCCATTGCCTCCAAAGCGGCGATCTGCATTTTTGCAGACAGCGTCAGCTCTGCCACACCGCCGGTCTGCCCATAATTGTACACACCGTTAAACAGATCGAAGCCGGCCATGGCAGAAGCATAGTGTGCCAGCGCCGGCGCACTGACGCTGCCGTAACGGTCGCCAACCCAGTGGACGGACGACTTGCGCAGGGCGGGTAAATTGGAGTAGGCGCGGCCGTCATTTAAGTCCAGCAGCAGGGTTTTATCCCTGTCCACCACCACACCGCAGCCGATATTGCCGCCGGTGTATACATGGGGTGAACCGGGAAACACGACCCAGTCCCCTGCCTTGATCACGTACTCTGCAAGGAAGAACACAAAACCGCCCAGCAGAACAAGCACAACGAGAATCAGCGCCGTGGCGCGGGATGCGATTCTATTCATCCTCCATCCCTCCTCTTTTGTGCAGACGCACCGCAAAGCTGGCATTTTGCCGGGTATCCGCCGCCTTCACAAAGGCCAGCAGTCCCCAGGAACATATCATACTGGAACCGCCGTTGGACAAAAACGGGAATGTCACGCCGGTCAGGGGCAGCACATCCACCGTGCCCAAAACATTCAGAATCACCTGTACTAGCATGATGCCGGAGGCGGTACAGGCACCGATGGTATAAAAGCTGCTGCGCCCCACTGCCGCAGAACGCACAGAAAACAGCGCCAAGCCAATGATGGCCGCCAGCAGGAATATGACCATTATCATACCCCACTCCTCGCAGATGGTGGCCATTACCACATCGGAGTCTGCAGCAAAAACATTCTTCATCCAGCCTCTGCCTGCGCCTACACCCAAAAAGCCGCCGGATACCATGCACATCAGCGCCCGGGTCTGCTGGTAGCCACCATCCAGCGGTGCCTCCCAAATATGCCGCCAGGAGGCAAATCGCCGCAGGGCATGGGGCGCGATATTCAGCGCCACCACACCGGCAAAGCCCAGTGCCGTCAGCGCCAGCGCGATAGTGCCAACGCTTCCGGAGCGCAGATAGGCAATCATCAAAAATGCACAGAAGAAAATCAGCGCCGTACCAAAGTCATTCATCAGCGCCAGACAGAGGCAGAGAATGATTGTATAGGCAATAAACAAAATGAGATTTCGCTTTTTCATCAGCCGATCCATGGTAGAAGCGCCCATAAACACAAAGCACACCTTAGTCAGCTCTGACGGCTGCAGGGAGAAAGGTCCAATCACCAGCCAGTTCTTAGCGCCGTAATACTCCTGGCCAAACACCAATGTAACCAGAAGGAACAACACGCCGGCTACACCTGCCAGATAGCGGATTTTTTTTGCCCGTTGCAGATCTCGCAGAGACCAGCCAACCAGCAAAAATGTCCCCAGTCCCAGCCCCATGGCAATCAGCTGTTTGACCGCTTCTCCCGGCACCACAGTAGCTATGGCAGCCATACCCATGGTGCTTAGAAAAAACGCGATGGTTTCCACCTCAAAGGAGGTTCTGCGGATGCACACATAGAACAGCAGCAGTAGCCATTGCATAGCCATAATACCCACAAAGCCGATAAGAACCGTCTGCGCGGTCTCCCGACTGCCATTCAGGAGAAATACCAAACAGCAAAGGATTTGAAATACCGTCAGCAGCAGCACATTGCCAAGACTTCTTACAAAGGACGAGCCCTTGGTGCGCAGCTGGGCAAGCCGCTGCTCCTGCTTCTTGGTGATAGGTTCCAGCCGCATTTCCAAACCGCCTATGGAAATAACATCTGTAGGATCCAGCGCCCGGATTTTCACCCGTTTCTTATTTACCAGTATGCCGTCGGAGGAGTCTGAGTCGGCAATGGTCCAGCTGCCGTCATCATACCGGGTCAGAACACCGTGGGTGCGGGATACGGTGGGAACGTTAATAACAATATCACTGCGCTTACTGCGGCCTATCACACTTTCCCAGTGGGTAATGGGTAGTTTGGTGCCGTCACCCAGGCACAGCCATGCCCAGATCTCCGGTTCCCGCCGAAATGACAGCAGCGGTTTCATGCACCGCAGCAGCAGAATAAATGCCAGCACCGGGACGGCGTATCGCATCACCCCCACCAACACATTGGCATAGGTGTCCCGGGCAGACTGCAGCGCCTGCAAAAATTGCTCCATATCCTCACCTCCTCGGTTTTTGTTTCTTCGTTATCCCAATTCCATCTGCCGTAGCAAAGAAATCTCCCGCGCGTACTGCGGCAGTTCATTGGGGGTTTCCAAAATCATAGGTTTTCCCCTCAAGGCGGGGTGATTGACGATATTGCGGAAGGTTTCCAGTCCCAAGCTGCCCTGTCCGATACATTCGTGACGGTCTTTATGGCTGGAAAATGGGTTCTTGGAATCGTTCAAGTGGAGAGCGTGCAGCTTATCCAATCCGATCACCCGGTCAAAATCCGCCAGCACGCCGTCCAAATCATTTACAATATCATAACCGGCATCGTATACATGACAGGTATCCATGCACACGCCGACTTTCTCACTGCCCACGCCGTCTATGATAGCCTTCAGCTCCTCAAAGCGGCTGCCTACCTCACTGCCCTTGCCTGCCATGGTTTCCAGCAGCACGGTCACGGGATAGTCCGGCTCCATGGCATATTTCAAAGCCTCGGTAATCTGACAGATACCTGCCTCAACACCTTGCCCCACATGGCTGCCCGGGTGGAAATTATAGTAATGCCCCGGCAGACTTGCCATTCTGCGCAAGTCATCCCGCAGGATATCTGCGGCAAAGGTCCGGTCCTTCTCCCGGGCGGTGCACAGGTTCATGGTATACGCGCCGTGAGCTACCAGCTTGCCAAAGGCATTTTCCGCCAACAGTGACATCGCCTTTTCACAATCCCCGCTGTCCAGCTCCCTGGCATGACTGCCCCGGGGGTTGCGGGTAAAAAACGCAAAGGTATTGGCGCCCAGCTCCTGCGCGGTGCGAATCATTGCCACATTGCCGTTGGAGGCTGACAGGTGACACCCGAGAAAAAGCATTTACATTCACCCCTTTTCTTTATATAATACCACAAAATAGGCAAAAAAGCAAACTGCAATCTACATGCAAAAAAGGAGCGTTTTCACGCTCCTTTTTATGCGTTTTACAGAGATTTCTTCAGGGTATCTGCCAAATCGGTCTGCTCCCAAGGGAGGTTCTCCACGCCAAAATGGCCGTTACGGGCAGTCTGGCTGTAAATGGGGCGGCGCAGCTGCAGCTTGCGGATGATGCCGCCGGGGGTGAGGTCGCAGTATTTGCGCAGCAGCGCAACCATTTCCTCATCGGTAATTTTGCCAGTGCCGAAGCTGTTCACGCGCACAGAAACCGGCTGGGCAACACCAATGGCATAGGCAAGCTGAACTTCAACCTGCTCGGCGAGGCCGGCAGCCACCAGATTCTTTGCCATATAGCGCGCCATATACGCGCCGCTTCTGTCCACCTTGGTGGGGTCCTTGCCGGAAAACGCGCCGCCGCCGTGGGAGAAGTAGCCGCCGTAGGTATCCACAATAATCTTTCTGCCGGTAAGACCGGTATCGCCATTGGGTCCGCCAATGACAAAATTGCCGGTGGGGTTGATGTGGATATGGGGAACCGCTTCCACATCAAAGCCGTACTGCTTCAGCTCGGGAGCAATAACACCCTCGCGGATATAGCGGCGCAGCTCACCCATCTCAAAATCAGCGCTGTGCATGATGGACACAACAACAGTATCAATGCCCACCACATTCCCCTGCTCGTCAAATTCAACAGATACCTGTGTCTTTCCGTCGGGACGGAGCAGCTCGTTGCTCTCCACACACTGGGTCAGCCGATTGGCAAGGGCACGGGACAGCGCCGCAGGCAGGGGCATCAGTTCCGGGGTCTGCGTACAGGCGCCGCCAAACATCATGCCCTGGTCACCTGCGCCGCCTACTTCATCGTTGGTACCCAAGGCGATATCTGCCGACTGGGTATGGACCTTGCAGAGGATTTCCACAGTGTCCGCAGCAAAACCGTCTTCCGGATTGGTATAACCGATGGAGCGAATTACATCACGGGCAGTTGCCTCATAATCCACCACCGCTTTGGTGGTAATTTCGCCGCAAATCAGGCAAAAGTTGGTGGTAACTGTTGTTTCACAGGCCACGCGGGAATTGGGGTCCTGGGCAAGGCAGGCATCCAGAATCGCATCGGAAATGGCATCCGCCACCTTGTCCGGATGGCCGCAGGTAACACATTCAGATGTAAAGAGTCTCTTTTCCATTATTATTTTTCCTTTCAAAAAAATAACCGCACACCGAGCATTCGATGTGCGTTCTATCGAATCCTCATCTCTCGTTGCCGCCGGATTTGGCACCACGCAATACGCAGGTTGCCGGGTTTCATCGGGCCGTTCCCTCCACCACTCTTGATAAGGCTTGTATGCAGTTGCTACATTATTCTACACCAAAAGGCAAAAAAGTCAAGTGTTTTTCTTAAAAATATTCACAATTCCTTTATGGACTTTTTTCCAAAAAGGTGCTATCATGGTAACAATTTCACTGGGAGTTGATTGAATTGAGTCATTTACGTCACCGCTTTGAGCGGTTCTGCTTTCGAAACCGCAGCAAAGGCATCAGCAACCTGATGCTTTATATCGTTCTGGGCAATGCCATTGTGTACTTCATCAGCATGGTAGCACAGAATTTTCTGCTGTACGATATCCTGTGTTTTGACAGAAACGCCATTTTACAGGGGCAGGTCTGGCGGCTGTTTACCTATGTATTCACATCCTTTTCCGGCAGCTCCAACATCCTTCTGATGGCGATTAGCTACCTGTGCTACTACTCCATTGGAAGAGCTATCGAAAATATCTGGGGCACATTCCGTTTTAACCTGTTCTATCTTTCCGGCGTGCTGCTGATGGACATTTTTGCCATGTGCTTCGGCGGCATTGCGGTAAAGAGCGGCAGTTATATGCTGGATTGCTCCGTTATCTACCGGAGTATGGGTTCAACCTTGAATTTAACCCTGTTTTTAAGCTACGCCACCCTGTTCCCCAATACCCATTTCCTTCTTTTCTTCATTATTCCGGTAAAGGCATGGATTTTTGCGCTGCTGGATTTGGTCATCACGCTGTTTGATGTATTCTCCTTGTCGTACCCGGTATTCTGCTTCCCCCACAATCTGTTCCCACTGGTTGCCATTGGCAACTATCTGCTGTTCTTCGGAAAAGACGTGCTGAACCTGCTTCCTATGTCGTGGCGGGTAAATACCGAAAGGCTGTTCCGGAAAAAAGCCGCGAAAAAGACCGGCACCGTTCCCTTCCCCACTGCCGGCTCTTATGAGGCAACGGTGGTGAGGCCCACCGCCCCTTATACCCATCGCTGCGCTGTATGCGGACGGACAGATATTACCAATCCTGAGCTGGAATTTCGGTACTGCTCCCGGTGCAAGGGCTATCATTGCTACTGTGAAGACCATATCGGAAATCACACCCATATCGAATAAACAAAAGGTGCGAAATTCGCACCTTTTTGTTATTTACATATAGAAATCTGCAAGAAAGTGTGGTACAATGTTGAAAACTGACGACAATGGAGGCAACACTATGAGCAGAGCAGATGAATTATACCGCCAGACCTGTCTGGATATTTTGAACAACGGCTTTTATGATACGGATTTGGAGGTCCGTCCCCGCTGGGCGGACGGCACGCCTGCCCACACTGTTAAGAAGTTCGGCGTGGTAAACCGCTATAATTTGAAAGATGAATTCCCCATTATGACCCTGCGCCGTACCTATTGGAAGTCCGCGCTGGACGAGCTGCTGTGGATCTGGCAGAAGAAGTCCAACCGAATTGAAGATTTGGGCAGCCACGTGTGGGACGAGTGGGCAGGCGCAGACGGCACCATCGGCAAAGCCTACGGCTATCAGCTGGGTGTGAAGCACCAATACAAAGAGGGCATGTTTGATCAGGTTGACCGGGTGCTGTACGATTTGAAGCACAACCCCGCCTCCCGCCGGATTCTCACCAATATCTATACCTTTGAAGACCTGCATGAGATGAATCTGTATCCCTGCGCCTATTCCATGACCTTCAACGTCTCCGGCAACACCCTCAACGGCATTCTCAATCAGCGCAGTCAGGATATGCTCACCGCCAACAACTGGAATGTGTGTCAGTATGCCATGCTGCTGATGATGGTGGCGCAGGTTTCCGGCCTGGGGGCCGGCGAACTGGTCCATGTGATTGCTGACTGCCACATTTACGACCGGCATATTCCCGCGGTAAAGGCAATGCTGGAAAACGAGGGCTTCCCTGCCCCCAAGGTGACGCTGGACGACAGCATTACCGATTTCTATGATTTTACCAAGGACAGCTTCAAGGTGGAGGATTATCAGTTCCACCCCTTTGATTTTGAAATCCCCATGGCAATCTGAGGTAGGAATATGGAACTGATTGTAGCGGTATATGACGACTGGGGCATCGGCAAGGACGGTACCCAGCCGGTGGCGTTGTCTGCGGACCGGAAATTCTTCCGGGAGACTACCAAGGGCGCTATGGTGATTGTGGGCAGAAAAACCCTGGCCGACTTCCCCGGCGGCAAGCCCCTGCCCAATCGGGTAAACGTGGTGCTGACACGGCAGGAAGCAGACCTGGAAGGTGTGGTTACCTGCCACAGCCCTGAGGAGGCTGTCCGGCTCGCCGAAACGGCTGAAAGGGCCATGGTCATCGGCGGCGGCAGCATTTATGCGCAGCTGCTCCCCCATTGCCACACCGCCTATATAACCAAGGTGCACGCCTGTCCCGAATCTGACACCTTCTTCCCCAATCTGGACTGTGACCCCCAATGGAAGCTGGCACAGGTGCTGCAGTCCGGCGAAGAAAACGGAATTTTCTATGAAATGTGCCTGTACCGGCGCGTAGATTAAACAGCAAAAGATATACAATGAAGAAACTTTTTCCTATACTTTTTATCTGCCTCTTAATCCCAGTGTTCGTTGCAGCAGGCATTGAGGCATGGCATATTCACCAGGATCCCGGCTCCCTTTCTCTGACCCTCAACGGGCAGCAGGAGCTTATTCTTGAGTACGGCCAGCTGTATCAGGAGCCGGGCGCACAGGCCCGACACACGAAAGGCAGCAAGGAAACAGACGTGCCTGTGGAAATTTCCGGAACGGTAGATGTGCGCCGGCTGGGCAGTTATCTGGTTCAATACACCGCCAAGACCGACAAGCTTGAACGCACCGATTACCGTCAGGTGCGCATTGTAGACACTGTAGCGCCGGTAATCACCCTGACGGCGAATCCCGATGCCTACACCCTGCCCGGCCAGCCATATCAGGAAGAGGGGTTCTATGCCTCAGACAATTACGACGGCGATATAACCAAGCAGGTCAGATGGGTTGAACATGACGGCATTGTCACCTACACGGTAACAGACGCCTCCGGCAATACCGCCACCGCAGAGCGCACCATTCGCTATTATGACCCTGCCCTGCCGGAGCTCCGATTGCAGGGCGGTCAAACGGCATTTATCATGGCAGGAGATGCCTATGCCGAGCCGGGTTACACCGCGTCTGATAAATACGATGGTGACATGACCGCCGCCGTTTCCGTAAGGGGCAGCGTAGACAGCAACACCCCTGGCATTTACACCATCGAATATTCCGTCGCCAACCACTTTGGCAACGCTGCCACCCAGACAAGAACAGTGTATGTGGTTCCCCGCAACGAAACCGCCGAGCCTCTCCCCGAAGAAAATGCGCCCACAGGCGGTACTACCATTGAGCCAAACGGCAAAGTCATTTACCTGACCTTCGACGACGGCCCGGGCAGACACACCGGTCGGCTCCTGGATATTCTGAAAAAGTACGGCGTAAAAGCTACCTTCTTTGTGGTAAACACCGGCAGCTATATGGACATGATCACCCGGGCTGCGCAGGAGGGTCACACCGTAGCCATCCACACCTACAGCCACGACTATAATACCATTTACTCCAGCGATGAGGCATTCTTTGCAGACCTGGAGGCCATGCAACAGGTGATATTTGAAAGAACAGGTCAAACCACTATGCTGACCCGTTTCCCCGGTGGCAGCTCCAATACCATCAGCAGCGCTTACAACAAAGGCATTATGAGCCGGCTGACCAAGGAACTGACAGCCCGTGGCTATCGGTATTTTGACTGGAATGTGAGCAGCCAGGATGCCGGCGGCGCACGGACTGCCGAGGACGTATTTGAAAATGTAGTCAAGGGTATCGGCAGCAATAGAACTTCCATCGTGCTGCAGCATGACATCAAGGGCTTTAGCGTGGATGCTGTGGAGAAAATCATCGCCTGGGGACTTTGCAACGGATACAGCTTTCAGGCGCTGTCCTATGACAGCCCCGGCTGCCACCACGTAGTCCTCAACTAACATTTTCAGGACGGTTATTCACCACCGGCGATGCCGGTCAGTATAGAAAAACACACCGAAGAATCTTCGGTGTGTTTCTTTATTATTGGGGGTATTTAGCGTACATTTCTTCCAGGTATTTTACTGTATTGGTGCTGTCCGACCAGACCATCAGATTCTGGCGGTAATAATCCCAGTCTGTATACTGGAATATGCTGTGGTCAAAGGAGAAATAAAGATAGGACATCACCTCAGATTCCTTATCCGCAGATTCATGATAGGCATAGTTTTGTGCCATGAGACCTGCCTCACAGTCAGCCTTGATGGCATCCAAAAGCCCTTCCAGCTCCTTTTTGTCCGTAAGCTTTACTGTCCTTGTCTTGTCATCCAGCCAATACTCCGCAGAAACACTCTCAATGCCGCGATACAGATAGATTGGGTCATTGATTTCAAAGATATAGCGCATATCGCTGAAATACTTACCGGCACGCTCACCCACAGCACTATCCCGTCCCACATCGTAATATCTTGTGACGGTTCTGCCGCTTTTCAGTTTATACTGAATCCGTACATCACACTGGGTTCCCTGTCCCCGCGTGTAACGGTAACCGGTCAGCTCCCGATGGAAACTCTGCAAGTCCTCCAATTCCTCCCGGTCTGTAATCCGGTAACCGTTTTGGACATTGCCACTATCGGTATAGCTTAACAAACTGCTTTCCGCCAGATAATAAGCGCCTTTGTCCGCGCCCCAAATGATTGCGCTTTCCACATTATCAACAGCGGGAACATACCGGGTAACGCCCAGAGGGTCTAAAGAAGTCAGCAGCAGGCTTCCTGCAAATACAGCTGCTATCACGCCAAGGCGAATAAAAGCCTTCTTGTTAAAGACCTTTAATGTGCGGTTTAAGAGCATACTGCCGGCAAAGTAGCCAATCACACCGCCAATTACCAACATAATATAGCTCTTGCTGTTAAACAGTTCAGAGAATACATAGAAAATCGCGCCCATACCCACGGTGCAAATCACTAAAAATAAGGGTGCCAAGGGTCGCAGCGACAGGAAATCTCCTGCCGATTCCAGCTGTCTGCGGCGATAGACCAGATACGCCAGCGCCGCAAAGACAACGCCCACACCGGCGCAAATACCCAAGTACCGCCAGCTCGCACCCACCAGGCCTTCATACACGCCGTAGACGGAAGACTCTGTATGATGGGTTTTGAATATGGCATAATCCCCATTGCTCATCTGATAAACAGGTAAAAATCTGTATACGTTTCCGGTAGTAAACCGAATGCCGTGGAGCAGTGGCTGATATAGAAGCTCCGCAACCGCCTGCACCAGTACGGTGATAAAATGGAAGATGCCGTACAGCGCTCCCATACCGATAAGATTTCCTGCGCACACACCGCACAGCACTGCAGAACCTAAGAAGAACAGGTATTGGAATGTGGACACCGCCAACCAGATAAGGGCGATATAAGCATACTCCCACAGCAACAAACTGGCAAGTAAGGTCAGCAGCAAATTGGGAACAAGGCTAAACAGCACACCAGCAAGAATGTGGGTAGTCAGCCAGCTTTCCCGGCGCAAAGGAAAGGCGTGAAGGGCGTTGCAGAGTCTACCGTTAAACAAATCCATCAGCAAAAATACGCCGCAAAGACCGCCGTAAATCAAATTGATCCAAGACATGGCGCTGGCAAATTCCAGCATGCTGTCTGCCATATAAGGGGCAGAACCGTCGGACAGGCCGAACAGAACCAGCAGCAGGAGAATAGTATACAGTCCCCACAGGGGGAAGTATCGGAGGATGTCCTTCCGGAATGCAGTAAGATTAAAGAAGGATGTTTTTGACTTCATAGTTCACACCTCCCAGTTCGTAAATAAAGATTTCTTCCAAAGATAGGGGCAGCACATCAAAGTATGCCGGCTTGCAGGCAGCAACCTTTTCCTGTACCTCCTGGGGAGTGCCACGCACCACCAAGGTATTGAGTCTGCCGGAGGCGGTGGTATGGAGAATTTCCAAGCCGTCCGGCGCATCCCCCACCATCTGCAGCTTTACGGTGTTGCCCTGCATGGATGCAAGGCTTCGCTCCAAGAGCATATTGCCCTTATCCATAATACCCACATGGTCACAGATGTCTTCCAATTCCCGCAGGTTATGGGAAGAAATCAGGACTGTAGTTTCCCGTTGGGCAACGTCCGACAGAATCAAGCTCCACACCTGCCGACGCATCACCGGGTCAAGTCCATCCACCGGCTCGTCCAGAATCAGCACATCCGGACGGGTGCAGATGCTCAGGTGAAACGCCGCCTGCTTCTGCATACCCTTGGAAAACCGACGGATTGGGGACTTTTTCGGCAGCTGGAACACATCATACAGCCGTTCAAACAAAACGTCATCAAAATGGGGGTAAAAACCCTTATAGTACTTCCGCATCTCCTCCAAAGAGGCAGAGGGGAAGAAGAAAATTTCATCAGGTATGTAGCTGATACGGGACTTGACTGTGGGATTTTCGTACACAGGCTGCCCTTCCAGTGTTACGCTGCCTCTGTCCGGGCGGTACACGCCGGTGAGCAGACGGATTGCAGTGGATTTACCTGCGCCGTTAGGACCTACAAGGCCGTACACAGCGCCCTTGGGTACAGTCATGGAAAGATCTGACAGGGCTGTAAAATCCCCAAAGGTCTTGGTTACATCTTGCATATTAAGCATGGGTATCCCCTCCTTGTTTCAAATGTTGCAGCAGGGTTTGGCGGGAAACACCTGCGTCCAGAAGCCTTGCCGCGGCTGCGTCCAGCTCCGCCCACAGCTCCTGCAAACCGGGATCAGTACCAACAGGCGCGCAGACAAAGCTGCCCTTACCGGACACAGAGGCGATCCAGCCTTCCGTTTGCAGCTCCCGGTAGGCGCGCTGAATGGTATTGGGATTGATGGCAAGCGCGCTTGCCAATTCCCGGACACTGGGGAGCTTATCCCCCTCCGTCAGCACCCCGGCGCGGATTTGATTGCGAAAGTTATCGGCAATCTGGGTATAGATGGGTCTTGCGTCCCGGTAATCCAGATGCACCACGCGTATCCCCTCCTTTATTGGTGTATTAACCGTACTAAGTGTACTAGTACAGTTAGTATACAGCACTCCTTCCCCTTTGTCAAGCACAAAAATAAAGGCGTGCCGCAGCACGCCTTTTCTTTTATACTTCGGGCAGGTAGCTGAACCCTTTTTGCAGCTCCTCGTCGGTGGGAGCATAATCCACCATCTTGCCATCGTGGAACTTTTCATAGGCCATCATATCAAAATAGCCTGTACCGGTAAGGCCAAAGAGAATGGTCTTCTCCTCCCCTGTTTCCTTACATTTCAGCGCCTCGTCGATGGCCACCTTAATGGCGTGGGAGCTTTCAGGCGCAGGCAGGATACCCTCCACCCGGGCAAACTCCTCTGCCGCCTTAAATACTTCTGTCTGGGGTACGCTGATGGCCTCCATCAGACCGTCATCGTACAGCTGAGACAAGGTAGAATTCATACCGTGATACCGCAAACCGCCGGAGTGAGTTCCCGCAGGAATAAAGCCGCTGCCCAAGGTATACATCTTAGACAGAGGACAAACCATACCTGTATCGCAATAGTCATAGGCATACTTGCCCTTCGTAAAGCTGGGGCAGGTTTCCGGCTCAACGGCAATAAAGCGGTAGTCCGCCTTGCCCTTGATTTTTTCGCCCATAAAGGGGGCAATCAGGCCGCCCAAATTTGAGCCGCCGCCGGCGCAGCCGATGATAATATCCGGCTGAATGCCGTACTTATCCATTGCAATCTTTGTCTCCAAGCCGATCACCGACTGATGGAGCATCACCTGATTGAGAACGCTGCCAAGCACATAGCGGTAGCCGGGCAGACTGGTGGCCTTCTCAACTGCCTCAGAAATAGCGCAGCCGAGGCTTCCGGTTGTGCCGGGATGCTCAGCAAGAATCTTCTTGCCTACCTTTGTTTCCATAGAAGGACTGGGGGTAACAGATGCGCCGTAGGTACGCATCACCTCACGACGGAAGGGCTTTTGCTCATAGGAGACCTTCACCATATACACCTTGCAATCCAGTCCCAGGTAAGCGCAGGCCATAGACAGCGCAGTGCCCCACTGACCGGCGCCGGTTTCGGTGGTTACGCCTTTTAAGCCCTGCTTTTTGGCGTAATACGCCTGGGCAATGGCGGAATTCAGCTTATGGCTGCCGCTGGTGTTGTTGCCCTCAAATTTATAATAGATTTTCGCAGGGGTTTGGAGCTTTTCCTCCAAGCAGTATGCCCGTACCAGCGGCGCGGGTCGGTACATTTTATAAAAGCTCAAAATCTCCTGGGGAATTTCAAAATAGGCGGTGGTATCGTCCAGCTCCTGCTCAATCAGCGCATCGCAGAACACCGGCGCCAAATCCGCAGCCGTCATAGGCTGATGGGTTTTGGGGTCCAGCAAAGGCGCAGGCTTATTCACCATATCCGCCCGGAGATTGTACCAATATTTGGGCATCTCGCTCTCTTCCAGATAGATTTTGTAGGGAATTTGTTTCTTTTCCATTGTATATGCTCCTTTCCAAACTGCGGGGCGGAAATACAAAAATCCTGCCCCAGTTTTGAGCTGGGACAGGATGAAAAATCCTGCGGTGCCACCCGGCTTGACGCTTTTCGCGCCCACTTAACGCATACTACCATATGCTGACCTTTGCTGACGGAGGGTCATCTCCGGCGCACATACTAAGGTTTCCCCGTTCCGCTTGCCCTCGGAAGTCCATTCAATCTTACGCTTTCTGCCGCAATCCCACCGCCTGCGACTCTCTGAAAGAAAGGAAGCAAAACCTACTCACTCTTCCTCATCGGTTTGGGGTATTGTAACACACACGATTACATTTGTCAAGCGCAGGCGTACATCTCATACACAAAAATGTCATTTTTCTTTTACCAAATATTCACAGTTCGTTCTTTATAAATTCAGCATTGATTTAGCAAAGTGCGGTAAACTATCCACATACAGAAAGGAGTGTAGCCTTATGAACGATAACAACCAATTTCCTTGGAGCTCCGATTACCCGTACATTCCGCCTAAGAAGGAGAAAACAGGGCTTGGCGCAGGAAAGGTCATCGCCATTGCGCTGGTATGCAGCTTGCTGGGCGGTGTCTTTGGCGCGGGAGCTATGCGTCTTGGCACTCAGCAAGCGCAGATGCAGGGAAACGGACAGGCAAATGTGTCCACCCTTTTGGAGGGCAACCGGGAGAACATCACCCTGGATGTTACAAAAATAGAAACCGGAAAGCTGATGACCCAGGCAGAGGTCTATGCCGCTAATGTGAATTCCACCGTGGGCATCACCACCTCCATCACCACCAATTAC
>JAZQGT010000004.1:0-1966 GCA_045540155.1 Faecousia sp.
GTAGTCGCCCAGCAGCTCTTCGGTGGTGACCATCTGGAAGCCTGCGGCCATACCGCCGCCGGCACCCTGCAGGGAGCCAAACAGGTTGATATCAAGTCGGAGGCCAAGCGGTCTTAGGAAGACAAACTGGTAAGACAACTCCTTGGCCCACAGAACGACATGGCTACGATCCGACTTGTAGTCGCCCAGCAGCTCTTCGGTGGTGACCATCTGGAAGCCTGCGGCCATACCGCCGCCGGCACCCTGCAGGGAGCCAAACAGGTTGATATCGCCAACGGTGCAGGGACCGACAAACAGGCACTCGGGATAGTTTTCCTTCAGCCATGCGCCGAACAGATCATGGTCACGGGCGTGATCGGCAGCGGTGTAGCCCTTGGGCAGGCCGCTCAGCGCGATCAGGTTGGGCTCGTTGGTGAATTCGGCGGCAGAGATGGGCACGCCGTATTCCTTGGAGGTGCGGAACAGCAGGTCAGCCTGCTCGAAGGGCATGGGCTCGTCGGCGGCGTGGATGCCGGGGCAGTTGGCGATGGAAACCAGCAGCTTGCCGCCCACAGCCTTGACGAAATCCAGCAGGTTCAGCCACTGCTGCTTGGTCAGCACGTTCTGGAAGCCTTCAGGAACGGTGCCGTCGGCGTACTTGCCTTCGAAATCGTAATAGGTCTTGTTGGCCCAGGTGCCGGAAACGCGAACCCAGGCGGTGCCCAGCTCCTTGGCCAGCTTGATGAGCCGGGGATTGGTGGTGTCGATGGGATCATACCACTGCTGGAGGTTACCCATATTGGACCAGTCCAGAATCTTGGGGAATTCTTCGGTGCCGTCCACCTGGCCTTCGGTATAGGCCTTCCAGAAGGTGCCGCCGGTGACCTCGGTCATTTCTACATTGTAGGAAACCAAACGCTCGTCGATGGTGCGCAGGGCAGTCAGGCCGGAACCGGCCAGTTTTACGAATTGTGCCATAATAGCCACACTCCTTCAGTTTATTACAGCTTCATTATATTTCATCCTCAAAAAGCTTTGCAAGTGACAAAATGGGACAACTGTGACACCCCTTCACAAAAAGAAACCTCCGTTTTTGCGCAAAATGCAAAAACGGAGATTTAAATCAGTTTTCCGGCATCGGGAAACAGCGGCTGGGTCAACAGACGGACTGCCACCGTAGCCATAAACCGGGCGGATTCGGCGTAGCCGCCGTGATGCCACTGCAGCACCATAGACATCAGACCGCAGACGCCGAACATGGTCACGTGCTGCTGTATCTGTTTCTCATCCGCCTCCAGAAACCGTCTTGGGACAGTAGTCTCCACCGCGGCCTGGGCTATGGCCCGCTCAATCAGCACGCCGCTGAGACCGCTGCGCTGCAGTGCGTCCAGAAGGGGCTTCTGCCGGATCCAGAATTGGAAAAATTGCTCCAGATCCCGGACCAGTGTCCGCTTTTCCCCTTCGGCATAGATGGCCGGGAAGGATTCATAGGCCATAAGCGTATGGTCAAGCAGGGCGTGGAGCGCGCCTTCCTTGCCGTCGAAATAGCGATAGAACGCCTTTCTGGGAATGCTCAGCTGCAGACACAGGTCGCTGACAGAGATCTCGTCATACTGCTGCGTCAGCATGGCCTGCAGAAGGCCCTGCTCCAATTGCCGCTGCCGGTTTGCGGACTGCTCTGTTTTGCATAGCTTATACATTGGCGTTCCCCTCCTTTCTTACTTTATTATAACAATATATCCAAAAAAATCAACAAGATTTGTGGATAGTAGATAAAAAAGCAGTATATGAAATCTACACTTAGTGTCACAAAAAGGAGTTTTTGTCCCTATTTAATAATTTGTTCATGAAATATAATGTATATGATTGATGTGGGTATACCCCCGCACAAATAAGGAGGAAAAATAATGGCAAAGAAACCCATTACCCTTGATGACAAGGGCTACCGCAAATTTGGCATTCGCGATAAGCTCGCCTATGCAGCCGG
>JAZQGT010000005.1:0-14266 GCA_045540155.1 Faecousia sp.
CCGGTACGGGTCACCAGTCCTTATATAAGAAAGTATGTTTAAGCGAAAGCTTTGGCATAAATAGTTGGTGTTGATTGCGATGAGGGTCCACCTGTTCCCATCCCGAACACAGAAGTTAAGCTCATTTGCGCCGACAATACTCGGCGGGCGACTGCCCGGGAAGATAGGTAATGCCAACACAAAGACCTCACTACTTCGGTAGTGAGGTCTTTTTTGCTTGCAACTCGAATGTCAGTTGAAATTCAATCAAGAAACAAGTTATTGATTGATTTTCTAGTTTTATGGTATAACATAATTGAAAGTTGAGCTCGCTTATCTTGTTTAAGGAGAATTGTTATGGAACATATTGGATTGAGAATAAAGGCCCTACGAAAAAAGAATGATTTAACACAGGAAAAACTTGCAGAGTACTTGGGTGTATCCTTTCAGGCTGTCTCAAAGTGGGAAACGGGTGTTACCTCACCAGACATGTCTATGATTGTTCCGTTGGCACGACTTTTGGGTTGTTCTACAGATGAATTGTTTGGCCTTGTAGATTCGGCGACGTTGGATGCTCGTCAGAATGAACTGCGTGCATTATATGCAGAGACTCAGCAAACAGGTGACCTGGAAAGAAGACACGAAATTTCCAGTATTGCGGCAAAGGAATATCCGGGAAATTTTGAATTTATCTACTGGCTTGGAGAGGCTGAATGGATGTATGCAGCCACTTTTTGCAAGCAAGATAGCAGTGCAAAGAAGGTGCATTTGGAGAAAGCCATAGAGTGCCTAAAGCGGGTTATTGAGGACTGTAATGATCTGGAAATTAAAAATAAGGCAATCCACAGCATTGTACTACCTTTGGTTTGGAACAATCAAAGGGATGAAGCTACTACGTATGCAAAACAACACCCCAATCCAGATTTTCTTTTATTGCAGTGCATGAGAGGTGAGGCCTGGGAGACATATCGTCAAAAGATTATTGATAAGAAACTAATGGATCTGATTATGGCGTTAGAGTGGGGACACCATTCGCTGAAGAGCCTACAAGCTGTTGAGCAAATAATAAAAATCGTCATTGATGATGAAAACTATCTGTTTTATCACGACAAACTGATGCACAATTATGTCTGGCAGGCATTGTGCTTAGTAAAAGAAGTACGCTACGATGAAGCGGTAACAGCACTAAAGAAGTCTTATTTCCACGCGCGGCAGTACGAGCAGGTACGGGAGAAAGCAAGCAAATCTCCTGTATCCTATACTTGTGAAATATTCAACAGTCTCTGTTATGATGAAAAAAATATAATGCGCACCGGCATGTCGACTTTGATTGAGGACTTTGAGGAATATTTGACTTGGAAGCAATTTGATGCCCTTCGGGAGAGGTCAGATTTTTCTGAACTACTCTCATTGTAATTATTACCCTACCTGTTTTGATAACGTGACACAAGGAGCCCCGGCCAAATGGTCGGGGCTTTTGCCGGTTGCAGGAGTAAAAATCAACCGTGTAGAATGTGTTATTTGCAATAGCGGCAGTTCTTAGCAACCTTCACAAGACCTACCTGCTGGCTGATCTCCATACCGGTGGGGGCGTTGCTCTCTTTTGCATTTGCATTTCCGATAATTGCGTTGTCGTCAAGGCACTGTGCAATGGCATACTTCCAGACGAATTCTATTGCCTTGTTACTGCTACCGTGATCCAAGGCGAACACGGCACCAATGTCATACTTCCTTAGTTCGCGGATTTCATCCAGTGTGGGCATTGCAAGGCAAACCAATGCGCCGTTTTGGAATACACCCACAGGCTTAAGCCCGGTATTGCCTCTGCCGCAGAAGGAAATCTGCATTGCCCTTGCGTGACATTCTGCGCAACCGCCATCCTGCTTAAATCGCTGGATAAGGGGCATATCCTCTGCGGTCAGTATTCTGGCAGTAAGGTCTGCATATTCAGGTATAGCAACAGTATCCCGGGTATAAAGCATATCATACCCCACCCGACAGGTCAGCCCTAATTTAGCAACTTCGGCATCAAATGCATCCCATTCTGCCTCCAAGGATTTGCGAATGTTGAAATCCAAGACGGGCAGTTTGGCAAGGAGCTTCAGGTAGGCGAGGGCATCCTGCTCCTCTTCGCAGACAAGGGTGACAGACGGTTCAGCGGAGTTATAATCCGATACATATACGAAGTGCGCAAGGGAATCGGTATTTCCCAGTGTCAGCACCTCTGTTTCGGTAACGGTCATACCCACAATATCCTCGGCATATTTCAGCGGGTTGTGGGTAAAGCAGAAATCAAGGGCAGAGTCCACATCTGCCGGCTGCAGCTCCGGAAAATTGCGCCGGAATTGGCTGATAGCGATTTTTCCGGACAGATCGTGCCAGCTGACGGGTGTAGTTGCGTATTTTTCCCGGTACTGACTGGGGGAAAGACTGTAGAAATTCTTGAACGCACGGGCAAAGCTTTCCGGACTTCCGTAGCCGAAATCAAGGGCAATGTCCAGAATCGTCTTGTCGGTTCTGCGTAATGCGAGGGCGCTGCGGGTCAGCTTGTATACACGGGCATACTCCACTGGGGTGTAGCCGGTATGCTGGCGAAAGATTGCCTCAAAATAAGTCAGGGAGAAGCCAGCATGATCCGCGATGCTTTGCAGTGACAGATTTTCTTGAGGATTTGCCTGAATAAATTGGATGGCTTGGTGAATTAGTTTTTTGTTTTCCATAAGCTCATCTCCTTTCTGAATGGATTTTACCATATAGCTATGCCCGATGTCCTTGCAGAAATTATGGAATATACCTCACTGAATCTGCAGTGGGGATTTTTGTGTAAACATGTAAGTTATGTTATAATTTTTGTGACATCTATTTAACCGAAAGCGCTTTTGCGATACTATATAATTGAAAGCTTTCGAATTTAGGCGGTGAAGAAATGGAACACTCGATTGTAGTAAAAAAATTAACTGAAAGTGTAAAGGATATTTTCGCGTTTTCGTTGTCCCGTTTATACAACAAACAAGATGCGGAGGATTTAACCAATGATATTATTGTGGAGGTGTTATCCTCGGCTGGACGCTTGCGGAATGATGACGCTTTTTATGGATATATGTGGACTATTGCGGAAAATACATTTAAGCGATTCATTCGTAGCAGGAAAATCAAGGAAACCGAGTGCCACGCAGATTTTCAGGGTGTGTATTGGGATACGCCGGAAAACAAGATGCTTGAAGATGCAGATCTGGTACTTCTCAGGCGGGAACTGTCGCTGCTGTCCAAACAGTATCGGGATGTTACTGTCAAGTACTACATAGAGAATAAATCCTGCACCGTCATTGCTAATGAATTAAACATTAGCGAAGAAATGGTAAAATATTACCTTTTCAAGACTCGCAAAATATTAAAGGAGGGTGTGACAATGGATAGAAAATTCGGTGAAAAGAGCTATAATCCAGAAAAATTCTGCCAAAATTTCTGGGGGAGCGGCAATAATGGATATGTGTGGCAAACATTTGAAAGGCGATTACCGGGGAATATTGTCCTGGCGGCTTACGATAGACCTGTGAGTATTGAGGAACTGTCCCTGGAACTGGGGGTATCTGCCCCCTATTTAGAGGATGAATTAGAGATTTTAATGAAGCACAATTTTGTGCGAATGATCGGGAATAAATATCAGACAGACTTTGTGATATTCAAAAGACCACACGAAGAGGAGGTTCAAAACACTGTCCCCTGCGCAGCAATATGTATGGAAACGGTTTCACTGATTAAAAAGCAGGTAGATGTGCTACTTCCTACTTTCAAGAAAATGGATTTTGGTATTGCAATGGACGAGAATCAATTGAAATGGTTCATTGTTAATTTTGCAATGGTGGATGCTCTCGGACAGTTTGAAGAGAATGTACAGAAAAAATTTGGACCATATCCAAGGCTGAATGCTACCACCGAGGGATTGATATGGGGTCATGATAATGATGACTTTTTTCTGCGATATTTTAACGGTATATATGGTCATGTTGAAAACAAAGAACATACTGCATGGTATACGGCTGTAAATTACCGTGTGATTAGAAAATGCCAGCGTTGGCACGGTGTGCACAATGGCTGGACGCAGGTGATCTGTGACGGCATTTTGAATGCTACAATTTCTGAACAGGATGAGGAAATCGTTGCCCAGCTTATTCGCAGGGGAGTGGTGGCTCTTGAAAACGGAATATTGAAGGCGAAATTCCCCACATTCACCACCAAACAGGCACATTATATGCGTCAGAAACTGAAGAACGTCATAGATGCAACTGTTGAATGCATGGATAAAATCTGTACTATGGCAACCAAAATTTGCAGAAAGTATACCCCAAAACATTTGCAAGACCGCTGTGAACGGCTGGCTTATGCAAACTATCAGGCGGACGCAATGGGGATTATTGTAGAAAAAATGGTGGCTGATGGCTATTTGATTGTGCCAGAAGAACGGACCGATTTGTGTGTATTTGGTGTCAGACGATTATCCGCAGTCTCCGCAGAATAATGCGTGCCACCAAGCTTGTAACAGCAAGCGTGCCGGCGTTAAACAAACAAGCCTCGCTGAATGTTCAGCGAGGCTTGCGTTATTAGCGGGCGTATTTGCCTTTATAGCGGCGCAGTTTTGGCTTGTATACTGCCAGCGTTATCCCGGTGAAGATCAACAGGCAAGCGGCTGAGATTTTCCAACCTAACGAGAATGCTCCATTGCGGTAGACAAATTCAATTTTGTGGGTACCTTCCGACAGCAGAAGGCCCACCATGGCATTGCCGATTTCCACGGTTTCCACCGGCTTGCCGTCCACTGTTGCAAACCAGTTGCCGTTTTGGGGAATCGAGGTATAGAGCACACCGTGATGTTTGCAGTCAATGGTGCCTGTCACGCGGGTATTGCTGAAGGAAGTAATATCCAGAACGGACTGGGACAGGGTGTCGTATCCCTGACGGAAGGTGGGTTCGTTCAGAATTGCCGCGCTGACCTTGATGGTACCGGTTTCGTCCTTTTTGCACTTCATCTGGACCTCTACGATATCGCCGGGTCTTACATTGCATACGGAGAGCATCTGTGGCAGGCTGTAGGTTTCACTGTAAAGCTGTTTGCCGTTGAGCCACAGGGAGAAGTTGTTCTTCTTGGAAAGCTCCAGATTCACGCACATAAGTCCGCTCCGGTCCGCGGTGTAGCTGTACGTGATCGTGCCGGTGGTATTGGCATCGGTGGAGTAGGAGCAGTAGCCGGTGGCCGGCTTCGGCGTAACTGAGGGGCCAATTCCGTTGATGGTCAGGGCTGTGCCGGGAAGAATATACCAGACATCCCGGTCGATACCGGTTGCCTGCCGCATAAGGGTGTTCTGGAATTCAAAGCGGTCTCCTGCAGAGGAGAAATCCACGTTCAGAAGCTGGGCGTTTGCCAAAAATCCCAAAGGAAGATAGGCGTTATTTTCCAACAAATGGACCTTGTCTTCCACGTAAACAAGGCTAAAGTAGGGGTTTTCTTCCACTTTTCCGTCCCGTTCCAGCATGTATTTAATGCCAAGGAACAGATTGGCAACAGGGGAGCTTTCCTCATAACTGTACCGGTTGTAGGTGTTTTTCGCGCCGTAGCCCAATGCCTTCATAAATTCGGTAACCTTTACATTTGCCGAGCTTGTAAAGGTGGTGATGCCGTGGTAACCGTTGAGCGCGCCGTCATTGAGGGTTTGGGTGTGGGTGGTCTCCACCCGGTAGAAGGGATGATCCTTTTCCAGTTCTTTCATATAATCAATAACAGACTGGGAATAGGTTGTGCCCTTGGGGTAATTGGAAACGTTTGTTCTGGGGAAGGTTACACCGAAATTCACCAAATTCAGCACCAGTTCAACCCCTATAATACCGAGGAAAACATAACTGCAAAGTCGATTTCTGGCAATACGTTTTGCCCGGTAATTCTGCAGTGTTTCCTCATCGGCATCCTCCGGAACAGCGGGGGAAATGCAGCGGTAAACAAGCACTGTAAAATACAGAAGCAGCAGCAGACCGTTGTAGGCCCAGAAGACCACGTCCGTTAAATCCTGATAACAGAAAACAATGCAGATTGCTGCGATGGCTGCGATGGATACCTGCCACAGCTGGAAGCGTTTCCGGTTGACCCAGGCTGCGTATGCCATATACAGCATCACAAAGCTGTATAGGAAGGTAAACCGAAAGGGGATCATGTTGGTGAAGTGGAAACCGTGCCAGATATAGTCCAACTGCCGTACAATGCAGCTGATATTCAGAAACAGCAGCAGGCACACGGCGCAGATCTTGTCCCGCAGGCGCACCTGCCTGCAGAGCAGGTGGAGGAACGCCAAAACAGTGGTAAAAACGCCGCTGTACAGGTTCGGCAGACCCTCCTTAAAGGAAGGCTTAATGCCGCCACCCGTATTTCCGGCTACCTTAATCATGGTCTGTAGCAGACCCAGCCAGTTGTCCTCGCTGGTCATATTCAGCTGGAAACCGGTGGGGAATTTGTTTACACTGGATTGGGTGTTTTGCAGGGCTGCGAGGGTGGGCAGGGAGAGAATTGCGGTCATGCCAATGGCCAGCAGGGAAAAGACGGCGATTCTTCCCAAATCACGGAGGAATTTGTCGAAGCTCTGCCACCGGCAGATTTCATAGCAGATAAAGGTTAAAAGCACAAAAATGCAGGTAAACAGGCCGATATAATAGTTGGCATAAACAGACAGAAACAGCGTCAGTGTATACAGAAAGAACTTCTTATCCCGCAGGAGACGGACCATACCCAGCATAACCAGCGGCAGAAGCGCAAAGGTGTCCAGCCACATGATGTTCCACTGGTACCCCAGCGCCCAGGCGCACAGACCGTAAAAACTGCCAAACAGGGAAATGGAAATATCATTCTTTGCGAATATGTTCTTCAGGAAAATGCTGAAGAACATACTGGCAAGCCCCAGTTTAATGGGCATCAGCAGGGAGAAGTAGCCAAGAAGCCAATTTTCTGGCACAAGGACACTTAAAAGATTCAAAGGGGAAGCCAGATAATAGGAATAGAGACCCAAATAGTCGATGCCAAGACCCACACTCCAGTTATACAGCAGGGAATCCCCGGACAGCAGCGCACGACGGAATTCTTTGAAAAAGGGGTAGTACTGATGGTACATATCGGAGTACAGGAAAGAGTACTTGCCAAAGGGACTGCATTGACCGATCAGCATGACAAACAGCATTCCCAGAAACGGGAATGCAAAGGCAAGGGCGGTATAACTCCACTTGTGGGTTTTCAGTTGCGATAATTTCATGGAAGTTCCCCCGAAAGACCAAATAATAATTTATTCTATCATATTATTCTCCCGGGGTAAAGAAACAAATACAAAAAAAGGGTGCGGTTGCACCCTTTTTTATCATATAATCAGACAGATCAGTCCCGATGCGCCTTCATTGACAACCCGGGTCAGGATTCCCCGGAATTTTTCCCGCACATCGTCCGGCGTGCGCACCAGTTTGGAGGTGAGTCCGTCCTGAATCAGTGTGTAAACGGACTTGCCGAAAATGTTACTCTGCCATAATCTTTCCGGCTCTTCCGAGGACAGATAAGAGATCAGCTCCTGAGATTGCTGTTCGCCGCCTACCATTGGGCTGATTTCTGTGTCAATATCCACCCGAATCATGTGGATAGAGGGCGCGCCGGCCTTTAATTTCACGCCGTAGGCACCGCCTTTTCGTACTACTTCCGGCTTCTGCAGTGCCATTTGATCGGCTGCTGGCATTACAATGCCGTAGCCGGTGGCATTGACAGATGCCAGCGCATCGGAGATTTTATCATATTCCGCCTTTATTGCGGAAAGCTCTGTTAGAAGGGACAAGAGTTGGGCATCATCCTCAATGGGCAGACCGGCCTTGTTGCTTAGAATCTCGTAGAACAGGCTTTCCGGGAAGCTGAGGGCACAGCACACAGTGCCTGTGCTTAGGTCCACGTCACGGAGGGTGTAGTCCTGCACGGATTCCAATGTTTTCAGCCGGGACAGAGACCTATCCGCCTGGGCAAGGGCAGTGATTTCACCAAAATAGGTCAGAAGGGCATCATACAGCGCCTTTTTTACCGGATGGTCTGACTCCAGCGCATCCATCCAGCGGGGCAGATGGACATGGAGCGCCTGCATAGGGAAGCTGTACAGCAGCCGTTTCAGGAGCATAGAAATTCCATCGCTGTCCAGTGCCTGACAGTCGGCAATCATGGCGTCGATACCAAACTCGTCCTTGATTGCCTGTTGTACAGCTTTGGCTTCCTCGCCGCCGGGGTTCTGACTGTTGATAATCACAAGAAAAGGCTTGCCGGTTTTCTGCATATCTGCAATGGCTCTTTTTTCTGCTTCTATGTAGTCTCTGCGGGGGATGTCTGTGATTGTCCCGTCAGTGGTGACAACCAGACCGATGGTACAGTGCTCCTGCATAACCTTTTTTGTTCCCAGCTCTGCCGCGTCGGTCATGGGGATTTCGTAATCATACCAGGGTGTGGTCACCATTCTGGGCATGCCGTCCTCGTCAGCGCCTACCGCGCCGTCAATCATATACCCTACCGAGTCAATCATGCGCACGGAAAGCCGGGTGGTGCCGTCGGGGGTGATTTCCACTGCCTCCTCCGGCACGAATTTCGGTTCACTGGTCATAATTGTGCGACCCGACCCACACTGGGGCAGCTCATCCCGGGCACGTTCCTTCCGGTGGGGTTCATGGATGTTGGGAATCACCATCTGCTCCATAATCCGCTTGATGAGAGTTGACTTACCCGTCCGCACCGGACCTACGACACCGATATAGATATTGCCGCCGGTCCTGGCAGCGATGCTTGCATATAAATTTTCCATAGCCAGCCTCCTTATTTGCAGGAGGGGTGCTCCTGCCACGGTCTACAAAATAGTATGTCCCCGGAAAGGTGAATATACCAAACCACTATATATTGTAGTTTTTGTTGACTTTACATCACAAAATGCGTATAATAAACTTGAAATAATTTGAAATTCGGCAGGTAATGAGCATGGCTAGTACAAGAAATGAACAATACGGAAATTCCAGCATTTCCATGCTGAAAGGAGAGGAGCGCGTCCGTAAGCGCCCCGCGGTTATTTTCGGATCGGACGATCTGGAGGGCTGTAAGCACGCGGTATTTGAGATCCTATCCAACGCCATCGACGAGGCCAGGGAAGGCTACGGCGATACGGTGATTGTCACCCGGTACGAGGACCTCTCTGTGGAGATTGAGGATTTTGGCCGCGGCTGTCCCGTGGATTATAACGAGAAGGAAAAGCGCTATAACTGGGAACTGGTGTTCTGCGAAATGTACGCCGGCGGCAAGTACGGAGAAAACGGGGAGAACTATGAGTACTCTCTGGGTCTGAACGGTCTTGGCTCCTGCGCCACCCAGTATGCTTCGGAATTTTTTGATGCCACCATTCGCCGTGACGGCTACCGTTACGACCTGCACTTTGAAAAGGGCAGAAATAAGGGTGGCTTAAAGAAGGAGCCCACCGACCGGGGCAGAAAGACCGGCTCGGTGTTCCATTGGCGGCCGGACAGGCAGGTGTTTACGGACATCAATATCCCCGCAGACTATTACCGGGACGTGCTGCGCCGGCAGGCGGTGGTAAACAAGGGGATTACTTTCCGTTTCCGCAATCAGGTGGGAAATAAGTTTGAGACTGAGGAGTACTGCTATGCTGACGGCATCCGTCAGTATATTGAGGAGCTGGTGGGGGATAATGCCTTTACCATGCCGGTGTTCTGGGAGACGGAACGCCGGGGCAGGGATGCGGAAAACCGCCCGGAAATGAAGCTGAAAATCACCACCTCCTTCTGCTTCAGCAAGCAGCTGAGCCATACGGAGTACTACCACAATTCCTCCTGGCTGGAATATGGCGGCAGCCCGGATAAGGCTGTAAGGTCCGGTTTTGTGGCGGCGTTTGATAAGTACCTGCGGGATAACAATAAGTACAGCAAAAATGAAAACAAAATCATTTTCCAGGACATTCAGGATAGTTTGGTAATCGTTACCAACTGCTTCTCCACCATTGGCTGTTTTGAGAATCAGACCAAAAAGTCCGTCAATTCCAAATTCACCCAAGAGGCGATGACTGCTTTCTTCAAGGAGATGCTGCAGGTGTGGTTCCTGGAAAATAAGCAGGAGGCTGACCGGGCTGCGGATCAGATTCTGGTGAATAAACGGGCAAGAGAGTCCGCGGAAAAGACCAGAAGCAACATTAAGAAGAACCTGTCTGCCAAGGTGGATATTGCCAACCGTGTACAGAAATTTGTGGACTGCCGCAGCAAGGATACGGAAATTCGCGAGCTGTACATCGTGGAGGGTGATTCTGCGTTGGGCAGCGTCAAGCTGTCCCGGGACGCGGAATTTCAGGGCATTATGCCTGTCCGGGGCAAGATTCTTAACTGCCTGAAAGCTGATTATAACCGCATTTTCGCGTCACCCATCATTACAGATTTAATCAAGGTGCTGGGCTGCGGTGTTGAGGTGGAAGGCAAGAAATCCAAGGAACTGAGCAGCTTTGATATCTCCCAGCTAAGATGGAACAAGGTGGTGATCTGTACCGACGCGGATGTGGACGGCTTTCAGATCCGCACCCTGATTCTCACTATGCTTTACCGGCTCTGCCCCAAGCTGATCCGGGACGGCTATGTGTATATCGCAGAATCGCCTTTGTTTGAAATTACCTGCAAGGAAAAGACCTGGTTTGCTTATAATGAGCAGGAAAAGGTTAAAATTCTGAAAGAACTGGATGGGAAAAAGGTCACCATTCAGCGCTCCAAGGGACTGGGTGAGAATGACCCGGAGATGATGTGGATGACCACCATGAATCCGGAAACCCGCCGGCTGATTAAGGTCATGCCGGAGGATGCGGAGCGCACATCCCACTACTTTGATGTGCTGTTGGGCGACGCGCTGAATGAACGGAAGAATTTTATCGCCGAAAACGGCTCCAAGTATCTGGAGCTGGCGGATATTTCGTAAGAGAGGTTCCAAATGGCAAGAAAGAAGAAAGAAACGGAGCAGAAAAAAACCAAGGTCAATACCGATAATATTGTGGGACTGGTCGGCTCCACCACGGAACAGGGAATTTCCGAAACCCTGGAAATCAACTATATGCCCTATGCCATGTCGGTAATCGTGTCCCGGGCCATTCCGGAGATTGACGGTTTCAAGCCCTCTCACAGAAAACTGCTGTACACCATGTACAAAATGGGCTTGCTTACCGGCGCAAGGACCAAGTCCGCCAACATTGTGGGTCAGACCATGCGGCTCAATCCTCATGGCGACGCGGCAATCTATGAAACCATGGTGCGGCTTGCCAAGGGAAACGAGACATTGCTGCACCCCTTTGTGGATTCCAAGGGTAACTTCGGTAAGGTTTACTCCCGGGATATGGCGTACGCGGCATCCCGGTATACGGAAGCGAAGCTGGATAAGTTCTGTGAAGAGTTGTTCCGTGACATTGATTTTGATACCGTGGATATGGTGGATAACTATGACGCCACCATGAAAGAACCCAGCCTGCTGCCCACCACGTTCCCCAATGTGCTGGTGTCTGCCAATCAGGGCATCGCGGTGGGTATGGCAAGCAATATTTGTTCCTTTAATTTGGCAGAGGTGTGTAATACCGCTATTGCGCTGATGAACAATCCGGAGCATGATATTCTGGAAACGCTGCCCGGACCCGACTTTTCCACCGGCGGAGAGCTGCTGTTCGATGAGGCAGCAACCCGGGAAATCTATTCCACCGGCCGCGGCAGCTTTAAGCTCCGGGCCAAGTGGAATTATGTGAAAGCCGGAAATCTTATTGAAATCACTGAAATTCCCTATTCCACCACCAGCGAAGTCATCATGGACAAGGTGGCGGAGCTGATTAAGGCAGGCAAAATCAAAGAAATCGCAGATATGCGGGACGAAACCGATCTGGGCGGTCTGAAGCTGACCATCGACCTGAAACGGGGCGTTGAACCGGAAAAGCTAATGCAGAAGCTGTTCAGAATGACCCCCCTGCAGGACAGCTTTTCCTGCAATTTCAACATTCTCATTGCCGGTATGCCCCGGGTGATGGGTATTGGCGAGATTCTGGAGGAGTGGACTGCATGGAGAACTGACTGCATTAAGCGCCGACTCTTCTTCCAGATTCAGAAGAAAGAGGACAGACTCCACCTGCTGAAAGGCCTGGAGCGAATTCTGCTGGATATCGACAAGGCAATCCGCATTATTCGGGAAACTGACCTGGAAAGCGAAGTTGTGCCAAACCTGATGATTGGCTTCGGCATTGACGAGGTGCAGGCCAATTATGTGGCGGAAATTAAGCTGCGGAATATCAATAAAGAGTACATCCTTAAGCAGACCAAGGCCATCAGCCAGCTGGAAAAGGAGATTGCCGACCTGCGGGATACGCTGGGCAGCCAGAGAAAGCTGAAAAATGTGATTGTCAAGGAACTGCAGCAGGTGATAGACAAGTTCGGCCAGCCCAGAAAAACAGAAATCGTGTATGAGTCCGTTGAAATTCAGCAGGACGATGAGGATGAGCAGATTCCCGATTATCCCGTTACACTTTTTGTGTCCAGGGAGGGTTATCTGAAGAAGATTACCGCCCAGTCTCTGCGTATGTCCGGTGAGCAGAAGTTTAAGGAGGGGGATAGTCTGTCCTTCTCCTGCGAGACCGGCAATAAGGCGGAGCTGCTGGTATTTACCAACCAGTTCCAGTGCTACAAGACCAGACTGTCGGACTTTGATGACGGTAAGGCGTCCCAGTTGGGCGACTATCTGCCCCAGAAGCTGGGTATGGATGCAGGGGAGACGGTGCTGCAGGTGGTGCTGCCTGGAGATTACAAGGGCTTTGTCCTGTTCTTCTTTGAAAACGGCAAGGCGGCAAAGGTGCCGCTGTCGGCCTACGAAACCAAAACCAACCGCCGCAGACTCACTGCTGCATTTTCTGATAAGAGTCCTCTGGTTGCGGCTTTAGTGCTGGATGAGGATAAGCAGGTGGTTATTTATTCCACTGACGGCCGCGCGGCAATTATCTCCACCGCCCAGCTGACCCCCAAGACCACCCGCAACACCCAGGGTGTGGCGGTAATGTCCCTGAAGAAAAAGGCGCAGGTAAATGCTGTGGCGCGGTTAGAGGACAGCGGCATTGTTAACGCCAGCCGCTATCGCAACAAGACTATTCCCACAGCCGGTGCAATCTTGAAGGAAGAGGACGCGCCGGATAAGCAAATCAGCTTCGATATGTAGGAGGTATTATGCGTAACCCCTTAAAGCCTGTAGTTGATGTTTTGAAAATTGCCGTTGGCTGCGCATTGTTTGGCCTTGGATTTAATCTGTTTCTTGCCCCCAATCACCTAAATGCAGGCGGCTTGTCCGGTCTTGCCATGGCGCTGGTCCATCTGCTTGGTAAGGGCAGTGTAGGTACCATTACAGCCATTATGAACCTGCCGCTGTTTGCGGTTGCAGGCCTGAAAATCGGCAAGAAGTTCTTTGCAGGCTCACTGGTGGGAATGGCGTTTTCTGCGGTATTTCTGGATCTGTTTGCTATGCTGCCTATTCCAAAGACAGAACCGCTGATTGGTGCGCTCTACGGGGGCGTAGCCTGCGGCGCAGGCTTGGGGATGGTGTTTGTCACCGGTGCATCTACCGGTGGTTCGGACATTGTGGTGCGGCTGCTGAAGCTGCGCTACCGGAATGTGCCCATCGGAAGCATCAATATGTGCTTTGATTTGTGCGTAGCCACCGTTACCGGTATTGTTTACGGTGATATCCGTGTGGCTCTGTACAGCGGTGTGGCAATCTTCCTTACCGGACAGGTGATTGATGCGGTGGTGTATCGGTTTGACTACTCAAAGGTTGCCCTGATTATCACCAAGGAGCACGAGCGTGTGGCAGCAGAAATTGAACGGCAGTTAAGTCGCGGCGCCACTTTTCTCCATGGAGAAGGGTCTTACAGCCGTCAGAGCACCATGGTGGTGCTGACTGCCGTAAAGCGGCAGCAGCTGGCAGAACTGAAGCGGCTGGTTGCGGAAACCGACCCATCTGCGTTCATCATTGTACAGGAAGCCCATCAGGTATTGGGAGACGGTTTTACCAAATATACCAAGGACGCGCTGTAAAACTGTTGACAAAATGCAGGAGGGAACAGATTTTTCTCAAAAAGGTATTGACTTCTTTTGGAAATCTGCTATAATACCTCTTGTTCCGCGGGTGTAGCTCATCCGGTAGAGCGCCACCTTGCCAAGGTGGAGGTAGCGAGTT
>JAZQGT010000006.1:0-9467 GCA_045540155.1 Faecousia sp.
GTGGAGGATTTCCAAACCATCGGGAATATCTCCCACCATCTGCAGCTTCACGGTGCTGCCCTGCATGGAAGCAAGGCTCTTTTCCAAAAGCATATTGCCCTTGTCCATAATGCCAACGTGGTCACAGATGTCCTCCAGCTCCCGCAGGTTATGAGAGGAGATCAGCACCGTGGTCTCTCTTTGGGCAACATCCGACAGAATCAAGCTCCAAACCTGCCGGCGCATCACCGGGTCAAGACCGTCCACCGGTTCATCCAGGATCATCACATCCGGTCGGGTGCAAATGCTTAAATGGAAGGCTGCCTGCTTTTGCATACCTTTGGAGAAACGGCGAATCTGTCCTTTTTTCGGTAGTTGGAACACGTCATAGAGCCGATCAAACAGTTCATCGTCGAAATTGGGATAAAAACCCTTGTAGTACTTACGCATCTCCTCCAAAGAAGCAGAGGGGAAGAAGAATATCTCATCAGGGATGTAGCTGATCCGCGCTTTTGCGCGGGGGTTTTCGTATATGGACTCCCCTTCCAAAGTGATCTCGCCCTTATCCGGGCGATACACGCCGGTGAGCAGACGAATGGCGGTGGATTTACCGGCGCCGTTGGGGCCAACGAGGCCGTACACTGCGCCCTTGGGCACGTGCATAGTTAGACTGTTCAAGGCCGTAAAGTCCCCAAATTTCTTGGTTACGTCCTGCATATTAAGCATGGTGATTCCCTCCTTGTTTCAAATGCTGCAGCAGGGTTTGTCGGGAAACACCTGCGTCCAGAAGCTTTGCCGCGGCTGCATCCAGCTCCGCCCATAAATCCTGTAAGCCGGGGTCAGCATCGATAGGAGCGCAGACAAAGCTGCCCTTTCCCGATACGGATGCAATCCACCCCTCCGACTCCAACTCCCGGTAGGCGCGCTGAATGGTATTGGGATTGATGGCAAGTGCGCTTGCCAGCTCCCGGACACTGGGAAGCTTATCGCCCTCAGCCAGCACCCCGGCACGGATTTGATTGCGAAAGTTATCGGCTATCTGGGTATAAATGGGTCTTGCGTCCCGGTAATCCAGATGCACCACGTATATTCCCTCCCTTTCAGTGTATTAACCGTACTAAGTGTACTAGTACGGTTAGTATACAGTCTGCTTCCCTGTTTGTCAAGTACCTTTGTAAAAATAAGCACCCCCGGCAGATAACTGCCGGGGGTACACGTATTATTAACGAAAATCTATAAGCCTATTGCCTTGATACTTGAGCATTCCGGTTTCATTCAACCGATATAAGCCATAGGAAAACTCAGAAACATAAAAAGCTTTTCGCTTTCCCTCTATATCGAAAACAACCACATATCGCAGATGTTTCCCATTGCCTTTATATTTGTCAAAGCTTTCTGATGTATGCTTATCAACGACCCGGGCATTTACCGTCCTGACCTTGCCGTATCGGCTTTTGATATATCGAAACGCAACCTTAATCGCCACATACAGCCAAAGAAGCATCAGCAATGCGATACCGATATACTGCGCAAATTCGTGCATATTAATAACCCCTTGTTACTCTAACATTTATTTCACTCCGCTGAGTACAACTTATCCTGTTCCCATTTGAAAGGGTTCTCATAAACATACCTTAAATGCTTATCATAATCCTCATGGTTCCGGATTATGTGGTCATAAGAACGATATTGCCAGATATTCCTACCACATTCTTTATTACAGAACCTTTTGAATGTAGAAATAAAGCGGGATATTACTGAATTCTGCGCTGTAGGGACCGGCGTCCCCGACGGTCCTCTTTCCTGCACAAGCGGTATAATATGTATGTGATTCGGCATAATCACATAGCTTTCCACCGTTACATCCTTATAAAAGTCGTTTAATTGTTGTATGTACTTTCGAGCAATCGTTCCGTAAGGCAACAATTCAATCCGCGGACCGTCGAGGACGCCGGTCCCTACAATGCGGGATAAGATACAGCGTCTGTTCTCGGTGCATAGTGTCAGAAAATATGCGCCGGGGGTATTGTAATCGTAGCCATGCAACCGAAGGGTCTTTCTCTGCGGCAATTCACTCATAAATCTATCTTGGGCAAATAACTCAGACCCTTTTGCAGCTCCTCCTCTGTGGGCGCGTAGTCCACCATTTTCCCGTCGTGGAACTTTTCATAGGCCATCATATCGAAATAGCCTGTGCCGGTAAGGCCGAAGAGAATGGTCTTCTCCTCCCCTGTTTCCCTGCACTTGATTGCCTCGTCCATAGCAACCTTGATAGCGTGGGAGCTTTCGGGAGCGGGCAGAATACCCTCTACCCGGGCAAACTCCTCTGCCGCTTGGAATACCTCTGTCTGAGGCACACTGATGGCTTCCATCAGGCCGTCATCATAGAGCTGAGAGAGCGTAGAATTCATGCCATGATACCGCAGACCGCCGGAGTGGGTGCCTGCAGGGATAAAGCCGCTGCCCAAGGTATACATCTTAGACAGAGGGCAGACCATGCCGGTATCGCAATAGTCATAGGCATACTTGCCCCGTGTGAAGCTGGGGCAGGTCTCCGGCTCAACAGCAATGAACCGGTAATCCGCCTTGCCCTTGATTTTTTCGCCCATAAAGGGGGCAATGAGTCCGCCAAGGTTTGATCCGCCGCCGGCGCAGCCGATAATGATATCCGGCTTGATGCCGTACTTATCCATGGCAATCTTGGTCTCCAGACCGATCACAGACTGATGGAGCATCACCTGATTGAGAACGCTACCCAGCACGTAGCGATAGCCGGGCAGGCTGGTGGCTTTCTCTACCGCCTCAGAAATTGCGCAGCCCAAGCTGCCGGTAGTGCCGGGGTGCGCTGCCAGAATCTTTCTGCCCACCTCAGTTTCCATGGACGGACTGGGGGTAACCGATGCGCCGTAGGTACGCATCACCTCACGGCGGAACGGCTTCTGCTCATAGGACACCTTTACCATATACACCTTGCAGTCCAGCCCCAGGTACGCGCACGCCATAGACAGGGCTGTACCCCACTGACCGGCGCCGGTCTCGGTGGTTACACCCTTTAAGCCCTGCATTTTGGCGTAATACGCCTGGGCAATAGCGGAATTCAACTTGTGGCTGCCACTGGTGTTATTGCCCTCAAATTTATAATAGATTTTTGCGGGAGTCTGGAGCTTTTCCTCCAGGCAGTATGCCCGGACCAACGGCGCGGGACGGTACATTTTGTAGAAACTTAAGATTTCTTCTGGAATTTCAAAATAGGCTGTAGTGTCGTCCAGCTCCTGGGCAATCAGCGCATCGCAGAACACTGGGGATAAATCCGCAGCCGTCATAGGCTTCAGGGTCTTGGGATCCAGCAGGGGTGCCGGTTTGTTCACCATGTCCGCCCGGAGATTGTACCAGTGTTTCGGCATCTCACTCTCTTCCAGATAGATTTTGTAGGGGATTTCCTTTCTTTCCATAACACATTCTCCTTTCTGGGTTTCGGGGCGAAATACAAAAATCCTGCCCCAGTTTTGAGCTGGGACAGGATAAAGAATCCTGCGGTGCCACCCGGCTTGACGCTGTTGCGCCCACTTTACGCATACTACTATATGCTGACCTTTGCTGACGGAGGGTCATCTCCGGCGCACATACTAGGGTTTCCCCGTTCCGCTTGCCCTCGGAAGTCCATTCAGCCTTACGCTTTCTGCCGCAATCCCACCGCCTGCGGCTCTCTGAAAGAAAGGGAGCAAAGCCTACTCACTCTTCCTCAACGGTTTGAGGTATTGTAACACACAGATATACATTTGTCAAGCAAGGACGTACAGTCCGTACAAAAGACATTATTTTCTTTACCAAATATTCACAGTTTGTTCCCTAATAATTCAGCATTGAATTAGCAAATTGCGGTAAACTATCCATAAACAGAAAGGAGAAACGACTTATGAACGAAAACAACCAATTCCCTTGGAATTCCGATTATCCATACATTCCCCAAAAGAAAGAGAAGACCGGACTGGGCACAGGAAAGGTCATTGCCATTGCACTGGTGTGCAGCCTGTTGGGCGGTCTTTTGGGTGCCGGCATCATGGGGCTCGGCAATCAACAACCCCATTCCCAGCAAAACGGGCAGACCAATATATCCACGCTTCTGGAGGGCAACCGGGAGGATGTCACCTTGGACATCACCCAGATTGAAACCGGGAAGCTGATGACGCAGGCAGAGGTATATGCTGCCAATGTCAATTCCACCGTAGGCATCACCACTTCCATCACCACCAATTTCTGGGGCTATCAGACCACGGCAGCCGCCTCCGGTTCCGGCTTCATTTTTACAAGTGACGGCTATATCCTCACCAACTACCACGTGGTAGAGGACTCCAATTCCATCACTGTGTCCATGTACGACGGCAGTTCTTACGATGCTGCCCTGATTGGCTACGACCAGCGCAACGATGTCGCCGTGCTGAAAATTGATGCGGAAAATCTTGTCCCCGTGGTGCTGGGCAATTCCGACAATGTGAATGTAGGTGACAGCGTGGTTGCCATTGGCAATCCCCTGGGGGAACTGACCTTTTCCCTCACCTCCGGCGCCATCAGCGCCAAGGACCGGGAAATTACCATGTCCACCGGCAGCACAATGCAGCTGATGCAGACAGACTGCGCCATTAACTCCGGCAACTCCGGCGGCGCGCTGTTTAATCTCTACGGCGAGGTCATCGGCATTACCAACGCAAAGTATTCCAGTTCCTCCGCCTCCGAGGCGTCCATTGACAATATTGGCTTTGCCATCCCCATCAACAAAGCCCGAAGCATTGCTGAGAGCATTATCGAAAAAGGCTACGTGTCCAATCCCTATATCGGCGTGTCCGTCATCACCGTCAGCCAGGAAACTCAGAGCTACGGCCTGCCCCAAGGCGCGGCAGTGAGGGCCATTGACGAAAACGGTCCTGCCGCAGCAGCCGGCTTAAAAGCAAACGACATCATCACCCATATAGGTGACAAGGCCATTACGGGCAGTTCCGACCTTGTGGGGATTGTAAATAATGCCAAGGTGGGCGACACCTTGCAGCTCACCGTCTACCGACGGGGCGAAACCCTGGAGCTGACCCTTACGGTTGGTGAGAAAATACAGTCTGTACCCGAGCAACGGTAAACATTGGGAGCGTAAATACGCTCCCAATTATTTTTAGCTTGATTTTCTCATAAAAATGAATAGAATATAGGGTATATGCCACATAGCGAAAGGAAGATGCAGCTATGAATCAAATTTACATTCCCCAAGGCTATCGTCCCCCGCTGGATGCCTACGAAACCCAACGGGCCATTGCCTACATAAAACAGGCCTTTCAGGAGGAGTTTTCCGGCGCGCTGAATCTGAAACGGGTGTCCGCTCCCCTGTTCGTTACTGATGCATCCGGTCTGAACGACAACCTCAATGGCTATGAGCGTCCTGTCAGCTTTGATATTCCCGCAGTGGGAATGGACGCCGAGGTGGTGCACTCCCTTGCCAAATGGAAACGGCTGGCTCTCAAGCGGTACGGTTTTGGTATGGGTCAGGGTCTGTACACGGATATGAACGCCATCCGCCGGGACGAGGAGCTGGATAATATCCACTCTATTTATGTGGACCAGTGGGACTGGGAAAAGGTGATTTCCGCAGAAAACCGGAATGTTGACTATCTGAAGCTCATTGTAAACGCCATTGTGCGCGCCATCTGCGACACCAACGACCGGCTGCACGTGCGCTTCCCCCAGATTCGCACAGAGCTTAACCGGGAGGTAAGCTTTGTTACCACCCAGGAGCTGGAAGATCTGTATCCGGAGCTGGACGGGAACGCCCGGGAAAATGCCTATGTTAAGGAGCACCACACCGCCTGTATCATGCAAATCGGCGGTAAGCTCCGTTCCGGCAAGCCCCATGGCGGCCGTGCGCCGGACTATGATGACTGGCAGCTTAACTGCGACATTTTCTTCTGGGATGAGCAGCTGCAAAGAGCGCTGGAAATCTCCTCTATGGGTATCCGTGTGGACGCGGAGGCTCTTGACAGACAGCTTACCCTCTCCGGCTGCAACAACCGAAGAACCCTTCCCTTCCATTCCATGCTCTTAAACAACGAATTGCCCCTGACCATCGGTGGCGGTATCGGTCAGTCGCGGCTTGCCATGCTGATGCTGGGCTGCGCCCACATCGGCGAAGTGCAATCCAGCGTTTGGGACGAACAGACCATAGATGAATGCAACAAAGCAGGCATCCCCCTGCTGTAAACAAAAAAGAGGACTGCAGAGCAGTCCTCTTTTTTTGTTATTCCACGCGAACAGTTCCATCTTCCAGAATTGTGACTGTCATACCGTCCTGCACATAATTTAAGAATTCCTCGCCAAGGCCGTCGATAACCGGCATTTTCACGCCGTCCAGCCACACAGATGCCAGAATCGAACCGGCGGCTGCCAGGGAGTCAATAGGATTGGAAAACAGCATACACGCCGGCTGCCGCTCCATGGCGCAAGCGCAGTAGAGCACCATACCGCCGGTGGTAGAGCCGATAGTCTGGGGTAAGCACAGTGCCTTCCCAGCCATCTCTTTGCCGTACAGGTCCGGGTTATTCTGGTCGCCGCAGGTGGCTTTTTTGTCGCCGAATTGCAGCGCCTTCTGGAACGATGCCAAGGTGTTCAGTCCCCCGTGGCTCACCACAGCGGGAGCGCTTACCGTACCGGGGGTAACAATGCGACCCTTAAACTCTCTCATTTTGCCTGCCCTCCTTTTGTGATCTGCAGTAAGATTTCTTCTTCCGTATAATAACGGGCAGTGGTGTAGGTACGCAGCTTGTTGGAGCAAGTAATCACAGGCATCTTGCCGGCAAGGGGATTATTCATATACATGAGGGGACAGATGTAGGAAAGAATCACGCCTGTCTTTTCCAGTCTTGCGGCATATTCGGTAGCTTCAAACTCCTTCTTCACTGCCGGCGCGGTGGTGAATACAGTGGGAATCACCACTTTTTTCTGACCGGATGCTTTCAGACCTTCCTCTACGCGAACTGTCCAGTCAATCAGCTGCTGCAAGGACATGTGGGGACAGCCTACAAAGCACAGCTTGGGCTTTGCGTCCTTGTTCTTCCAAATCACAGGGTACTCGTTTTTTACCCGCTCCAGCTCTGCATCATCAATGATGTATTCCTTTGCGTTCTCTGCAATTAAGGCAGTTCCCAGTTCCACAGCCTCTGGAGTCAGGTTCTCCAGGTGGTACAGACCCACTGCGCCGTTGGAGGCGGTGGCTGCGCCGAAGTCTTTCAGGTAAGCGCAGGCAGCATCGTCCAATTCCGTACCCAGCCACTGATCAAGCCCGACGATATAAGGAACATCCTCCATCACCTTCATGCCGATAGCAGAGCCGAGAAGCTGCGCCTCCGGCTTTTGGGTGGTCTGCACCTTCACAATCCAGGTAGCCTTTCTGCCCTCGTCGGTGAGCAGACCGAAGGAGGGTACAAACCCGGCGATAGAACCCATAATGTCCATAATGCCGGAGTTGCGGTTGCAGCGGGCGCCCAACACAGAGTTGGCATACACCACTGCAGAGGACTCTGCCCAGCTGAGAATATCGCCCTTTTTCGGCTTATTGCCCACCTGGTCCAGATAGCAGGCGCAGGTAAAGGCATCGTCTTCCACAAGGCCCAGTTCTTTCAGCTGCTTTTCATAGTCCGCCTGCTTAGAATACATAAAGTTATTGAAAATGAAGCTTTGCAGGAAGTTTGCCGGGACATTCTTATCAAGCGGTCTGGGGTCAACGGAGAACTTCTGCTGGGAAATTGCGCCCCCGTCAATGAGCTGCTGCATAAGGTCAAATACTGGGCCCATCATTTTCAGGCCAAAGGAGGTTACCAGATGATTGTATTCGGAGGTAACAGGCACCATTTTATCCGCGCCGAAGGCCTCGCCGTACATCACCAAGGTTTTCATCACCTTTGCCTGGATTTCACCCTTGGAGCCATTTAAGATTTCCTGCTGCTCTTTTGTTAAAATCATAGCCGTTCTCCTCTCATTACAGCTTCATTGCCACATCCCACGCCTGCCAAATCACAGTGCGCAGATTGCCAACCTTATCGCAATCTCCAACCAAATGCACGTGCTTCGCCTTTTCCGCAAGGGGCTGGGGCTTATAGCCGGTGGAGAAAATTACGCTGTCTGCCGCGATTCTCTGCTTGGCGCCTACCTTGTCCCGAATCAGTACAGTCCCGTCTTCAATCTCCGCAAGGCTGTGTTCCAGATACACGGGAACATTGTTTGCCTTGAAGAAATCCCGGAGGAAGCTGGTGTTCGCCAGGCAGATACCGGGGGTACATATAAGGTCGTCCATCATCTCCACAATGGTGGGGTTTTTGCCCTGCAGGTACAGCTCATAGGCAATTTCACAGCCGGTCAGACCGCCGCCCACGATGACCACATTCTGACCCACCTGTGCCTTGCCCAGCAGGAAGTCCACTGCCTGAATGCCCTTTTCCGCGCCGGGGACGGGAATCCGGTTTGCCTTAGAGCCGGTAGCAATTACCACTTCGTCAGCGCCCAGGGAGGTAATATCCGTTACCTCGGTATTCAGCTTCACGGTGATGGTGGGATACTTGGTGATTTCACGGCGGTACCAGGCAATGAGCCCTCTGTCCTTCTCCTTAAAAGACGGCGCAGCCGCAGCAATAAACACACCACCCAGCTCTCCGCTCTTTTCGTACAGGGTTACATTGTGTCCACGTTTGGCGCAGACAATGGCAGTTTCCATGCCGCCGATGCCGCCGCCGATTACGGCGATATTTTTCTTATTTTTAGCAGGCTTAATGTAATGCTTTGTAGATTGCATGGTCTGGGCATTCACAGCGCAGCGGGCAAGACCCATGGTGTCGCTCAAATCCTGGGTGTTGGCATGGCCCTTGGAGGAAGAGAAGTTGAAGCAGCCGGAATGGCAGCAAATACAGGGTTTAATGTCCTCCAAACGGTCCTCTATCAGCTTGGTAATGCACTGGGGGTCAGCAAGGAACTGACGGGCAACGCCCATAGCATCAATGCCCCCTTCAGCAATGGGCTTCGCGCCATCGGCCGGCTCCATTCTGCCGGCGCAGACCACAGGAATGTCCACGAATTTCTTAATGTGCGCCACATCCTCCAGGTTGCAGTTCTGGGGCATATACATAGGCGGATGCGCCCAATACCAGGAGTCATAAGTGCCGTTATCCGCATTGAGCATATCGTAGCCTGCATCCTGCAAGTACTTGGCGGCCTTTTCGGATTCCTCCATATTACGGCCAACCTCTGTATAGGTCTCACCGGGAACAGCGCCCTCCCGGAAGCCCTTGACCTTGGACTCCACGGAGTACCGCAGGGACACAGGGAAATCCTCGCCGCAGGCCGCCTTAATGGCCTGCACCACCTCCACGGGGAAGCGGTAGCGGTTTTCAAAAGAGCCGCCGTATTCATCGGTACGGTGGTTGGTCCACTCCATGGTAAACTGATCCAGCAGGTAACCC
>JAZQGT010000007.1:0-62377 GCA_045540155.1 Faecousia sp.
TGTTTGGAAGCCGGAATCGATATTGTAACAGTATCGAAACTCTTAGGGCATGCAGATTCCAAAGTGACCGCAAATACATATTCCCACCTTCTACCCGAGTATCAGAAGAAGGAAATCAGGAAGATTTCAAAACTATTTCGAGCATAAAAATTGGCACCGAGCTTGTTAAATCTCGGTGCCAATTTCATTTCTAAAATTTACATCAAATTTACGGTCAAGCTCAAACCCCACATTGCCAAAATGTTCGCTTTTTTCGCTATTTTCTTGCAAAACCGGACAATTTGGTACCAAATGATACGCGTTGGTACCGCTTGGTACCAACGACCACGCGGTTAACAGTTGTAGGGTCCAAATTATATGCCATTTACATGGATTTATATGGACTTATGGGGCGATTTTTACCCCAAAAAACGCATTCGTCCATTATCTCAACCTGCAAAAATAACAACGCATTTTCCCTGTATTCCCAACATTTTTCCATCTAAAAAGTGGAGCCACTAAGAAAACAACATATGCTCTACCCTCTTTATTGATACAAAAACCGATACAAAAATTATATTTTCTGAGAAAAATGATGTTTTCTTGAAACGCGATTTTAACTCTCATATATTATTAACATAGAAGTTCACCACAAAATGAATGAATGAGTGAATTGAACAACACTGCAATGAGCCGGACATTGCAGAAGGATGAATGTGTCAAACTTCTAAATATTTTTGAAGGAGGCATTCATATGTCCAAAGCTATGAATCCCGTGCCAATTTATCACAAAATCACACTGACGATTGACGAAGCGTCTGAGCTCAGCAACATCGGCATCAACAGAATAGATGCTATGCTGCGCAAGCCGAACTGCCCGTTTGTGTTGTTCGTGGGGAAAAAGAAATTGGTCAAACGCAAGGAGTTTGAAGAGTTTATCAGCAAAAGTCTTTATATCTGATAGTGCTTCACAAATTCTTGCGGAAAAGTTTTCATTATTGTCTTGAGAAAAAGGGCGCACTGTGTTATTATTATAGTGTAGCAGTGTGCTCTTTTTCGCCAAGGCGGAAAGGAGTTCATCTATGGGAAAGAATCTCAAAGGCAAAGAATGTGGTAAGGGCATCTACCAAAGAAAGGATGGTCGATACAGCGCAAGGTATATTGATAAAGCAGGAAAGCGACACGAAAAATATTTCCAAACACTTCCGGAAGCACGCAACTGGATGGAGGACGCAAAGTACGCGGACAAGCATGAAGAAGTCTTTATAGCAACAGAAACCACCGTTGACGAATGGTTTGAATTTTGGATCGAGAATATTGTTGGTGACTTAGCTCCCAACACGATTCGCAATTACCGCGAGCGATATATTCGAAACATCCAGCCTGTGATGGGAAAAATGTATCTGTCCAATGTCAAGCCGATGCACTGCAAAAAGGTGTTCATTCTGATGGATGCCGATTATGCAGGCTCTACCATCCGTCAAACTTACATCACCATGGGTACCATGTTCAAGGCAGCAAAAATGAATGACTTGATCAGAAAGCACCCCATGGACGGCGTTCGCTATACAAAGCCGGTCCGCGCAAAGGATGATATCAAGTTTCTGACACGGGACGAGCAACGGATCTTCCTTGAACAAGCGAAGCGTTCTCACAACTATAACCAGTATGCTCTGATTCTTGAAACGGGTTTGCGAACAGGCGAACTGATCGGTCTGACCTGGGACGCGATTGATTTTGAAAAACGCACCCTGACCGTAAACAAGACATTGGAGTTTCGGTACAAAAGCCAGACCTGGCGTGCAGGACCGCCTAAGACGCCTCAGAGCTATCGAACCATTCCGTTAACGGACAGGGCCTACGAAATCCTCAAAAGCGTCTGGGAGAGCCGTGAGGGTCGCAAGGAGTCCCCTATTCTGTCGGAAGTCTTGGAGTATATGGATCGTCGTACAGGACATACATCCAAACTTGTTATGCGTGATCTTGTCTTTATCAACTATCGCACCGGAGCACCGGCGAAGAACAGCTCTTATGATGCCCATCTGTACAAGCTCTGCGACGAAGCAGGGATCGAACGCTTTTGTATGCACGCGCTCCGTCACACCTATGCGACCCGTGCCATTGAAAGCGGAATGCAGCCGAAGGTGCTGCAAAAATTGCTGGGTCACGCCAGCATCCAAACCACCATGGATCGGTACGTTCACGTGACGGACGAGGCTATGGATCAAGCTGTGAAGCAATTTGAGAAAAATGGGGTATCGGCATAAAGATCTATGTTATTCCATATCAAAATGGCGTAAAAATGGCGTAAACCCAAAAGTGCCAAATGCCGAAAACCCTTGCAAATAAAGGATTTTTTGAAGGAGAATATGAGAAAATGAAATTAGGTATCGTAGGACTGCCCAACGTTGGCAAGTCTACCCTTTTTAATGCCATTACCAATGCCGGTGTGCCGGCTGATAACTATGCCTTCTGCACCATTGACCCCAACGTGGGTGTGGTTTCCGTTCCCGATGAACGACTGGACTGGCTTGCTGCACTGCACAATCCCAAGAAGCTCACACCTGCGGTGATCGAGTTTGTAGATATTGCAGGCCTTGTGAAGGGCGCATCCAAGGGCGAAGGTCTGGGCAATAAGTTCCTCTCCAATATCCGCACCACCGATGCCATTGTCCATGTAGTTCGCTGCTTTGAAGATACCAACGTCACCCATGTGGAAGGCAGCACCGACCCTATCCGGGATATTGACATTATCAACTTGGAGCTGGTGATGGCGGATATTGAAATGGTGGAACGCCGTATTGACAAAGCCCAGAAGGCCATGAAGGGCGGCGACAAGAAGTTCGCCCGGGAGGCCGAGCTGTTTACAGCACTGCTTGCGCACCTGAATGAGGGCAAGCTGGCACGGACCTTTGACGGCACGGATGATGACATGGCGCTCATTGCCACCTCCGATCTGCTGACTCTGAAAAAGACCATTTATGTTGCCAACCTGGCGGAAAATGAAATCAACGAACCGGAAAACAACCGCCATTTCCTTGCAGTAAAAGCACTGGCAGAGGCTGAGGGCAGTCAGCTGATTCCCATTTGCGCCAAGCTGGAAGCGGACATTGCCGAGCTGGACGATCCAGAGGAAAAGGCCATGTTTATGGAGGAACTGGGTGTTGCGGAATCCGGACTGGACCGGCTGATCCGCAGTTCCTACGCATTGCTCGGTCTGATTTCCTTCCTGACTGCAGGCAGCGATGTGTGCCGGGCTTGGACCATTAAAAACGGCACCAAAGCCCCTCAGGCAGCCGGCAAGATTCACACCGACTTTGAGCGTGGCTTTATCCGGGCGGAGGTCATCGCCTTTGCGGATATGAAAGAGCAGGGCACTATGGCCGCCGCCAAGGCAAAGGGTCTGGTGCGCAGCGAGGGCAAGGAATATGTTATGAAGGACGGCGACATCGTCAATTTCCTGTTTAATGTATAAGCATAAAAAGCAGCAGTCTTATGACTGCTGCTATTTGCGCCCCAACATGATTATTGTATCATACAGCTCCTGTGATTGTCAATATATTTATCGTTATAATTCACAATTTCTGCGATTTATATAACTTCGTTTTGTTTATTTTGTACAATGTTCCATCTTGCAAAACCAGTTTCCTTATGTTATCTTATAGTCAGAAAGGGTGATACCAATGTACAAGTAAAACCCCAAGACAGAAGTTTCAATCCGGGAAATGTTCCAACATATAGGTTACTCCCTTTAGAGTATGATGTGAAGTGTTTGGATGATGATGTTTCGGAATGGATTTCATAAGTGGATTGAAAGAAACTGTCCAACCTGTAGAAAGAGAGGTTAACCAAAGATGTTAGATATCAAGATAGCACAGAAGTAACCCTTAACTGATGAAAACGACAATCAGTTAAGGGTTACTTCTTTGTTATGTTGATGAATGCTCACTGTGATTGCGAACCAGCCCGCAGGCTGGTGTGGCAATCTCCTCCTGCTTTGGGGATTCCCACGCCAGTGTACGCACTGGTTCGGAATGGCTGTTTTTTATTCGTAGTGATTGTCCCAAGCGGAATTGGGCAACTCCGGCTTTTTGCCCCGGCCCATAAGCCGCTGCACCGAATCAGCAGGAGGCATCCCCTCAAAAACAATGGCGTAGGCAGTTTCCACAATGGGCATCTCTACCCCATACTTCTTCGCCAGTGCTATGACCGCCGGCAGGGCATTGATGCCTTCCACCACCATACCCACCTGCTTCACCGCCTCGTCTACCGGTACGCCCTGCCCGATCAGCATACCGCAGCGATTGTTCCGGCTGTGGATGCTGGTGGCTGTAACGATCAAATCGCCGATACCTGCCAGGCCGCCAAAGGTCTGCTCCCTGCAGCCCATGGTCATCCCCAGCCGGGAGATTTCCGCCATACCGCGGGTTATCAGCGCCGCCTTTGCATTATCCCCGTAGCCAAGACCTGCCGCCACACCGGAGGCAAGGGCAATTACATTTTTGATAGCGCCGCACAGCTCCACACCCAGCACATCCTCATTGGTATAGACCCGCATGCAGGTGCCCCAAAATACCGTCTGCACCAATTCTGCCGCTTCTCTGTCCTCACAGGCGGATACGATGGTGGTAGGCAGATCCTTTGCCACCTCTTCTGCGTGAGTAGGTCCGGAAAGGGCCACCAGCTTCACTGTGGGATTGGCAAGTTCCTGGGAAATAATCTGGGTCATGGTAAGCAGACTATCTGTCTCAATTCCCTTTGCCACATCCACAATAATATGGTTGTCCCGGACATAGGGCGCAGCCAAACGGGCAGTGCTGCGAACAAAGGGAGAAGGCACTGCAAACAGCAGAATGTCCCTGTCCCCACAAACCTCCTCAATTTGCTCTGTAAAGGCAATCCCTTCCGGGATTTCCATGCCTGGCAGGTTGGGGTGTCGGCGTGTCTGGGAAAGCGTCTCCACTTCCCTGGGGAGCGCCGACCAGACACACACGGTGTGTCCATTATTATACAGCATACGCGCCAACGCCATGCCCCATGTGCCGGCACCCAGTACACCGATATTGCTCATTGTTTCATCATTCCTTTTCCTGCAGAATATACGCAGCGGTTATCTCTCCGTAGTAAGCAGTATGAAAATTGTGCTCATCAACCGTGCCGGGCTTATAGCAGCCATTCCGGTCCGGGGTATCGAGGGCGGACAAATCCTGGTCCTGCTGATAGATCACCTTGCACTCCAAGGTCAGCGGCAGCTGAGCAATGGCAGGCACAGATACGGTTTCACCGGGAACTGCAGTCAGCTTCAATTCCTTGAACTTATCCATATCCCGACCGGATTTGGTCCCGCACACCGCAAGAATATTTTTATCCACATCGCCCACAGGAATATTCACGGTAAATTCAGGATTCCTGTCCAGCAGGCGCTTGGTATGGCGACTCTGACGGACAAAAGCCACAAATATGGGCTTTTTCCACTCAATACCCAAGGTTCCCCAGCCGATGGTCATGGTATCCGTTTCCCCGTCTGCCTGGGTAGTCAGAAGCACACCCTTGCTAAGCGCCTGCAGAATCTGCGGCGCGTAGTCCCACACATTGATGTCCTGTTTCATAGAGAGCCCTCCTAATAAAAGCTGCCATCATAATACCGCGAAAAGAAAGAATTATCAAGCAGTTTTTGTAATATTGACATTTTCGCCATTATGCACTATATTGGAGTGAATATGATTCTGCGGAGGTAGGCTATGAACCGGAAGGCGATAAAAGCCGCGTTTCTGGATACAATTCCGGTAATGACCGGTTATCTGTTTCTGGGTGCGGGCTTCGGTATTTTGCTCACGGAAAAGACCGGCTACGGCATTGGCTGGGCTATGGCTATGGGCGTATTTATGTTTGCCGGCTCCGGACAGTATCTGGCAGTGAATATGCTTGCCGATCACGCGTCCATTTTAAGCGCCGCCATTGCCACTTTTTTGGTAAACTGCCGGCATATTTTCTATGGCATTTCCCTGCTTGAGCCCTACAAAGGTGCAGGGCGAAAAAAGCCCTATCTTATCTTCGCACTGACCGATGAAACCTATTCTCTGGTTACGCAAAATCAACCTCCGGCAGGCATGAGCCGGCATACATACTGTTTTCTGGTGAGCCTGTTAGACCACATCTATTGGATTGTCGGCTGCGGTCTGGGCAACTTTCTTGGCAAGGTTCTGCCAATCAGCTTTGAGGGTGTGGAATTTGTGCTGACCGCGTTGTTTGTCACCCTGTTTACAGAGCAATGGCTCACTCACAAAAACCATCTGCCTGCCATAATCGGTGTGGCTGCCACAGCGCTGTGCCTGTTTGTGTTTGGCAGGGAAATTTTTCTGATTCCCTCAATGGTGCTGATTGCCTTGCTTCTTACCGTATCCAAAAAGACAGGAAGGAGGAAGCCGAATGTATGATATCGCAATGATTGCGGTTATGACACTGATCACCGCAGCCACCCGTTTTCTGCCGTTTCTGATATTCGGTGAGCGTCGGAAAACACCGGAGATCATTACCTACCTTGGCAAGGTCCTGCCCTGCGCCATTATGGGTATGCTGGTGGTGTACTGTCTGAAGGATGTGGCGTTTCTGCAATTCCCCTTCGGGCTCCCCGAATTGATCGGCATTGCCGCAGTCGCTCTCCTACACCTGTGGAAGCGCAACAGCCTGTTAAGCATCGGTGTCGGAACTGTTTTCTACATGCTGTTGGTACAGCTGATTTTTTGACGCACAAAGGGCGTGTTGCTTTAGGCAACACGCCCTTATTTTTAGGAAAGCAACAGCTTGTCGTCTGCTTCGTCAGAACCGCTGGCCTTGCTGAACAGCGCCAGCAGCTGCTCCACCGTGAGCTGCTTCTTCTCTTCACCGGACACATCCACCACGATGCGGCCGTCGTACATCATAATCAGCCGGTTTCCGTAGGTGATGGCATCGCGCATATTGTGGGTAATCATTAAGGTGGTAAGGTTATCCTTCTCCACAATGCGCTGGGTGGTTTCCAGCACCTTGGCGGCAGTTTTCGGGTCCAAAGCTGCGGTATGCTCATCCAACAGCAGCAGCTTCGGCTTTTGCAAGGTCGCCATCAGCAGCGTCAACGCCTGCCGCTGACCGCCGGAGAGCAGACCCACCTTTGCGGTCATTCTGTCTTCCAAACCCAAGTCCAAAGTAGCCAGCTGCTCCCTATACAGCTTTCTCTCAGCGGCGGTAATACCGACGCGCAGGCCCCGACGCTTGCCCCGACGGGCAGCCAGCGCCAGATTCTCTTCAATCTGCATAGTAGCAGCCGTACCCATCATGGGGTCCTGGAACACCCGGCCGATATATTTGGCGCGCTTATGCTCCGGCAGATGGGTAACGTCCACGCCGTCAATGAGAATCCGCCCCTCATCCACAGGATAGGCGCCGGAGACAGAATTCATCAGCGTGCTCTTACCGGCGCCGTTGCCACCGATAACGGTAACGAAATCGCCGGGATTTAAGTGCAGACTCACGCCCTGCAGAGCCTTCTTTTCATTGATGGTGCCGGCATTGAAGGTTTTGGAGATCATTTTGATATCAAGCATGGTGCTGTCCTCCCTTTCCCAATTTGCCGAAATACTTGCCCTTCCAATAGGGAATCGCCAGGAACATGGCCACCACCAAGGCCGTCAGCAGGTTCAGGTCGGAGGTCTCCAGACCCAAACGAAGCACCACGGTGACCACCATGTAGTACAGGATTGCGCCCACCACACAGGCAAACAGCTTCAATGCAAAGTTGCGGAACACCTTGGTGAACATCACCTCACCGATGATAATGGCAGCAAGGCCAATCACGATTGCGCCCTTGCCCATATCCACAGTAGCACTGCCGGAGTACTGGGCCAGCAGGGCGCCGGCCAGGGCTACCATGCCGTTGGAGATCACAAGGCCCAGTACCTTGGTGTTGTTGGTGTTAATGCCCTGCGCCCGTGCCATATTGCAGTTGGCGCCGGTAGCACGCAGACCGGAACCGGATTCCGTGCCAAAGTACCAATACAGGAAGCCGATGACCACAGCCACCAAAATCACCAGAACAATCAAGGGGTTCTGCAGGCTTGCCTGACGGATATAGAAGCTGTTGACCAGCACCTCGTAGTCATTAAACCGGGGCTGCAGCGGCACGTTGGCGTTAGTAGGCGCATCAAGGCCGATGGCCAGTACACGCAGATTGATGGAGTACAGCGCCAACTGGGTGAGAATGCCGGACAGAATCGCCGGGATTCCACACACCGTATGGAAAAAGCCGGTGGCAAGTCCCGCAAGCATGCCTGCCAGCACCGCCAGCAGCAGCGCCACCCAGGGATTCAGATTCCATACAGAAATAGCAATGGCTGCTACCGCTCCGCCGGTGGCAAGAGAGCCGTCTACAGTCAGGTCGGCAATGTCCAGAATCCGGTATGTAATATACACGCCGATGGCCATAATGCCCCAGATAAGGCCCTGACCAATGGCGTTAGGGATCGAATTTAATATGGACAGCATAATCGTTCCTCCAATGGATTTACAAAAACAGCGGAAACATCGTTCCCGCTGTTTTTATACTTTCAGAAAATCAGCTCAGGGGGCTGTAACCTTCGGGAATGGTAATGCCCAGAGCCTCGCAGTTCGCCTTATTATACAGCTTGCTGGCTTCGGGTGCAAACTGAACGGGCATTTCGCTGATGTTCTTCTCGCCCTTGAGAATCTGCGCAGCCATCTTGCCGGTGGTGTAGCCCAAATCATAGTAGTCAATGGACAAGGTAGCCACACCGCAGCCGCTGCAGGTGCCGGCTTCTCCGGCAACCAGAGGCTTCTTGGCGGGAATTACCACATTGCCAATGGCCTCAGCGCAGTTGGCAGCAGTATTATCGGTGGGGATGTACAGCACGTCGGAAGCATCGCAGGCGGTCTGGGTTACGTTTGCAACGTCATTGGCGTCCACGAAGGAGAACTTTTTGACAGTGTAGCCCAAAGTAGTCAGGTGCTTTTCTATTTCAGTAACCTGATAGACAGAGTTGGTCTCGCCGCCGCAATACAGAAGACCCACGGTCTTTGCCTCGGGGAACAGTTCCTTTACCATAGCTGCCTGCTGGTCCAAGGGTGCCAGGTCGGAAGTGCCGGAGATGTTGCCGCCTACAGTACCGGTCCAGTCCTTAATGCCCAAAGCAGAAGCGTAGTCCGTAATGGAAGTGCCCAAAATGGGAATATCAGCAGTCTTGCCGGCAGCAGCCTGCAGAGAAGCTGTGGCGTTAGCCAAAATCAAGTCCACATTGTCGGAAATAAAGCCGTCAATGATGGGGTTACAGTTGTCCTGCTTGTTGGCAGCGTCCTTATGCTGGAAGGTAACCTTGTCCTCACCCAGCTCAGCAATCACCGCATCCTTAAAGCCTTGGGTTGCGGAGTCCAGCGCAGGATGGGTAACCAGCTGGCAGATACCGATGGTGTAAGTGCCGGAGTCCTTGGTGCCGCAGGCAGTCAGACCCAGCAGCGTCAGTGCTGCACAAATAATCGCAATAACTTTTTTCATGGTGAATCTCTCCTTTTCCAGGTTTTCGAAAAAACCAATATTCACCATTATAACACCGGATATTACATTCTGTCAATTTCCAATATGCTATTTTTTAAGAATATTTATACAAGTTTTATGCGAATTTTGCCAAAAATATACATTTATGCAGGTTTCATTTGCAAAAGCAATGAATTACCGCAGCAGCGCCAAATCCTCGTCGGTAATTGCCCGGTAAGGCTTACAGGGATTTCCGAAGGCAACGCAGTTATCCGGAATGTCGTGCACCACCACAGAGCCTGCGCCGATGACCACATTGCTGCCGATTTTGGTGCCCGGTGTTACCACCGTGCCGCCGCCAATCCACACATGGCTGCCCACAGTAATGGGACGGGCATACTCATAAAGTTTGTTGCGCAAGTCCTTGTGGATGGGATGATGAGCAGTGTAAAAGCCGCAGCTGGGGCCGATAAACACATAGTCCCCGAAAGTGATTTTCCCCGGGTCAACAAACACGCAGTTGTTATTGGCAAAGAAATGGTCACCCACTTCAATGTTCCAGCCGAAGCCGCAGAAAATATTGGGCTCTACATAGGGATTTACACCTACCTTACCGAACAGCTTGCGGATAATTTCCTCCCGGGTTTTCATGTCCGACGGGCGGGTATGGTTGTAATCATAGCACAGGTCTGCGCATTTCAAGTGGTCCTCTTCCCTGCCGGGAAAGGTTGTGTCGTACATAAGACCTGCCTGGCATTTTTCAAATTCGGTCATAGTTCTCTCCTCATAAACTGCAAAAATTGCCGGAAAAATCCCGGCAATTTTCAGCATTGTTATTGGATTGCTTCCCGGAGCCACTCAAGGGTACACGCTACCATGTGCTTGCCGGTTTCCTCACTGGCTTCCACCGCGCTCTGGGCAAACCACTCAGTATTGTCCTTGCAGCGGGACAGATCAACCAATTCAGGATAGGTGCCCATCAGCAGGGAGGTTTCCCACTTACCGGCATGGTCGAAGCCGCCGCACTTAATTTGCGCATCGGCGCCAATCAGAGGAATTACCTTAATGTAGGAGAAGGGGTCATCCTGGGATCCCATATCCTCATAGTAAGTGGCATAGGCATCGCTGCCCCACCAGCCCTTGCCCAGCTTCTCCTCCATGTACTCCATGGTGACCTTCTTTGCCGCCTTATGGCAGGCAATGGTCATAGGCATGAGACCTGCGCCCTCGGTCTGATGATGGGGTACAAGATAGATATTCTTGTGACCGGCATCAATCATAGATTTCAGGACATAGTACAGGTAGTTTACGTAGGCATCCTCATCCACGTGGAAATGGCTGGGCTTGGGCTCACACACCGCATAGGAGGCAACGCCGTACCAGATGGGCGGACAAACCACAATCTCCTTCTCCTTTTCCAGCTCCCGAAGGCAGCCGGTGACTACCAGTGTATCCGTGCCGCAGGAGGCGTGCTTTGCGTGGTACTCCAAAGTGCCAATGGGAATCACAAAGGGAACTTTGCGATCCACCGCATCCTGAATCTGATCGTAGAACATTTCAAGTAATTGCATAGTTCGTATCTCCTTTTGTTAAAATGCACCCAGTTTCCTGGGTGCATTTTTGGTTTTTAGAAGTGGATTTCGGGGCAGATCTGAGGAATCTCGGGGCTGAGAACCTCGTAACCGCCTTCCTTAACTGCGATACCCTTCTCCCAACGGACACCGAAGGTATCAGAGGAGATGTAAGTATCTACCTGGAAGGTCATGTTGGGCTCCAGATAGTAGTCGGAGCTGGTCTCACACCAAGGTGCTTCCACCTCGATGATGCCGGTGCCGTGGAGAGGACCGTAAACGTAGTTCTTCTCGTAGCCATGGTCAACAAAGTACTTGTAGAAGCCCTTGGCAATGTCAGCAGCGTACACGCCGGCCTTTACCTGCTTCTCACTCCATGCGTGAGCCTCACGGCAGAACTGCACGATGTCCCGGCGCTGACCTTCCAGAGTGCCCAGGCAGATGGGGTAACCGATAGCAGCGGAGTAACCGTCAATCTTGGCGGACAGGTTCAGCTGTACGATATCGCCCTTCTGGAACTCACGGTAGGAGCTGCGGGAAATAGCATGACGGGTGGAAGCCTCGGAGAATACGTACATGGGCAGGCCTTCGTACTCAGCGCCGTTCTCATAGACCACGCGCTGTGCGATACCAACAGCCTGCAGTTCGGTCATACCGGGGCGAATCTCCTGCATAACAGCCTGGGTAGCCAGGTCGGCAATGCGGTAGCCCTCACGCAGACAAGCCAGCTCGTTTTCGGTCTTCACGCGACGCAGCTCAACCATAATCTTGCCGGCGTCCACGATCTCAGCCTTGGGGAAGGCCTCCTTGATGGCGTTGAAGATAACAACGGAGGTATCCAGGTAAGAAGCCACACCGATGCGGATGTGCTCACCGGTCACACCGATGGCCTTGAACACATCGTGGAAGGTGTCGGGCTTTGCCTCGGGGTATGCGGGGTCAGCGCTCTCGCGGTAAGCAAGCAGGGTAAAAATCTTGTCCAGCTTGTTGCGGTCAGCGCCAAAGATGGAGGACTCGGGGCCTACCATCAGAGCAGCATCGCCGTTGGCGGCAATAGCCACGCCGGCACGCTCGAACAGGGGCCAGAAACCGGAGAAGTAACGGGGGTTGGCGTAGTCAGCCTCGTTGCCGTTAACAATCAGAACGTCCAGCTTTTCACGGCGCAGAATGGCTGCGCAGCGCTGCACTCTCTCTTTATACTCGTGATCGGGGATGCAAATTCTTGCCATTTTATATTTCCTCCTAAAATAATGTATGTCGTAATGGGGTTATTCGCAATAACCGGGGGTAGTATAGAAATTGACCTCTCTGGGTTCAGCACGGCCGTACTGGGCAACGACGGGCACATCGCTTTCCAGCATAATGGCGTACTGCTCCTCGAACTTTGCGGTATACGCACCGAAGTCACATTCCTTATTGGTACGCAGGCAGCGCACACGCATTGCCTCCACCTGTGTGGTGAAGCTCACCGGGTCCTTGTCGGTATACAGAAGCGTAAACTTAACGTTTGCCACCTTGTCACTCACATTGGTGATGATCACAGACTCGTGACCGGGGATCAGGTTCACACCCTCGGGGGGCAACTCCGCATCCGGGAAAATCCAAACTTTCTTGCCGTAGGCCATTGCGCAATTTCTCCTTATTCGTAAAATGATAAGCTGTCTGTATCCTCTACAAACAAGCACTTTCTTACATCTAACAGTTTATTAAAAACCGCCTGTATTGTCAATAGCTCCTGCGATTTTTTGGAAGATTTTACGGAAACAATTTTCCAAAAGAAGGCACTGTTACATATTGGCAGCTCTGCTTTCCGCAAAACCGTTGCCACCGGAGGAAAAGTATCGTATAATACCGGTAGTTCTGAATTTGGAGGTTTTTTATGCTGGACGCAATCGTTATGTTTATGGAAAGCAAATCCGTTTGGGTGTATGTGTGTATCTTTCTGGCAGAAGCGCTCTATACTTCCCTGTCCACCCTGCGCGTGGTGCTTATGAACCGGGGAGAACGGCTTACCAGCGCGGTAATTTCCATATTTGAGATTATGATTTGGGTGGTGGTTACCGGCACGGTGCTGGGCAGTGTCACCAGCGACCCGCTGAAAATCGTGGTTTACGCGGTGGCCTTTGCCCTGGGTATTGTACTGGGCTCTCTGGCAGAGGGCCGGCTGGCTCTGGGCACAGTTTCTCTGTCCATCTTCCTGCCGGAGGATGAAACCGTAGAGAGAATTATCGAAGCTTTAAGGCAGAACGGCTACGGCGCTACCATTCTGGACGCGGTGGGTATTATCCACGCACGCCGCAAGGTGATTATGGTGGTTGCCAAGCGGAAGAACGAAAAGAAGGTCATTGACCTGATTAACGGCATCACGGAAAATGCCGTCATCACCGTCAGCAGCGTTGCTTCCATGAAAGGCGGCTACATGGCAGGCGGACAAAGAAAAACAATTTCCCCCATTCCGAAACTTCATTAAAAGATTCCCTCCCCCGGTTTTTTCCGGAGGAGGGATCTGTTTTAGTACTGTCCGGCCTCTTCCAGCAGGTGTCGGATACCCCGGTCATAACGGGGGATTTCCTGCTCCAAAACCTGGGTAAGCTGACGGATTTTCCACCGCAGGTGGTATTCGCCGCCGATGTATTCCATGCTGGGCTCCCAGCCGAGACGGGAATCCGCCTGTACCAAGGGAATAGTCGCTTCCACATTAGAGAGCTCCGCTCTGCCGATTTTTTCCATCTGCCGGTGCATATCCAGAATCTTCCGGCTGCTGGGCTCAATCTTAATTGCCCAGCGCAGCATGGACCACTGCTTGGTATGGATTGCGGTACGGGTGCAGTGCTCCATATAATGCACCAGATTGCACAGCCGCAGGCAGTCTGCCTGCCGGATACCGGAAAGCTCTCCTGCAATCTCTTCCAACAGGCTTCTGCCCTCACAGAACAGGCTCTCCATCTTTTCCAGACAGCGGATTTCGTCGGGAATCCGCTGGGCAGTGAGGGCGGTTGTGGCATCACCGTAGCCGGTGCAGGCAAATACCTCATCGGAGCTGTAATCAATATAGCAGATTTTGTTGCCGCCGAAATGGGCATAGGGCACAGTGGGAATTTTCACAGGCACCCGATAAATCAGCGGGTAAGCAGGGCCGATGCGGAAGGGACCGTACTGGTCCTCATTGGAGCAGACATAGTGATGCAGACCGTCGCTGAGCTTTTCCCAAGCCTGCAGGGCTTTCTCCGCCAGCTTGACTCCGTATAGTTCCTCTGCCAGCTCTTGCAGAGCCGCCTGTGCCCCGGGACGGGGCGCGGAGAACATCAGCTTTTCCAACCGGCTGATAAAGGACGGCCAGAAGCCGTAGTGGTGGGATTCCATAATGCCGCAAAGACCGTACTTATCCTTGCACTCCAGCATGGAAGTATACCGCTTTGCCCACTGCATGGGGCAGGGCTCATAGGGAATCACACCGAAGTCCCAGGTAAGACCGGCGCTGTTTGCCTGGGCATACAAGCGAATACCCCGCTCTTTTGCCCGTTCCCCTTCGCTCTTGAAGTAATCGCCTGCCTCTGAAAAGGAGGCGGTATAGTCACAGGAGCGGGTCCGCAGGCCGTCGATCTCCCGCACCTGGAACATCTCAAAGGTAGCCATCAGGGAGATATCCGTGGGCAGCGCGTCAATCAGCTCCAAACGCTGTTCTTTGGGGGCATAACCCCAGTTATAGGTCCAGAACACAATATCCGCGTCCGGTTTTTCATCACGAATTACCTTTTTGAGCTTATTAAGCCACAGGGGGTAATCGTTACAGGGGAACCAACCGGCTGTGGGCTTTCCGGTAGGAATGCCGTCCAGATGATTGCTGCGCAGCTTGAATTTAGATGCCCGGGGGTCCTTGCTGGGGAATTCCACAGACTCACCCACCAGCACCACACCCTTAAAGCCGGGGCACTCCCGGAAGAGCTTTCCGTAGGTAGCCTGGAACTCCTCTTCGCACCGGGGGTCGTCCGGGTGGTAGTTGCTCTTGAAATAGCTGTACGCATACACATCAATGCCGTACTTTTCCGCCCGGTAGATCAGTTCATTAAAATCAATATAACCCACAGGGGTCATATTCACATCGGTGACAAATGCCAGAATCGCATCCATACCCGCATGGGCAATGGCAGCTAAATGGGCATCGGGGAACCGGTCCAACTCGTAGCCGGAATGGACCATACGGGGAGAGAACTCCGGACTGTGGAAGACGGTCTCCTGCCGCAGATAAGGGGCGCGAATGTGGGTCATTTTATCTTCCAGCCGATAACAGCCCTGGGCGCAGCCACGCTCGTCAATGCCGCAGATTACAACGGCATTGGGGGAAACGGTAATTTGATAGGATGCCGGGATATTCTCACCGGGGAAGGCAGTATTCAACTGCGCATTAGTGGCGACCAGAATGGTCTTGCCGGGTAAATTCTGCAAATCTTTCCGGCGCTTCACCGCCACAGACACACGCAAGGATGTAAACAAATAGTCCTGCAAATCCTGGGCTGCGGTCAGCAGCACTCTCCCGCAATCGTCGCCAATTACAATGCTCCAGTCCTCATCAATGAGAACCTCCCCTGCCTTGGGGCAGTATGCCTTGTCCAAAATATCCGGGCGGTGAATCTGAAGCAGTTCCTTTCGGAATTCATAGGTTCCGTGCATAAACAACTCTCCTTTTTAACAGGTGTCTTACAGTCCCAGCATGGTCTCCAAGAGGGACACCGCAAACAGCCAGTTCATTTCTCTGGTGGGGTGATTCAGTCTGTTGGAAAGAAGCTCTGTCACATCCACACCGTTGCGATACAGGGTCTTCCACTTTTCATAGCAGTCGCACACAGTGACGTTATATTTGGCGCAAATATCCTTTGCCGTCTGCACAAACCGATCCAGTCCGCCGTCCTCCTGAATCCGGATCTGCTCCTTTGCCATGGCAATCATATCGGGATCCGTCAGCGTCCAGTAGACGTATGTGTTCATCATATTGGGGGTCATAAAAATCACTTCAGAGCCTGCCGCCTGCAAGCGGGGAAAAATCTCATCCAGCGCCTGTGCGTACGGTTCAATACCCTCCGGGCGGCGGCAGTCATTCAGACCGTAACAAACCACCGTCAGATCCGGCTTATGGCACAGCACATCCTCCTCCAGCCGTTCCAGGCCGTGGGGGGCATTGCTGCCGCTGATACCGGCATTGATAATGTTCACCGGCACATTGGGGTACAGGACGCTGAGCATTTTCGCCAAGTGATGGTGGTAGCCGTTCTGCTGGTCGAAAATGGTATCCAAATACCCCTCGCCTTTTTTATACATCTCAAAACAGCCTTGTGTGACGCTATCTCCTAAAAAAGCCAGCGTCACAGGCGCATTATTCCAGTTGTCCCTGCCTCTGGCGGCAAATTTTTCCATAATTTTCATAGGATTTCTCTCCTTTTTACAAACCGCCCAGTATAACGGTGCCGAAAAACTCCGGGCAGTGAAATTTAGGGTGGTCACAATCAATGGGGTTCCACGCCAAAAAATGGGGTTTTACCGTTTCATCACCGCATTTATAGGCATTGGCGTACATTTTTGCGCCCTCCTTTGCCTCAAATTCCGGGAAAAACCGGCGAATAAAAGCAAAGGGAATCCGGTAGGTCAGAACCCAACCGTTATCGGTCAGCGCCGCTTTCGGGTTCAGCGTTCCCTGTACATCCGGCAAAAGCAGCCGAATCAGCGTGTCCATATTCTGACCGAATCCCAAATACAGGGCGCAGTTAGGGTTCATCTCAAAATTGAAATAGTCCAACCGCTGGGTAGGCCGCAGGAAAAATTCCAGACAGCTGTCATTGCATACCTCTGCCAGCAGCTCCGTTTCCTCCATGCGGATATTTGGTTCGGTGGCCTCCAGGCGCAGGTACAGTCCGTCTTCATCCCAGCAGATTTGCGCCTGGGCGGTTACATCTATGGAATCCGTCCACAGCAGCGTATCAATGGGCATTACGGGAATTTCGTCCCAGTTTGGCTTGCCTGCAATTTTGCGAATTGTGTAGCTTCTCATATTCAAAGCCCTTATTCCTTACATTTTTGCTATTTCCAGCATCGCTTCATAGAGCTTGCAGAATTTTCGATATTTTTGATCCAGCACACTGCTGGGATTGGGCGCATAAGTGCGGACCATTTTCACGTCCTTGGCGGCAGTCTTCAGGGAGTCATACTGTCCCTCGCTGTAAGCGGCAAGCATCACAGCGCCCAGGCAACCTGCCTCGGTAACTGCCGGTACCTGCACCGGAAGACCGGTGATATCCGCCTGCAGCTGGCACCACACAGCGCTTTTCGCGCCGCCGCCGGTGGCAACGATGCCGGAAATGGCTGTGCCTTTGGAGAGAATATCCTCGCAGTTTTTCCGCAGGACAAAGCATACGCCCTCCATAACCGCCTTTGCCATCTGCGCGGCGGTATGCTCCTGCCGGAGTCCGAAGAACACACCGCTTGCCTCCCGGTCAAACTCCGGGGCATTGGTACCCACCAGATAAGGCAGGAAAAGCAGCTGGGCCTCGGGAGCAGAGAGCAGCTCGGCGTTCAATGTGTCATAGTCCATATTGCCCATGCAGGTTTTTCGGAACCAATCAAGGCACACACCGCCGCTTTCCATAACCGGCAGCATCACGTAGGTATCCGGCAGGAAGCCGTAATGCAGCGCCATATCCCAGTCCGGCTGGGGAGTCCCGTCTGTCATGGTTGCCAGCACCATGGTGGTGCCGGTGGAGAGGGTCATACCGCCGGGTGCGGTATTTCCGGTGCCGATCATGCCGGCAAAATGGTCCAGCGTGCCGGTATTGACCCGGGTTTCCGGAGAAAGACCGGTTACATCCGCTGCCGCGGGTGTGAGCGTTCCCACAACTGTTCCCGGCTCAATCAGAGGAGGCAGCTGCTGTTGGGTTATGCCGATGGCATCCAGCATCTGCTTCCAATAGCACTTATTATAGATGTCAAAATAGAATGAAAACGTCGCAATGGACATATCCGCTGTCTTTTTGCCCGTAAGGCAATAGACAATATAGTCTTTTAACAGCAGATAGGTGGCTGTTTTATTGAAAACTTCCGGCCGGTTACGCCGCAGCCACAGAATCTTCGTGGCAGGCCACGTGGGGAGAACTGCCTGCTGGCCTGTAACCCGGTGGCACAGTTCCGGGGAGAACATCCCCTCCAAAAAGGCGCACTCCTCTACAGAGCGCTCGTCCATCCAGGAGATGGCGTTATATACAGGATTCCCCTCTGCGTCCACGCACACCAACGATTCCGCCTGTCCGGTAAAGGCAATCTGCCGCACCGCGCAGGGATGTTCCTGTGTCAGACTCCGCAAAAGCGATACTAAGGTGTCAAAATATGCCTTGGCATCGAATTCGATGAATTCCCCCTGCCGGATGTATTCCACCGGCGCGCTGCGCTGGGCAACGCATGCAAGGTTTCCGTCATAAAGGGCAGCCTTCAGATTGGTACTGCCCAGATCAACACCGATGTACATAGGGTATCCTCCCCTTTTGGATAATTTTTGGGAAGGCTGCCACATCACATCCGCGATGTGGCAGCCTTAGCTGAAAAGATATTAGTAGCCAACCTTCTCCCAGCATTCGAAGGGAGCAGCCAGCTCTTCGCTGATGTAGACCTGGGTCTTCTTGGTCTGCAGCATGGTGCTGGGCAGGTAGGGAGTGATGGGTCCGTGGGTGCACAGACGGGAGGTCATTCTCTGCCATGAGGAGAAAGTACCGCAGGTAGCCAGAGCATGTACCTCAATACGCTCCTTGGCGCGCATCACATCCAGAGGTCCGATGGTAGCGGCGCAGGGAGGCACATTGGCGATGTCACCGGACTGACCGAAGGTGCCGTTCAGGGAGTTCTGCATAATGGTCATGGGGTGCAGCTTCACGATCTGAGCAGGCTGATTCAGCCACTCTTCAATGTCGCCGCTGCCGATAAACTCGGGGATGGGGTCTACGAAAGCCATGTGGCCTGCCCATCCGGGAGAGGTGGAGGCGATGTCAGCGCCGCCCTCGGAGATATCATTGATAATCTTGGAGTAATCCTTGATGTTTGCGTTGGTGGGGAAATGCACATTTTCCATGGGCATACGCAGCTTCTCGTCGATCTGGTAGTACAGATACTTGATCATGGAGTGGGCAAAGCCTGCCTCGTAGGTAATGGGGGCGATGTTACCGTTCTCGTCAGCCCACTCGTCCTCTGCGAACAGGTGCACCTTGGAGCAGTCAACCTGGAAGTAGTTGATCAGCTGCGCCAGAGGGATGTAGGTGTCGGGCTCGGGGTTGCCCAGAATCATGGTGAAGGTCTTGCCTGCCTCGGAAGCAGCTCTCAGGCGCTCAAACAGGGTGGCAATCAGAACGGGATGGGGGTTCATCATAACCTTGACCTGGAACTCGGGATGCCACCAGGGCTCTCTCTGCTCCAGCTCCTTGCCGCTCATCTTGCGGACGCGCTCGCAAACTTCCTTGTCCTTGAAGGGAACAAAATCGTGGGGCTGGAAGTTAAACTTGGTTGCGGGATCTACTACAAAGTCTTTCATCGTGCAATTTCTCCTTTTAATAAAACTTTTTTCACATTCATTTTGTGGTCAACGAAAATCAAATCAGCGCGCTTACCCACCGCAATCTCGCCCCGGTCGGTCAGAGCATAGCATCTGGCGGGGTTGTAGGAGGCGAAATTGAATACATCTACCAGCGATGCGCCGGTGTGCTTCATCATGTTCCGGCAAGCCACATCCAGGGTCAGCTTAGAACCGGCAATCTCGCCCTCGAAATCGAAGTTGATATCGGTCACGCCGTCATAGCCTTCGGGCACAGGGCCGTCAAAGACGCAGGAATCAGACACCAGCATAATCCGGTCGTCGCCCTTAATCCGGCGCACCAGACGGAGCATATAGGGATCCACATGGATTCCCCGGCTGTCACAAATCAGCTCAGCATAGATGTCCCGGTTGTAATTCACCGTTTCGTCCACGCATACGCCCCGGCACTCCGGGTACTTGGGCAGATCGCCTGTGGCGTTGGTATGGTGGGTGCCCACCTTCAGGCCGTAGGGCATCAGCGCTTCAATCTGCTGGGGAGATGCCTCGGAATGGGCAACGGTAAAAATCACCTTGGGATTGGCCGCCTTAGCATCTCTGACAAATTCCTCAATATGTTCCCGCTCCGGCGCAACGCACCAGGCATAGGCAGCATCCCCGGCCGCATCAATCAGCGGCTGGTAGTCCGCCTTGCAGATAGGCCCTTTCCAAGGGTTGCCCTCCCGGTCAGCGCCGAACTTGGGGTTCATATAAGGCGCTTCCATGTACAGACCCACGAAGTTTGCGCACTCCGGCGTCTGCATAGCCGCCTTCATGGTGGCAATCTGCTCCAGCAGATTTTCTTTGTTCTGATTAAAATACAGAGTAGGCAGCATGGTTGTGGTGCCGTGTTCCAGATTGAACCGGGCGGCGTGCGCCGGGTCTTCAAATACCCACTTCCCGCCACCGGCATGGTTGTGGGTGTCAATCAGACCGGGACCCACGTAGGCGCCCTCCGCGTCCAAAATCTCACAGCCGTCGGGAATTGGGGTATTCCGCATTTCTCCGAAGCCGGCGATTTTGCCGTCCTCCACAAACAGAACCGCCTCAGGAATAAAATGATCCTTCATGATCAGTTCCGCGTTGATAATCGCGAGCATTCTCTCACGCTCCTTACTCTTTATCGCAGGCTGTCAAGCAGAGCCTTGCCCTCCTTGACAATCAGTTCGGCAGTACCTGCCTTATAACGGGAGGATCTTGCCTCATAGCCACCCTCGTCATAGGCATCCTGCATGGGGAAGTAACCTTCCTTGCCGTTGGTATTGCAGGTAGGCAGAACCAGTGTCCAGCCTTCTGCTTCCTTCAAGCCCCGGCCAACGCCGGTGAAAGGCTCGCCGGGAATACCCACAAGGGCAATGTTGCCAATGGTAATCACGCTTAAGTACATGGGGAACGACTCAGGACCGTGTTCCAAAGCCACCATCCGGCCGGCTTCTGCCACCACGGTGGTCAGCTCCATGGCTTCGAAAGGAATCAAGTCGTCCCGACCGGCATTGTGCAGATCGTTGTACTTGTGAGCCAGGGGCATATCCTCGGGCTTGGGCATATTGGAAGGAAGCTGAACGGTCTTCATCTCATAACCCACAGAATCCACGTCCACATAGTTTACCTTGTCGTAAACCTGCATAACCGCGCCGGCTACCACGTTTCCGATATGGCGGGCATGGCCGTAGCCACGGGCAACATCATCGAAATCGTTGAACATATCGTTGAAGTCGCCGTCCTTGGCATTCACATTCACGTGGTTCACATCGCCCTGGGCGCCGTTGAAGAACAGGGTTTTTACATTGTCCAGCGCCTTTTCCAGACGGTGCCGGTACAGAGCAGGCCAGTCACCGGAAATTAAGTTACCGCCCACCACGTCCGGGTGATTGCCAAAATTGGCAAGCACGATGGTTTCTGCATTCTCCCGGTCAAACCGGAGCACATTCACCCGCTCGTCCACATCGCCTATCGGGTGAAGAATGTCGGGGTTGCCCACGCCGGGGTTGGTGCGGACCTTACCGTCTTTCATACGGAAACGACGGACAAACGCCACATTGGGAGCGTTGCCCACAGCCCAGCCCATTTTGGCAGGCTTCAAATCGTTAAGCGCCATAACAGCGGAATCGGCAATCTTGTTATACAGGAATTGATAATACTCTTTTTCCAGCTCCCCGTGTACCAAATCCGCGAAAGGACCGGTATGGGTGTGGGTGGAATGAATGTACACAGCCTCTGCCGGAACACCCGTTACCTCGGCAACGTGGGCGCGGAAGGCATCCGTAACAGAGGTGAGAAGACCGCCGTGGTCCACGCTCATCACAAGCACCTTATTCTTGCCGTCGGACAGCGCCAGAGTATTCACTTCCAGCTCGTCCAGCACGCCCTCTGCAAAGCGGGGCTTAAAATAGCCGAATATTCCGACTCCCAGCATGGGTGTAATATTAACCCGACTGAATCCCGCCTGTAATGTATTCATAGCTGCCTCCAATTATACCCGGCCTTCCAGCTGGTTATCGTAGTGCAGGTCATAAGCCTTCTCCTCGGGAGTAAACTTACGCAGGGTGTTGATGGTCTCGCCATTCTTCCACTTCCGGTCGTTTACATCCTCGGTGGTACCCATAACGGTAACATTCACCTGACGGTGACGGGCGCGGACGTGATCCCAGTCGATGAAGTAGACATGGGCAAACTCGCCGCCATCCAAAACGCCGTCCTTAATGGTCATGGTCTCGCTTCTGCCGAAGAAGCAGGAACGCAGGTGACCGTCGGTATTCATGGAAGTATAGTTGCCGGGCTCGTCCACATAGCGGCCGAACTGAGCGTGAATGGGGCCGGGATGACGGTAGTCACCCTCGTTGGTGTAGTCAGGGATCATCTTGCGCATGATGTCCAGCAGGTCATGCTGCAGGTACTCCAGGTCGAAGGTGTCGATATCGTGGGAGCACTCCTGAATCATCACGGAGCAGGTGGTATGGTGAGAAGCGATGCACACAGTGCCGTTCTTCACGCCGGACTCCTTCACGATGGCCATAACTTCCTTGGAAATGTCGTGGAAGGTGGGGATCCAACCGCGGCTCTGCAGCTCCAATTCTTTCTGATAAACCTTAAATTCCATTTTTCTTTCCTCCAAAAATTATAATTTTTGTTCTTATCAATTATGGCGTGCGTCCCACGCCTTACGGACTGCGGCAATCATCTCATCCACCATAGCGGCCCGGTCTGCGGCCTTGGCTACGCCGGAGGAGGAGCCGGTGGCATCTGCGCCGGCAATGATAGTGTTGTACACGTCGGTACCGTTGGCAATGCCGGCGGCGGTAAGTACCAGAATGTTTTCATTCACATTCTTCACACACTTGGTAGCAGCTTCCACATACTCCGGGCCTACGCTGACACCCGTACCGATCAGCTCAGAGGGCTCGGCAACGATAATGTCCGGGTTCAGTGTGGCAATCTTGCCTGCATCTGCCATAGAGTCAGCGCAGACGATAGTGAGCAGACCCACTTCCTCGGCGCGCTTGATGGTCTGGGCCAGCACTTCAAAGGCCAAGGGCTTTTCCACGTGATTGAGCATAACGCCCTCAGCACCGGCAGCAACCAGAGATTCCGGCAGAATATCTGCCAGACCTCTGCCCACGGGAATGGGGTCCATGTGGGGGGCAAATACGTGAATGTGCTTGGTGTTTTCCTTTACCCGGCGGATATCCACCACAGGGCAGGTGAAGATAATGTCCACACCGTACTTTTCGGATGCGGCATCTGCGGCCTTTGCCAGGTCCAGAATTTCGTCACCGTACAGGTAGGACTTGGGACCGATTTCAAAAAACGGTGCCTTGATGGTACAGTTGGCTTTCATTGGATTCAACCTCTTTTCATATCGAAAGACATACTTTCTGACTATATCTAAATAATAACCTCCGAAACCCCTTTTGTCAATTGATACCAAGGTTTTTTTCCGTTTTTGACTGATAATTTTTTCCTCTGTGAAATTGTAAAAATTTTTCTGTCTGCTTGAAGCCATGGAATAATTGTGCTATAATCAGCAAAACAGAAATTACAAGGAGGTTTTTCTATGAAACCGGAAAGTCTGAAAGCGATTTATGAGGCCTACGATATTGAGATGGCCTGTATCGGCGAGATGAAGGCGCACATCGACGAAGCGCAGTTTGCCAAGGCTGTGGCGCTTCTGGCAGGTGCCCCCCGCATCGGCACCTGCGGCTGTGGTCACTCCGGCATTATCTGTCAGCATCTGGCGCATCTGATGTGCTGCATTGAGCGTCCTGCCCGGTTTATCAGTCCCGCAGAGGCTGTCCACGGCGCTACCGGCTTTTTGCAGGCAGGGGATGTGATGGTGTTTGCCTCCCGGGGCGGCAAGACCAAGGAGCTGCTGCCCATTGTGGATATCTGCAAGGCAAAAAATGTCTCCATCATCACCGTTACGGAGAATATGGAATCCCCCCTGGCTCAGGCAGCTGATGTGGTGCTGAAGCAGCACGTAAATCGGGAGACCGACAAATGGAACGCCCAGGGCACTACCTCTACCACCGCACTGTGTATGATTTTCCATGCGCTGCAAGCGGCTGTGATTGAGGAGACAGGCTATCAGGCAGAGCAGTTCGCGCTGATTCATCCGGGCGGTGCCGTAGGCGAGCGGTTGAATCATAAGGCTCTGTAAGGACACTTTCTATGACAATCTTTGAACATATCAAAGCACAGCATAAAAAAGTACGGGAGCAGACCCCGCAGGAGCGGTGGGAATACTTCTGGGAGTATTACAAGTGGCATGCCCTTATTCTGCTGCTGGCTGTAGTCCTGCTGATACAGGGTATCGTGGGCGCAGTCAACCGAAAAGAGGTTGTTTTCAGCGGCATCCTGCTGAATTGTAAAATAGACGTTCAGGACGAAGCGTTTCTCCAAGGTTTTTATGACCACGCTGGAATCGACGCAGACAAGCAGGAGGCCGGTTTCTACACAGACCTGTTGCTGCAGAACGGCAAAGGTCAAAGTGACAGGGCCTCTCTGCAGCGGATTATGGCAGGTGTCTCCGCCAAGGACACTGATTTCGTTGTGGGGCAGACAGAATCCTTCCAAATCTGCGCATATAGCTCTGTGGGTATTTTTGCGGATTTGCGCGCGTTTTTGGATGAAGAAACCCTTGCCGGGCTGGAGGGCAGGCTCTACTACATCGACGGTGCTGTGCTGGAGCAGCTGAACGTCCCCATCGGCACACAGCAGGACATCATCACCTACCCCGACCCTCTCAAACCGGAAACTATGCAAGACCCCATTCCGGTGGGCATTGACATCAGCGACCGGGAAGACCTCGCCACCGCCTACTACTTCCCCAATACCACACTGTACTTAGGCATAATCTTCAACACCCAGCAGCCGGAATTAAGCCGGCAATTTATTGACTATCTCTTCCCGTAAAACGAACACCCCCTGCGATTGCTGCCAATCGCAGGGGTGTTTTTCTTGCATTTTTTCATTGGGACGAACCGTTACAATTCGCAGCGGTATATTTTTGTTAAGGACGAAGTCCCATGCCGCCCTCCAAGGTGATGGTTTCGCCGCTCATGTATTTCATGTCCGGTGACGCCAAAGCAACGCAAGCCCGGCCTATCTCTTTTTCTGCATCGCCAAAATGTCCCATGGGGGGCATTTTCACATTGGCGCGGAATGCCTCCGGGTTTGCCGCAGCCCAGCCCTCCAGTTGCGCTGTCCAGGCAAGCGGGCATACCACATTCACATTGATTCCGTCTTTGCCCCATTCCGTTGCCGCCACACGGGACAGACCGCGGATACCTTCCTTGGCTGCAGCATAAGCGCTCTGTCCAAAATTACCGAACAAACCTGCACCGGAAGCAAAGTTGATGACAGAACCCTGGGTTTTCACCAAATAGGGATAGCAGGCCTTCATATAGTAGAAGGTTGCATATAACCCGGAATAAACCGCCAGATCAAACTGCTGGGAGGTGTGGTCAGCCAGAGAAACACCGGAAGCAGAAGCCTGCGCATTATTGATTAGGACATGGATATCTCCAAACGTATCAACCGCTTGCTGAACCACATTCTGAACCACGCTTTCGTTATCAGCCCCAGCGCACACATCTGCCTGCACCGGAAGCACCTGTACAGAATAAAGCCGTTCCAATTCCTCTTTCGCCTCTGCGAGCTTTTGCATGTTTCTGCCTGTGAGCACAAGATTCGCGCCTTCTTTTGCAAAGGCGGTTGCAATGCCGTAACCGATGGAACCGCAGCTGCCGTCGCGCAGCACAGCGCGGCCGCCACCGGTGATAATAACTGTTTTTCCTGTGAGATGACCCATGGAAATACCTCCTTTATCTGATAATTTTTCCATCCGGACTGATGGTTACAATATGCAGCGGGATGTCCCTGCCACTGGCGGCAATGGCCCGTTCCACCGCGTAAGGCAGTCCGCCACAGCAAGGTACTGTCATACGGGTAACCGTAACGGAGCGAATATCATTATTCGTAAAAATCTGAGTCAGCTTTTCCGCATAATCCACCCCGTCCAGCTTGGGACAGCCAATGAGGGTGATCTTGCCGCGTATAAAATCGTTGTGGAAATTCCCGTAAGCGTATGCGGTACAGTCGGCGGCAATCAGCAGGTCGCAGCCGTCGAGATAAGGCGCATTGGGGGGCAGCAGCTTGATTTGTACCGGAAAATTCCCCAAACAGCTGTCAGCCACCTGCACGCTCTTTGCCATTTTCGCCGCCAGAACAGCCGCTTCATTATATGCCGGCGCTTCCCTTTCCTCAAAAGAAATGGCATTCATGGGACATGCGGGCAGGCAATCTCCCAGCCCGTCGCAATAGTCCTCCCGCAAAAGCTTTGCCTTGCCGTCCACCATGCCGATGGCGCCCTCATGGCAAGCGGTAGCGCACAGTCCGCAGCCATTGCACTTTCCTTCGTCTATGGTAATGATTCTACGGATCATCCTCATTCCTCCTTTGTTTTTGCCGGCTGGCAATCTCCATCATAGCCTCGTACATCTCATCGCCCACGCACTTTCTTGCGTACTGACACCACTGCACACAGCTGAGCGTATCGTTGTAGGCAACAAAACCGCAATGCTCACAGGGCATCTGGGTGTCGATGGAGAACAGTTCAATCACATTGCCGCATTGGGGGCAGACCTTTTCGATAATGGTAGGTGTTCTGGGTTTTCCTTGACATCCGTCCAACATAGCAATCCCTCCTTTTCGTACCCTCATTATACAAAAAGTCGCCCCCGGCAGATGTTGCAAATATCACATCTGCCGGGGGTTTTTGATCATAATATCCGGAAACAGTTTCGATCGTAATCAATCAGTCCGTCTTCCTGCATTTTCACCAGTTCGCGGGTCAATGCGCTGCGGTCCACGCACAGGTATTCCGCCAGTTCTGTCCTGCCGAAGGGAATTTCACAGTACCGGCATTGCTTCTGCTGGGCGTGAATGGATAGATAGGTCATCACCTTTTCCCGAATGGTGCGTTTGGATACCACTTCCAGCTTCCGCATCAGATCCCGGTTTTTGTTGGCGATGATATGTACCATATTCTTAATCAGCTGCTGGTGAAAGTCACAGGCATTGGTGCAGCTGTGCATCACCCGGTCAAAGGGTATAAACAAAATCTTCGCATCCTGAGAGACCACAAAGGACACCACCGACAGGTTGTCCTCACCGCAGGCAAAGGTCTCGCCGAACAGCTCGTCCTTATGGATGCGCGCCAGCATCGTCCTGTTGCCCCAGATATCCTCTTTCACCATATCCACACTGCCGGAGAGGACAATACCGATATGCTTTAGGTTCTCCCCCTCAAGGGCGATAATCTGCCCCTTGGAGAAACTGCCTGTATGATAGCCTGTGCAGCCAAGCACCGCTTTCCGGTCCTCGGGCCTGATGCCGTCAAACAGCGGCGAATTCACTTCCAACAAAAAGTCCAGCATCACAAATCCCCTCCTCTCATCTATTATACAAGAGAAAACGCATTGTTGCAACCGTTTTACAGTTTCTGACAAAAAGGGCTTGCCTTCCGGCAAGCCCTTTGTATTTACGATTCGTGAGTAACGGGTTTGTTGTGCCGACGGGCGCTGGTACGGCCTTCCAGCTGAATCTCGCCCACTGCAAGCAAAGAGCGCTTTGTCAGTGCCGGTCCCACCAGCTCATAAATCAGCACCGCCAGCAGCACGACGTTCCGCGCCATGGCGCCGTCTTCCAAGGAGGCTGCCGTGAGTGCCATACCCAGCGCCACGCCTGCCTGGGGCAGCAGCGTGATGCCCAAATTATCGGTAATGGGCTTCGGCTGGTTGGTTAATCTGCAGCTGACTGCAGAACCGTAATACTTGCCTGCGGAACGGGCAAGGATATAGAGCACGCCCACCAGAATCGTCAGCGGCTGAGAAAGCACCGTCAAATCCAGTTCCGCGCCGGAAATCACGAAGAACAATACGTTCAGAGGTGTGACCCAGTTATCCACACGCTCCATCAGTTCCTCAGAGGTGGAGCAGATGTTGCAGAAAATTGTGCCCGTGGTCATACATACCAGCAGCAAAGAGAAGCCGCAGTGAATTCCCGCAACCGTAAATTTCACAGAGCTGAGTCCCACCGTCAGCAGCACAAACGCCACAGAAATGGTCATACGCTTACTGCGGGAATGGAAAAACTGCTCTACCCAGTTGAGAAGCCAGCCCATAACAGCGCCAAGGCCCAGAGACAGAATGATTTCCAGGATCGGCTCTACTACCACACCCAGGACATTCACCTGTCCGTGGGATATGGCGGTGGCAATACCGAAGGACACGCTGAACAGCACCAGTCCAACCGCATCATCAATGGCAACCACAAGCATCAGCAGCCGTGTCAGAGGGCCATCTGCTTTATACTGCCGGACAACCATCAATGTAGCCGCCGGCGCAGTAGCAGAGGCAATCGCGCCCAATGTAATGGCGCAGGGAACAGATATTACACTGGGGAAACACAGATGCAGGCAAATAAGCACAGCATCTACCACCAGCGTGGTAATCACCGCCTGCAGGATGCCGATGGTAATGGCGCTGCGGCCCATGGTTTTCAGCTGGGACAGGCGGAACTCATTGCCGATTGTAAAGGCGATAAAGCCCAACGCTGTCTGGGTTATCACAGAAAAGCTTTCCACCTGATGCAGAGAATTAAAGCCCAGACCCTCCACCTTCAGTGCGCCAAGGCAAAAAGGCCCAATTAGAATTCCCGCCACCAGATATGCCGTTACTACCGGCAGGTTCAGTAATTTGGTCACACGGGAAAGGAGCAAGCCGCCGATCATGGCAACCGCCAAACAAATCAGATATGTCTCCATTTTTACGCCTTCTTATCAAGAATTTTGTCCGAATAGATCCATTATAACGGGCATACCAATCATAGCACTTTGAAATCCGTTCCGCAAGACCAATAACAACCAATTTTACGCCACAAAAGAACCGGCATTTTGTGACCATTGACATTCCCATCATCTTGTGCAAATACAGAGCACTATCCTGTCGGGTTTGGCTTGCCTTTTCACGGGCGGTAACGTATAATATCGGTAATTGAACCGTATAGGGGGTATTTCATGCTAATAGATTTGCATGCCCATTCCTCCGGAATCAGTCTGTGCTGCAAAATTTCATACGAGCAAGTATTGGCGCAGACATTGGATAACGGCATGGACGGAATTGTTCTGACCAATCACTATAAAAAATGCTATCATAATTGCAGCGCAGAGGAATTGGCAGAGAAATATACAAATGAATTTTATGCCGCGGAACAATGGGGGAGCAAAATAGGCTGCAAGGTCTTTTTCGGAATCGAAGTGACCATGATCCTTTATCCCAATGTAGAGCTGCTGATTTACGGAGTTGCGCCGGAATTTCTGAAAGAAAACCCCCGCATATTCGACTGCACGCAGGAAGAATTGTACCGTTTGGTAAAAAACCATAACGGCGTCCTTGTGCAGGCGCACCCGTTCCGCAACGGCGCTTCCGTTTTGAATCCGGCTTTCCTTGACGGCGTTGAGATAAACTGCCACCCTGCATACGGGCGGTCCTATGCAAAGGAGCTGCTGGAAATTGCTGAAAAAGAGCGTTTAATTGTAACCTGTGGCGGTGATTACCATGCGGATACCTACCGCCCCAAATGTGGAATGTTTCTGCCGGATCACATAAAAGACCATGGCGATTTAGGGACGTACCTGTTATCTGACGCAGAAAAGAAGCTTCATATTCAAGAGCCAAACTGTGATACCTATACAATTATTTCCGTATAATTGGCCAACAGCGTTTACAAGCAGCCATATCCCTGTTATCACAACAAAGTTGGCATGCCCATATCGTAAAAATCCTTCTATGCTCACGGGATACGGAATCGGCAGGATTGTGACGAAATTTGCAAGCACCCCGAGGACAGTCCACCAAAACACGCACTAAAACGGATGCCATTACGGCATCCGTTATTTTGCCGGCAAATACAATTCTCCAACAGCATTGCCCTTTATTTGGATTCTTTCACTGCGCCTTTCAGAAGAACCACAGCGGTTGTAACAGCCACCACAAGATCCGCTGCCACACCTACGAAGTTATAGATTACCGCATTGAAAATACAGAACGAAATTCCGCTGATCAAAAAGGACAGCTTTAACAGCCGCTCATTCTCCTTGCACCAGAAAATTGCCAGGGTATACTGCAGGTTTCCCACCACAGGAAGCAGTCCCATAACGCCCCGGTTGTTAAACGCAATGCCCAGCACCACGCCGGCAATCACCAAAGCCCACTCCACTGCCTTGCTTCTCCCGTTGCGGATAGCAGTCACATTGCGAAGAATACCCACCACATTTTGCACAGCCGCGCTGTACCCTCTCAGCACAATGGCGCTGATGCAGTAAATCAGCTGACTGACGGTCTGAAAAAAGAGCATGCCCTTTGCGCTTTTTCTCGTGGAACTGACAGCATTGGTGCCCATGGCCGCCAGCGTGCATAGGTTTCCGATAATAAGATTGCTGCTCATCTGTTTCCGTCCTTAACTTTGTTTGCTTATAGTATATCACAGCAAACAGAAGAAGGCAAACACCATATAAGAATTACTACAACTAAAATAATGTTGTTATCCAATAGATGATCCCATACACCACACTCGCCACCGTGCCATAGACAATAACCGGCCCTGCAATCGTGAACATCTTTGCACCAACCCCGAGAATGAAGCCTTCTGCTTGTGTCAACTTAGGACCCATTAGTTGGTGTTCTATTAGTACCCAATATATTTCACAAAAGAGGTAAGTATATGTCGAACAATTTCAAGTGAAACGGATTACTATCTTATTTGTTTGTGTAATCTTCGACTGTTAAATTCAACATTTTTATAAATTCTTTTGTTAGCACCGATACATTTATATCTGCGCGCAAAATATACCCTATCGTATAATAGTCTTCGCTTTCAAGCGGTATGCTTATTATTCTACCCTCATTAAGCTTCGAAGGCATTATCCCTGTTCCTACTGTATAACAATCGGCAGAAAGCAATGCGTTCATTAACGTTGCTCTATCGTTGATTGCTATATGCTTGTCGCTGTGAATATCTACTATTTCTTCGGCAAAAAAGGAAACATTATGATCCCCTTGTTCGTAGGTGACATACGGATATTTTTCCAGATCCTTTAATGTAATTAAAGCTTTGTTGGAAAGTGGGTGATTATTACGGACAAACACATGAGGAAATGCCTCTAAAAATGGGGTGAATTGCAAATCCCTATTACTCAGATATCGTTTCATAATGCCAATATCATTCGCTTTGATTGCAATAATACCAATATCGCAGTATGCAGTTTCCACTTGACGTATAACATCATAAGTTCTCATTTCAGTTAATGAAAAATCAAAAAAGTCTTCCTTGGTTTCATTAACCAGTTTCCCAAAAATATCCGCAACAAAATCATAGTGTTGTGTTGCGACATATAACCGTTTGCTTAGTTTCTTATGTGTGTATCTGTTAACGATAAAATCATTTTGTTCAGCTATATGTTTAACATATCTTACAAATTCAGCGCCTTCTTCTGTCAAATAAACACCATTGCCTGAACGCTCAAAAATCTTTATATCAAATTCTTGTTCTAATTGTCTGACACTTACCGACAAACTTGATTGTGCAACAAACAATTGCTTTGCCGCTTCATTAAAAGAACCACATTCTGCAATTTTAAGGACATATTTACACTGTGTTATGGTCATATTTTACCCTTTCGCCAAATCAATTATCGGCAACTTCCAATGATATTTTGTTGCCAGAATCCTTATAATTACTATTATAGGTATCGCAATAATAAGTGCAAGAATTTTATTTACCTTTGTTCTGATCAGATAATAAATGGTGCTACCGATTATAGATGCCAACGCATATATATGTTTCTTTAAAACGTATGGTGTACTGTCTACCAAAATATCGCGTATTATGCCGCCGCCAATTCCTGTAAGCACTCCCATAGATATTGAAAAGACTGCCATATCCAGAAAGCCCGAATTGCATGCCATTTCGGTACCAGTTGCCGAAAAGGTTGCAAGTCCCACCGCATCAAAAATGTTGTTGATGCTTTCTATGCGTTTTTCAAAAGATTCAAACTTGCTGGCATTGAAATAAGATATAATAAATACGACGATAGAGGTTATTGTAGCAATTGCTAAAACAATCACATTTGAAAATATGCTTGGTGGCGTTTTGCCCAAAAGCAAATCTCTCATTATTCCGCCACCAACCGAGGTAATGCATCCAACAAGCACTACACCAAACAAGTCCAAACCGCATCTTACTGCAATCAACGCACCCGAAATTGTAAAAGCAATGGTACCAATGAGTTCCATAATAAAAATTATTGTTGTTTCATTCATAATCTTTTTAATATAGATTAAAGTCCCATTTCTTCTTTAACTTCTTTAAAGCATTTTACAATATAGTTTATATCATCTTCGCTTAAAGCCGCAGACATCTGGGTTCTTATTCTTGCCTTGCCGCGAGGAACAACAGGAAATGAAAACGCAACTACATAAACGCCTTTATCCATCATACGTTTTGCCATTTCAACGGCCTTGTGCTCATCATAAAGCATAACCGGAATAATTGGTGTACCGCCATCAATTACATCAAGACCAATTTCTTTTATTTTAGTTGCAAATGATTTTGTGTTACTAAAAAGCTTTTCACGGATAGACAGGTCATTTTCTAACATATCTAAAACCTTAATTGAACCCGCAGTAACGGCGGGCGCTAATGTGTTTGAGAAAAGATATGGACGCGAACGTTGACGAAGCAGATCAATGATTTCTTGTCTACCAGAGGTGAAACCACCCGATGCGCCACCAAGAGCCTTACCAAAGGTTCCGGTAATAATGTCTACTCTGCCACTTACACCGCAATGTTCTGCAGTTCCTCGACCTGTATCACCCATAAAACCAACGGCATGACTGTCGTCCACCATAACTAGTGCATCATACTCGTCAGCAAGGTCGCAAATGCTTTTAAGATCAGCAACGATACCGTCCATAGAAAAGACACCATCTGTTGCAATAAGCTTTATACGGCAGTCCTTTGCTTCTTCGAGCTTTGCACGAAGATCATCCATATTGTTGTTTTTATAACGGAATCTTTTTGCTTTGCAAAGACGAACGCCGTCAATAATGCTTGCGTGGTTGAGTTCATCACTTATAACTGCATCTTCTTCGGTAAGAAGCGTTTCAAAAAGACCACCGTTTGCATCAAAGCAAGAAGAATAAAGAATTGTATCTTCCGTGCCCAAAAAAGCGCTTAATTTGTTTTCTAACTTCTTATGTAATTCTTGTGTGCCGCATATAAATCTAACAGAAGAAAGACCGTAGCCATAGCTGTCATAACTTTCTTTTGCAGCGTTTATAACATCAGGATTATTCCCAAGACCTAAATAGTTATTAGCGCACATATTAATAACTTGTTTGCCATCCGAGAGTTTTACCTTTGCACCCTGTGGTGTAGTTATAATCTTTTCGTTTTTGGTAAGACCTTCTTTTTCAATTGTTTCACAAGTTTCTTTAAAATATTTAAGTGCTGTTTTCATGCTTTTTTCTCCTTAATCTAATTTTGTCCAGTCAAGAATAACCTTGCCGCATTTACCGCTGTTCATAGCCGCAAAACCCTTTTCGTATTCGGTTATGTCTAATCTGTGGGTAATAATATTTGAAATATCAAGGCCACCCTGAAGCATCGCAGACATTTTGTACCAGGTTTCATGCATTTGTCTGCCATAGATGCCTTTAATAATAAGACCGTTAAATATAACTTTTGACCAATCTATTTTCGTATCACTTTTCAATAGACCAAGCAAAGCAATTCTACCTCCGTGAATCATGCAATCAATCATAGAGTTAAATGCAATCTCGCTACCAGACATTTCAAGACCTACGTCAAAGCCCTCTTTAATGTCTATTTCCTTCATAAAATCTTTCAGTTCCGTTTTAGCGGTATTAACTGTATATTTTATACCAAGATTTTTTGCAAGTTCTAATCTTTCGTCGTTAATATCTGTAATAACTACGTGGCGAGCACCAACGAATTTACAAACGGCTGCCGCCATTATACCTATAGGACCGGCACCGGTAATAAGAACATCTTCACCTGTAAGGTCAAAAGATAGTGCGGTATGTACTGCGTTACCAAACGGATCAAATATTGAGTACATCTCTTCCGAAATATCTTTTTCGCATCTGCGTACATTTTCTTGAGGAATAACAAGGTATTGCGCAAAAGCACCATCACGGTTAACGCCAACGCCAACTGTATCCTTACACAAGTGGCCATTACCGGCAAGGCAGTTTCTGCATTTGCCGCAAACAATATGACCTTCACCAGAAACAACATCGCCTATACGCCAGTTTTTTACATTGGTGCCAAGCTCGACAATTTCACCCACATATTCATGACCGATAACTCTTGGTGTCTGTATGGTTTTTTGTGACCACTCATCCCAATTATAAATGTGGAGATCCGTGCCGCAAATAGCGGTTTTATGTATCTTGATTTTTACATCATTATCAGATACCTGCGGTTCAGGAACATCCTCAAACCATAGACCTTTTTGTGGATATTTTTTAACAAGTGCTTTCATGACAGTATACCCCTCTAAATTTATTTCAATAATATTTTATCACTTCAATATAAAAAAGGGTAATATTTAAAAACTATCAATATCGTTCAAAAAACATTTACATAAAATTAGTTGCAAAGAAAAAAGGCTTGCCAAGCGGCAAGCCTTTTGCATTAGAACAATGTTGTTACCCAATAAATAATGCCATACACCACACTTGCCGACACACCATAAACAATAACGGGTCCCGCTATCTGGAAAATTTTGGCACCAACCCCGAGAATGAATCCCTCAGTCTTGAATTCCACCGCGGGGGCGGCGATGGAATTGGCAAAGCCGGTAATGGGCACCAATGTGCCGGCGCCGGCATGTTTGGCTATATCATCATAAAGACTCAATCCTGTAAGCAGCGCGGAAATTGCCACCAACGTCATAGAAGCAGCCGTTCCGGAATCGGTTTTGTCCAGACCCAGGGCGGCATACCCATTCATAATCAGCTGTCCGATGCAGCAAATCAGCCCGCCAATCCAGAATGCGTTCAGGCAATCCTTGCCAATAGGTGATTTGGGCGCCATATCCTTTATCAGCTTCCCGTATTCTTTTTCCGTCATAAAAAATCCCTCCTGTGCTAGTTTGACCTGCACAAGAGGGATTATACAATTTTTAGTTATTGATTGGGGAACAGCCGATCCATTGCCGCCCGGGCAGCGTCCTGCTCCGCGCGTTTTTTGCTGGAACCGATACCGGTTCCCACCACCGTACCATTGAGAAGCACCTCCACGGTAAATTCCTTATCGTGGTCCGGTCCACGCTCCCCTGCCAGCCGGTAGGTAAGCTGCTGATTCTTCTTCTGCTGCACCAATTCCTGCAAAGCGGTTTTGTAGTCCGTATTTTTCAGTTTGGTTTCCGGCACATTGCACAACACAAACCGGCGGATAAAATCCACCGCCGCGTCCATGCCTCCGTCCAGGAAACAGGCTGCAAGCACAGACTCCACAGCGTCGGCAAGGATGGACGGACGGTTTCTTCCGCCGCTGAGCTCCTCACCGTTGCCCAGCAGCAAATACTTTCCCAATTCCAGTTTTTCCGCAATCCGGGCAAGGCTGCTCTCACAGACCATATCCGCCCGCATTCTGGTCAGGTCCCCTTCCGGTCGATGGGGAAATGTCCGGTACAGATGCGCCGCCACCACCATGCCCAGCACAGAGTCCCCCAGAAATTCCAGCCGTTCATTGCTTTTCAGACTGTCGTGCCAGTGCTCGTTGGCGTAGGAGGAATGGGTCAGCGCATTCTGCAGCAGGGTAATATTTTTGAATCGGTAGCCGATGGCATCTTCCAAATCCTTAATCATTTTCCGGCTCCTTTTCTGTCAGTGCCGCAAGACCCTGCTCCAACTCAGCGGAGAAATCCGCCTTTGCCGCCTCCATGGCCTGACGCACCGCATTGCGGAACGCCAACGCATCAGAAGAGCCGTGGGCCTTAATCACCGGCTTGCGAATACCCAGGAACTGGGTACCGCCAATGGTGCGGTAGTCCAGCATAGACATCACCTCGTCCACGCCCTTCTTGCAGAACAGGTAGCCAATCTTGGACAGGAAGCTGCGCTTAAAGATTCTGTGTTTCATGAGGCTGCCCATAAACATGGCAGTCCCTTCAATGGACTTTAACAGCACATTGCCGGCAAAACCGTCGCAGACCACCACATCCACCATGCCCAAGGGCACGTCCCGCGCCTCAGCATTGCCAACGAAGTTGATAAGACCCTTTTCACCCGCCTGCTGCAGCAAAGCATAGGCTTCCTTCTGTAAATCCGTACCCTTGGTCTCCTCAGCGCCGATATTCAGTAGTCCCACCCTGGGGTTCTCCACGTTTAAGTACGTCTTGGCATACAGAGAACCAACCAGACCAAATTGCAGCAGAAATTCTGCCGTACACTCAGCATTGGCACCGCAATCCAAAATGACCGTCTTGCCCCCTGCCTTATTGGGCATCACAGGGCCCATAGCCGCCCGGCGGATACCCTTTACCCGCTTCACAAGCAAGGTAGCGCCGGTAAGGAGCGCACCGGTAGAGCCGGCGGAAATAAATGCATCACCCTCTCCATCGGCAAGCATTTTCAGGCCCACCATCATGGAGGAATCCCTCTGTTTCCGTACCGCTGCGGTGGGGTCTTCATGGATATCCACCACCTGCTCGGTGTGAATAACCTCCACGCCTGCCGGCAGGGTATCAATCCCCTGCTCTTTCAGCACTTTGAGAATTTCCTCGCCTCTGCCTACCAGAATAATCTGGGCGCCAAAATCCTTTGCTGCCTGCACAGCGCCCATTACCGGTGCCAAAGGCGCATTGTCACCGCCCATTGCGTCCAGAATGATTTTCATACTGTAACCTCTCTCGTCTAAATTCGGGTTTCTGTCATCCTGTCAATGATTTCGAGAGACTGGTTGGCGATTGCCAGATTTTTTTCAGCCTTCTTCCGAATCCGCTGTTCCAGCGGCGCAATAATGCTGAAATTCACATTCATAGGCTGGAAGTTTTCGATGCGCCCATCGCTGATATACAGGCCCAACGCGCCAATGGCAGTCTCCTTGGGGAAGTGGGGAAGCTCCTTTCCCAATACCTTGGCCGCCATCGCCACACCGGCCAGAAAACCGGAAGCCGCGCTTTCCACGTACCCCTCCACGCCGGTCATCTGTCCGGCAAAGGCAACCAAAGGATTGCGCCGGTCAGCATAGTTCTTATCCAGCAGCTTAGGGCTTTGCAGGAACGTATTCTGGTGCATTACACCGTAACGGACAAATTCCGCATTACGGAGCGCCGGAATCATGGAAAATACCCGTTTCTGCTCACCGAATTTCAAGTGCGTCTGAAAACCCACCAGATTGTACACGCTCTTTGCCGCGTTGTCCTGCCGCAGCTGCACCACCGCATAGGGCTCCTTGCCGGTCTTGGGGTCAATGAGTCCCACCGGCTTTAACGGGCCGTAACGCAGGGTATCCTGACCCCGGCGCGCCATAACCTCCACCGGCATACAGCCTTCAAATACACGCTTATCTTCAAAGCCGTGGACCTCGGCCTCTTCCGCAGAAATCAGCTCAGCTACAAAGGCCTCGTACTGCTCCTTATTCATGGCGCAGTTTACATAATCCGGCGTTCCCCGGTCGTAACGGCTCTGCCACCAAGCCTCATTCATATCAATGGATTCTGCCGTTACCAAAGGCGCTGCCGCATCAAAAAAGTGCAGGTAGTCGCTTCCAAAATAGTCTCCGATGGCCTTGGACAGAGCGTCCGAGGTCAGCGGTCCTGTGGCAATAATCACCGGTCCTTCCGGCACTTGGGTCACTTCTTCCGAAACCACCTTAATATTGGGGTGGCTGCGGATTTTCTCTGTGACCAAATCAGAAAAACCCTGCCGGTCCACTGCCAGGCAGCCGCCTGCCTCCACACGGGTGGCATCGGCGCAGGAGAGAATCAGGCTCCCCATGCGGCGCAGCTCCTCCTTCAGCAGACCTACGGCGTTTTCAATTTTATCTCCCCGCAAAGAATTGGAGCAAACCAATTCCGCAAAGGTATCCGTATGGTGGGCGGGGGATTTCTTGTGGGGCTTCATCTCATAAAGCGCCACCTGTATTCCCCGCTGAGCAAGCTGCCAGGCCGCCTCTGTGCCTGCCAGACCTGCGCCGATGACTTTCACTTTTGCCATCACTTGGTCTCCTTGCTTTTTGCGGATTTCTTTGTTCCGGTCTTCTTGGCAGTCTTTTTCTCCTCTGCCGGTTCACCGGTCTCTTTCTTTTTATAGTAGCCCCGCTTATCTTCGGGCAGGAAGTTTTCACACTCCTCGTTGACGCAGAAGGGCTTCATTCTGCCCCGGCCGGACTTTTTGAACATGGTCTGTCCGCACTTGGGGCAGTCCTCCGCCGTGGGCACATCCCAGGTCATAAAGCCGCACTCCGCGCCCCGCTCACAGCCATAGTAGGCGTAGCCCCGCTTGGATTTGCGCTTTAACAGGGTGCTGCCGCACTTGGGACAGCGGCCGGGCATTTTTTCCACTATGGGCTTGGTGTTCTTGCACTCCGGGAAGCCGGGGCATGCCAAAAACTTACCAAATCTGCCGACTTTTACCACCATATTCCTGCCGCAGACCTCGCAGATCTCCTCGGAAACCTCATCGGGTACTTTCAGACGTGTGCCCTCCAGCGCTGCTTCCGCGTCGGTCAGTTCCTGATGGAAGCCTGCGTAAAATTCCGCAAGCAAATCCTTCCATTTCTGGTTGCCCGCTTCCACTTCGTCCAGGCGGGTCTCCATATTGGCGGTAAATTCCACATCAATGATGTCGGTGAACCGCTCCATCATAAGGCCTGTCACCACCTCACCCAAAGCGGTAGGCTGCAGACGCTTATCTACCTTATTTACATACTCTCTGTCCTGAATGGTGGAGACGATGGTAGCATAGGTGGAGGGACGGCCAATGCCCTTCTCCTCCATGGCGCGCACAAGGCTTGCCTCATTATAGCGCACAGGCGGCTGGGTAAAATGCTGTTCCGGAACGGTCTCATAGGCGCGCGCCCGGTCACCCTCCTGCAAATCCGGCAGCGGTGTACCTGCTGCCTCACGCTCCTCGTCGCTGCCCTCCTCGTAAACCGCCAAAAATCCTGCAAATTTCACACTCTGGTGGGTTGAACGGAAGGTATGTCCCCCGCATTCGGTGTCAATGGCAACGGTATCATACACGGCATTTGCCATCTGGGATGCCAGAAAACGGCTCCAAATCAGCTTATACAACCGATACTGTTCTTTGGTAAGACTTCCCTGAATCCGCTCCGGATCCAGCTCCACATGGGTGGGACGGATGGCTTCGTGGGCATCCTGTGCGCCGGATTTGGTTTTGAAGACATGGAACTTACCGTAATGGTACTGCTTGCCGTAACGGTTCTTAATAAAATCCGCAGCTGCCGCCATTGCCTCATCGGACAGGCGCAGGGAATCGGTACGCATATAGGTAATCAAACCCAGAGTGCCCTCTCCTGCCACGTCCACGCCCTCATACAGCTGCTGGGCGATGGCCATGGTACGCTTGGGGGTCATATTCAGCTTGCGGGCAGCCTCCTGCTGCAAGGTAGAGGTGGTAAAGGGAGGTGCGGCAGAGCGCTTTTTATCCGCCCGCTTCACGCCGGCAACCACAAATTCCCGATCCTTAATATCCGCAAGGATTTTCTCCACCTGCTGCTGACTCTCCAGTTCCCGCTTTTTGGTATCCCCGTGGTAGCGGGCAACAAAGCTGCCGGGCTTTTCCAGCAGATTCAGCTTCACGTCCAAAGACCAATATTCCTTGGGAACAAAGGCGCGAATCTCATTTTCTCTGTCCACCACCAGCCGGGTAACCACAGACTGAACCCGGCCTGCGGACAGACCTCTGCGCACCTTCTTCCACAGCAAGGGAGATAGCTGATAACCTACGATTCTATCCAATATCCGTCTTGCCTGCTGGGCATCCACCAAATGATCGTCAATGCTCCGGGGATTGGCAATTGCCTCTTTGACCACCTTCTCGGTGACCGCGTTAAAGGGCGCGCGCTTTGCCTTATCCTCCGGCAGTTCCAACAGTTCCTTTAAGTGCCACGCAATGGCTTCACCCTCCCGGTCCGGGTCAGTTGCAAGGTAGACGGTGTCTGCCTTTTTTGCAGCCTTTTTCAGGTCAGCAATCAAATCCTCCTTGTCGGGCAAGGGAATATATTCCGGCTGGAAATTTCCGGCAATGTCCACACCCATGGTGCTTTTGGGCAGGTCCAGAATATGTCCCCGGGTGGCTTTTACGACATAGTCTGCCCCTAAAAATTTACTGATGGTCTTTGCCTTATGGGGCGACTCCACAATAACAAGATTGGAACTCATGGTTTCCTCCGAACACGTTTATTTTAAGCTGACGCGCCCGCCGGGGTGTTTGTACACAAGGCCTTTCACGGTCAGCATTGTAAGGGCTGACAGCACCTTCCCCGACGGCATATCCAGATTGGCAATCAATTCCGCCGGCTCTTGGGGCTGACGGGTAAGCTGCGCCAAAACAGCCTGCTCATCAGGATTCAGAGCAGGACAGGATTTTTCTAATTCACTATACGTGGAAATGCTGCTGTTGTCAACGGGTTTTTTCCGTATGTTTTCTGTTTCGTTCCCCGTTTTGGCAGGCAAAACGGGTTTTTCCGCCACTTTCGCCATGGGAATTTCTTCCCTGTAAACAGGCGCTGCCTTTCCCTTTTGCAGTCTGCCCGGGTACAGGAATTCATATCCTGAGAGCACATCCCAGCCGGAGAACACAGGTGTTGCGCCCTCCTGCAACAGCAGATTGCTGCCCTCACAGGTCACGGTGTTGATATTTCCCGGCACAACGAATACATCTCTGCCCTGCTCCAAGGCCCGCTGGGCAGTAATGAGCGCGCCGCTTCTCTTGGGCGCTTCTATCACCAGCACACCACAGCTGATTCCGCTGATGATACGGTTTCTGGTCGGAAAATGCCAGGGCAGCCCCGCCTCCCCCGGCGCATATTCGGAAATCAGGCAGCCGTTCTCCTCCACTGCCCTGAAAAGCTTGCGGTTTTCTTTGGGATATACCACATCCACACCGCAGCCAAGCACACCGATCACAGGACAGCCTGCATCCAGCGCGCCCTGCATAGCAGCGGCATCACCGCCAGCCGCCGCGCCGGACACCACATAGCCGCCGGAGCTTGCAATTTGGCTGCCCATCTGATACGCCACCTGCAGGCCGTAAGCCGATGCCTTTCTGGTGCCCACAATGCCGATAAACGGCACGCGCTCCCAATCAGGAAGAATTCCTTTATAATACAGGACAATGGGCGCATCGGGAATATTGCGAAGCCGCAGCGGGTATGCCTTATCCGCCACCGGAAGAATACCGATGCGCTTGCGGGTGCAGTTGCGGAGAATCTTTTCCGCCTCCGCCAAATTCTTATCTTCCAGTGCTTGGCAGAGGTTGTCCGAAAACCCCAGTTTACGAAGAACCTTATCTGATGTAAGGTACAGTTCCTCCGGGTCGGGAAAATGCGCCAGCAATCGGTGCTTATTAAGTAAAGAAACCTCTTTCAGGTTTGCCAGCCAAATCCAATGCACCAGCATTCGCTTCGTCCTCTCTGTCTCACAGTTTCATCTGCCACATCACAATCGCCGCGGCAATGGCTGCGTTCAGCGATTCGCAGTTGGGATTCATGGGAATAATCAGCGATTGCCGGGCAGCATCCAGAATCTCCTGCCGCACGCCCTGTCCCTCGCTGCCGATAACCACCGCCATGGTATTTAAGGAAACGTCCCGCAAATCCCGGGCTGTTTCGTTCAGCGCCGTCACTGCCACAAAAATTCCGGCACTTTCGCAGGCCGCCTTCGCAGTCTCCCAAGTGGTCTGTACAACCTTTGTGCGGAACACCGCGCCCATACTGGCGCGCACCACCTTGTGGCTGTACGGGTCAGCGCAGCCCTCCAGCAGCGCCACAGGAATCTGCAGCGCATCGGCAGTTCTGATAATCGTACCCAGATTCCCCGGGTCTTGTATGCCGTCCAGAAGGAGCATGCCCGGCTTGGGTTCAAAGGGCGCAGGCGCCGGCAGGCGGCACAGAAACAGCGCCCCCTGGGGAGACTGCATGGGGGAGATGGATTCCATCACATCAGAAGGCACCTCCACGGTCCGCACACTCTCCGGGACCGATACATCTGCGTCCCGGGTCAGAATCACTGTTTCAAGACCCGGCCACCAACGAATGGCCTCCTGCAGAAGCTTTGTACCGTCAGCCACAAATAAACCTGTATTTTCCCGCTCCTTCCGGGAGGAAAGGAGCTTCCTCACCTGCTGCAGCAGGGGATTTTTCCGGGAAGTGATCTGTTCTCTCATAACTTCTGTACTGCGTTTAATGCCGCAGTATCCCCCAATACTACCATTACGTCTCCGGGCAGAATCTCATAATCCGCGCCGGGCGACACATTGATATGCTTGCCCTGCTTTACAGCGATAATATTTACGCCCAGCTTTGCCCGAACATTCAGGTTCTTCAGGCTCTTCCCCACCCACGGAGTGGGCGCGGGAACTTCAATAATGCCGTAGGCATCGGACAACTCAATATAGTCCAGCACATTGGGACTGGAGAGATTCCGTGCCAGACGGTTTGCCTGCGCCTGCTCCGGAATCACCACCTTGTCAGCGCCCAGCTTTAACAGTACCTGTTTATGGGTTTCGTCATGGGCCTTGCACACCACATAGGGAACGCCCAGTTCCTTCAGATTCATGGTCGCCAGCACAGAATCACCCAGACTGTCGCCGATTGCCACAATACCGCAGTCAAAATCCGCTGCGCCCAAGGCCCTGAGCACTTCCTTATCCCGGGCATCGCCCACCACGGCCTGGGTTACTTCTCCACTGATTTGCTGCACCAATTCATTGTTTTGGTCAATCACCAGCACCTCACAGCCCAACTCATACAGCCGTCTGGCAACCTCACTGCCGAAACGTCCCAGTCCTACGATCATATATGCGCGCATAATATTCCTCCTATCCAATGAGCAAATTGGTATCCGCATAGCGGAAACGGTCCTCAGCCTTATTGCCCATCAGGAAGCCAAGGCTGATGGTGAGCACGCCCACCCGTCCAAAGTACATAAAAATCATAATCAGTATCTGCGCCGGAATGCCCATTGCTGCGGTAGCGCCGGCGGTCAATCCAACGGTTGCCAAGGCAGAGACGGATTCAAACAAGCCATGGGTAAAGGACACCGCCGATGTGGCGGAGATAAAGAACCCACCAAAAAATGCCAGCGCCGTCATAATAAAGAAAATGGTCATGGCATCGGTTGCCTTTTCTGCCGGAATCGTCCTCTTAAATACGTGCACAGTGCTCTTCCCTCTTGCCTTGGCCCAGATAAACAGCACCAGCACCACAAAGGTGACCGTCTTCAAACCGCCGGCTGTAGAGCCGGAGGAGCCGCCAATAAGCATGATCACCATAGATACCGCCTTACCGGCATCCGTCAGCAGCGCCTGATCAACAGAGGCAAAGCCCGCAGTCCGCAGGGTCGTGGTCTGAAAGAAGGCATTGAGCAGTTTCTGCCACACAGGCATATTCCCCAAAGTACCGGGGTTGTTCCATTCCAGCAGCAGAATCAGGCCTGCGCCCACGCAGGTAATCACAGCGGTGGCAATCAATACCAGCTTTGTATACACGCTGAACTTTCTGAAAGAACGGACCCTTGCCAGCTCCTCCCACACGAAAAAGCCCAGACCACCCATGAGAATGAGCAGCATCAACGTAATCAGCACCACCGGATCGCCGTTAAAGGGCATCAAGCTCTGCCCCGGGGCAATGGAGCCAAACAGGTCAAAGCCTGCGTTGCAGAAAGCGGAAACTGCGTGAAAAACGCCCCAAACCGCCGCCTGCCGGAGGCCGTAATCCGGGAGAAACCGCAGTGTAAGCACCAGCGCGCCGGCCAGCTGCATACTCAGCGAGCCATATACCACAATGCGCTGCAATCGGACAACACCCTGCATATCGGTCAGGCTCATGGCCTGCGCCATCACCATCCGCTGCTTCAGTCCCACTTTTTTTCGCAGCAGGAAAATCACCAGGGAAGCAGCAGACATAAAGCCCAGACCGCCCACTTCAATCAGCAGCAGTATTACCGCCTGACCAAAGCCGCTCCACTGTGTCCACGTGTCAAACAGCACAAGTCCCGTTACACAGGTAGCAGACGTGGCAGTGAACAGCGCGCCGAAAAGGCCGCAGGACTCCCCATTCCGGGAGGCAGCCGGCAGGCTCAGCAATACCGCGCCCAGCAGGATAATGCCTGCAAATACCAGCGCAATAATTTGTGTGGTGCTTAAACGAAGCCGCCGGACATTTTTCCAAAGCCGCAGCATTTTCTTGCCTCCAGACACAGTATCCCCCCTTGTATCGGTATTTTACCTTATTATAACAATTTTACGCTTCTTTGCAAGCAGGTTTTTCCTATAACAATAAGGGCGTGCAAAACACGCCCTTATTTCAAACTGGTACTGCTGTTGAGAATCAGTGTGCTGTATGCAAACAGCACATCCTGCCCATGGAAAGACAGATAGTTCTCCAACATGGCAGAGCTGACATAGCGAATATCCACCAAGGTTACAGACCGATACCCCTGCGCCAGCAAGGGCGCCAGCGAGCTTCCAAAGGAATCCCGGAAGAGAATCAGTTCTCTGTCTGTAGCAGCATGGGGATTTTCTATGGTCAGCAGCGCCTGCGCGCCGGAGAGGTACACATCATAAGGGTCTGCGCCTGTCAGCTTGTCAGCATCATACACGCTGCCGTATTTACCCGTTTCGTGGTTGTACACCCGGCAGGCTTTCAACAGGTCGCTCTCCATAATATACAGCGTCTCTGCTGACATGGGAAGCGCCGCCTGCCCGTAATAAACCCCATAGAATTTCTGATGCGCCGCCACAGTGGTATAATCCTCCGCCTTAGGCGCGGCCACACCCAACGCATGGCACAGTTTCTCCGCCACAGGCAGCAGCTTTTCCTGCCGCCAGTGGGTGTCGGTATAGTAATAGCGGGAAATATCCAGTTCCCCGGTGATATCCACCTGCTGCGCCCAGGGCATGCCTGCGGCAACATCTGCAAACAGCTTCCCGTAATCCATGGCAGGATAGCCATTTTCCGCTGCCAGATAGTAGCCCTTGTCCGGTATGACAGTCATAAAAATTTGGCTGTCGGTATCCTTCAAATACTGCTCGTAAATAAAATTGAACCTTTTCAGCGCGTGGGACACCGACGGCGTATTTAAGGGATACTCCAGCTTGGCTGCATAGCCGTCCTGCATATAGATACCGTTGTTGTCCTTTTGCTGCAAAACATTATAGGCGAACAGGGATTTCAAAGTGCGGAAGGAGTCCCGCAGGGGAAACTGGTCCAGGGAATAATCCTCAAACTTCCCCATAAAACTGCCGTTTAGCACAGTATTTACAGAAAGCTCCGGCATCTGCTGCAAGGGTCTGCGCTCCGCCTCGGAAAGCTCTTTTCGGGGGGCAAACCAAGAAGTGAGGGTCAGCGCCGCCCAAAGGGCCACCACAACGCCTGCGCCAACAGATCGAATCCTTTTATCCATAACGTCCCCTCCTTAAAACCGGAAATACAGGAACGGACTGAACGAGCCGTCCACCAGATACGCCGTACACAGCAGCAGCAAACCAATCAGCATAATCGGTTCCAGTACCGCGCCAATCTGATACTGCCCAAGGCGCTGTGCCGCCCGTTTAGGCAGCGGCGTGGCGCCAACAACGCCCACGGCAAACAAAAGGGCGAAGCTGCGCAGATAATAGAGGGTCTCCCGGGTGCACACCGGCACGCCTGCCAAGCCGAACATCCCCATAAGGTCCTGCCCTGCCTGAGCTATGCTTTCGGCATTAAACAGCACAAAGCTGATACACACAACCAGCAGCACATAGCCGTGACGGAGAACGGCAGGCAAGCGCTGCAATACAGCCACCCACTTTTCAATCAGCAGCAGTACCGCGAACATAAGGCCCCACAGCACAAAATTCCAGGCCGCCCCGTGCCACAGACCGGTCAGCATCCACACTGTGAGAATGTTCAGAATCCAGCGGGATTTTTTCACCCGGTTGCCGCCCATGGGAATGTATACGTAGTCCCGGAACCAGCTGCCCAGGCTGATATGCCAGCGCCGCCAAAACTCCGTGACACTTTTGGATATATACGGATAATTAAAATTCTCCCCGAAGCGAAAGCCGAACACTCTGCCCAGGCCGATTGCCATGTCGGAATAGCCGGAAAAGTCGAAGTAGATATTCAGCATAAAGGAGATGGCGTACATCCAGTAAAACAGTACCGACGGATTTTCCGACTGGCGGAACAGTTTTATTAACAGGGCAAACTGGTCGGCGATAAGAATTTTCTTCCCCAAGCCTACCAAAAACCGCCGGGCGCCCAAGCCAATGTCCTGCCAGCTGTGCTTTCGGCTGTTCAGCTCCCGGTTGACATCCGCATACCGGACAATGGGGCCTGCAATCAGCTGGGGAAACAATGTCACATACGCCCCAAAGCTAATGGGATTGCGCTGCACCGGCACCTCTCCCCGGTACAGGTCGATGGTGTAGCTTAAGCTCTGGAAGGTATAAAAGCTGATACCGATGGGCAGCGCAAGGCGCAAAAGCGGAACGGAAAGTCCGGTGGCAGCGTTGAAGCTCTCCACAAAAAAGTCGGCATATTTGAATACCGCCAACAGGCCCAAGCTAATGACCACAGACACGCTCAGCCAGAATTTCTTCCACTGACCCGACTGCGCCTTATCCATAGCCAGACCGCAGATGTAAAAGAGCGCAATGGTAGCCAGCATCAGCAGCACATACTTCGGCTCACCCCATGCGTAAAACACCAGACTGAACGCCAGCAGCACAGTGTTTTTCAGGATTTTGGGCGAGAGAAAATAGCACAAAATCACCGCGGGGAGAAAATAATATAGAAACGGAATACCGGAAAATAGCATGGTCGTTCTCCTTACAAAAAAGGGCGGTGGTATCACCGCCCCTTCTGTTTACTGATCAGATGGTAAAGTCCAGCTTGCCGCCGCAGAGATTGGCAAATGCGTCCACGTAGGACTGGGCTGTTTTTCCCAGGTTGCTGTCCAGCATAATGAACATGACCGTATCCCCGTAGCCGGCGGCCATCACTTCATCGGCGCCTGCACAGATCCACTTCCGGGGGTCAATATTGTCCTTCATCTGCTGTGCCACAGCCTTGGCATCGGCATCGTCTGCCACCCGTACCAGCACCAGTGAAAATGCCTGAGAGCCGGTCATAGGCTCGTAAGCGGCTGCGTCGGTAATCTTTTCCGCAGAATCAAGACCGGTAAAGCCCTTCAGCGCCCACAGACCGTCTTCGGTGGTGTCCTTCAAATCAATGGGTATCACACCGCCCATAAACTCTGCAGGGTTGGCCTGCATAAGCTTGTTCACGTTTTCTTCCATGGTGCCGGTCAAGGGCTGGGACTTCTGTCTTCTGCCGCAGGCTGCCATAGAAAGCACCATCAGAACTGCCAAGAGTAAGGTAATCGTTTTTTTCAATTTGCTGCATCCTCCATAGATTGTTTTGCTCGTTTCTGAATAGTATACCCAGCAAATAACAGGCTAATACCAAACACAACACCGGCCGTGTCAATCATCACATCCGTAAAGCTGGGGCCGCGAGCCGGCACGAAGCGCTGGATGGTCTCATCCACCCCCGCAACCAAAAAGCCACTCAGCAACGCCAAGGGCCAGGGCTTTCGCAGCATGGCAAACAGCCATGCAAGCAGGGCACCCAGGCAGGCAAATTCCGTAAAGTGGGCCATCTTCCGCAGCAGGCCGTGACCGGTATCCGAACCGTCCGGAGAAAAGCGGAAAATAAACGCCAGCACATTCCGCACCCAACCGCTGATTGCCCCGGAGACAGACCCCGGCAGCAGAGAATTTCCCCAGATAAATAGCACATTCAGCACCAGCAGCGCCGTGCAAATCCGCAGTTTCCGGCTTGTCCTGTCCATCACAGCACTCCCGTATGTTCCAGCAGAATTTTGAGTCCCAAGGCAATCAAAATCACGCCACCGGCAATCTGCGCCTTCTTCTCAAAGCGGCTGCCGAAATGACTGCCCACCTTTACGCCGATACCGGCCAGCAGGAAGGTGGTTAAACCAATGAGAATCACCGCAGAGACTATGTTCACATTTCCCGCCATGGCAAGGGAAATTCCCACAGCCAGCGCGTCAATACTGGTAGCCACTGCCATTACAAACATGGTTTTTGCCGACATATCTGCGTTGTTTCCCTGACAGTCGCAATCAGAAGCAAATGCCTCTTTCAGCATATTGATACCGATGACTGCCAGCAGGCCAAACGCCACCCAATGGTCAAACGCCTCAATCGCCTCGGCGAACAGCGCGCCCAAAAAGAAGCCCACCAAGGGCATCAGCGCCTGAAAGCCGCCAAACCACATTCCGCAGACAGCGCCTTCCTTCACGCCGGCATTTTTTACAGACAGTCCCTTACAGACGGAAACAGCAAAAGCGTCCATGCTCAAGCCTACCGCCAACAGGAACAATTCCCCGAAGCCCATAGTTTTCCTCCGCTTTTGATTTTTACGGAGTGATTATAGCAACAAATCAGGACCTTGTCAACGAAGATACTGTCGCAGGCTTTCCGTAAGCATACCCGATTTTCAGGTGGGTTATGGGGAAAATCTTTCCCTTATTGCTTTCTTTTTCCGGGTATGCTAATATAGAAGCAGTACACTACGGGAGGCGCTGATTTATGGACAAAATAGCGGTACTGATTCCCTGCTATAACGAAAGCAAGACCATTGCCAAGGTGGTCACTGACTGGAAAAGGGCGCTCCCTGAGGCCACAGTTTATGTCTATGACAACAACTCCACCGACGGAACGGACCGTTTGGCAGAGGCTGCCGGCGCGGTGGTACGGTATGAGTATCAGCAGGGCAAGGGTAATGTGATCCGCCGCATGTTCCGGGAAATCCATGCCCAGGTATATCTGATGGTAGACGGCGATGACACCTACAGCGCCAACCGCGCCCGGGAAATGGTGGATTTGGTGCTGAACCGGCAGGTGGATATGGTCATCGGTGATCGGCTCTCCTCCACCTATTTTACGGAGAACAAGCGGCGCTTCCACAACTTTGGCAACAATTTGGTGCGTTTTAGCATCAATACGCTTTTCCGTGCCAAGGTGCAGGACATTATGACCGGCTGCCGGGCCTTCAGCTATGAATTTGTTAAGACCTTCCCTGTGCTCTCCGGTGGCTTTGAGATTGAAACAGAGATGACTATGCACGCGTTGGATAAGAATATGCACATCGACCATCTGGTAATCGAATATCGGGACAGGCCTGCCGGCAGTGAGTCAAAGCTGAACACCCTCTCCGACGGAGTTCGGGTGCTGCGCACCATTGCCAGGCTCTACCGCAGCTACAAGCCCTACGCCTTCTTCAGCCTCTTTGCGGCTGTGCTGATGGCCCTTGCCGTAATCTTCTTCATTCCGGTGCTGGTCACCTATCTGCGCACCGGCCTTGTGCCCAACTTCCCCACGCTGATGGTGTGCGGCTTTGCTGCCATTGGGGCGCTGCTGTCCTTCTTCACCGGCATGCAGCTGCAAAACGCCGTTCATAAGAATAAGCAGGATTTTGAGCTGGCCCGCATTGCCGCTTGTCAGCGACTGCAGCAGCTGCTCCAGGGAGAGACGGAAAATGGTTAAAGAGCATTATTTTGAGGTACTGTGCATTGTTCTGGCAGCGCTGCTGACAGTGCTGGCCTGCATTTTGCCTATGAGTCAGCTGCCCCTGTGGAACGGTGAAAAGCCGGGGCACAGAAATCAGTACGAGCTGATGGCAGACGCCATTTTAGACGGCCGGATTTCCTTTGATTACGGTGACGAGGATAGCCTTTCGGACCTTAAAAACCCCTACGACCCCGACGAGCGGAAGGCCGCCGGAGTGTCCTACCACTGGGATCACGCCTACTATAAAGGCACTTATTATATGTATTTCGGCATTGTGCCGGTATTTCTCACCTTCCTGCCCTACCGGGTGCTGACCGGGCAGGCACTGACCACCTACCACGCAACGCAAATTTTTGTAGCCGCGGCTATTGCGGGCATTTTTCTGCTGTTCCGGCTATTGCGCAAGCAGTTTTTCCCCAAGCTGCCCTTCCCCCTATATTTGGCGTTTTCTGCGGTTTTTTCTGTGATGAGTGTATGGTACAGCAGCGCAGAGCCGGCGCTCTACTGCACCGCCATCACCGCCGCTATCTGTTTACAGGTTTGGAGCCTGTACTGGTTCATCCGGGCGGTTTACTGTGAGGAAAGGGAAAACAGGCAGATCCTCTTTGCGGGCATCGGCGCACTGCTGGGAGCGCTGGTATTCGGCTGCCGGCCGCCCATCGCCCTGGCAAACATTTTGGTTCTTCCCCTGCTATGGGTGTATTTGAAGGGTCGCAAGATCACCGGCAAGTTATTGGGCAAGCTGGCGCTGGCGGCGCTTCCCTATGGGGTTGTGGCTGTGGCGCTGATGGTCTACAACTACGCCCGGTTTGAAAATCCCTTTGAGTTTGGACAGGCCTACCAGCTGACGGTGGCTGACCAATCCAATTACCGGTTCACCTTGGACGGACCTACCCTGCTGCGGCTGTTTAATAACACAACGAAGAATTTCTTCCAGTTCTCTGATGTGACTGTGAAATTCCCCTATTTGAAGACCAGCAGTGTATTTGCCAATTTCCCCATTTTGCTGCTGTCCTTTTGGATTCTGCCGTCTGCTGCCCGGGCACGGGCGCGGGAACACCGGCTGATGCCTCTGTTTTGGGGACTGGCGGTCACGGTGGTGTTGATCACCGCTATAGACATTCTGTGGACGCCCTACCTTTTGGAACGCTACCGTATGGACATCTACTTCCTAATGGGAATCGGCTGTTTCTTAGCCATCGGTCTGGGATATGAAACCACCGGTTGCCCCTATAAGAAGCTGCTGACCGGCTGTTTGCTGGGGTGCGCGGGAATTACCTTGGTGACCTGCTGGCTGCTGTATATGAAGACCGTGGCTGTATACTACCCGGACAGAGTGGCCCAGATTGGCCAGCTGTTGGGACTGAATTAAAAAACGACACCGTAGCAGAAAATCTGCTGCGGTGTCTTCTGTTAAACCAGCTTTTTCTGACGCAGGATGCCGGCATACAAGCCGTCGGTGCAGCGGCCCGCCTCCACGTAGCCGCGGCTGGAATAATACTGCTCCAGTGTCTTGTTCCCCACTGCCGAATCCAGCCGCAAATACTGCTTTCCCCGGCTTGCGGTGTATTCCTCTGCTTTTTGCAGGAAGATGCTGCCGGTGCCCTTGGCGTCCACATCCGATGCCAGATGATGGAGATAAAACGCCGATTCCGGGTCAGGCCATCGTACATCGTCGTGGAACAGCGCGCCCACAGAAAGGATTTTCCCCGTTTCGCCATCCTCCAAAACGAACAGCTCGTCCATCAGCCGCCGCTTCTCGTAATAATCAAGAGGATAGCGCTGATCGTATCTGGTGGCGTTCCACTGCTGGATTCCCACCTGATCCATCCACGCCACCCGGCGCATAATCAGCGCAAACACCTCGGGGACCTCCTGCTGCGCCGCCTGCCTGAATATGTATTTATCTTCCATGTTCATACCCTTTCCGTGCATTTTTTCTATCATATCATATCTCACCGAAAAAGGGAAGAAAAAACAAGCCTGTGAATAAACACAGGCTTGTTATCATGACAGACCAATCACGGGGGTCACGGTGGGGATTGCGAAAGGGTAATAAAACGAAAGAAGAAATATTTTGCCTTTATATATGTAGCCCCCGAGTTAATTTTTTAATTACCTTCGATTGAGTACTCTCTGAACAGCTTTGCTGTTCTGTACAAATATACCAGTTTGAAGATGCTTACAACAAGCCGGCCTATGCCCGCGGCAAATGTTACCAAAAATCCGAGGAACGGGATGAATAGAATAAGCAGAACACTGCCAATTATTGCGCCATACATCATGATGTACCATTTCCAAAGGGCGGCCCACTTTTCAGCCTGTTTATTGTCCAAGCCGGTAAGGACAACGGAATGTGCAGTAAACTCATTATACTGACCAATAGGGACGGCAATGACAGTAAGGAGGGCGAGTGTCAACACCCACCAGCTATCCTGATAAGCTCCGGGGATACACGCAGTCAGCAAATTCATAACTCCGCAAACCAGTGCGCAAATTCCTGCCGTACGGTACCGCTCTTCCTCAGACGCCAATCTGATAAGGATAATGCCATAAACAGACGAACATATAGCTCCCAACACTTGACCTAGAACAAGGGCTGCAGGAATTAAGCCCACAATGGTTTCATCTGTCATAAAAGAAGCGATGGTGTTGGGAATAATCAACCAAAATAGAATCCAAAGCCACCTGCCCAAAACAGGTGCGCATTTTGCAATAGCTGCGGCTCTGATTTTCTCTGCTTCAATGGCTTTAAGCCGGTATTCCAGCATGCGCTCCTTGCCGCGGAGCGTGTTACAAGTTCCATTATGTCCACAGGTAATACATTCCTGATGACCCTTTTCTCTGCAGCACTTGGCAAGTTTGCAATCTCCGTCATGCTGCCTGCCGGGACCAACCTTACAGCCGGCGCAGGCTAGTATTTCTTTCTGTGCGCACCCTACGCAAGTCTTTCCGCAATAGGTTTCAGCCATATTACGCCCTCCTTTCAAATGGTCTAAAACGTGGTCTAAAATTGTTTCGTCCGGTCTAAAAATGGCCCAAAATCAATAGTGATTTGATTTTTTCTTGTTGGTTTTTTATAAAGTATTATTTGTAAATAAACAACATTTCCGAATAGCATTCATAGGTTTTCCCATCTTTATACCAATAAAAAGATACTTTGTTCAATTTATTGTTGTCAAAGGAATCCAATTTAACATTAACCCCCGATTTAATTAAACTTACATTTCTTTTTAACTTCCAACTTTCAAAAGGTTTTTCCTTATCAATTAAAACAACGTAAAATCTGTTTGCAGCATCAAAGCGCATCTCGCCTTGATTCTCATATAGCCACACTATTAAATCGTTAGGGTGCGAGATATAATCATCAAAAACTTGATTTTTTATTGCTCCTAGTTTTGTCATGAACTCTGTAGCCTTAGGATTTACAGATTCGTTAAATAAATTTTGTAGGCATATTGTTAATGCTCTGTTTTCCAAGTCTTTTGGAATTGCTATTCCTATTTCTTTAGCAAGTTTTTTACAACAAGTTAACTCACTTTTGCTACCAAAGGTTTCTTTTAATTTATCGGCAATCTCTTTTTTTAACAATTCCTCAGGGAAATATGTAACTTTCAAGTCAAAAGGGATTCCGTTAATAAAGAAATCTATTTTTTCCACTAAATCTATTGTTGGAATAATCTTTTGGTTAGAATTGAAGATTTCTTCAATCATTATAGAAGACCAATGATTATACCATGAGTTCATTGTATAACCATATACACTTCTTTGAATTGGTCCTGCCAATGCTTTTTCAATCTCATCGTATTTTAACGTCTTTTTTATAACATTATTTACGATGTTTTTTTCAAGATTATTTCCTGCAGAACCGCCCCAATCAAAATTTTGCATCTTATTCAATTCGGCTTCAATTAAACCAATTTCCACATCTGTTTTAGGTGCAAATTCTTTTCTTACGTACTTTATAATGTCCTCTTCCGTAATCTCTTGGTTTTCTAAAATGCTATCTAAATCTTCATCAACAGAAAATTCCAAGCAAAAATTTCTTAGTGTTTGTTTTTTTGATAAACTACGAAGCAAATAAAACTTTTTTGCGTCTGGAGAATTGTCTATTTCACGAAACTCATTGTTTTTATACAATTTAAGTAGTTCAGAATAACTCATTGTTTTACCCTCCATTTATTTGTTGATTCATCAACAAAGAACCTCGTAGATAACAATTCTTTGAAATCAACACTTTCAGCGAACCCTGTTGCTAACATTGATTTGATACAAATCACTATTAATTCATTTGTTTCAAATTCATTTTTTTGCATTATGGCAACATTTATACTTTGGTCAAGAACAGAATAAAAATCCTCATATTTTATTTTGTTCTTACTTTTTTTATAAACAGCTATAATATCCCCTTTAATGGTATTGTTTCTGTTGAGTTGTCTAGGAGGTAATGTTTTTTGTAGCATAATATTACAGTTATCAAAGCTAAACCCATATTTATTGAGAGCTTTTACTATTGAAGCCCATTCAATTCCAGACAGCGAATGAAAAGTAAAAACAAAATACTTATCATTTTTTAATACTCGTGCAATTTCTTTAATCGCTTTATCAATATCAGAAGAAAATGCCTCAATGTTCTTTTTACGCTCACTACTGTTTGAAACAATTATCTCATTTTCATAATCAACACTTTTTCTTAACCAAGAATTCCAAAGTTGAGATTGTTCAAAATATGGGACAGTATCTCCGTAAGGGAAATCTGTAAATACTAAGTCTATCGATGCATCTTTGATAGACATTTTTTTTGCATCCTCGTTAAGGATAGTAAAAGACGTAAAAACATTCCTCTTTTTTCTAAGCGATAAATAACATTCTTTTCCCTTTATTGTCTTTTTTATACGATTTTCAAAGTAATGGAAAACATTATTCTCCAAATAGGTTTCTCCTACATAGAATCCTGTCATCCACGCTCCTTGGGCCATATCCCCTCTTGATGTTATCGGTGGAACCAACTTGGAACAATTTGCAAGGTTTGATGTAAAAGAAAATAACAATAATTCTTTTTCAGGTGAGCATTCTAATTCGTCAATGAGATTATAAAGATATGATTGACAAACCAAAGCTCTTTTTGAAAATAAATTATCTATCCGCATTCCTTTCTTTGCGCCAATTCTTGAATTGACTATCAGTTGATTCGTGGGATACCATGTTTTTATGGAGAATTCATTTTCTTGCTGAAGGAAAAAATCAATATCTTTTTGCGATAAAGATATTTCTTCAAATGCTTCTCCTTTGCGTACTTTTACCTTTAATGGTACATTATTGTGATTCCTTAATATAGTGATGATTTTGTTATCACCCCAAAAATACCATTGTTTTTCTACTTCTTGATATTTTTGTTTAATACTTTGAAAAAGCCCTTTAAATTTATCTAAATCAATTTGTGTGCTCAAAATATTTTTTGCAATAAACGTTGCCGCTGGATTCAAATCATTTATTATTACGTTTCTATTTTGGAGCAAACTTTCAACTGCTATCCCGCCAAAGCCGGCAAACGGGTCAAGGATAGTATCATTCGGACTTGAATAATTGCTAACAATTTTATTCAATTCATCAGATGGTTTTTTGCCCCAATATTTATGCATTAGATAGATCGAAGATGTTTCCGACATACAAAAAACTCCCAGACGATATGTATATGAATTATTATAGCACAACTTATTAAATGTTGCAACGAACTTAAAAAAGGAAGACCTTTACGGCCTTCCTTTTTTATTTTAAAATGGTCTAAACTTGGTCTAAAACAGTATATTCAATACCGTAAAAACCTTTAGACTACGGCATTTTCTTAATCGAGGGGCTTCATCGTGGGGAACAGAAGCACTTCCCGGATGGTGTCGTTGCCGGTAAGCATCATAACGCAACGGTCAATGCCCATACCCATGCCGCCTGTGGGAGGCATGCCGTACTCCATGGCATTGAGGAAGTCCTCATCCAGCATTTCTGTTTCGTCGTCACCACGCTCCCGCTGCTCCACCTGCTTCATAAAGCGCTCACGCTGGTCAATGGGGTCATTCAGCTCGGAGTAAGCGTTTGCCAGCTCACTGTGGCAGATAAACAGTTCAAACCGCTCGGTAAGCCGGGCATCCAGCGGAGAACGCTTGGTAAGCGGGGACACCTCCACAGGATACATGGTAATGAAGGTAGGCTGAATCAGGTGCTCCTCCACCCGCTGATCAAAGCAAGCATACAGCGCGTTGCCCCAAGTCTTTTCAGCAGCATCAGCAAGCTCCACGCCCTTTGCCTTGGCAGCTGCCACGGCTTCCGCATCGTCGGTGATAGCGCCAAAGTCGATACCTACGTATTCCTTAACAGCCTCCACCATGGTCATACGGCGCCAACCGGGAGTCAGGTCGATATGCTCGCCCATCCAGTCCACTTCGTAAGTACCCAGAATTTCCTTGGCCGCGCCGGAGAGAATGCCCTCGGCAATATCCATCATGTCATGGAAATCCGCATACGCCTGATACAGCTCCACAGTGGTAAACTCCGGATTGTGCTTGGGGTCCATACCCTCGTTGCGGAAGATTCTGCCAATCTCATACACCCGGTCCATGCCGCCGATGATCAGCCGCTTCAGGGGCAGCTCGGTGGCGATACGCATATACATATCAATATCCAGCGTATTATGGTGCGTAACAAACGGACGGGCAGCCGCACCGCCGGCGATGGTGTTCAGCACCGGGGTCTCCACCTCGATGTAATTCATGTTATCCAGGTAGTTCCGCATGAACTTAATGAAACGGGAGCGAATCACAAAGTTCTGCTTCACCTCGGGATTGACCATCAAATCCACATAGCGCTGACGGAAACGCATTTCCTTATCCGTCAGACCGTGGTACTTTTCAGGCAGGGGCAGCAGAGACTTGGAAAGCAGGATCACAGACTTTGCCCGGACAGAAATCTCCTCGGTCTTGGTCTTGAACACTTCGCCCTCAACCCCCAGAATATCGCCGATATCATTCTTCTTAAAGCGGTTGTATTCCCCTTCGCCCAGCTCGTCAATCTTTACAAACAGCTGGATACGGCCGGTAACGTCCTGCAAATCGCAGAACATCACCTTGCCTTGTCCGCGCTTACTCATCAGACGGCCGGCGACACGGACAGTCTTGCCCTCGAATGCATCGTAATCTGCCTTAATTGCGGCAGAATCCGCATTGAAATCAAACTTTGTCTGCACAAAGGGGTCACGGCCCTCGGCCTGCAGAGCCGCCAGCTTTTCCCGGCGAATCTGCGCCTGCTCGGATACAGGCAATTCTGCCTGCGGTACAAACTTTGCCATAGCTTACCCCTCGCGTGTAATATCCAGCACCTTCATGGTGTAAGAACCGGCAGGCGCATTCACTGTAAAGGTGTCACCAATGCCCTTGCCCACAACAGCGCGGCCGAAGGGGGAATCGTCGGAGAGCTTAAACTCCATGGGATTGGCCTCCTGGGAGCCGGTGATTCTGTACGCGGTCTTCTTGCCGTTTTCATCCTCCACGGTAACGGTGCAGCCCAGGCCCACAAGGCCGGATGCCTCGTTTTCGTCCTCAATAATGACGGCATGAGACAGAATATCCTCAATTTCGGCAATGCGGCCATAGAGCTTCGCCTGCTCATTTTTAGCGGCATCGTATTCGGAGTTTTCAGACAAGTCACCGTAGGAACGGGCTTCTGCAATCATTGCAGCAATCTCACGCTCCCGGGTGGTCTTCAGATAATTCAGTTCCTTTTCCAGGTCAGCCAGACGCAAACTGGTAATCTTAAATTCTTTTGCCATATACACAAGTCCTTTCTTACACAAATCTTTCCATAACTCAAAATATTATAGGAGAAAAACCATCGCAAGTCAATATTTTTTCCGGCTTTCGCCAGATTTTATCCCTCTGTTTTCATCAATACCTGAACAGCTGCCTGAATTTGGGGGTCCTCCTCCGCAGGAACTGCCTTTGCATATATCAGCGCAGCGGTTTCTGCATCAACCGCTGATACCACATTGGGCACCACGCCCCCGGCTTCCGTCAGGTTCACACCGTTAGGGGTGAAGTACTTACCTGTAGACAGGTTCACCGCCGAGCCATCAGAAAGAGTCAGGGTGTTCTGATAATGGCCCTTGCCGGTAGTCTGCTCGCCCACCACAGTTGCCCAGTTATATTCCTGCAAAGCCGCGGCAAAAAACTCCGCCGCGGAATAGCTGTTGCCGTTTATCAGCACTGCCATAGGCAGCTCCAGACAGGCAGCACCGGACTTCCTCGTGCCCTCCTGCCCCAGATAGTTTACCTCCCGGAACAGTACACCCTCCGGCAGCAGATAATCCAGCACCTCTATCATTTCGTGCACATAGCCGCCGGGATTGTTGCGCACGTCAAAAATCAGCTTATCAGCGCCCTGCTCCTGCAGATCTTTAACGATTGCAAGGGTTTCCCTGGCGCAGTTGGCATTAAAGTTGACAATGCGGATCAGTCCGATATTGCCGTCCAGCAGCTGTCCTTCCGCCACCGCCACCTTTATGGTCTGACGCTTCAGCGAGAAGGTTTTCTTCTCCCCGTCCCGCAGCACACCAAGGGACACGGACGTGCCCTCTTCCCCCTGCACCAGCGTTTTCACATCACCGGTAGAAAGTCCAATAATAGACTGCCCCTGTACCTCAACAAGAATATCCCCGGGCAGGATACCGCCGGCCTGCGCAGAACCGCCCGGTGTCACCTCCAGGATATCCAGTCCGGTGCCGTCCTCCCGGACCGTAATGGTGATGCCCACGCCCACATAGGCATTATTTTTATTCTCCTGATAGGCAGCATAGTCCTGAGCAGAGATATAGTAACTCCACCGGTCGCCCAGCGCATCAATCATAGCCTCTGCTGCCGCGTCCCGGACCTTACCCATATCCGCTTCACCGATAAACATTTTATCAATGATGTTTTCCAGCTCTGCATACTTGGTATTCCGCTGACCCCACAGCGCGAGGGTCAGGGCAGATGCCACTGCCGCCACCAGCAAATAGGAAAGACTCTTTGTAATCAATTTCAGCCATTTTCTATCCATAATACTCACTCCAATAACAAGGAAAAGTTCCCACAGTCCGGAAAAGGACTGTGGGACAGCATTATATGTCGATGTACTGGGCAGGATCCACTGCCTTTCCGTCATAGTAAACCCCGAAATGCAGATGCGCGCCGGTAGCAGCACCGGACGCTCCGCAGAATCCGATAACCTGGCCGGTTATCACCACCTGCCCGGAGGTAACAATGTAGCGGGACATGTGCATGTAGCGGGTCACATACCCATCTCCATGATCAATAGCCACATGGTAGCCCGCCTGATCTTCGTACTCAGCAACTGTAACCCTGCCGCCGCGGCTGGCTACAATGGGCGTTCCTACGGAGGCTGCCAGGTCCACGCCGGAATGGAATTTGGCTTCTCCCTCTATGGGATGAAGGCGAAGACCGAAGTAGCTGGTGCACATGGTATACTTCATAGGCACCACCCAGTGCTGCAGAGCGCTTTCCTCTGCCGCGTCGTAGGCGCCCTTCAGCTCGTCAATCTTATCGGCAACTTCTCCTTCCTCCCGCTGCGCTTCCTGCAAAAGGTCCTGGGTGTCCTTGTTGGCAGTAAGCAGCTGATTCAGGAGCGTTTCTGTCTGTGTCAGCGTCTGCGCAAGTTCCTGTTTACTTTCCTCCAGTGCTTCCCTTTCTGCCGTCAAATCCTTCAGCCCCATTCCCTGGATTGCAAATACAGTCGCGGTAAGGGCTGACGCAAGAACTGCCACCAATGCATAGGATATGGCCTTCTGCGCAAACCGTTTCCAAACGGGTATACGCTTCCGGAAATAATCTGCCACTCCCCGCCAAACAGATGTAACCTTCTGCCAAGCCGGGGCAGTCTTTTGCCAGTGGGTTTTTAGATTCATCGCTTTGTCACCTCAAAGGAAAGTCATAATTACTGCTCACACCGAGCCACAGGAATTATCTAATATTGATGTAATTTGCAGGATTGACCGCCACACCATTATAATAAACGCTGAAATGCAGGTGCGGACCGGTGGACGCACCGGTAGAACCGCAGTAACCGATCACCTGACCGGCGCTGACATACTGACCGGGGGATACAATATAGTGCGTCATGTGCAGGTATCTGGTGGAGAAACCGTCCATGTGGTTAATGCTCACATAATAACCGGCTCCACCGGCTTCATAAGCGGTAGTCGTCACCAAGCCGCTGCGGCTGGCATAAATGGGAGTTCCCTGGGGCGCTGACAGGTCAACACCGTAGTGGAACCGCCAGTCACCGTAGATAGGATGCACCCGATAGCCAAAGGGACTGGAGAAATAGCTGTAATTGATGGGAAGCAACCAGGTTACGCCGTCCACCACATTGCTGGCGCTGCCGTTGTTTGCAGGCTTCTGGGATGCCAGCCACTTTTGATATTCCCGTTCCTTTGCCTCATCATATTCATATTCCAGATCGTCGATTTTTCCGGCGGTTTCGCTTTCCTTCTTCTCTGCCTCATCCAATAAGGCCTCATACTCGTCACCAATGGCAATCAGCTGTTTCAGCAGGACATCCGCCTCTTTACGCGCGTCTTCCAGCTCCAGCTGGGAAGCCTCAAGGGTTTGTTTGCTGGACTCCAACTCGGTCTTTTCCAGCTCCAGGCCGGACTTGGCTTCCTCTACCACCTGCGCCGCCTCATTAAGCGCCTGCATACGGCGGCGGTCGGATGCTGCGATTTCCTCAATCATGTTCAGCCGGTCCAGCAGATCCGAGAAGCTGTTAGCCTTAAACAGCACCGACCAGTAGGACAGCTTGCCGTCCTCCTCCATAGCGCGGATACGCTCTTTATACTGGTCGCTCAAGGTCTGCCAGCGTTCTGTAGCCTCATCCAGCTCCGCCTGCTTATCGGCAATCAGGTCGCTGTATGCGGTAATCTGCTTGGACAGATTCTGAATCTGCTGATTCAGCAGGAATACCTGCTGGTCAATATTGTTCTTTTGGGCAACAATATCTTCCATCTTGTCCAGATTGGCAGACAGCTGACCCTTTAATTTGGATATTTCTTTCTGATTCTGCTTTTGCTGATCCTTCAGCTCGTTGATTTCCTGTTTAATCTCCGCAGACGATTTTTCCGCGCTGGCGCGGGTGGGAATGGCGCTGGCAATAATGCCAAGGAGCATAATCGCTGCCAAAAGGCCAGCCAGAATACTGGCCCAAAATCTTCTGTTTCTCATTATATCCTCCTTTAATGAGGGGTAACCGTACTGTGTTTGTATTTTTGGTATCAGACATCCATGAACTTCCGAATGGATGTCCAGCTGCCTACCACGCCCACAAACAGGCCGGCAGAGGCAAAGGTTGCCACCATGGGCCGCAGCAGCTGGGCAAAGGGCACGAAGCTGAACAGCTTCAGTGTATCCACCTCAGCAAGGCGGCTGACCAGCACATTGTACATCGCCCATTCCAGGAAGAAAGCAATGGTAGCGCCCAGCATACCCAGCACAAAGCCCTCCACGACAAAGGGCAGCCGAATAAATCCATTGGTAGCACCAACCATTTTCATGATGGCGATCTCATCTCTTCGATCATACATCGCCAGTTTAACGGTATTGGAGATGATCAGCAAGCTGACAACAAGCAAAACGACGATCACCGCAAGAGAAGCAATATGCAGCACATTCTGCAGAGTTGTAAAGCCCTCCGCCAGCTCATAGGCTGCATTTACCTTCGCAACTCCGGCAATTCCTTCGATTGCGCCCACGGTCTCCTTGATCTGCGTATTATCCATCAAAGTCACAACAAAGCGGTGGCGCAGATCCTCCGCCCGAACACCGGAGAAAGCGGAATGACCCTCGTGGTCCGCCACAAATCTCTCCAGTGCTTCCTCTCTGGAAACAAACACTGCATTCTGCACATTGGCAATTCGGTTAATCTGGGTACCTACGCTTTTTGCCTCCGCATCCGGCAGATCGCTTTCAATGTACACAAGGACCTCATTTGTCTTATTCAGATCCTCTACCATAATGTTCACATTATAAATTAAGCTTGAGAAGCTACCAATAATCAAAAGGCAGGCCACAGTAACGCATACCGCTGCAAAAGACATAAATCCATGGAGAAAAATACCCCGCAGACCTTCTTTCAGCAAATATCGGAAATTATTCAACTTCATTCTGGTCCTCAGCCTCCCTTCCGTCACTTACCACAAGGCCCTCATCCAACACGATCACACGGTTTCCAAATCTCTCCACCA
>JAZQGT010000008.1:0-20163 GCA_045540155.1 Faecousia sp.
ACAGGGAAATCCTCGCCGCAGGCCGCCTTAATGGCCTGCACCACCTCCACGGGGAAGCGGTAGCGGTTTTCAAAAGAGCCGCCGTATTCATCGGTACGGTGGTTGGTCCACTCCATGGTAAACTGATCCAGCAGGTAACCCTCGTGGACCGCATGCACCTCAACACCGTCCACGCCTGCATCCTTACAGAGCTTGGCGGTCTTGGCAAAGGCCTCAATGATTTCGTGAATCTGCTTCTTGGTCATCTCGGGAGTGGTGATTTCCGGATCCCACGGGGAAGGCAGCGGGGAGGGACTTGCCAGCTCGTGGCTGGTATCCAGAATGGGTTTCAGAATGGTGCGGGTAAATTTATTCTTGTGCAGAGGGGCAATCAGCTCCGTAATTGCCCAGCTGCGGCCCATGCCTGCGGTAAGCTGAATAAACAGCTTTGCGCCGGTCTTATGGATTTCCTCCATAAATTCCTTCAAATCCTCGAACATCTTGGGATTTTGCCACAGCCATTTGCCCCAGAAGGTATCCCGCAGGGGGGCAATACCGGGGATAATCAGACCCACATTATTCTGCGCCCGTTCCAGGAAGAATTTTGCCGCCTCTTTGTCAAATTTACAACCGGTCAGCTCGAACCAGCCGAACAGAGAAGTACCGCCCATGGGACACATAACGATTCTGTTCTTGATCTCCACATTGCCCACTTTCCAAGGGGTAAATAGTGCATCAAATTTCTGATCCATATACAAATCACCTTTCATAGTTCTGTATTTCAATTAAGCGCTCCGGACAAACCGGAGCGCTTAATACACAAACGTTTAGTTAGACTTGGCGTTAGCCAGCAGATACTTCTCTGCCTCAGCGCTCCACAGGTTGTTGTGAGCCTTGCAGATGCGGTCCAGCTCTGCGAACAGAGGATCGGTCTTGCCCAGCTCCTCGAAGTCAGCAATGGCAGTCAGAGGCAGGTCGATGTGGTTGTAGATCAGCTTCTTGCCGCCGGGAATGGAGGGCAGGTTCAGAACGGTATCCACCACAGCGTTCAGGCCGCCGATATGGGTAACCAGAGCGGCGGGATTCAGCTTGCCGGCGCTCATCATTTCGATAGCCTCCCGCAAGTCGTCGTTGTTGCCGCCGGAAGTGCCCACCACGTGGGTGTACAGGTAGTGCACATTGTACCAGTTGAAGGGAGCCTTGAACTGGGTGTCAGTGGGACCTGCAAAGAAGTTCAGGCACCCGTCATAGCCCAGAATGTCACCAGCCTGCTCAATCAGAGGCTTCACAGGAGCGAAGCAGATCACATCGTCATAGCCGGTGCCGCCGGTGAGGGAACGCAGGTACTCGGTAGCGCCTTCCATCTTAGTGTTTACGTAGTGCAGCTCAATGCCCTGCTTCTTGGCTTCTTCCACGGTATAAATAGAAGCGGCGCGCTCCAGTCTTGCATCGTCAATATCCGTTACCACCAGCAGGCTGGGACGGCGGTCGCAGTGCAGCGCGTAGTCAATGGCGCCCAGACCCATGGGACCCACGGATGCCAGCATGGCCATCTTACCGCCCTCCTTAATGCCCATCTCATGGACATAGGAACCGGCCTTGGTGTGATACATAGCGTGGAACGTACCCACCACGCAGCTGATGGGCTCCGCCAGAGAGCCGTAGAAATAGGCATCGGCGGAGTAAGGCAGCAGACAGTCGGTCAGCAGGGTTTCAATGGGCACATTGCCGTAGGTGGCAGAGCCGCCGCAGTAATTGTAGGAGTAACCGGGCGCCATCTGAGAACCCTTATAGTAGTGGGCAGGCTGAATGGCGAACTTATCACCAACCTTGTACTTATGCTTCCAGTTTTCACCCACAGCAACAATATCGCCGCAGAATTCGTGACCTACGATGGTGGGATTGGTAGCGCAGTCGTCGGGGACGCGCTTATGGTCGCCGCCCTCAAGAGCAGCCTTATAAGTGGACATACAAACAGAGTCGGAAATCACCCGAATCTGCACATCATCGGGACCTACCTCGGGCAGGGGGAATTCTTCCAGCCGCAGGTCCTGCTTGCCATAGATTCTTACTGCTTTGGTATTCATACATTTATCCTCCAATTACGTATTTTTTTCGTGTTCAATCAGCTTCCAGGTAGCATCAATGAGATTTTGGAACATGGGATTCTCCATTGCCTTGATCACAAAGCTCTGCCGGGGGGAATTGATATCCTCGCCGGAAATCTGGAACATACCGTATTCCTCGCACAGCGCTCTCAGACGGGACAGCTGCTGGGGCGTATTTCGGGTGGGCATGTAGGTAACAGCCTTCACACCCTCCTCTTTCAGACACAGGAATACATCATCCAAGTAATCATCCTCAAATTTCTGCGCCTTCTTATCACCGGTGACGGATTCGCCCACATCACCAAGATACGCATAACACAGATACGCATCCACCTCTTTGCACAGCTTGACCATATCAGCAAGCTTCGGACATTCGTCGGTGGCATCAATGAAAATTTGCGGAACAAACGTACCCTTCAGCATACCCAGCACATCGTACTCGTAGAAGGGATACGCTGTATCCAGCAGCATGGTTTTCTGCTTTTGGGACAGGGTCATTCCCATGGCGGTCAGCTTGTCAATCATCGGCTGGCCCTTCCCTACCTGCTTCACCAGCTGGATTGCCAGCGCATACATCAGATGCCGCTCGGTGACGCCGCCGTTTTCCGCTGCCAGCGACAGAGGTAGCACATCCCGGTCGTAATCCAGCTCCACGCCTACCAGCGCGTTAATTCTATCCACCATCTTCCGGTTACGGGCATGGCGGGCAGCCTGGTAGGGCTTGAAGAACTCGGTGAGCACAGCAATCTTATTGTGAGGAACAGACTGGATTGTCATGTAGCTGACACCCACCTGGTCCGGATTGTTGGTGCGGCGGCCCTGCAGCCGGGTTCCTTCCATGGACACCCGGGCCTCCATACCGATGGTTACCGGCATATCCACCATTTTAGCCGCTTCGATAAACTCCTCAGCGCCGGAAATGGAATCGTGGTCAATGATACCGGCGGTGCACAGCCCCTCCATCCGAGCAGCATAGACCGCCGCGGTGGGAGAATAGGGCGAAAAAGAATAGGTGGTGTGAATGTGATTGTTAATGTACTGGGGCACCATAGGCGGGAAAACGGTGGTCTTAAGCACCTCTGCGAGGTTTGCAAGGCGCTCCGCCTTGGTGGGCGCATTGAGTTTATTCAGAATATCAATATCAATCATAAAACGTTCCTTATCAGTTCAGCATAACCTGTCCGCCGGTAACGGGCAGCGCCTGACCGGTTTCGTACTTCTGCTCCACGCAGTACATGACCGCGCGGGCAACGTCGATGGGCAGACAGCCCCGGTTCATGGGAGCCTTTGCCTCATAGAACCGGCGTACATCCTCAACGGTCTTTGCGCCGGGCACCTTGCCGGCATTTAAGTACTGGACAAACAGGCCGCGCTCAGGGTCAGACCACAGAGGTCCGTCCAGATAGTTACCGGGGCAAATGGCGTTTACCTTGATGTTGTAAGCGCACAGCTCCAGTGCGAAGGACTGCACCAGACCGATGGCGCCAAACTTGGAACCGGCGTAAGCAAAGTTCTTATTGGAGCCTTCCAGACCGGACTTGGAGGACATAGCAATGATGTCGAACATAGCGGTGGGGTCAGCCTCATGCTGCGCCTGCATGATAATAGCAGCATACTTGCAGGTAAGGAACAGGCCGGTGTAGTTAATGGCGGTAACAAAGTCGAAGTCCTTCTTCTCAAACTCGGCAATAGGACCGGAACGGACAACGCCGGCGTTGGCAACCATAATATCCAGACCGCCGAACTTCTCCACCACCTGCGCCACCATATTTGCGCAACTTTCCTCATCGGACACGTTCACGGCAATCGCCCAGGCGCGCTCGCCCATCTCTGCGGCGACGGACTCTGCCAAAGGCAGGTTCATGTCAGCAATGACGATGGTTGCGCCCTCCTTGTACAGCTCCTCGGCAATGCCCTTACCAAAGCCCTGGGCCGCGCCGGTAACAACGGTAATCTTACCTGCCAGTCGGCCGGTGCCGGCAGGACGGTTATGAATGTTTTCCTTGGCAATGGCCTGCCATTTTGTCATATCTACGCTCATAATTCCATCTCCTTATGTTATTTCAAAAATGTGAGTAATTTCTGATAGGCATTTTCCCAATCCGCAGTGTGGTTGGGTGTCCAATATTCCACGGACTCGGAATTGCGGACAATCTGCCGCAGGTGGTCCAAATCCTTTATATCGCCCAGCGCCATGGCTTGGGTCAGCAGGTTGCCGATGGCAGCGCCCTCCACAGGACCGGTAACAACCTCTCTGTCAAGGGAGTCCGCAATCAGCTGGTTCAGGAACTTATTATTGATCGGTCCGCCTACAATGTTCAGCGAGTCAATCCGCTGTCCCTTCATAGTCTCCAATCCCTCCAACGCGCTGCGATACTTCAGCGCCAGGGATTCATAGACCGTGCGTGCAATCTGTCCCACGGTTTCGGGAACAGGCTGATCCGTCTCCTTACAGAAATCCTTAATCTTCTGTACCATATTGCCGCCGGCATAGAACCGGGAATCGTCCGGGTTGATGATGCTCCGCAGGGCTTCCGCGCCGCGGGCGGCTGCCACAATCTCATCCCAGCTCATTTCGATGCCTGCCTTAATCCAGTCACGGCGGCATTCCTGAATGATCCACATGCCGATAATGGTGTTCAGGGGACGATATGTGCCTTGAATTGTACCCTCGTTGGAGAAGCCCCGGTTTTGAGCATCCATACTCAAGTCAGGCTTGTCCATTTCCGCGCCAAACAAGCTCCAGGTACCGGAGGAGCAGAAGGCAAAGCTGCCCTTGCCGGGAATCGCTGCCACGGCAGATGCGGTATCATGGCTGCCCACAGCCACAAAGGGCGCGGGGTTCAGACCCAGCTCCTCACACAATTCCGGTCTTAAATGACCGCGAACAGTGCCGGTCTTGTCAATCTTGGTAAAAATCTTCTTGGGAAGACCCAATTCCTCGATGGTCTCCCAGTCCCAGTCCTTGGCAGTGGGGTTGTACAGGCCGGTGGTGGTGGCAATGGTATACTCCGTTCCCTTCTCGCCGGTAAGGAAATAACCCAGCAGGTCGGGAGTCAGCAGCATGGTCTCTGCAATATCCAGCGCGGAATCTCCCTCACGGACTCTGCGGTAGAGCTGATAGATGGTGTTGAAGGTCAGATTGGTGTCAATGCCGGTACGCCCGTACAGGGTCTCGGTGGGAATTTTTTCCTTGACCGCATCAATATCCGCCTGCACGCCCAGTCGGTAGGAACGGGGTACGCCCGCAAGGTGGCCGTTCTTATCCAGCAGACCGAAATCCACGCCCCAAGTATCAATACCGAAGGCGTCCAGCTCGCCGTAGCCGCCTTGCTTGAAGGCAAGCAGGCCCTGCTTCAACTGATTGTACAGATACGGAGTGTCCCAGTAGAACACGCCATTCATCTCAATGTAATTGTTTTCAAAGCGGTGCAGCTCCTGCATAGTGATTTTCTCACCGTCAAACCGGCCCAAAATAGCCCGTCCGTTGCTGGCGCCCAGGTCAAAAGCAATGAAATTTCTGATTCTGTCCATACAAACGCTCCTGTTATAAATTTCCTTCTCTATTATACAACTTTCTCTTACACAGTTCAATACCGAATCAGAGATTTTCCCTTGATTCAGTATTCAGCCGTGTACCGAAAAACCGGCACCACCGAAGTGGTGCCGGTCGGTTTCAGCCGAATGTATTGACTTTACCAAAAATTACTTGCCCAGAATGGCAGCCTTGTCGGCGTCGGAGTCGGTGTAAGCCAGGTCCTTCTCGACCATTTCCTTCAGGTTGGAAGCGTCATACCAAGTACCAACGATGTCCTTGTTCTCAGCCTTGCCGCCCTCGATAGCAGCGATGCACTGCAGAACAGCCTGATAGCCCATCTCGATGGAGTCCTGAGCAACGGAGCCCATCAGAGCGGAGCCATCTTCCTTCATCCAGGTCAGCTGCTTGGTACCAGCGTCGAAGCCGGAGAATACGATGCCGTCATACTTGCCCTCAGCGGCCTTGATTGCATCGTAAACCTGCTTAACAACACCTTCGTTGGTCATGAAGATAGCCTTGGGGGAATCTACATACAGGGCCTCCAGAGCTTCCTTGTAAGCCTGGTTAGCGTCGCCGGGCTTTGCAACCTTCTTGATGGTGTACTTGCCCTTAGTGGTAGTATCAGCGTCAGCCAGAGCCTTGAACTTCTCAATGAAACCGTCAGCGCGGTCATAGCCGGTAGAGGTCTCGTCGTGCTGAATAACACCCACTACGTAAGGAGCAGCCTCAGTGCACTTAGCGATCTCAGCCTTAACAGCCTCAAACAGCTTCTCGCCGTTGATGTTGGCAGCAGCCTTGTTGTCGGTAGCAACGTGAGCAATGATGGGGTTCTTGCCCTCGGTGATGTCCTCGGGAGCCTTCAAACCGGAGTCGAAAGTAACAACGGGGATCTTCTTGTCGTAAGCCTGGGTCAGCAGTTCGCCAAAGCCGGAGCCGATGGTAGCCAGAACGATGCCGTCAACATTGTTGGACAGAGCGGTCTGAACCATAGTGATCTGGCTGGGTACAGATTCGGGGTTTTCGTTAGCAGGGCCCTGGAAGGTCAGCTTGTAGCCCTTCTCCTTGGCGGCCTTCTCAGCGCCGGCCTTAACAGCCTGCCAGAAAGCGTGGGACTCGCCCTTTGCGATAACAGCGATGGTCTTTTCTTCGGTCTTGGGAGCGGCACAGGCCACCATGCTGATTGCCAGCACAAGAACCAATGCCAATGCGATAAGCTTTTTCATAGTGTTTCCTCCTAAAAATATAATGACAAATTTATTCTAAGTGGGCATCCGCTCACACTTATTCAAGAGAAAATCCATACATTGTCATTGCGAAGGTGCGGCAGCACCTGTGGCAATCTCCAAAAAGCATTTTTTCTTGAGATTCCCACGCCAGTGTGCGCACTGGCTCGGAACGACTGTAAGGTTTTATTCAATGCGTCTTAGACCTTGGGGGCTTCTTCATTTTTGGCTTCTTCAACCTTCTCGATCTTGACCTTATTCTGGTTGTTGGTCTTGATGATGTCCATCAGGATTGCCACAACCACGATCACACCGGTAAGTACGTAGGTCACGTAGGTGGAGTTCAGGCTGATACCCAGCTTTGCCAGCACCATGTTCAGGCCGCTGCGGATCACAACCAGCAGGATAGCGCCGATAACAGAGCCGGAAACAGATGCAACGCCGCCGGCGGAAGAAGTACCGCCAATGTAAACGCCTGCGATAGCATCCAGCTCCATACCGTTACCGGTAGCGCAAGCAATGGTGGGGAATGCAGCGGAGTAGAAGATAGCAGCAATACCGCAGAACAGGCCTGCGAAGGTATAAGCGAAAATCTTGTAGTTGTCGGTGTTGATACCGGACAGGCGGGTGGCTTCCTCATTGGAGCCTATGGCCAGAATGTAGCGGCCAATCTTGTTCTTATACATCAGGTACATGCAGATCAGCATCAGACCGATGACCCAGAACAGACCCACAGGAATGGCGCTCACATCGCCAACGGAAAGGCTGGAGAAGGTCTTGTTGTACCAGGTGCCGGTGGGGAAGAAGATATTGGGCACTTCTGCAATCAGAGCAGACAGACCCCGGGATACCATCATAGTACCCAGCGTTGCGATAAAGGCGGGAATCTTCAGCTTTGCCACCATCAGACCGTTGAGCAAACCGCACAGCGTGCCGATTGCCATCATCACGGGAATGGTTGCCCACAGGGGAATGGTGCCCATAGTATACAGCTTACCGGCCAAAACAGCGGAAGCAATGGTAACAGTACCCAAAGACAGGTCGATACCGCCGGTGGCGATAACGAAGGTAACACCCAAACCCATAACGGCATAGGGAGCAAAGTTCTGCACCATACTGAGAATCATGTACTTATCTCTGATCAGCGCGGGGTTTACCAAGCTGAACACGCCCAGCAGCACCACCGTAGCGAAGAGCATGATGATATTCTGCTGCAGCTTAAAAGGTTTTTTCTGGTTGTTAAGTTTCATTGTATTCATTCCCTTTCCTTACTATCACTCACGCATGGTGGCGTATTTCATAATTTCTTCCTGGGTGGCATCGGCGATGTCCAGCTCGCCGGTAATCCGTCCCTCGCACATCACAATTACCCGGTCGCTGAGGCGCTGAATTTCTGCCAGCTCCGAGGAAATCATAATCACGGATTTGCCCTTAGAGGCCAAATCCTCCATCAGCGCGTACATTTCACTCTTTGCGCCCACGTCAATGCCGCGGGTGGGCTCGTCGAAGATAAAAATGTCAGAATCCTTCATGAGCCAGCGGGCGATGATAACCTTCTGCTGATTGCCACCGGAAAGGTTCTTCAGCAGCTGCTCCATAGAGGGTGTCTTAGTCCGCAGCAAGGCATTGGTTTCCGCGGAAACCTTCGTGATTTCCTTATCGTCAATCCAGCCGGCGTGGACAAACTTATCAATAGATGCAATGGCGGAGTTCTCCGCTACGGACTTGCCTAACATCAGACCGTAACGCTTCCGGTCCTCACTCAAATAGCAAATACCGTTCTTAACCGCCTGCTCGGGAGTCTTAATGTTGGTCAGCTTACCGTTTATGTAGATTTCACCGGTCTGCTTGGGGTCTGCGCCGTAAAGGGCGCGGGCAACCTCCGTACGGCCGGCGCCCATCAGACCTGCAAAGCCCAGGATCTCACCCTTGCGCAGCTGAAAGCTGACATTTTTCACTTCCTTACCTGCGTTCAGGTGCTTAACCTCCAAAACCACAGGCGCATCGGCAGGCACAGTACTTGCTTCCTTCTTATCACCCATAATCACGCGGCCGACCATCATTTTGACGATATCGTCCTTGGTAACCTCAGCGGTATTAACAGTATCAACATACTCGCCGTCACGCATAACGGTAACCCGGTCAGAAATCCTGTTGATTTCGTCCATACGGTGGGAGATGTAAATCATACCGATGCCTTTTTCCTTCAGCTCACGCATAATCTTGAACAGCTCTTCCACTTCCGGCTGAGTCAGCGCGGCGGTGGGTTCGTCCAGCACCAGCAGCTTACAGTCGCGGGAAATAGCCTTAGCAATTTCCACCATTTGCTGCTTGCCAACGGTCAGCTCGCCAAGACGAATAGTAGGATCAATATTTACACTGATTTTCTCAAACAGAGCCTTGGAATCGGCAATCATCTTCTTATCGTCGATCATAACGCCCTTTTTGGGCTCACGGCCGATGAATATGTTCTGAGCAACCGTCAGGTGGTTCATCATATTCAGCTCCTGATGGACAACACTTATGCCGGCTGCCTGGGATTCTGCAATATTGTGGAAACTGACTTCTTCGCCGAAGTACTCTACAGTACCGCCGTCCTTCTTATGGATACCGCACAGAACTTTAATTAATGTAGACTTACCGGCGCCGTTTTCGCCCATCAGCGCATGGACCTCGCCAGCCTTCAATTCAAAGTCGACACCCTTCAGCGCATGCACGCCGGAGAAATATTTCTGAATGCCTTGCATTTTCAGAATTGTTTCACCCATCCCAACATCACCTTTCTTAACTGCATTTAATTATAGAAATTTTAACATCAGAAAAGGTTAATGCCCCATTCTGAATATGCGGATACTGTTTTGCGCAGGTACAGCATTTTCGGAAGATTCCGGAAAGCGCAGCTTTCTTTTTATATATTGCACAAAAGTGAAACGTTTCGCTTGTGCTCTATTACCCACGACCATCTCTATTTCGTACTTACATGGGTATTATAATAAACTTTGCCAAAAAAATCAATATATTTTTTCAAATTTTGTATTGACAGCACAAAATTGTTTTTATATTATAAAGAAAACGCATGGCATTTCATGATCCGACGAAAGCGAATCGTTTCGCGTTTTGCTGTCCCAAGGGGGTATAACTATGGCAACAATTAAAGATGTAGCTGAAATGGCGGGCGTGGCGCCATCTACCATTTCCAAATATCTTAACGGCGGCAATGTGCGTCAGGAAAACGCCGAATTGATTCGTGCCGCCATCAAAAAACTGGATTACCGTGCAGACCCTTTTGCCCGGGGATTAAAGACGAGACGCAATCGCAGCGTAGGTGTGCTGATTCCCGACATGACTGCCCCTTTCTATGGAAATGTGGTTATGACCCTATCCCGGACCATTCGGGAGCAGAACTACCACTGCCTGATCTCCTGCTACGGCGCCAACCACGGCATGGAGCGGGACAACTTAAAATTTATGCTCACCTGCGGTATCGACGGTTTGATTTATGCGCCGGAGGATCTCTCCGCGGAAGAATTCAATGAATTGACAACCAATCGGGGTATCCCTATCGTCCAGATTGACAGAATGATCCAAGGTGTCAACGTGGATGCAGTTCTGGTGAATAACGCCGATGTGGTTTTTCAGGCAGTAAGCAAGCTGATCGCAAGCGGGCACAGCCGAATCGCCATCATCACCGGACCGAAATCTGTTTTTACCGCCAAGGAACGAATGGTTGGCTACTTACGCGCCCTGTCCAACGCTGGAATTTTATATGATGACAATTTGATTATCAGCGGTCAAAACGATTTTGCCACCGGCTACCGCAGCTGCGAGGCTCTTATGAATCAACAGGATCGGCCAAGCGCAGTGTTTACCACCAATTACGACATAACCATGGGATTTATTACCGCCGCCCGGGAACGGGGTCTGCGGATTCCGGAGGACGTGGATGTCTTTGGATTTGACAGTGTAGAGACCTGCTCCATGATGAATCCTCCCCTGCCGGTGGTGCAGCAGCCCGACCAGCTCATCGGTATTACAGCAGCGCAATACCTGCTGGACCGGCTGGATGGGTACAGCGGAGACGCCCGCGTAGCGCGGCTAAAATGCCGGATTACACCGGAATAAAAAAGTATAAAACGCAATCCGCGTATTTATAGATCTGAACATAACACAAGGAGGAAATAAACATGGCAAAAAACAGATATGTCGGCGATTATCCTGTAATCGGCATTCGCCCCATCGTTGACGGCCGCCGCGGCCCTATGATGCTCCGTGAATCTCTGGAGCCTCTGGTCTGGGCAATGGCTGAGTCCGCTAAAAAATTGTTTGAGGAGAACCTTTTCTATTCCAACGGCGAACCTGTAAAGGTCGTCATGGCTGACACCTGCATCGGCCGCGTACCCGAGGCTGCTGCCTGCGCAAACAAGTTCAAGAAGGAAGGCGTTTCCATCACTCTATCCGTCACCCCCTGCTGGTGCTACGGCAGTGAGACTATGGATTTGGATCCCGACACCATTAAGGGCGTCTGGGGCTTCAACGGCACCGCGCGTCCCGGCGCAGTGTACCTTGCCGCCGTTCTGGCAGGACACGCCCAGAAGGGTCTGCCCGCCTTCGGCATTTACGGCCACGAAGTGCAGGACCGGGATCAAGTCACCCAGATCCCTGAGGACGTCAAGGAAAAGCTGCTGCGCTTTGGCCGCGCCGCTGTGGCTGTGGCTACTATGCGCGGCAAGTCCTACCTGCAGATCGGCTCTCAGTGTATGGGTATTGCCGGCTCTATTATGGATCAGGACATGCTGGAGAACTATTTCGGCATGCGTGTTGAGTCCGTAGACGAGGTGGAGATCCTGCGTCGTATGGAAGAAGGCATCTACTGCGAGGAGGACTATCAGAAGGCTCTGGCCTGGACCAAGGAGCACTGTAAGGAAGGCCGCGACGATAACCCCGAATCCGTTAACTTCCTGGGTGAGGAGCGCCGCATTAAATTCACTCCCGAGGAAAAGGAAAAGCAGTGGGAGTTCACTGTTAAGATGTACTGCATCATCAAGGACCTGATGGCCGGCAACAAGAACCTGCCCGATCAGTTTGAGGAAGAGAAGGTCGGTCACAATGCCATCGCCGGTGGTTTCCAGGGTCAGCGTCAGTGGACCGACCACTGGCCCAACTGTGACTACCCCGAGGCCCTGCTGTCCTCCACCTTCGACTATGAGGGCGCCCGTGAGCCCTACACCTTGGCTACTGAGAACGACATTCTCAATGGCATGGGCATGCTGATGATGCGTCTGCTGACTCACCGTGCGCAAATCTTTGCTGACGTGCGTACATACTGGTCCGGCGAGGCTACCGAGCGTGTTACCGGCTACAAGCTGGAGGGCAAGGCTGCAGAGTCCAATGGTATCATTCACCTGCTGAACTCCGGTGCTGCTTGCCTGGACGCCTCCGGTGTCTGCACTGATGAAAACGGCAACGCCACCATGAAGAAGTGGTGGGAAGTCACCGATGAGGATATCAAGAAGATGACAGATGCCACCGTATGGTGTGAGGCCGGCTTCGACAACTTCCGCGGCGGCGGCTTCTCCAGCCACTACACCACCAAGGCCGAAATGCCCTGCACCATGATCCGGCTGAATCTGGTAAAAGGTCTGGGTCCCGTGCTGCAGATTGCAGAAGGCTGGACCGTCAACCTGCCCGATAAGGTCTCCGACACCCTGATGGAGCGCACCAATCCCACCTGGCCCTGCACTTGGTTTGCACCGCGCTGCGACGGCAAGGAAGGCTCTCCCTTCAAGACCGCGTATGAGGTCATGATGAACTGGGGCGCTAACCACGGCGCAATTTCCTACGGCCACATTGGCGCTGACTTGATCACCATGTGCTCCATGCTGCGGATTCCCGTATGCATGCACAATGTTCCTGAAGATGACATTTACCGTCCTGCCGCTTGGAATGCCTTCGGTATGGACAAGGAAGGCCAGGACTACCGCGCCTGCGCCACCTACGGTCCTCTGTATAAGTAAAACAAAAAGTGGCGGTCTCAGGACCGCCACCTTCCCTATCAAAACAATTCACAGGAGGCAAACCGTATGTTGAAAAATATCCCTTCCATTCTCTCCCCCGAGCTTCTGAAAGTGCTGGCTGAGATGGGTCACTCCGACCGCATCTGTATCGGCGACGGCAATTTCCCCGGTGCCGCCATGGCAAAGGCAAAGAACGCCATCTTCCTGCGGGCAGACGGACACGGCGTGCCGGAGCTGCTGGACGCGATTTTGCAGGTGTTCCCGCTGGATACCTATGTAGAAAAGCCGGCTATCCTGATGGAGAAAATGGATTGCGACAAGGACCTGACCATTCCGGTCTGGGACGAGTACAAGAACATCATCGCAAAGTATGACAGCCGCGGCGCAGATGCCGTTGGCAACATCGACCGTTTCGACTTCTATGATGAAGCAAAGGACTGCTACTGTATTCTCCAATCCGGCGAAACTGCAATCTACGCCAACATCATTCTGCAAAAGGGCGTTATCAAATAAGTTAACAACCAAAAAGCACACCATCTTTCGATGGTGTGCTTTTTGATTATACAGCGTCAATGGCCTGCTTCAGGTCAGCAATCAGATCCTCACTGTTTTCCAGGCCGCAGCTGAGCCGAATCAAATCAGCGCCGATACCGGCCTGTTCCAGCTGCTCGTCGGTCATCTGCCGGTGGGTAGCAGATGCCGGGTGCAGGCAGCAGGTACGGGAGTCTGCCACATGGGTCTCGATAGAGCCCAGCTTCATGTGCTTCATAAATGTTTCCGCCGCCTTGCGGCCGCCCTTCAACCCGAAGGAGATTACACCGCAAGAGCCACCCGGCATATACTTCTGGGTGAGTTCATAATACTTATCGCCCTTCAGACCGCCGTATCTGACCCAGGCAACCTTCTCATTTGCCTGCAGGAATTCTGCAATGGCCAGCGCGTTGGCACAGTGCTGTCTCATACGGAAGGGCAGGCTCTCCAGGCCCAGATTCAGATAGAAAGCGCTCTGGGGGGACTGGATAGAACCCAAATCCCGCATCAGCTGGGCGGTGCACTTGGTAATAAATGCGCCCTCTAAGCCAAACCGTTCTGTGTAGGTAACACCGTGATAGCTGTCATCGGGGGTACACAGACCCGGGAATCTGTCCGGATACTTGGTCCAGTCGAACTTTCCGCTGTCCACGATACAGCCGCCCACGGCTACACCGTGGCCGTCCATATACTTGGTGGTGGAGTGGGTAACAATATCCGCGCCCCATTCAATGGGACGGCAGTTCACGGGTGTGGCGAAAGTATTGTCCACAATCAGAGGCAGACCGTGATCGTGAGCCGCCTTGGCAAACCGTTCAATATCCAGCACATTCAGCGCCGGGTTGGCAATGGTCTCACCGAAAATCAACTTGGTGTTGGGCTTAATTGCCGCCACGATTTCCTCGTAGCTGGCATCGGGACTGACAAAGGTTGCCTCTACGCCCATACGCTTCATGGTGACGGAAATCAGATTAAACGTACCTCCGTAAATAGCAGAGGACGACACGATGTGGTCACCGCAGGAAGCAATGTTGAACATTGCGTAGAAGTTGGCCGCCTGTCCGGAGCCGGTGAGCATAGCCGCCGAGCCGCCCTCCAGCGCGGCAATCTTCGCCGCTACCATATCGCAGGTAGGGTTCTGCAGACGGGAATAGAAATAGCCGCTTGCCTCCAAATCAAAGAGCTTGCCCATATCCTCGGATGTGGCATACTTAAAAGTGGTGCTCTGCACAATGGGAATCTGGCGGGGCTCACCGCTTGCGGGGCTGTAGCCTGCCTGAATACACAGCGTTTCGGTACGCAGTTTTTGTTCCATAAAATCACCTCAAAAAATAGTTAGCATTATTGTAATACCGTGGCAAAATTTTGTCAAATTGAATCTATGATTTCCAGCAATTTCTCCACATCCGTCTCCGTGGTTGCCCAAGAGGTTGCCAGGCGCACAACGGTGTGGGTTCTATTGGGTTTCTCCCAAAAGCTGACGTTCACACGCTCTTCCAGTTTTGCCCGCACACCGTCCGGCAGCTTCACAAACACCTGATTGGTAGGCGAACCGTAGCAAAGCTCCAAGCCTTTCTTCTCACAGGCTTTTCCGATGGTTTGGGCGTACATAACCGCAGAACGTCCCAGCTGCATATACAGATCGTCCGTAAAGAGCGTATCAAACTGAAGGCCAAGGAGTCTGCCCTTGGCCAGCAGCGCGCCATGCTGTTTCATAAGGGTAAAGAAATGGGGTATCAAATCCTTTTGGGGGATTACCACCGCTTCCCCCAGCAGCGCGCCGCATTTGGTGCCGCCGATATAGAATACATCACACAGCCGCGCCAGATCCTGCAAACTCACGTCATTGGACGGGCACGCCAGCGCATAGGCAAGACGGGCGCCATCAGCAAACAGATACAGGCCGTATTCCCGGCAAACAAAGGAAATTTCCTCCAATTCCGCCAAGGAATACAGTGTGCCGCTCTCCGTAGGCTGGGAGATGTACACCATGCCGGGCATGACAAGATGGTCCCGGTTGTCGTCCTCCCGGAACGTCTTTGCCACCCTTGCCACATCGCTTGCCTTTAGCTTTCCGTTATACTCCGGCACGCACAGAACCTTGTGGCCGCCGTGCTCAATGGCGCCTGCCTCATGGCTGGCAATATGCCCGGACTGGGCAGCAATTACCCCCTGATAGGGCCGCAGCAAGTACTTAATTACCATGGAATTGGTCTGCGTGCCGCCCGGCAGGAAGAAGACATCAGCATCGGGGGCATCACAGGCCGCGCGGATTTTTTCCCGGGCAGACATGCAAATTTCATCGGTGCCGTAACCGGAGGTTTTCATAAGATTGGTGGAAACCAATCTTTCCAGAATTTTGGGGTGCGCGCCCTCCATATAATCGGATGTAAAGGACAGTTTTTCCATTGCCAAACTCCTTATGATTTCTTTTGCCCATTTTACCACGAAAAAATGCAGATTGCAACGAAAAAGCACCGGCAGAGCCGGTGCTTTTAAGACTTTATTTTGTGGTCTTATTCAGGATCACGGTTACGGCAACGATGATTCCAATAGAAACAAAGATGCCCAGCATGCCCAGACCCATATACTTCAAATTGAAAACAAACGCCATAGGATCAAAATTCATTCTCTTGTCCTCCTTATTTCATAAAGAAGTTCAGAATCATACCGCCGGCAATAACGGAGGCGATCTGACCGGAAACATTGACGCCCATAGAGTGCATCAGCAGAAAGTTCTGAGGATCCTCAGCCAAACCCATCTTATGCACCACACGGCCGGACATGGGGAATGCGGAAATACCGGCTGCACCGATCATGGGATTGATCTTATCCTTCATAAACAGGTTCAGGAACTTGGCGAAGAGCACACCGCCGGCAGTGTCAAACACGAAGGCGAACAGGCCCAGACCCATAATCAGCAGGGTATCCACCTGCAGGAAGAACTCTGCCTGCATCTTAAATGCGATGGTAATGCCCAGGAACAGGGTAATCAGGTTTGCCAGCACCTTCTGGGCGGTCTCGGACAGCTGGTCCAGCACACCGCACTCACGGAGCAGGTTGCCAAACATCAGGAAGCCTACCAGCGCCACAGAGCCGGGAGCAATGAGGCCGGCAATAATGGTAATCAAAATGGGGAACAGAATCCGGGTGGTCTTGGAGACCTGAGCAGGGGCGTACTTCATGCGAATCATACGCTCCTTTTTGGTGGTCATCAGCTTGATAACCGGGGGCTGGATAATGGGAACCAGCGCCATGTAGGAATAGGCAGCCACCATAATCGCGCCCAGATAGGGAGATTCTGGATCCAACAGCGCCTGCGCCACAACAATGGCGGTAGGACCGTCGGCAGCGCCGATAACACCGATAGAGGCAGCAGTCTCCAGGTCAAAGAACATAGAGGCAGCGCACAGCGTAAAGAAAATGCCAAACTGGGCAGCTGCGCCGAAGAGCATCAGCTTGGGGTTGGAAAGGATCGGGCCAAAGTCGATCATGGCGCCAATGCCGATAAACAGCAGCAGCGGGAACAGCTCGTTGGAGATACCGGCATTAAACAGGGTCTCCACCACCTCTACCGCGCCGGAGTTGGGCAGATTCACCAGAATCGCGCCAAAGCCCATGGGCAGCAGCAGCGTCGGCTCCATATCCTTCTTGATTGCCAGATAAATCAGCAGACCGCCGATCACCCACATGACCAGCACCTTCCAGTCCATAACCGCGGCCGCCAGGCCCTCATACAGAAAGGACATTTCATCTAAAAAATTCATGTTTTTCTTCCCCTTCTCAATATCAATTCCTTATGCAAAAAAGAGCGTATTTCGCAAGCTCCATCACGTTATAGAATACCAAAAATGACCTTTTCTGTCAACCGTTTTGCGTCATTGCGGGCAGGTTATCTCCATTATTTTTTCAATCATGCGGTGGAGCTGGTGGCTCTGTTCACTGTCAGCAGCCTTATAATAGACCTCTTTCCCCTCCCGGCGGCTGACAATCAAACCGCTTGCCTTCAACTGCCGCAGATGATGGGACACCGCAGGGCTGGACATCTCCACCAGCGCAGAGATGTTGATAACACACTCCTCACAGTGACAAAGCAGCCAAAAGATTCGCACCCGACTGCTGTCGGACAGCTGCTTGAACACCTCAGCCACCGTCTGAAAATCCTCTGCTCTGTCCAGCTGGCAAGCAAGTTTCGCGATATCTGCCGTGTGCGTATGATTATGGGGCAAATGCTTTTCCGTCATTTCGCTCCCTCCTTTGCAATAACAGTATATCACGGTTAAACCAACGATACAAGTGTCAAATCTCCTGTCATTCCCTCTTGACTTTTTGGAAATAGCATAGTATACTCACCTTACAATTAAGTGATTGTTTAATTGTTAAATTTTGGGAGGAATCGGTACATGAAAAAGACCTACAAAATCGAAGTAGACTGCGCCAACTGCGCCAATTTGATGGAGCAAGCTGCCAACAAGGTTACAGGAGTAACGAAAGCCACCGTCAACTATATGATGCTGAAGATGGCTGTGGAATTTGAGGACGGCTGCGATGTGGATGCCGTTATGAAAAACATTCTGAAGGCATGCAAGAAAGTGGAGCCTGACTGTCAGATTTTCTTCTGATTTACATATAATGTGGAGGAAATATGAGCAAAAAGCAAAAAATATTGCTGCTGCGGATAATTGCCGCCGCCATTGGCATGGCAATCCTCAACCTCGCCCCCCTGCCCAGATTACCGAAAACACTTCTCGCCTTGGCCATGTACTTCCTTATTGGCCACGACGTTTTAAGGAAAGCATTTCGGGGCATCTGTAACCGCAGAATCTTCGACGAGAACTTCCTGATGGCGCTGGCAACGATAGGCGCGATCCTCCTGACCCTCTATCAGAGAAGCTACGATTTTAACGAGGCCATCGCTGTAATGCTGCTGTATCAGGTAGGTGAGCTGTTTGAAAGCTACGCAGTGGGAAAGAGCCGCCGCAGCATCAGCGCGCTGATGGACATACGGCCGGATTACGCCAATATTGAGGACGGTGCCAAGCTTATACAGGTTGACCCGGAGGAAGTAACAGTGGGCAGCACCATTGTGGTGCGACCCGGGGAGCGAATCCCCATTGACGGGGTGGTACTCTCCGGCACCTCTGCTCTGAATACCAGCGCCCTCACCGGCGAAAGCCTGCCCCGGGAGGTAACTGAGGGCGAAGAGGTAATCAGCGGCTGCATTAACATGACAGGGCTTTTGAAAATCACCACCACCAAGGAATTCGAGAATTCTACCGTTTGCAGAATCCTGGAGCTGGTGGAAGATGCCGGTTCCCGTAAGTCAAAATCGGAAAATTTTATTGCCAGATTTGCGCGGGTATATACACCTCTGGTCTGTTGCAGCGCGCTGGCATTGGCGCTGCTGTCCCCGGTTCTGAACCTGCTGCTGGGCAGCGCTCCCCTGTGGGACAGATGGATTTACCGGGCGCTGACATTTCTTGTCATCAGCTGTCCCTGCGCCCTGGTAATCAGCATTCCCCTGACCTTTTTCGCCGGCATGGGCGGTGCAAGCAAGGAAGGCATTCTCATCAAAGGCTCCAATTATTTAGAGGCGCTGTCCAAAACCAAAACTGTTGTGCTGGATAAAACCGGCACGTTGACCCAAGGCGTTTTTCAGGTTACGGAAATTCACAGCGTATCTATGACAAAAGAGAAGCTTCTGGAATACGCCGCATTGGCAGAATCCGCCTCTACTCACCCAATCAGCAAAAGCTTGATTGCCGCCTACGGAACGCAAATCAACCCCACGAGAATTACTGAAATTACAGAAATCAGCGGAAAAGGCATCACCGCCAAAGTTGACGATGTCAATGTTGCAGTTGGAAACCGCAAATTAATGGAGCAACTGGGTATTGCCTGTGGGGAATGTTCCCCGGCAGGCACTGTGATCCATATTGCTGTAAATGAAGTGTATGCCGGCTATATTACCATTGCCGACAGGGAAAAGCCAAACGCAAAGGCAGCAATCAAGCGGCTGAAAGCTGCCGGAGTCAGCGAAATCGTCATGCTCACCGGTGACAACCCGGCGGTGGCACAGTCCGTTGCCGCTTCGTTGGGCATTGACCGGGTATACAGCCAGCTGCTCCCCGGTGACAAAGTAACAAAGGTAGAGGAAATGCTGCCGCTCAAGACCGGAAAGCTGGTCTTTGCCGGCGACGGCATTAACGATGCGCCGGTACTGTCCCGGGCGGATATTGGCATTGCCATGGGCGCCATCGGCTCCGATGCCGCCATTGAGGCTGCGGATGTGGTGCTGATGGATGATGACCCCGCAAAAATTGCCAAAGCCATTGGTATCTCCCGGAAATGTATGGGCATTGTGTATCAGAATATCGCTTTTTCCCTGGGTATCAAATTTGCCTGTCTGCTGCTGGGCGCTGTGGGCTTTGCCAATATGTGGTTTGCCATTTTTGCCGACGTGGGCGTGATGGTCTTGGCAGTACTCAACGCCATCCGGGCATTGAATGTAGGAAAAGCATAAGCAAAAACCTCCGGAAACTTCCGGAGGTTTTTTATGCTTATTTCTTAGGTGCTTTGATTCTATTCAGCTTCTTGTTAAGCGCCAGCAAATCTTCTTTTGTGAACTTCGCGTCCATCATACCGCCGGCCATAGTCAGCAGACGCAGCACTGTAAAGCCGCCCATCATGCTCATCATCTCGGGGGTCATTTCAAAGCCCATGGGTTTTGCCTTCTCGCCCTTCTTCTTGCCGCCCAGCATTTTGCCCAT
>JAZQGT010000009.1:0-41163 GCA_045540155.1 Faecousia sp.
CGAACAGCCTGAGCGCCTGACCGAAGGCGACAAGAAGGCATGGCTGGCATCCCGTCGCAATGTCTCACTGGGCAGTGACGCATTCTTCCCCTTCAGTGACAATATCAAGCGTGCTTTTGCCTCCGGTGTTAAGTACATCGCAGAGCCCGGTGGCTCTATCCGCGATGATCTGGTCATCGAAGAGTGCAACAAGAAGGGTATGGTCATGGCCTTCACCGGCATGCGCCTGTTCCACCACTAATGAGGGATTGATTATGCGTAAGAATATTCTATGGATCACGGAAACAGCAGTTATGCTGGCATTACTCGTTACTCTGCAGACACTGACTAAGCCTATGGGACAGTTGGTTACCGGTTCCTGCGTGAATGCCGTTTTGGCAATCGCTGTATTATTGGTGGGTATGAGCAGCGGCATCACAATCGCACTGATCAGCCCTGTGTGTGCATATCTGTTTGGCATTGCACCTAACTTCGTGACAGTTTTGCCCATTATGATCGGCAATGTATGCTTTGTGGTGCTGCTGCGGCTGATTGCCGGTAAGACCCACAAGCCTATCTGGCGGCAACCGGTGGCATTGATAGCCGCAGCCGGTGTCAAGTTCCTAGTTCTGTATCTGCTGGTGGTGGAGGTCATCTGCGGTTTGGCTTCCGGTGTGCTCCTGGGTAAGAAACTGGGAGATATCGTTGTATTGGCACCTCCTATGCTGAAGATGCTTCCTACTATGTTTGCTTGGCCTCAGCTGTTCACCGCTCTGATCGGTGGCGGCTTGGCGCTTTTGATCGTGCCGGTGCTGCGGAAAACGCTGCATAAATAATCGGAAGACATACCATTTTGGTTAATGTTTTAGAGTATACTATGATTACATCGTAATGCCTTTCATAATCGAAGATAACCTAAAGCTGTTATATTACCGTGGACTCAAAGAATAGGATCAAGAAAAAGGCTTTTTAATGGATACCTGACTCACCGCCCAAGATCGCTTTAAGGCGTGTTTGGATTACTTTAGAATTGCATATTGAGCAGACAACACCCCGTCTTTTCGTGAAGACGGGGTGTTGTCATAGGCTTTGTTGCATTGGATTTTTCTCGGTAGTTTCACTTTTTCCATACACCTTTTATACACCTTTTGTACACCTTTTTGGCATTGAGATGCATGGAACTATATGAAGATACCTTCTTGTCCGAATCCCGAAAGTCCTTGTGCCACAAGGGTTTATCGGGATTTTATAGATTTATAAGGAGTTATGAAAATAGGTCGCTGAGCAACAATACCTAGTTTCATATATGGAATCTCCTTTAAGTTTCGCTTCAAAATTTTATTTATTATAGCACATCCTTTTTATTTCCACAAGATATTCCAAGAAAATTCCTAGGTAGCATGCAAATATTGGGATCCTGATTGCTTTTTTGCGGCAACTGCGGTATAATAAAATTAAGGAATGGATTTCGTCAGACCCAAATGCAAACCCGTTATAAAATATAGGAGGCGTTGTTATGAAGAATAACAAAAGATTTATATCGTTTGTTTTGATGACAGTGGTTCTTGCGACATCATTACTTACTACGCCGGTTTTTGCGACAAATGGAGATATGCGTTACGGCAGGACAAAACTCAGTGCTGATTTGCAGGTAATATATGATGCGCTGGTTAGTGGCTGCGCATCTGCAGAAGCGGAAATCGGAATTGATATCAGGGGGCGCAATATAGACTTTGATAAGGACCTGAAGACGGTTTATACCATGTTCTATAGTGACTATCCTGAATATTTTTGGGTTACCGGCGGTTGGAATGCTCAGTACAATGAGGATACCCTCATTATGAAGCCGCACTATTCTATACCCGGCGGCGATCTGAATGCTGCAAAAGCGAAGTACAATGCGAAGACCAAGGAAATGACATCCGGTATCAGCGGATCAGATTACCAAAAGGCCAAAACCTTACATGACAGGCTTATCGATAGGGTGGTCTACACCAAAACGGCAAATGATCAGAATGCGTACGGTGCGTTGGTGGAGGGAAAAGCGATTTGCAACGGCTATGCAAGAGCATATCAGCATCTTATGAACATTGTGGGTATTCCTGCTTGGTATGTTTTGGGTGAAAGTATCAATCCCGCAACCAATACACCCATTGCGCATGCATGGAATTTGGTTAAACTGGATGGCGCTTGGTGCTACGTGGACGTTACCTGGGATGATCAGGGGGACAAAACCTTTTATACCTATTTTAATATCACCACCCAGCAGCTGTTAAAGGACCACTCATTTCATACTGACTATGCGGCATTGGTGCCGCAGGCGACATCTACCGGCGCAAATTACTACAAAAGAGAAGCGCGCGAGTTTGCAGGCTATGACCAGAATAAATTGGTGAATCTTCTAAAAAAGGATGGGAATAGGACTCAGATTTACGTTGACGGGGACGTAAACGCCTTTATAGCATCCATAAACGCAAACATGCTGCCTATTGGAGAGCAGTTGGGCGGAGCGGGGGCATTTCAGGTTTTCTATAATTACTACCGCCTGGGAAATGCTCTGATTCTTGATTTTGTGCTGATTTCTGAAGGAGGCCATACACACAAGCCCAAAACGTTTGTGCAGCAAGTAGAAGCAAGCTGCCTGACAAATGGAAAAAAGGCTTATTACATCTGTGATTGTGGAATGCTGTTTTCCGATGAGGCCTGTACAAAACAAATTGTAGACGACAATGCGCTGTCCATTCCCACAACCGCCCATACACCTACAGGTTACAAAAACGATGGAGCAAAACACTGGAAAGAATGCGCCGCGTGTGGCTGCGAAATCGCAAATTCCAGCGGGGGGCACTACGATGGAAACGGCGACAATAAATGCGATATCTGCGCGTACACATTACCTGTAGTCAATGTTGGCGGCGATGCAACAGGCGGTGATTCTACCGGAAACGGCAATGCTACTGATACAACAACAGCTGGAGATACTGACACCTCGTCAAAACCGGATACTTCCACCGATAACACTACGGATAGCACCGCAGAAACAACCGATGAGCCTGCTGAAGATAACATGAGTATCCAGCCAACCGATGATGAAACACCAACCGATGGCAGCGAAGCTCCGTCGGGTGATAGCGAGACTGGCACAGACGAAGGCACTACGCCGGTTACGGAAGCAACAGCCTCTCAGGACAGTGTTCAGCCTGATGGTTCTGTTTTGGGATGGGTGTGGATTTGTTTAGGTGTTGTTGTGGCAGCAGCGGGTGCTTCGGTGACAGTGATTTTGCTTAGGAAAAAGAAAACATAAGGCGTCCGCTGCAGTACCCATGCAGATATAAAGAACATACCGGCGGTGAGGCTGTTTTTGCCTTGCCGCCGGTTGGCTGTTTTATAAGCAAACTATACTTCCTTATTGGGATGTCAATTAGGTGAGTGTACTCGACCTTGCGTGAATACAGAATCTGTGATATAATGCAGGCATTACAGTATTTTTTAATGGGGGGTGTCTGCATGCAGAAAACAGACAATAGGGTTACCCAATACGCTAAGCAAATCCTGAATCAGGTGCGGCAGGTGATCGTGGGTAAGGACGATGTCCTGCTGTGGGTCTTGGCGGCGATCCTTGCCAAGGGGCATATTCTGCTGGAGGATGTCCCCGGTGTGGGTAAGACCACCATGGCGTTGGCTTTTTCCAAGGTGCTGCATTTGGATTACGGCCGCGTGCAGTTTACGCCGGATGTGCTTCCGTCGGATGTAACCGGTTACTCTGTTCCCGATCAGCAGACCGGGCAGATGGTGTACCGCAAGGGCGCAGTGTTGTGTAATTTGTTTTTGGCCGATGAGCTGAACCGCGCCACCTCCCGGACCCAGTCTGCCCTTTTGGAGGCAATGGAGGAAAATCAGGTGACAGTAGATGGTGTCAGCCATCCTTTGCCCAAACCCTTTGTGGTTATTGCAACCCAAAATCCCGCCGGCGCGGCCGGTACACAGCTGCTTCCCGACAGTCAGATGGACCGTTTTACCGTCCGGCTGAGCTTGGGCTATCCTGCTGCCAAAGATGAGATCGCCATGGTCCTGCACCGGCAGGAGGGAAATCCGCTCCATGCCCTTTCTCCGCTGCTGACGCTGGATACTTTGGTGGACATGCAGAACGCGGTGGAAAATACTTATATTCAGGAAACAGTGGTGGGGTACATCGTAGATTTGATCGCTGCCACCAGAAATCATCAGGATATCCTCCGGGGCGCAAGTCCTCGAGCCACATTGGCAGTTACCTCTATGGCAAAGGCGGTGGCGCAGCTGCGGGGCAGGGATTATGTGCTGCCTGCGGATGTCCGGGAGGTCTTCCCCTGGACGGTTGCACACCGGCTGGCCCTTTCGCCCAAGGCGGAGGGACAGGGAAAAACGGCCAAGGCAATCTTAAATTCCATCATCGGACAAACCCCTGCTCCCCAAGTGCGCTGATATGGCAGGACGAAGAATTTTTTACGGCGTGACCCTGCTGGGGTGTCTGCTGTTTTACATTTACTATCAGCAGTGGTTTTCCTATATTCTGCTGCTGAGTGTTTTAATGCTGCCATGGCTTTCTATGGCGGTGAGCCTGCGCGCTATACGCCATTTAAGGGCAGAACCCCTTGCCGCGGCAAAGCTCCCTTTGGGCGCAGAGGAAAATGCGCGCCTGCATATATGGTCAAAAGGCGTTCATCCACCTGTAAAGAGTAAGGTTTGTGCCACCAAACCCATCACAGGAGAGCGCTGGGTTCTGCGGCCCGGCGACCCGCTGCCCACTGGGCACTGCGGCGGATTGGTGCTTCAGCTTCATAAGCCCCGGGTCTATGACTTTTTGGGGCTCTTTCGTTTTAGAGTCCGGAACACCGCCCCAACAACTTGCCAGGTGATGCCTGCCCCGATAACAGTGAAGGCACCCGCCCAGCTGACCCAGTACATGGCGCGGGGGTGGCGTCCCAAGCCGGGCGGCGGATTTGCGGAAAATCACGAGATTCGACCCTACCGCCCCGGTGACAACCTAAATCAAATCCATTGGAAGCTCTCTGCCAAAACAGGAGATCTGATGCTCCGGGAGGCTATGGAGCCGGTGCGGGAATGGATACTGCTGACCATGGACCTGTGTGGCACACCTTCGGAGCTGGACAGGAAATTCGGCCGTCTGCTCTACTTGGGTAATTGGCTGGTTGCGGAGCAAAGTCCCTTTCAGGTCTGTGTCTTAACAGGGGATGGCCTGGAGGTCTGGACGGTTTATGACCAATGGGATATGCAGAGGTGTATGGATTCGCTGCTGTTTGCACCCTTTACCCCTGCCGGCTCTGCACAGGAGCAGGATTCCGCAGCCCCTTGGCAGCTCCACATCGGAGGTGAGCCGGATGCAGAATAAATGGAAACCTTGGATTGACTGCCTTATGGGGGCAGTGCTGGCTTGGCTGCTTTCTGTCGGTGCTGTGGGGTGTATGGTCACCGGCTTTGAACTGCAGACCGTCTCTATGGGGGCGCAGGTTCTTTGGTGCGCCGGCTTTGCCCTTGTTTCTGCAGCCATACTCCGTTTTCGCTACGGTACATTTGTCCTGTTGGGACTGACGGTGCTGATATGCCCCTTTCTTTGGCAGAAGGGCGCTCTTTGGTATCAGTTTGATTACATTCTTTTTCCATCCTACATTATGATCCCCGACATTCTCACCGGCGACGGCACACAGCTGTCGGCTGTAAAAGCGACCCTCCCGTCGATTGCCTTGGCGCTGTGGACGGCGTTCAGCGTCAGTTGGTGTATTTGCCGCAGAAAACACGCCCTTTATGTGTTGCCGCCGGTGGCATCTCCTGTGGTGCTGTGTCTGATTTTTACGCAGGATATCCCGCACCCGGGTTACCTCTATCTGCTGCTGACGGCTTTGGCGCTGCTTTTTATAACCGACTGGACGCGGCGGAAAGTTCCGGCGCAAAGTACTAAATTGATGCTGCGCGCCGCCCTTCCCATTGCGCTGGCATTTGCTGTCCTCTTTGGAGCAAACCCGGAGAAAACCTATGTCAATCACGCATGGAAAATCCAGGAAAAGGTGGAGTCCTGGCTGCAGTGGGACGACGGAGTGCAGTCCGATAACATCCGGCCGGTGGTTAGCAAACGGCTGAACCTGAAAAATTTAGGCCCGAAAAGCAGAAGTACCCGGGCAGTGATGCGTGTTATCGCATCTGCAGACGGGAAAGTGTACCTGCGGGAGCTGGATTACGATCTGTATACCGCAACCGGGTGGGGCGTTTCCACAGGCAGGTCGGAGGCGTTTACCTCCGGCGGCGCAGGGGAAGGAACGCTCACCGTTACCACTTTCGGTAACCGGTCTATGCGTTATATTCCTTATTATCCGGCGGAAAGAACGGTGTTGACCGACGGCAAGCTGGAAAACGAAGAAAACCTCAAGAGCTACAGCTACCAGGTGTCTTATACGCCTTCCGGAGGAGTACAATCACCGGAAGACCGCTATATCCAGCTGCCCGACGAGACAAGACAGTGGGCAGAGCGACTGGTACGGACCATCTTGCCAGAGCAGCTGACCACAGCGCAAAAGGCCGCAGCCATTGAAAATCATGTTGAAAACTCTGCAGACTATGATTTGCGCACCTCCCCTATGAATGGTCAGTATGGGGATTTTGCACAGTGGTTTTTGGAAGAGAGTGATACCGGCTACTGTGTCCATTTCGCCACGGCAGCCACTGTGCTGCTCCGAGCTGCCGGAGTCCCTGCCCGCTATGTGGAGGGGTATATGGTCACCTGTAAGGGTGGGCAGCCCACTGAGGTCACTTTCTCGGACGGCCACGCCTGGGCAGAGTATTACGATGAGGAACGGATGGCGTGGTGTATACTGGAAGCCACGCCTGCGGACAGTCAGGCATCCATAGATATTCCCACAGAGAGCACGGATGTCACAGAACCCGAGAACACTGCGACTTTGCCCCAATGGAGCAATCCGGGCAGTTCAGTGGACACGACTGCGCCCAGCCGGGATACAAGACCCACTGCCGATACCCCCACGGACAACAGCCCCTCTCAGACAGGAGCAAATAACGCCGTGTTTCTGAAATGGTTGCTGGCGCTACTTAGTTGTGCGGCAGGCGCGTTGACCCTGCTGGTGCAAAGCAGTATCCGCATGGCATGGAAACGCAGACGCTGGCAGCGGGGCGAGCCCAATGAAAAAACCGTGAACCGCTGGTATCAGGCAAGGAAAATGGCACGCCGCCTGGGAGAGCCGTTCCCGGAGGAACTGGAAGAACTGGCGCTGAAAGCGAAATTCAGCCAATATACCATTTCGCCGGAGGAACTGGCGCAGTTTGATGTCTATAGGGAAGTGCTGCTCCATAAGGCCGGCAGTCAGCCCTGGTACAGGCAGCTTTGGCTGCGGGTGATTTTCGCCATGGGCAGATAAAGCGAAAAGCAACGGTATTATGGAAACGCCGCGGAAGTTAACCAATAAGATGCGCCCTCCGGCTTTGGCCGGAGGGCGTTTGCGCTATTTTTTTTGCGGTGATAGATTTTAGCAAGTCCGCCCTCGCTGGTTTTATGGAAGCGGTGATTCAGCTTAATGCCGGTTTCGTGCATGGAGCGGCAGACTATGTCGCAACTGCTCAAATTGCAAAACAAATTGCAACCGACAGTTATTCCGTCTGCAATGCCTCCAACGACAGCTCTCCTGCCAGCTTAAACAGGGCATCGCTGAGCACCTTTTCCAAAGGGACGCCTGCTGAACGGGCAATCTGGGTATAAAAAAGAGCCACGGCAGGCTCTAACAAAAGCGTTACCTGTGTCATGACTTCCTCCTGAAAAAATCTGTGCTCTATCCTATGCAAACCCTTGACAGGCGTGCTACAATATATAGTACGAGAAATGGCAAAATTTCAAAGAGGTGAAACGCTATGGCGAAAGAGAAAAAAGTGGAACAGATTACCGATATGGAGGTTGACTTCGGTCAGTGGTTCACAGATGTGTGCACCAAGGCGCAGCTCATTGACTACTCCTCCGTGAAAGGTGTGTTTATTTACCGCCCTTACGGCTATGCCATTTGGGAGAATATTCAGCATATTATGGATAAGGCGTTTAAGGCGCAGGGCGTTGAGAATGTGTATATGCCCCTGCTGATTCCCGAGAGCCTGCTGCAAAAGGAAAAGGATCATGTGGAGGGCTTCGCCCCTGAGTGCGCATGGGTTACCATGGGCGGTGGCGAGCGGCTGGAGGAACGGTACGCAATCCGTCCCACCTCTGAGACACTGTTTTGTGAGCATTTTGCAAATGTCCTGCAGACCCACCGTCAGCTGCCTATGAAGTATAACCAGTGGTGCAGTGTTCTGCGCTGGGAGAAGACCTCCCGTCCGTTCCTGCGGCACAGAGAATTCCTGTGGCAGGAGGGTCATACCATTCACGCCACCGCGGAAGAGGCACGGCAGTTTACAGAGACCATGCTGAATGTCTATGCGGATTTCTGCGAGAATGTGCTGGCGATGCCTGTTACCCGCGGTCAGAAGACCGAGAAGGAGAAGTTCAACGGCGCAGAGGCAACGTATACCATCGAGTGCATGATGCACGACCGGAAGGCCCTGCAGGCCGGTACGTCCCACTATTTCGGCGATGGCTTTGCCAAGGCCTTTGGTATTGAGTTTACTGATAAGAACAACCAGAAGACCAATCCCCACGAAACCTCCTGGGGTGTTTCCACCCGCTTAATTGGCGGTATTATTATGACCCACGGCGACAACAACGGCTTGGTGCTGCCCCCCAAGGTTGCGCCCATCCAAGCTGTGATTCTGCCCATCGCCCAGCATAAGCCGGGTGTTCTGGAGGCGGCCCAGAAGCTGAAGGACCGTCTTGCCGCTGCCGGTGTTCGGGTGAAGCTGGACGATTCCGACAACTCCATGGGCTGGAAATGCGCTGAGTACGAGATGAAGGGCGTTCCTCTGCGGGTAGAGTGCGGTCCCCGGGATTTGGAGAACGGCGAAGTGGTTCTGGTTCGCAGAAACGACGGCGAAAAGACCGTTGTGAAGCTGGAGAATTTGGAAACTGCGGTGGCAGAACAGCTGGAGCTGGTGCATCAGGGCATGTTTGCCCGCGCCAAGAAGAATCTGGAGGAGCATATCTACGAGGCGCACTCTTTGGAGGAAGCCAAACAGTTGCAGGAGCAGAACGGCGGCTTTATCAAGACCATGTGGTGCGGCGAGCTGGAATGCGAGCTGAAGATGAAGGAAGTGGCCGGTATGTCCTCCCGCTGTATGCCCTTTGCCCAGGAGCACTTGGGTGACGTTTGCCCCATTTGCGGCAAGCCCGCTAAGAAGATGATCCTTTGGGGAGTTGCCTATTAAGAACACAAAAATCGCGTGCTGAAAAGCACGCGATTTTTTAGTTGGGTAACACCCAAATCCTCCCCTGTGTAAGGGGCGGTAGCATAGCTATTGCTGTGCGGAGGGGGTTGACAGCCTGCCTGCTTAAGTCACTTGTAAATAATATTTCCTTGGCACTCCACATTACCTTCTATCATTTTGCACTCAACATTACCGCCACAGGTAACATTTCCTGTAATATTGTCGCCACAAGCAACATTATCTCCGCAGTTTACGCTACCGTTAATACTGCCAGCACAAGAAAGGTTATTACCGCATTGAACTCCGTCGCTGATGGAACCACCGCAGGATATATTTCCATCGCATCTGGCATTGCCGCCAATATTTCCGCCACAGGATATGTTACCGTAGAAATTACTTGCGTCACCGTTAATTTGATTACATTCGATGTTGCCGTGACAACGGATATCACCGCTGATTATGTTGCTTTGTACATCACCTTGACACTCCACGTCGCCACATATATTCCCTTCACAAGAGATGCTTCCGAAAACCTCTACTTTATAGCATTGCCGATCTCCGCTGGCGTGCTGGGGATATTCTATTTTAATCGTTTCGTTAAGATCTTTAATATCCACGATTTGTTGCCCTTGTACCACCACAACGCGGAACACGTCTTCCCTTAAAGAAAAAATGTTATTCAATCCGGAAATGCGCGGTTCCCTGCCAAACAGTTCATCAATGCTGATCTCAAATAATTCTGCAAGCCGGGGTATCAGGCTGATATCCGGATAGCACTGTGCGGACTCCCATTTGGAAACGGACTGGTTAGTAACGCCCAGCTTCTGCGCCAGCGCTTCCTGGGTTAGATTCATCTGCTTCCTGTAATAGCTAATGGTATCGTGCAATTTCAAATTCTTCACAAAAATCACCTCTTTTTAATTACTGTAGCTACAATGTTATTTTACTCTATCCATAGGCAGCAATCAATAACGTAGATGTTTGATTGTTCCAACTGCGGGTTGGATAAATGGATATGAATATACCGCCTATTTTCATAGGCGGTATTTGTTTATTATTGTTTCTGTAGGATTAATCCTGTAGGGCGGGGGCTTGCTCCCGCCGAAAACGGTCTGCTATTGGCGGCGGGACCAAGGCCCCGCCCTACAGATAGCTTATTAACCGCCGTTTGCCAGGCGGACGATGTCGCCAACGCCGTCGAGCACCATTGTGGGGCGGTAGGCGTAGGTTTTCAGCGTCTCCGGGGTGGACACGCCGGAGAGCACCAGCACCGTGGACATACCGGTCTCCAGGCCGGAGATAATATCCGTGTCCATACGGTCGCCAATCATCACCGCTTCTGCAGAGTGGCAGCCCAGCAGCTTCAGACCGGTGCGCATCATTAAGGGGTTGGGTTTGCCGCAGAAGTAAGCCTTTGTGCCGGTGGCCATCTCAATGGGGGAGACCAATGCGCCGCAGGCAGGGGCAATGCCCTTTTCGATGGGACCGGTCACATCGGAATTGGCACCGATGAGCTTGGCGCCGCCCAGCACCAGATTGGTGGCTTTGGTCAGGGATTCCAGACCGTAAGTTCTGCCCTCGCCCACAACCACGTAGTCGGGATTCACGTCGTTCATAGTGCAGCCGGCCTCATACAGGGCGTTCAGAAGACCCGCCTCGCCGATGGCATACACCGAGCAGCCGGGGCTTTGCTCCTTCAAAAATGCGGCTGTTGCCAGCGCGCTGGTGTAAAAATGGTGCTCCGGCACATCCAGCCCCATGCGGGCAAGCTTCAGCTTCAGCTCACAGGGGGTGTAACCGCTGTTGTTGGTAAGGAACAGGTATTCCTTCTGTTCCTTGTTCATCCAGTTGATAAATTCAGCAACACCGGGCAGGACGATGCTGCCGTGGTAGATGACACCGTCCATGTCGCAGATAAAGCCTTTTACTTTGTTGAAATCCAGTTGGGACATTGCTTCCTCCTAATAATTGAAATAACACCATTACTTAAACACAATTTGAAAAATTTGTCAAGGGTATTTATGGAATTGTATTTTGCGCAGGAATATGGTATTCTAATCAAAAAAGAGAGGGAGGGGACTGGATGAAAAGAAGGCTGTTGGGGGCTGTTAAAGCTGTGCTGATTGCGCTGACGGTTCTGACCGGGGCGATTGCTGCGCCTGTTTTGTTCCGCCCGTTTTTCTATTGGCATATTGAACCGCTGAGACTTACGGAAATGGCAGGCTTAACCGTGTCCCAGATTAAGATCGCATATAAGGAAATGATGGACTATTGCATTGGCTTTTCCGGCGTGTTTTCTGCCGGCGTACTGCCGTTTTCGGAGTCAGGCGCGTCCCATTTTGCCGATGTAAGACGGCTGTTTGTGCTGGATTTATCCGTGCTGGCGGCGACACTCACGGCGCTGTTTGCACTGCGGTTTTTCCGTGGCGGTAAGACGGTGCGGCTTGCAGGACATACCCCCGGCTTTTGGAGCGCCGTTCTGCTGGGTGTTGCCTTTTTAACTGTGGGCGGTCTGGCAGCAGCGGATTTTAACAAAGCCTTTGTGGTGTTCCACCGGCTCTTTTTCCCTGGGAAAGACAACTGGATTTTCGACAGCCGGACAGACCCCATCATCAATATGCTCCCTGCGGTATTTTTCCGCAACTGCGCCATACTGATTCTGGCCCTGATTCTGATAAGCTGCGTCTTAATGATTGTATACGATCTGCGGCAGCGCCGCAGAAAATAAAAGATACCCGTTTGCCGGAGCAAACGGGTATCTTTCGCATATATTAATAATTGTCCTTGCGAACTTCGAAAAATGCCTGGGGGTGATTGCACACAGGGCAGATTTCCGGGGCAGCAGTGCCCAGAGCAAGGTGGCCGCAGTTCCGGCACTCCCACAGAGTGATACCGGCCTTTTCAAAGACGGCCTTGGTCTCTACATTGTTCAGCAGCTTGCGGTAGCGCTCCTCATGGGACTTTTCAACGGCGGCAACACCTCGGAACTGGGCAGCCAGCGCGGTAAAGCCCTCCTCCTCGGCTTCTTTTGCCATACGGTCGTACATGTCTGTCCATTCGTAGTGCTCACCCTGTGCAGCCTCCAGCAGATTCTCGGCGGTGTCGCCCAGTCCGCCCAATGCCTTGAACCAGAGCTTGGCGTGCTCCTTTTCGTTCTCTGCAGTCTGCAGGAACAGAGCGGCAATCTGCTCGTAGCCTGCCTTTTTGGCTACGGATGCAAAGTAGGTGTACTTGTTGCGGGCCTGAGATTCGCCGGCAAAGGCCTCCCACAGATTCTTCTCAGTTTTGGTACCGGCATAGGGGTTTTTCTTATCCATAATTGCTTTCCTCCGTTGTATAAAATTTTTGTTGGATGTGGTATATTCTCTCTCTGCGTTTAGTATAACAGAAAATGGGAGAATGTCAAAGAAAAGATTGACTTTGCAAAAGCGATATGATATAAGGACAGAAGATGAACACACCGGGAGAAAGAGGGAAAAAGAATGAATATTGCAAACGAATTGAAAAGCAGAAACATTCCCGAACTGCTGAAAATGAACAGCGGCGAGCCTGTCACACCGGAGAATTGGGAACAGCGGAAAAAAGAACTGATTGCCTGTCTGTCCCAGCACCTCTACGGCTTTACACCTCCCGCTCCCAAGGAAGTGCGGGCGGTACTGACCGGGTCTGAAAGATGGCATACCTTTGGGGGTAAGGCCAAGTCTGAGCTGTATGATATTCGCTTTGATACGCCGGGTGGAGAGTTCTCTTTCCCCATTAGCGTAACGGTTCCTGCAAAGGCAGAAAAGCCGCCGGTGATTCTGCATCTCTCTTTTGGCCTCCGGTATCCGGTGCCCATGGAGGAAATTATTGATAACGGCTTTGCTTTTGTGCAGTTCTACTATCATGAGGTGGAACACGACGCAAACCACCCTGAAGATTATTTCGGTAAGTTTATTGGCGGTTTGGGCGAGAAGTTCTTCGGCGGACGCAATCGTGAGAGAACCGAATGCGGCAAGGTTGGTCTGTGGGCGTATGCCACCAGCCGGGTGATGGACTATCTGCAAACCAGAGACGATATCAACCGGGAGCGCATCGGGGTGACCGGTCATTCCAGACTGGGTAAGACGGCTTTGTGGTGCAAGGCGCAGGACCCCCGGTTCTACATTGCCTTGGGCAACAATACCAATTACGGTGGCGGCGGCTTGATTCGCGGTCATGAGGGCGAGGACGTGCCGGACTTTGTTGAGCGGGGCAGCTTTGACTTCTTCTGCGAGGGCTGGAAGGATTACCTGGATGTGCCCCATGAGGAACTTCCTTTTGACCAGCACTTCCTTATGGCGTGCCACGCTCCGGGACTGGTGTACTTAACAGGCGCAACTCACGATGAGGGTATGGACCCTGTGTCGGAGTTTTTGTCCTGCTGCGCTGCAAGTGAAGTTTATAAAATGCTGGGCAAAACGGGTCTTGTCCACGGTGGAGATATGCCGGAAACCGGAACAGCGCTTCCTGACGGCGAAATCGGTTTCCATGTGCGCGAAGGCGGCCATTACCTCTCCCGTGAGGACTGGCAGCACTTTATGGCATTCTTCAAAAAACACATGTAACTAAATAAGGGGGATTTGGGTGTATTCGATTCCGGAGCTGTACGATTTGTCCCATACACTGGCAGAGGATTACCTTGGGGCGTTTACCTATCCGTGGGAGGCGTTGAACGGGATTGCGGAAATGGTTGTATCAGTTGGAAACGCACTGGAAGATGATTACATAGAAATATCCCCAAAGGTGTGGGTGCATACTACTGCGGTGGTGGCACCCACAGCTTTTTTGGCAGCGCCTTGCATTATAGGCCCGGGCGCACAGGTGCGACACGGGGCGTTTATCCGAGGCAGTGCGCTGGTGGGGCAGAACTGTGTGGTTGGCAACTCTGTTGAGCTTAAAAACGCGATTCTTTTTGACGGTGTCCAGGTGCCCCACTACAACTATGTGGGCGACAGCATTCTTGGCTATAAGGCGCATTTCGGCGCGGGCGCCATTACCTCCAATGTGAAATCGGATAAATCGTCGGTGGTGGTTGCGGGGCAAAACACCGGACGGAAAAAGGTGGGCGCTATGGTGGGGGATTTTGGAGAAATCGGCTGCAATACCGTGCTGAATCCCGGCACAGTCATTGGCAGGCGCAGTATCGTTTATCCTGTATCCTGTGTCCGGGGTGTGGTGCCGGCAGACAGCATTTATAAGACCGGCGGTGTCGTTGTTCTGAGAGTGGGAGACTAGGCTATGGGAAAATATTTTGGTACGGACGGTTTCCGGGGGGAAGCCAATGTGGTACTGACCGCCGATCACGCCTACCGCATTGGCCGTTTTTTGGGCTGGTATTACGGGGTGTTCAGACAGAAGGAAGATGCGCCCCGGGTGGTCATCGGTAAGGATACCCGCCGCTCCAGCTATATGCTGGAATACGCGCTGGCAGCAGGCCTTTGCGCCTCCGGCGCAGACGCCTATATGCTCCACGTTACTACGACGCCCTCGGTGGCGTATATCACACGGGTGGACGGTTTCGACTGCGGCATTATGATTTCTGCCAGCCACAATCCCTATTACGATAACGGCATTAAGCTGTTAAACAGCGCAGGGGAGAAGATGGACGAAAAGACCATCTGCCTGATAGAAGATTACCTTGACGGCAGACCGGAAAAACTGCCCTATGCCAGGTGCGACAGGATTGGCTGTACGGTGGACTATGTGGCGGGCCGCAACCGTTATATCGGGTATCTGATTTCTCTTGGGCTGTTTTCTTTTAAGGACATAAAGGTGGGACTGGATTGCGCCAATGGCGCGGCTTGGAGCATTGCCAAGGCGGTATTTGACGCGCTGGGCGCTAAGACCTATGTGATTCATGGGGAACCGGACGGCACCAACATCAATGAGAACGCCGGCTCTACCCATATAGAAGCCCTGCAGAAATTTGTGGTGGAAAACGGTCTGGATGTGGGGTTTGCCTATGATGGGGATGCAGACCGGTGCCTGTGCGTGGATGAAACAGGACAGGTGGTTACAGGGGACCATATTCTCTACATTTTGGGCAGCTATATGCGGGAAAAGGGTCAGTTGGACAATAACACAGTGGTGACCACGGTGATGTCCAATTACGGACTGTACAAGGCTTTTGACCGACAGGGTATTGTCTATGCCAAAACCCCGGTGGGGGATAAGTATGTGTATGAGTATATGACAAAAAACGGTTGCCGTCTGGGTGGAGAGCAGTCCGGTCATATCATTATTTCCAAGTACGCCACCACTGGGGACGGCATCCTGACAAGCATCAAGCTGATGGAGGTTATGCTGGCGAAAAAGGAGAAGATGAGTAAATTGCCGGAGGGGTTGACGATTTATCCCCAGGTGCTGAAAAACATTCGGGTACAATCCAAAGCCGATGCCGTTGGCGACCCCATTGTCCGGGCGACAGTCGAGGCAGTATCCGCGCGGCTGGAAGGCATAGGACGGGTTCTGGTGCGGGAGTCAGGCACAGAGCCGGTGATTCGGATTATGGCGGAAGCGCCCAGCAGAGAGGTTTGCAGGGCATGCGTGGAGGACATCGCAACCGTTATCTGCGCCCAAGGCCACGCAAGGGTATAGGAACGAAAGAAATAAAGATTTAAGATTGTTTTGGGAAAACGGACTGGCTGTGGTGAATAGGGTAATAGCGGAGGTGAGGCAATGTATGCCGCCACATGGCTGATCATCAGCAGCCTGCTGTACTCTTTGCAGTTATCTGCCGGAAGCTTCCCCAAACCGCTGACAGCGCAGGAAGAAGCCTATTACTTACAGCTGTCTGCCCAAGGTGATATTGAAGCACGAAACATTCTGATTGAACGCAATCTCCGACTGGTTGCCCACATTATGAAGAAATACTACGCCCAGACAGCCGATCAGGAGGACTTGATTTCCATTGGTACCATTGGGCTTATCAAAGGGATTACGACCTTTGATCCCAGCAAGGGCGCAAGGCTTGCCACTTATGCTGCCCGCTGCGTGGAAAACGAGATTTTGATGCATTTTCGCGCCCAACGAAAATCCAGTCACGATGTGTCCTTATCCGATTATATTGAGACCGGCACAGACGGGGCGGCGCTGTCGCTGATGGATGTGGTGAGTGAGGACGAGGACTTAACAGAGTTGGTCAGCAACCGTGAGCAAATCCGCATGGTACGGCATTTGGTGGATACCTGTCTGACCGAACAGGAGCGGCAGATCATCTCCATGCGATACGGTTTGACGGATAATCAACCACAGCGGCAGCGGGAGGTGGCAAAGGCAATCGGGATCAGCAGAAGCTATGTATCCAGGATCGAGAAAAGGGCGTTGGAGAAGCTGCGGCAGGCGTTGGAATAGGGAAAAGAAATCCTTGACATTGTGATATACCGGTGATATAATAACCCGGCAATGGTGTTCAGACACCTGTGAATTATGGGCCCTTAGCTCAGTTGGTTAGAGCCTCCGGCTCATAACCGGATAGTCCCGGGTTCGAATCCCTGAGGGCCCACCACACAAAAAAGGTTCCGCCTTTTATATAGATAGGGGTATAGCTCAATTGGTAGAGCGGCGGTCTCCAAAACCGTAGGCTCAGGGTTCAAGTCCTTGTGCCCCTGCCAGTAAAAAACCGCTTGTTTCAAGCGGTTTTTTGCTTTTCTACCTCTCCGCTGCTCTCCTGTGCTCTCCTGTAAAATCCTATGGTTTCGGGTAGAATTGGTTATAAAGTTGGTTATAAAGTTGGTTATAGAAAAAGGGGCGATTTCTCGCCCCTTTTTTATATGCTGAAATTTGCAATGGTGTCGTGCTTATATTTGTCTTTAAGGTGGATATAGATTTCCTCTGTAAAGGAAACGGAGGAATGGCGAATCAACTCACTGACCAATTTGCTATCGCCTCTCGTCAATTCGTAAAGTTTGGATGCGAAAGTATGACGGAGGGAGTGAATACCACAATGCTCCACACCTGCTTGACGGAGCAGGTTGTCAAACCGCTTTCGCATAGCACTCTCACAAATCGGTTTGCCACTCTCATTGGCGATATACCCACAATAACCCTTGGGTTCTTCTTTGAGCATTTCCTTGAGAATCGCAATGGCGGTGTCATTGATAGGAACGATGGTGTAAGAGGTCGTGTTTTTGGGCGAACTCTCAATGGATTGCACACCGCCCACCGCAATGCCTTCGGCATTTCGTTTCTTGGCGGTAGTGATGTTCTTGCGAACCATCATTGTTTTTCGCTCAAAATCAATATCGCTGTATTTCAAGGCGGTTGCCTCACCTTTGCGAAGTCCGGTATTGAGAATGAACAAAAAGTATTTTGCTTGTTTCAAAAAATAAGGACCGCTTTGTGCTTGCTTGCCAGTTTTGGTTATCCAACGGAGGAAATAACCGTTGTATGCCACATCTCGCATTCGTGCAATTTCCTCATCGGTTAGAAAACGGATTTCCTCTTTGTCCTCCATTCGTAGTTTGGAAAAAGCAAGACCTTCTTCCTCTGCGGTCAAGTCTGCTCCAGTGTCTTTTTTGGCGATTGCTTTTTCTCGTTCTTCACGGATATTCGCTTGGTTGGTACGGACAAAATCTTTCGTATAGCATTTGACCGTATTCATTGGGTTGACCGTCAGAGAACCATCCAAAACCCTTGCATCAAAAAACATTTTCAGCAGGCGGTAAATCTTGAGCAAAGTGGAATGGGAATATCCCTTTGCAAGATTTTTCTGTAAAATCGTTTTACAGAGGTCGGCGCGAGTGTTTTTGGTTTTGATACCTTCAATGTACGGTTTGATTTGGTTCAGATAGATTTGTTCCAATCTATCGAAAGAACCTGCCTTTACCGTGCCGTACTTTTCGCTGTATAACCACTTTTCAATATCGGTAGTCAATAACTCGTCGTGGGTTTTCTGCTCGTCTTGCCCTTGCAGTTGCCCCTCAATAAAGTCTCTGACCTTCACTTTGACATCCAACTCGTTGCTGCCATAAAATGCCTTGTAGGTGTATTTTTGAGTTACGGTATCACGACCAATACGGACACGGGCACGGAATTGGTCGCCATACTTTGTAACCTTGACCGCCTCGTATAAGTCCTTTTCAGTAAATATCCTTTTTTCAATCATAGTCGGGCACCATACATTCCAAAATTTGTTGCATTTCCTCTGCGGTGTAGTCTGCATTAGCAGAAATCATAAGACCAACATTTATTGATTTTGTGTTAGTCTTTTGTAGTTTGGCAACCCATTCCTCCAATCCCTTTGGGTCAATCAACCATGGACCCTCACCGATACGGAAAGCAGGAAAACCTTTCATCCCACAAAGTTTGTATGCCTTGTCGTTGCCGATACGGAACACCTTTTTCAAATCTGCTATGGTCATATATTCTGTCATTTTTGTTACCTCCAAAGGGTGGTGCATCGGTCTTATGGTATCACGAAAACCGCTGTACGTCAACAAGTGACACGACCTACCTGTGTTTTTGTGTTTTCCCCTCTAGAGCGAGGCGTTGCCTCGCTCTATTCACCCCTTTCGGTTCTTGACTTGCCAAGAACCAAGCAATCAAAACCTTGATGGTTTTGATGTATTGACGATTTTATATTTTTCGTAGCACATACTCAAATTATATAAACCTTTACACCAGAACTGGTGCGAGGTGGAGGGAGCAAAAGGGTATGGTTTCCCTAGCAAAACTAGGAAAAAACCATACCCTTTTTTTACACCGTCACAGTATGCGTCAGTTCACGGTCACATTAACCAGCGTATGTGGATGCATTTCAGCATCCCAACAGATTTCCTCTTAACGAGGAACGGACTCACCTCTGCCTTGTCCTACTGTAGAATCCTCTAATTCAGGTTTCCCACCACAAAGTTCTCTTTTTTTACTTGGTGCTATAACTTACAACATTTCCAATCTCGACAATTTCTGTGTGCTGGTAGGCACATACTTTCGCCGGGCGAATTTTCTCCTTATGCTCGCCACACACGATTTTTTTAAGGTGCTTTATCGGGGTAATGCACCACCAAACCGTATAGGATTTGGGTTTCCGTTATTGAATTGTATCTTAAATATGATTGATACAATTCCAAAAAGAAGAAAACATTGCCTCGCAGAGCACGGGGTTTTGAAACAAACCCATAACGTGCTACAACTTCCAAAAAAACTTGCAGTATTTCATACTGATAGTAAGCAACGATTATAGAGGTTGCAAGTTTTGAAAGGAGGTTGTCACATTGGCACATTATGAGAAATTTAGCAAACAGGGTTTGGGGCATATCTTTGCTCATGTTCGCAGGGCATACAAGGTGGACAAGGACGGGAACAAACGATATGTAAATTTCGGTAATAAGGAAATTGATACGACCCGAACCCATTTGAATTACAATCTGTGTTTGAATGAGAATGGCGTTCCTGCAAACCAACAAAGACAGTATGAGCGAATTATGCAAGGTAAGACCTTGCCCGACGGATATTCGCTGACCGTTAACCAAAGAAAGGATTTGAAGGTAGTCTGCAGTTGGGTCGTAACAATGCCCAAGAATGTGCAGCAAGGAGACGATAGGAAATTTTTCCAAGCAGTCTACGACCATCTAAAAAAGCAGTACCCCCATTGTGTGTCCGCCTACTGTCATTACGACGAATCTGCAGTATCCAGACCACATTTGCACTTCCTGTTCGTGCCTGTATTCTATGATAAGAAAAAGGACATCTATAAGGTTTCGGCAAACGAGTTAGTTGACCGCAAAGCATTAACGGGATTTCATGACGGTCTAAGCAAGGCGGTGGCAAGCAATCTCGGTTATGAGGTCAGCATAATGACTGGCGAGGCAACACTCCGCAGAGAGCAGGGTCTGAGGGGTAGTATCGACATACTGAAATACAAGGCACAGAAACTGGCAGAGGAGTATGCCACACTCAAAGAAAAGTTCCAAGGCAGTGGTCTCAAACTGTCGGCAGAGATGGCGCAGTATATTGTTCGCACAGGACAAAAGGAGCAGTTCGCAGAATATCAACGAAGCATCACCCATCAGCAGGGCGAAGAAAGGTCGTGAGCGAATGGGAAATGATAAGATAGACCTCGCAGACTTTAATGAATTACTCTCTATGCAGAATAAACCAACAACGGAAAATGGAACATCGAATCAACAGAACCAACCGCAGCAAAAACCTGACCCAAAAGTGATTGCTCAACAACAAACGATTCTAAAAGTATATCGTAAATATCAACAGCGAGAGTACGAGCGAATGAGGCACCCAGAGCAGTTTCCTCCCGACTACTTTTTTAGTGCCTTGGCAGAATTAATTTTGGATAATTGAAAAATGTTTTCATTTCGTTTTTTGAAACCTATTGACAAATATCTATATGTCGCATATAATGACACATAGATAATCATCTATGGGAGGTAGCGTATGGACGAGAAAAGAACAGCAATGATTTTTAAAGCATTTTGTGATGAAAATCGTATCCGCATTGTGAAACTCCTGCGAACCGGCGAGAAGTGTGCGTGCAAATTGCTTGAAGAAATTAATGTTACACAGCCTACACTATCCCATCACATGAAAATTCTCTGTGATTCGGGTATCGTGGTTGGTCGCAAAGAGGGCAAGTGGATGCACTACTCCATCTCAGCAGAGGGAGCAAAGGTTGCTGCCGATTGCTTAAAGGAACTGACATCCATTGATTGTGGATGCGAAAATAAGTCGTGTTGTGAAAAGTAAGGCAAGTCAAAACTTTTCCGCACGACTTCCTTTAAGACCTATATATAGATACATTTCAATATAACGATATAATTAGGAGGTTTTCTATATGGAAACAATGAAAACAGCATGGGGGTTCTTTCAAAATGAAATTCTGGGCATGAACTGGCTTAATCAGTTCATAGGGTCTATTTTGAATGCTTGTGGTCTGGATACTGCAGGTCGCATCGGCGGAAGTGTTCAATTCTTCATTTATGACACCATCAAGATAATGGTGTTGCTTGGTGTGCTGATTCTGATTATCTCGTATATTCAGAGTTATTTTCCACCAGAGAGAACGAAGAAAATTCTCGGCAGATTCCACGGAATTGGGGCAAATATCATTGCGGCTCTGCTCGGAACGGTAACACCGTTTTGTTCCTGTTCCTCTATCCCCTTATTCATCGGGTTTACAAGTGCAGGACTTCCATTGGGTGTAACATTCTCGTTTCTCATTTCCTCGCCGATGGTTGACCTCGGAAGTCTCGTTCTCTTAATGAGCATTTTTGGCTGGAAAGTCGCAATTATCTATGTGCTTCTTGGGTTGGTTATTGCCGTTATCGGTGGCACGATGATTGAGAAGTTACACCTTGAAAATCAAGTTGAGGAATATATCCGCAAAGGAAATTCGCTTGATGTTCCGCAAGAGGAATTGCACTTCAAAGACCGTATGAAATATGCTTGGGAACAGGTTGTATCTACCGCTAAAAAAGTTGCTCCTTATGTGCTTGTTGGTGTTGGCATTGGTGCTATCATTCACAACTGGATTCCCGAAGATTTCATTGTCAAAGTGCTTGGAGACAATAATCCGTTTGGTGTTATCCTTGCTACCGTTGCAGGTGTTCCTATGTATGCGGACATCTTCGGCACAATACCGATTGCAGAAGCACTACTGGCAAAAGGTGCATTACTTGGTGTCGTGCTGTCCTTTATGATGGGTGTTACCACTCTGTCCTTGCCATCTATGATTATGCTCCGCAAGGCAGTAAAACCGAAATTACTCGGAATCTTTGTGGCAATCTGCATAGTGGGAATTATCATCGTGGGTTATTTCTTCAACCTCATTCAACCGTTGATTCTGTAAAGAGGGGAGGTGTGTGTTAATGGATAAGAAAAAAACACTCTGGGTCAAAATACTTGTTCCAGTTCTGATTATTGCCATTATCGGCGGTATGTGGATGGTCAAAAATGCTTCTGAGAAACCAACAGACCACACATCAGAATCACAAAACACCTCTCTACCCGACAACCTCAAAGATGCAGATTTCAGTTTGAATGCCACGGAAGAAATTGACTTTGAGGCACTCTCTGAATATGGTTTACCCATCATTGCGGACTATGGTGCTGATTCTTGTGTTCCGTGCAAGCAGATGGCACCAATTCTGAAAACATTGAATGCCGAAATGCAAGGGAAAGCATTTATTAAGTTCGTTGATGTTTGGAAGTATTATGAAGCGGCAGCGAATGTTCCTGTGCAGGTCATTCCAACACAGGTATTCCTTAATGCTGATGGAACACCTTTCGTTCCTAGTGATGAACTGGCAAAAGAAATTCAGTTTGATATGTACTCCCACAAAGATACTGGCGAACATATCTTTACTGTTCATCAAGGAGGACTTACCGAGGAGCAGATGAGGGCAATACTGAAAGAAATGGGAGTGGAGTAAATGATTGATGCTTGGCTAGCGCAAATTGCCGAGGTTATCGGAAATAATATTTGGTTTGCTCCGCTTTTGGCACTCCTTGCCGGAGTGCTGACATCCGTAACCCCTTGCTCACTTTCAAGTGTTCCTCTGATTGTTGGGTATGTGGGCGGTGTAGGCGAAAAAAACACAAAGAAAGCATTTGCTTACTCTGCGGTGTTCTCTCTTGGTACAGCAGTCACATTTGTAACACTCGGCATTATCGCAACATCAGCAGGTAAACTGATGGGAACATCATCTCCTGTTTGGTATATCATCCTGGGTGTGCTAATGGTGTTAATGGCATTGCAAACATGGGAGATATTCAACTTTATCCCTTCCACAAACTTGCTGTCTAAAAGCAAAAAGCGGGGGTTTGCAGGTTCATTTGTTGCTGGCATTCTCGGAGGTGTCTTTTCATCACCTTGCTCAACACCTGTATTGATTGCTCTGCTTGCCATTGTAGCGGGCGAAGGAAATTTACTATGGGGTGTCCTGCTAATGCTGTTGTATTCTATCGGTCACAGTGCACTTGTAATGGTTGCAGGAACATCAATCGGTTTCGTGCAGAAAATCAACAGCAGTGAACAATATAAGACCACGGCAAAGGTCTTAAAAATCGCAATGGGTTCTGCTATCCTGCTCATTGGTCTGTATATGTTTTGGTTAGCATTTTAATTTCATATTATTTGGAGGAATTTATTATGGCACTGTTCAATTTTGGTAAAAAGAAAGTAGAAACAAAGGCTCCTGCTTGTGCTTGCAACTGCGGTTGCCCTACAAGTGAGGTTGGGGAAATCGTCAACGACTGCTGCGGAGAAGCCGTAAACGGCATCTGTTGCATTAAGGTGTTAGGGGCAGGTTGTGCATCCTGCCATCAGCAGTATGAGTATGCAAAAGAAGCAGTTAAAAACATGGGTCTGTCCGTAGAGGTTGAGTATATTACCGACATGGCAAAGGTCATGGAATACGGTGTTATGAGTATGCCTGCCCTTGTGGTTAATGAAAAGGTGGTTTCCATGGGCAAGGTGTTGAAGGCTGTGGAAGTAGAGAAATTGTTCAAGAAGTTGGGGTTTTAATATGAGCAATAAGAAAAAGATTGCTTTTATCTGTGTTCACAACTCTTGCAGAAGTCAAATTGCAGAAGCGCTCGGAAAGCATGTTGCAGGAGATAGATTCGATTTCTATTCAGCAGGTACAGAAACAAAACCGAAAATCAATCAAGATGCGGTAAGACTGATGAAGAAACTGTATGGCATTGATATGGAGCAGACCCAATACAGCAAGACCATTGATAAAATTCCTGCTCCCGATATTGCCATCTCCATGGGGTGCGATGTTGGTTGTCCTTATATTGGCAGAAGTTTTGATGACAACTGGGGATTGCCGGACCCAACAGGGCAGAGAGATGATATGTTCATTGAAGTTATTGAGCAGATTGCAAACAACATTAAATGTATAATAGAAACTCATTTTTGAGTAGAACAATAAAAGCAAATATATCGAACATAAAGCAGGGATAATATGCCCTGCTTTTTCTTTTGGGGAAAATAGGGGTAAAAGGGGTAAATTGTTGTGTTGGTTATAAAGTTGGTTATTATTGCAATATAACTCAAAAAAGCATTGTTATATCAATATATTTTAGGTGTAGGCACACAGCCTCCAAAACCGTAGGCTCAGGGTTCAAGTCCTTGTGCCCCTGCCAAAAACCACCCGACCACTTCTGCGGTCGGGTGGTTTTTCGATTAGTGGCTTTGGACTTGAACAGTTAAATGTAACGGTCCTGTGGACTGTTGCTTGCGACGGCTCGACGGAGCGAAACCTCTATTTTTGCCTTTGGCAAAAATACAAACAAGTCCTTGCGCCCCTGTTATGATTATGGCGATTAGTCCCCCTTGTGAGCGTTTCCGGCGACAGAGCACATACAAGCCATCAGAAATCCAAAGCAGCTTGCCAAAGGGATAATCCAGATTAAATGCCACGCGCTGATCATGCTGTCACCTCCGAACTGAATTTGATATGGTATCAGAAGATGCAGATAAGTTTCCTTTTGTAACTTATGTTTATTTTTGCCATTAAATGTTGATTTTATCCATAAATCCGTTATAATGGACATGGAGAATACAATCTCTTCGGGTTGCTAAAGAAATACCCATTTCAAGATTCATTTTACGGAGGCAAAAACTATGGAGATTCGCAACTGGCTGATGGATTATGAGGAGCACAAGGGCCTGTCCTGTACGGTTCCTTGTACCATGTACGGCACCTTGCTGGAGCATGGTCTGATTGAGGACCCCTATTACAGAATGAACGAAACACTGTACACTGCATACAGTGAGAAGGACTGCACCTTCCATACTACCTTTGCGGTAGACAGCGAGACCCTTGCAAAGGAGCATCTGTACTTAAATTTCTACGGACTGGACACCCTGTGTGACATTTACTTAAACGGCAGGAAGCTGGCCTACACCAGCGATATGCACAGACTGTATTCCTTTGATGTAAAGTCCAAACTCAACGCCGGTGAGAATTCCCTGCGTTTGGCATTCAAATCCCCCACGGTCTACGCCAACGAAATGAACAACAAGTGCTTCCTGTGGATTAACCCGGATACGTTGCCCGGCGCTGCCCATTTGCGGAAGTCCATCTGCATGTTCGGTTGGGACTGGGCGCCCAAGCTGCCGGACATGGGTATTTTCCGCAAGGTGGAACTGGATGCCTACGATGTTGACAAGCTGGACGATGTGTTTGTTCAGCAGAAACACCGCGACGGCAAGGTAACGCTGACCGTTACCGCCGAGACCAAGCATGGCGCGGACTGCGATATTTACTTCTCCATCGCCGGCCAGCGGATCAAGCTGGAAGACGGGGTAGGGGAGCTTACCATTGAAAATCCCAGACTTTGGTGGGCAAGGGGCTACGGCGAACAGTATCTGTATGAAGCCAAGACAGAGCTTGTCCATAACGGCGAAACCATCGACAGCAAGGAAAACAAAATTGGTCTGCGGACCTTGGACATCAGCACCCAACGGGATGCAAACGACGATACCTGCGCGGAATTCTGCTTTGTGCTCAACGGCATTAAGATTTTTGCCATGGGCGCCAACTATGTACCTCAGGACAGCCTGCTGTCCCGTATTACCCCGGAGCGCACCAAGAAGCTGCTGGAAGCCTGCGTGGATGTGAACCATAACTGTATCCGCGTATGGGGCGGCGGTTACTTCCCGGATGATGATTTCTACGATACCTGCGACGAGCTGGGTCTGATTGTGTGGCAGGACTTCCTGTCTGCCTGCTACGGCTTCTGGCTCCACGATGAGTTCAAGGAGAACTACATTCAGGAGGCAATCTACAATATCAAGCGTATGCGCAACCACGCCTGCCTCGGAATTTTGTGCGGCAACAACGAGATGGAGCGGAACTTCAAGGATGCGCCGGAGCTGTTTGGCAGTGAGCGTCAGCAGCAGGATTACATCGAGCTGTTTGAGCGGATTCTGCCCAACCTGTGCATGAAGTACGCGCCCCAGACCTACTACTGGCCGTCCTCTCCCTCCTCCGGCGGCGGTTATGTGGATGTGACCAAGGAAGAGATTGGCGATACCCACTTCTACTCTCCCGTGGCTGACTATGAAAAGCACAATTTCCGCTTCTGCTCCGAGTACGGCTTTGAATCCTTCCCGGATATGAAGACCATTCATACTTTTGCGGAGGAGAAGGACTGGAACGCATTTTCTCAGGTAATGGACTTCCACCAGAAGTCCCGCATGGGCAACCGAACCATCGTCCAGAATATGTCCAATCATTTCCTGATGCCTTATCGGTTTGATACCTTCGTCTACGCCAGCCAGGTGTTCCAGGCTGACGAGATTGACCGTGCGGTGCAGCACTTCCGCCGGATTCGCGGTGTGTGTATGGGCTCGCTGTACTGGCAGCTCAATGACTGCGCGCCGGTGGCTTCCTGGGCAAGTCTTGACTATTACGGCAGATACAAGGCGCTGCACTACGCCTCCCGCCGGTTCTATGCTCCTGTGGCGCTGGGCCTGTTTGTGGACGGCAACACCCTGCGGGTGAACCTTGCCAACGAGCAGCTGAAGGGCTTCTCCGGTAAGCTCTCTGTGAAGCTGTGCCGCAATGATCTGAGTGTCATCGAGGAAGAGACCCGCGAGGTTTCTGCCGATGCGCTCGCTTCCCGCTATGTGTTCACTAAGACCTACACACCGGAGGATATTTACAGCAATTACCTGTCCGTCACCCTCTACGGTGAGGACGGCAGCAAGGTGTTCCAGAAGACCGCACTGTTTGTAAAGCCCAAGTACTTTGCGTTCCTGAAACCCCAGATTGCTGTGGCGTTTGAAAAGACAGACGATCATACCGCAAAGGCAACCGTAAAATCCGATGTGTTTGCTATGCGGGTATGTCTGGACTTTGCTGACTTTGACTGCGTGCTGTCTGATAACTTCTTTGACATCAGCGAGGCAGGGGAGTACACTGTGACCTTCTCCACTGACCGCAGTGTGCAGGAGCTCTGCGACAGTTTGCAGACCAAATCCGTGTACGATATTGGCGTGAGCGGTTAAACGCCGCAGGTTGAAAGGATGTGCAGTTATGTTTCAGTTTGACAATCCCGTATCTGTAAGTATTTGCTCCGACGGGAAATGGCGTGCCGATACCGGCGAGGTTTCTATTGAAAACGGCGGTGTTTACTTAACCGCAAAGGCCGCATCTTGGGTGCGGATTGACTGGGAGGCAGACTTCTCCCGGAATGCACTGGTTTTGGGTGATGCGTGGGAGCGTTCCTACGGCACACTGGGCTGGCGCCCCATCGGTGAGCCTGCCTTCCACCCCTGGTATTTCGCGGTGAAGGACGGGGAGAATGTGCAGTGCTTCGGCATGAAGACTGCCCCTGCTTCCATCTGCTCCTGGACCCTTACCCCCAAGAGTATTTCCTTACTTATGGATGTGCGCTGCGGCTGTCTGGATACCCTGTTTGACGGCAGACGGGTGCTGCTTGCCCAGCTGCTGCATCTGGAAGGGACGGAAAATGCCCACGTGCTGCTGCAGAAGTTCTGCGGCATGATGTGTGACAAGCCTGTGCTGCCCAAGACACCCTTCTACGGCGGTAATGACTGGTATGCCGCCTCCGGCGTGAATACCTTTGAATCCGTATTGGAACTGTCGGACATTCTGGCGGAATGCGCAGAGGGCCTTAAAAACCGACCCTATCAGACCATTGATGCCGGCTGGCAGCTGTGCCACCACTGGCATTTGAATGAGGAATATATCGGTGGACCTTTCCGCTACCCCAATGATAAGTTCGGCGATATGAAGCGTATGGCGGATGCTATTAAGGAGCGGGATATTCACCCCGGCATCTGGATTCGTCCTTTGCAGACGGTGGAATATTTGCCGGAGGAAACCTACCTGCGGAAAAAGGGCAAGGTGAAGGTGATTGATCCCTCTCACCCCTATTCCAAGGAAAAATTGGCAGGTGATATCCGCACCCTGCGTCAGTGGGGTTATGATTTGATTAAGTTCGATTTCCCCACCTATGATATCTTCGGCAAGTACGGTTTTTCTATGAATCAGTCTGTGGTGGAGGGTGACTGGGCATTCTACGAGCGCCACAAGACCTCTGCAGAGATCATTCTGGAATACTACAAGCTGACAGCGGATGCAGCCGACGGCGCGCTGATCAACGCTTGCAATTCTCTAAGCCATTTGAGCGCCGGTTTGTTCCCCATTTACCGCATTGGCGACGACAGCTCCATCAATAAGTTTGAAACCACCTTGAAGATGTGCGTCAACACCCTGGCATTCCGGGGCGTTCAGCACAATCACTTCTACAGCGCTGACGCAGACTGTGTCAGTATCACCGGCAACGGGTTGTGGGAAGGCAAGAACTCTGAATTCCTGCGCCTGCTGTCTTACAGCGGCACACCGGTTACCGTCTCCATTGAAACCGCGTTCTACTCCAAGGAGATCCGTGAGGCAGTGAGCAATGCCTTTGCTCTGGGCTCCGAGCCCCATGAGGTTGCCCGTCCGCTGGATTGGGAGGAGAACCGCATCCCCAGACACTGGCAGACCTTTGACGGCGAAAAAACCTTTAACTGGTAATGATATCAACACATAACAGGAGGTACAGTTATGAAGCGTTCTGAAATCAACAAGGCTTTGAAAGAGCTGGAAGCTATGTGCGAAAAGCACCATTGTTATCTTCCCCCTTTCTGCCATTTTACGCCGGAGCAGTGGCAGACCATCGGCCATGAGTACGATGAGGTGCGGGATTGCATGCTGGGCTGGGATATTACCGACTACGGCATGGGAGACTTTGACAAGTTCGGTTTCTCTCTGATTACCATTCGTAACGGCAACCGGGCAATGGAAGATAAGTACCCCAAGGTATATGCTGAAAAGCTGCTGTACCTGAAAGAGGGTCAGTATGCTCCCAACCATTTCCATTGGTTCAAGACCGAGGATATTATCAACCGCGGCGGCGGTAACTGCCTGATTCGGGTGTACAACAGCCTGCCCAACGAAGAAATTGACTATGAATCCGATGTAACGGTGCACACCGACGGCAGAACCTATACTGTTCCTGCCGGCACACAGATTCGTCTGACCCCCGGCGAAAGCATTCACGTGCAGCAGTTCCTGTACCACGATTTTGCTGTGGAAGAGGGGACCGGTCCTGTCCTGCTGGGCGAAGTGAGCCAGTGCAACGATGACAATACCGACAACCGGTTCAATCCTCCCGTAGGCCGTTTCCCCACCATTGAGGAAGACGAAGCGCCTTACCGGCTGCTGTGCAACGAATACCCCGTTGCAAAATAAGTGAAAGGACGAAACACCATGCTTGATGTAGTTGCTTTGGGAGAGCTGCTGATCGACTTTGCCTGTGTTCAGACCGATGCCGACGGCTATCCCACTATGGCTGCCCACCCCGGCGGTGCGCCGGCAAATTTCCTGGCGGCATTGCGCAAATACGGCTTTCATACTGCCCTTTTGGGTAAGGTTGGAGACGATGCCTTTGGAAAGATGCTCATTGGCACGTTGCAAAAGGCGGGCATTGAAACGGGCGGCTTGGTGGTAGACCCCGCGGTGTTTACCACGCTGGCATTCGTTACCTTTGATGATACCGGCGACCGGTCCTTCAGCTTTGCCAGAAAGCCCGGCGCGGATACCCAGCTGGGGTTTGAGGAAGTGGATTTGAAGCTCATTGACCAGGCAAAGGTGTTCCACTTCGGAACATTGTCTTTAACAGACGAGCCTGTCCGTTCCGCTACCTATCAGGCGGTGGCTTATGCCAAGTCCAAGGGTAAGCTCATTACTTACGACCCCAATCTCCGCAAACCCCTGTGGAACGACATGGAAGCCTGCAAAAAGCAGCTTCTATGGGGCCTTTCTCAGGCAGATGTGGTGAAAATCAGTGACGAAGAGGTGGAGTTCCTCTTTGGCTGCACCCCGGAAGAGGGCGCCGATATTCTTCTGAAGGAATACGGTGTTGCCCTTGCCATGGTAACCCTTGGTCCCAAGGGCGCATACTTAAAAAACAAAACCGCTACCTGCTATGTAACCTGTCCTGAGGTGCATCCGGTGGATACTACCGGCGCCGGTGACATTTTCGGCGGCAGTGCGGTGAGCCGGCTGCTGAAGCTGGGCGTTGCTCCGGAAGACCTGAACCAGGAGCAGCTGCGCTATGTGGGCGCGTTTGCTTCCACCGCGGCCAGCCTGTCTACAGAACGCTCCGGCGGTATTCCCAGTATTCCTGACGAGGATACGGTTCTTAATCGAATGGCATAAACTTATCGCCTGCCCGGATTTCCGGACGGGCGATAATTTTGCAAAAAACCCTTGCAATTTCTGCATTGTATGCTATAATTGGCAGTAATATCTTAGAAAGGGGACCCTTTGAAAACTATGGACGACGGCGACAGTAATCCCGACACTCCTCCTTTATATCATAAGTTAGTACAGGCGAAGCGTAGTCCTCACATGCGTGTGTAGGATATAGGCTTTGCCTTTTGCGCGTTTTTTTAGGTATTTATCATGAAAAATCGGAGGAAATTATGGACAATTCCATTCTATTGATTATAGGGCTGCAGATAGCGCTGATTGCGCTCAATGCGGTCTTTGCCTGCGCGGAAATCGCAGTGATTTCCATGAATGACAATAAACTTGCCAAAATGGCATCTGACGGAGATAAGCGTGCCATTCGGCTGACAAAGCTAACCAGCCAGCCTGCCCGGTTTCTGGCTACCATACAGGTCGCCATCACCCTGTCAGGCTTTTTAGGCTCTGCGTTTGCCGCGGAGAACTTCTCCGGTATACTGGTGGACTGGCTGATTGGACTGGGCGTCACCATTGACCCCGGTGTGCTGGATACCGCAGCGGTGGTGTTCATTACCATTGTGTTGTCTTACTTTACGCTTGTTTTCGGCGAGCTTGTACCTAAGCAGGTGGCAATGCGAAAGGCAGAGTCCCTTGCCTTGGGCATGTCGGGCCTAATCAGCTTTATCGCTAAGGTGTTTGCTCCCTTGGTTACTTTGCTGACTGTATCTACCAACGGCATCCTGCGTCTGCTGGGGATTGATCCCAATGCCCAGACCGAAGAGGTCAGTGAGGAAGAAATTCGTCTGATGGTGGATGTGGGTAATGAGAACGGCACCATTGACAATGAAGAGCGTGAATTCATACAGAATGTTTTCGAGTTCGACAACCTTCCTGTAGAGGAGATTATCACCCACAGAACCGATGTGGTGCTGCTTTATCTGGAGGACAGTTTAGATGCCTGGGACGAGGCAATTTCCGAAAGCCGGTATACATACTACCCTGTATGTAATGAAACCCCCGACCAGATTGTGGGCGTGCTGAATACCAAAATTTACTTCCGCATGAAGGACAGAACCAAGGAAACGGTCATGGAACAGGCGGTATCCGATGCCTATGTGGTTCCGGAATCTCTGAAGGCGGATGTGCTGTTCCGGAATATGAAACGGGATCACGAGCAGTTTGCAGTGGTGCTGGACGAGTACGGCGGCATGAGCGGTATTATCACCATTAAGGACTTGATTGAGGAACTGGTGGGCGATTTGGAGGACGATGTTCTTCCGGAGGAAGTGGTTGAGGAAGTTATCCAGTTAGAGGAAAATGTATGGCAGGCAGTCGGCAGTACGCTGCTGGAGGAACTTTCCCAAACGCTGGAAATGCCTTTGGAATCCGAGGAATACGACACCCTTAACGGTCTTGTTTTCCATCATTTGGGAACCTCTCCGGAGGTGGACGATGTGGTGGAGCTGGACGGCCTGCAAATCACTGTTACCCAGATGCACAACTATCAGGTGGAAACCGCAGTAATTCGCAAGCTGCCGGTGGAGAGTGCCGATGAAGAATAATAAAAACGAGACTTTTACCTGGGTAAAAGTCTCGTTTTTATGCAGCATCAGGTCAGTCCTTCCAGCATTTCCATCAGCGCGGACATAGCTTTTGTGCAGAATTTGTTCTTCTTGTAGGAGGCGTAGATGTTTCGGGTGTTGTGCTTTGTGGGCAGGCAGTAGAATACAATGTTATCCTGGTTTACACCGCGGATATTCCGCACCAATGTATCGCTGACCAAAGAGGCGGCAGTGCCTTGCTCTACGTAGGAATAGAGGTTTGTCAGCCGGTCCAGCTCAAAAAGCACAGTGGGGTTAAAATTCGTCTCCTGGAAGATTGCGTTGGTCTGTTTGCGGATATCGTTGTCCCGATTCATCAGAATAAAAGGCGTGCGGGAAAACGCTTCCAGCGGCACGGGGCGGAATTCCCCAAGGCGGTTTTTCAAAATATCCTCGTATGTGAGCTGATAGGCGCCACAGGCGTCATTTTCCTCGTATGTTTTGGGAACGGCCAGAAGCAAATGCTCCGATGCAAGATGCTTTTGGTGGAATATATCTGACGGAAGTACGGAATTGTCAATGACAATATCCAGCGTTCCGTTGCTGATTTCGTTTTCAAGAGAGGTAGAGTTTGCGTCTATCAGCTTTAAGTGAATCTTAGGGTAGGCCTGCATGAACCGGGATATGTACTTGGGCAGCACAAGAGACGACAGCAGCTGATTACTGCCGATGCGCAAAGAGCCGGTTTCCAGATGATTCAGGGAACGGATATATTCGTTGAAGGCGTGCTCAATTTCCCGGATTTGCTGGGTGGCGCGGATATATTCCTGGCCCGCCTCGGTGAGCCGGATAGGCTTGCAGCTCCTGTCAAATAGGGGCGTTCCCAGTTCTTCCTCCAGATTTTTCACCATCAGACTCAGAGACGGCTGGGCAATAAACAGCTTCTGCGCGGCCTTGGAGAAGCTCTGCTCCCGCGCAATGGTATAAATCAGGTCTTTTTTGCGAAACAAATTTTCCATATTACACCCTCTCTTTCTTCCGGTTATGTAAATTGTACCACCCGGCAAAATGTTTGTCAATTTGCCATATAACAAACAGATGATGGAACGCAGGGATTTATTAATGTTTTGATTATAAATCCTTGTCTATTCAAAAAAATTTCATATTCAACGGACGTTTTTTATGCTATAATGCAGGCATTGGAACAGAAATTCTGTGGAGAGGAAGAAAATATGAGACATAAAAAGAAGGGATTCTCCCGTTTTTGCTTCCGGATTATTCGCTTTCTTGTGTGGGTGTTCTATCCGAAGATTACTGTAGAGGGGCTTGAAAATCTCCCGGAGGCGCCGTGCGTTGTGGTAGCCAATCACACCCAGATGAACGGACCCATTTGCGGAGAGCTGTATTTTCCCGGGAAACGGAAAATTTGGTGTGCCCACCAGATGATGTACATTAAAGAGGTTCCTGCTTACGCGTTTACTGACTTTTGGAGTGGGAAGCCCAAGTGGACACACTGGTTTTATAAGCTGCTTTCCTATATCATCGCACCCATTTCCGCCTGTGTGTTTACCAACGCCAATACCATACCGGTGTACCGGGATAACCGGCTGCTGACTACATTTAAGCAGACCGTTGCGGCGCTGGAGGATGGCGCCAATGTGATTATCTTCCCGGAATGTTATACGCCCCATAACCACATTGTCTACCAATTTCAGGACCGGTTTATTGACATCGCCAAGCTCTATTATAGGCGTACAGGGAAAGAACTCTCCTTTGTTCCCATGTATATTGCTCCCAACCTGAAGAAGATGTATTTGGGAGAACCCATAACCTACTGTGCCGGTGCGCCTATGGAGGAGCAGCGGCAGCGGATTTGCAATTACCTGATGGACGAGATTACCCGCATAGCCGTAAACCTGCCCCAGCACATTGTGGTACCTTATCCCAATCTTCCTAAAAAGGCGTATCCTGTAAATATTCCCGATGAGGTGAAAGAGAAATGAAAAAACCTGTGGTTGATTACCGCGCGCTGCGCCCCAGCAATATCACAAGCCCCACTTATCGGCATCTGCTTCTGCTGCTGGGCTGGGTGGCCTATTTTGGCTTGTATTTCCTTACAGAAAATTTGATTCCCGCGGAAAAATGCTACCCTGTGTGGTGTAAGCTGGACGATATCATTCCTTTTAATGAGTGGTTTGTCATTCCCTATGTGGGGTGGTATGTGCTGATTGTAATTTCACTGGGGTATTTTCTGCTGTATAATGTGGAAAATTTCAAAGGTTTGCAGACCTACATTATCATTACACAAGCGGTTGCCATGGTGTGCTATATCCTTTGGCCCACCCGGCAGGATCTGCGTCCGGAGGTGTTCCCCCGGGAGAATGTACTCACGTGGATCATGGGCATCATTTACTCTGCCGATACCAACACCGGCGTCTGCCCCTCGCTGCATGTGGCATATTCCCTGGGCATTGCTTCGGCGTGGCTGAAGGAAAAGAGCGCGGCGTGGTACGTAAAGGCTGCGGTTGTGATTTTTGTGATATTAGTCTGTCTGTCGGTGGCGTTTACAAAGCAGCATTCCGTAGTGGACATCTTTGCGGCGCTGCCGGTGTGCCTGCTGGCGGAGATTCTGGCGTTCAGAAAGTATTATGCAGGGAAGCGTAAGGTGAAAGTATGAAATATCGCAAGGACAAATACGGAAATGCCATATCCGCCCTGGGATTTGGCTGTATGCGTTTTCAGCGCAGCGGCGGCGGAATTGATATGGCAGAAGCGGAACGGGAGCTGCTGGCCGCCATTGATGCCGGTGTAAATTACTTTGATACCGCGTATATCTATCCCGGCAGTGAAGCGGCGTTAGGTGAAATATTTGCCAAAAACCAAGTGCGGGAAAGTATTTATATTGCCACCAAGCTGCCTCACTACCTGATTAAGTCCTGGGAGGGCATGGAGCGCCTGTTTGCTGAGCAGCTAAAGCGGCTGAAGACGGATTATATCGACTACTATCTCATGCACATGCTCACGGATGTGCAGACCTGGGAGAAACTGAAAAGGCTGGGCATATTGGATTTTCTGGAGGAGAAAAAGCGTGCCGGCGCAATCCGGCAGATTGGCTTTTCCTATCACGGCAACTCCGATATGTTCTGCAAACTGGTGGATGCCTACGATTGGGATTTCTGTCAAATTCAATATAATTACATGGACGAACACACCCAGGCGGGGCGTAAAGGCTTGCAGTACGCCCATAGCAAGGGGTTGCCGGTGATCATCATGGAACCGCTGCGGGGCGGTAAGCTGGCAAACCGTCTGCCCCAACAGGCGGTTGCGGAATTTGAAAAGCATCCCGTGCAGCGCACACCGGTGCAATGGGCGCTTCGGTGGCTGTGGAATCAGGAGGAAGTGACCTGCGTGCTCTCCGGTATGAATTCCATGGAAATGCTTCAGGACAATGTGGAAACTGCTTCTACAACGGAAGTAGGCGAAATGGGCAGGGAAGAGGAGGCAATGCTTGCCCGGGTGGTGGCGGCCATCAACGGGAACATGAAGGTTGGCTGCACCGGCTGCGGTTACTGCATGCCCTGCCCCAAGGGGGTGGACATCCCCGGTGCCTTTGCCTCTTATAATCGGGTCGCCTCCGAAGGGAAATTTGCGGGACTGAAGGAGCATTTTATGTGCAGCGCTGCCCGGCAGGACTCCACTGCAGCATATAACTGCATCGGCTGCGGAAAATGTGAAAGCCATTGCCCGCAGCAAATTCCCATCCGGCAGGAGCTGAAAAATGTGCAAAAGACACTGGAAGGACCTCTCTACAAAGTCGCCCGGAAAGTGGTGGAAGTCTTTAAGCTGTATTAAAAGGCGGAGGTTTAACCTCCGCCTTTTATATATCCGCATGGCGGTACTGACTGGGTGTTGTGCCCTGAAATTTCAGAAACTGCTTTGCAAAGTAGCTGGTGTTGTTATAACCCACAGTGGCGGCAATCTGCTGAATTTGCAAATTTGTGTGCTTCAGCAGGGCAGCAGCTTGATTGGTGCGCTCCCGGTTTACAAAATCAATAAACGTCATTCCCATTTCCTGATGAAACAGGGTAGAGAGGTAGTTAGCATTTACTGTCAGTGCTTTTGCCGTATCCTTTACGGTCAGGTTGTCTGCCAGATGTTCCTTGATATAGGTAACTGCCAGATTGGTCAGGGGTTTTAGATTGGGATAGGTATGCTCCTGTACCAGCCGGCAGTACCGTCGGATAATCTGACTGAAAAAATGGGGTACCTGCGCCGTGCTTTTCAGCTGCTCAATCTCCAGTCCGATTTCGTTGGACAGCTTGTCTACCCAGTAGGGATGAATGCCGGATTCTTCCAAGGCGTGACGCAGCTGGGTGTTCAGCACGATACAGTAGTTCTGGGCGTTGCGCAGGGGATTGGCGTTGCGCACTGTAGTTTGAGAGTCGGGATTGTAGCGGCCAATCATGTGCAGAGCCAGGGGGAGATTTCCCTGCTTGATGGCATCGGTGAGGGCAGCGCTGTATTCGTAGCGCATTTCCACCTGACGCATCTGCACAATGTCACCCTCTGTTGTAAAGGCGGGGGGGATCAGGGGCGATTCAGTGGGAGACAGTATGTCCGGCTGGACGATATTCATAGGCTGCTTTTTGCCGGTGAGGTGCCCGAACACCAAATCACCGGTGCGGTAGAGAATGTGGGTTCCCACCACCGGGAGTTCGCTGCAGAATTGCAAAATCTGAGATTTTGTGCTTGATGGGATACGGTATTGTTCTGCGTGATACAGAACATCCTTCCGGGAAAAGGGCTGTGTCAGCACAGGACCGAGCAGGAATATTGAATCCATAGATTTGTCCCCGTGCGCAAGATAGGTAATGCCCCCGGGGAAAACCCATTCATGGATCGCGTTATTTGGGGCTGAAACCTGCAGAATATTGTGAAAAAATGACCCATTGTGCAGAAAAATAAAATCAAGAATATGATGGGTGCTGGTCTGCAAAAAATCCAGCAAATCCTGCCTTGTGCAGGCAATTTGTGACAGAGGAATACCACTGGCGGTTTCCAGCAGTTTTTGCAGAAAGATGATTGTTTCTTGCATGTGGACATCCTTTCTTTGACATGAGATATGTTTTATAATAACAGAGATATATTGTTTTGGCAAGGGGCGCTATATGGTAAAATGTAAAAAAAGAAACCTACATAATGGGTTTCTTTGGTAAAAATGTTGAGGAGGTTTTCCCAGTGAAAACAACAAAACAGGTTCGTCCCTTTGGTATGCGGGACAAGATTGCCTACGCTGCCGGTGACCTTGGCTGCAATATGAGCTTTGCGCTGAAAGGCACTGTGCAAACCTTCTGGCTGGTGTACATGATGATGGAAACCGGCTTGCTGTCCTTGCTTTTGCTGCTGGTGCAGATTTGGGATGCTGTGAACGATCCGCTGATCGGCACTATGATCGACAGAGATACAAGAAAATACAAGATGGGCAAATTCAAGACTTACATCTTCATCGGTGCCTGCGGTCTGCTGGTCGGCGGTGCTGCTGTGTTCCTGCCGTTCCCCAACGCTCCCGTTGTTGTTAAGGCAATGCTGTTTATTCTGGGCTACATTATTTGGGATGCTTTCTATACGGTTGCCAATGTTCCTTACGGCTCCATGCTGTCCTTGGTAACAGAGGACAATGCCGAGCGCGCACAGTTGTCCACATGGCGCTCCATCGGCTCTATGATCGGCAATATCCTGCCTATGACCATTCTGCCTATGCTGATCTGGCAGAAGGTTACCTACGATGGAACCACCTCCTTCCTGGATAAGATCTTTATCCCCGAAGGCTTTACCAAGGAGCAGTTCCTGGTAAATCCCGTGACCAAGCTGCCTTATGAGATCGGTGACAAGATCCTCAGTCCTGAGACCGGCAAGCAGGTGGAAATTCTGCTGGGCGACCGGGTGTTCTGGGCTGCCCTAATTATGGGTATCATCGGCTTCCTGTGTTTTATTTTAATGATTAAGAACATCACTGTCCGCGTGGACGAGAACACCGTGAAGACCAATGAGGGCGGTGAAAAGACCAACATCTTCAGCGCTTTCGGAAAGTTTATGAAGAACCGTCCTGCTGTGGGCTGCACTTTGGCCGCTATGGGTATGTTCTTGGGTATGAATGCCGCTTCTACTGCCAACACCATTATGTTTGCCACCTATTTTAATATGGCATCTCTGTCCGGTGTGGTGCAAATGGTCGGCTTCTTGCCTATGTTCCTGTTTATGCCCTTTATCAAGAGGATTGTAGTCCGCTACGGTAAAAAGGAAGCATCTGTTTTCGGTACGATCGTCTCTCTGGTTGGCGGCGTATTTATGCTGATCTTTCCTATGGTCAACAATGTGAATCTGTCACTGATCCTGTTTTTGGCGGGCTTGGTGATCTACGGCGTTGGTATGGGCGTGTACACCTGCGTTTCTTGGGCAATGATGGGCGATGCCATCGACTACAACGAGTGGAAGTACGGTACCCGCGAAGAGGGCACTGTTTATGCGCTGCATTCCTTCTTCCGTAAGCTGGCACAGGGCGTCGGTCCCTCTGTTGTGCTTCTGATTATGGGTGTGCTTGGTTATCAGTCTAATTTGGGCACCATTGGTCAAAGCCTGCAGACCTCCCACAATATGTGCTGGCTGGTGGCCGGTTTGTACCTGTTCAGCGCGGTTATGCAGTTTATTGGTCTTGCTGTGATCTACAATCTGGATAAGAAGACCGTCGAAGAAATGAATGCCGAGCTGGCAGAGCGTCACGGCGCTTCCGCTGAATAATTAGTAAAAAACTGCATCCGGGCAGGCAGTATACTGCCTGCCCGGAACTTTGTAAAAGGAGATATTATATGAGAAATGTTTTGAATTTCAACGCATCCTGGCTCTTTGCCAAGCAGGCTGAAGTACCTGCAACACTGCCTGCAGACTGGGAGCAGGTCAATGTTCCCCATTGCTGGAACGCAGTGGACGGACAGGACGGTGGCAATGACTACTTCCGCGGTACTTGCCAGTATGCAAAGTCCTTTGCCAAGGCTGAGCTGCCTGAGGCTGACTGCTACTATCTGGAAATCCGCGGCGCCAATTCCTCTGCAGATGTGACTTTGAACGGCAAGCGTATTGCTCACCACGACGGTGGCTATTCTACCTGGCGTGTGGATATGACCGACCACCTGCGGGACAGCAACCTGCTGGTTATTTCCGTGGACAACACCGCTAACGAAACCGTGTATCCCCAGATGGCAGACTTCACCTTCTACGGCGGTCTGTACCGGAATGTGAATGTCATTTGCGTGAGCCAGTCCCACTTTGATTTGGATTACTACGGCGGCCCCGGCATTCAGGTGACCCCTGTGATTGACGGCAACAATGCCAATGTGGAGGCCGAGGTGTTTATCACTGACGCCAAGGAAGGCCAAACCGTCCACTACGCCATTTATGACAAGGACGAAAAGCTGATTGCGGAAGTTACCACTGCAGACACCAAGGCGAACTTTGTGCTGGAGAATGTCCGCAAGTGGCACGGCCGTAAGGACCCCTACCTGTACTGCTGTGAGGCAGAGCTGCTGGAGGACGGTCAGGTAATCGACTCCGTATGCACCCGTTTTGGCTGCCGCAGCTTTGAAATTGACCCCAACCGTGGCTTTATTCTCAACGGTGAAGAATACCCCCTGCGTGGCGTATCCCGCCATCAGGACCGCTGGGGTATCGGCAACGCCCTCTTGCCTGAACACCACACCGAGGATATGGACCTGATTTGCGAGGTGGGCGCAACCACCATTCGCCTGGCCCACTATCAGCACGATCAGTTCTTCTATGATCTGTGTGATGAGCGCGGTATGGTAATCTGGGCAGAAATTCCTTACATCTCCAAGCACATGCCCACCGGCCGGGAGAACACCGTCTCCCAAATGAAAGAACTGATTGTTCAGAATTACAATCACCCCTCCATCGTGGTTTGGGGTCTGTCTAACGAGATTTCCATTGGCGGCAGCACTGAGGATCTGCTGGAAAACCACCGGATTCTGAACGACTTGTGCCATCAGATGGATAAGACCAGACTTACCACCATCGCAGCTGTGTCTATGTGCAAGATGGATGATCCCTACCTGCAGATTCCCGATGTGGTGTCTTACAACCATTATTTCGGCTGGTACGGCGGCGATACTTCCATGAACGGTCCCTGGTTTGATAAGTTCCACGCTACCCACCCCAATATTCCCATCGGCTGCTCCGAGTATGGCTGTGAGGCGTTGGATTGGCACAATTCCGATCCCCGTCAGGGCGACTATACCGAGGAATATCAGGCGTATTACCACGAGGAACTGATTAAGCAGCTGTTCACCCGTAAGTATATGTGGGCAACCCATGTGTGGAACATGTTTGATTTCGGCGCGGATGCCCGTGCCGAAGGCGGTGAGAACGGTCAGAACCATAAGGGCCTGGTAACCTTTGATCGGAAGTATAAGAAGGATTCCTTCTATGCCTATAAGGCATGGCTGTCCGATGAGCCCTTTGTGCACCTGTGCGGCAAGCGCTACATTGACCGGGTAGAGGATGTAACTAAGGTTACCGTTTACTCTAATCAGAAGTCTGTGGAGCTGTTTGCCAACGGCGTGAGCCTGGGCGTGAAGGAAGCTGCCGACCACTTCTTCTATTTTGATGTTCCCAATGTAGGTGAGACCAAGCTGGAAGCCGTGGCTGGCGCGTGCAGAGATGAGAGCGTTCTCCGCAAGGTAGATACCTTCAACGAGGCATACCGTCTTGTAGAAGTGGGTGCCATTCTCAACTGGTTTGATATCGACGAAAAAGAGGGCAGACTGTCTCTTAACTCCAAAATGAGCGATGTGATCTCTACCTTCCGAGGCAAGCTCTTGTTCATGAAGCTGATGGGCAAAATGCTGGGCGGCAAGAAGAAGGGCGAGAAGGCAAAACCCATGGGCTTTGAAATGACCCCCGAGATGATGAGCATGATGGGCGGCTTTACAGTGCTGCGTCTGCTGACTATGGCCGGCGGTATGATGGACGCG
>JAZQGT010000010.1:0-2223 GCA_045540155.1 Faecousia sp.
TAGTTATTTCCTCCTTAACATATGGTGGTTCAAACTTCAGTTTATCGCTCCGTTTATTGTAGGGCGGGGGCTTGCTCCCGCCCTACGGTCTCGCCGGAAAATGTAAGATAAATCCCAGTTTATCTATGAACCGTCGCAAAAAAAGAGTTCCCAGACTCATCAGAAGTCTGGGAACTATCTCTCCAATAGGAGCCGTTTATGTTCTGGGTGATGCCCGCTGCGGGGAGCACCGTTTCGGGAACCAGGTCAGGGGCACTGGTAAGCACGACCCGTCTGGCACACATGTAATGGGAGCTGAAGTAAGCGCTGTCCAGATACACCACAGTGATACCCTTGCTGCCGGCATGGATCAGCTGACCGTTGCCGATGTAGATACCTACATGGGAGGCAAAGCCGCCGTCTTCACCGGTGTTTTCAAAGAAGATCAGGTCACCGCACTGCAGCTCAGATCTGGGAACGATGACGCCGCACTGGAGCTGATAGTAGCAGCTCCGGCTGATGGGGCTGCCCACCTTCCTGTAAACATAAGAGGTGAAACCGGAGCAGTCGAAACCTTTGGGAGTGGTGCCACCCCAGACATAGGGGACACCCTGGTACTTCAGCGCCTCGGTACGGACATCGCCGCGCAGGGCCAGTGCTTCCTCGGGGGTTCTGGTGGCAAGGGTCGTGGTTTCGGAGGAGCCGACGACGCAGTTGACATAATACTCGCCATTCTCGTCCTGCCGAACCTGGCTCTTCATAATATATCCGGTCATGTCATAGCAGTCGACGCGGTAGAACTGGTTCTTGGTGCCAAGCACCTTCAAACGGGTACCGTCCTCAAAACAGCCAATGACAGTGGTGCCGGCATATGCGCTTCTACGCACAAGGGTCACGATCTGACCGGCAGTTGCCTTGGACTGGTCATTCTCTGCCGAGGCCTGACCGGGGGTCAGACAGAACATCAGGCACAGAACCAGCAGGCAAACGATCAGGCGACCCAAATGTTTGGATGCAGGCATAATCATTTCCTTTCCGGATTGTAAAACGGTTACAAATTGTTACAATCCGGTTACAGATTATAGCACCAAAGGGAAGCAATGTCAAGGACTTTGTGGCATAAAAAATGGTATTTTTGGAGGAAAATATCCATAAAAAACGAGATAATTTGAAAAATACAGGGAAATTACGAATTGTAACAGATTACAGACACACATCCATCCTGCTTTCCAGAACCATAGGCACGCCTGTGATCGGGTGACAAAATGCAAGCCTTTTCGCGCAGAGCTGCTGCCAGGCAAGACCCCGGACCTGGGATAAAGCCTGGCTTTCCGCACTGCCGTACTGGGGGTCGCCGAGGATGGGGAAGCCCATATGGGAGCAGTGGAGCCGCAGCTGATGGGTCCGGCCGGTGACGGGGGTCAGCGCCAGCTTACACACCTGTGCATTCCGCTCCAGCACCTGATATGCCGTGACGGAGGGCTTGCCGTCGGGACGCACCTCCCGCAGCAGGCTGGGAAGGGGCTTTCGGGCGATGGGGGCGTCGATGGTGCCGCAGTCATCGGCGGGGCTGCCAAAAACCAGGGCGTGATAGGTTTTCTGCGTCGGGGTTTCCTGCAGGAGGCTATGGGAATGGGCGTGTTTTGCCAGCAGCACGATGCCGAAGGTGTCCCGGTCCAGCCGGGTCAGGGGATGGAAGGCGCTTTTCTGGCCGGTCTTTTCATAATAGCCGGCCACCAGATTGGCCAGTGTCCCCGTGTTGCGGCTGCGGGAGGGGTGGATCAGCATACCGGCAGGCTTGTCCACCGCCAGCAGGTGGGCGTCCTCATAGAGGATGGTCAGCTCGCCCTCTTCCGCGGGGTAATCCGGCGCCGGCTCGTCCAGAGGGAGGGCAATCACATCCCCGGCCTTCACGGGGAAGTCCGTGTGCTGGGGGATCCCGTTGACAAAGAGCTTATCCTGCCATTTCAGCCGGTTCATAAGGCCGGCGGAGACCTGCATATCCTCCCGCAGGATCGCGGAAAGACGACCGTCCCGGGTGGCCGTGTGCTTCAGCTCCATCGCATTCCCTCCTTTACAAACTGTTATTTGCCATGAAAAAGGCCCTGCTGCGGTGCAGCAGGGCCAAAAAACGCTTAGTTCAGGGCAGCCTTGGCCTTCTCCACAACAGCGGCGAAAGCGGCGGTGTCGTTGATTGCCATTTCGGACAGGCTCTTGCGGTTCAGCTCGATGCCGGCCTTCTTG
>JAZQGT010000011.1:0-96144 GCA_045540155.1 Faecousia sp.
TCCTCACAGGTAACAGGCTCGCCGGACTTGGAGTAAGCCACAACGATCTTGCCGATACGCTCACGCAGATCCTTCAGGTCACGGGCAACAGCCAGAATAGCCATCAGCTCGGAGCCAACGGCGATGCCGAACTTGCTTTCCATCAGGAAGCCGTCCAGACGGCCGCCGATGCCGATGATGATGTTACGCAGGGACTGTGCGCAGAAGTCGATGATCCAGCCCATCTCCACGCGCTTGGGGTCGATGTCCAGTCTCTTCAGACCCTTCTTTGCCAGCCACTCGTCGTCGTTGTTGCGCTCGTGCTGCATACGGGCGGTCAGAGCAACCATAGCCAGGTTGTGGGCGTTCATAATGTCGTTGATGTCGCCGGTCAGACCCAGGGAGAACTCGGTCATGGGCATCAGCAGGGCGTTGCCGCCGCCGGCTGCAGTACCCTTAACGTTCATGGTGGGGCCGCCGGAGGGCTGACGCAGAGCGCCGCCGGCGTTCTTGCCGATGTAGCCCAGACCTTCAATCAGGCCCAGAGAAACGGTGGACTTACCCTCACCGAAGGGGGTGGGAGTCACAGCGGTAACCTCGATGAACTTGCCGTCGGGCTTGTCCTTCAGACGGTTCATAACCTTGATAAAGTCAATCTTGGGGGTCTTGCCGTAGGGGATGATTTCATCCTCCAGCAGGCCCAGCTTCTGGCGGAAGAAGTCAACAGAGGGCAGAGTCTTCTCTGCTTCTTCTGCGATCTGCCAGTCAGCGAACTTGGTGGGGTCAAGCTTTACAAAGCCCTTCTCGTCCACATACTTGCCATTTTCGTCAAAAACGATTGCCATAGTGTGTTTCCTCCTTATATTTGGGTGCCGCAATGCAGCACAATAATAAACTTACTTTTACACTTGGGTGATTTCCGCGGCATCCCGAATCAGCTTCATAACCTTTCCGGCCAGCACGCTGTTGATCACCAGCTGCTCCAAAGCGGCATCATACTGCGCTTGCAGCTGCTCCATGGTGATATTGTTGTGGCGGCAGATTACTGCCATTGCGTGGGCGATGTCTTCCTTCTCCGCGGTTAAGCCTTCCAGCGCCACGATTTCGTCAATGGCGGCGCGGCTGCGAATAGAGGCAGCGGCGGTGGCTTCCGACTCCTGCCGAAGCTGCTCGGCCGTGGTGTTCATAAACTGGCAGTACATTTCCAGAGTCAGACCCTGCTGCGCCAGCTGCGCCCGGAGATTGTCCATCTGCTCGTCCATGGCATCGGAGAGCATCTTGTCGGTGATGTTCAGCTCCAGAGAATCCGCTGCCTGCTGTAGCAGCCGGTCCTGCAGATCCATCTCACCCTGATTGTCCGCATACGCCTGGAGGCTTTCACCCATCTTCCTGCGCATTTCCTCTAAGGTGTCGCAGTGACCCACTTCCTTGGCGAACACATCGTCCAGCTGATAGGGGGTCTTGACCCGAATGGATTTGATTTTGCACTTAAACTGGGCATCTTTACCGGCTAAGTTCTCTGCGTGGTATTCGGTGGGGAAGGTAACGGTAACGGTCACCTCTTCGCCGGGGACCTTGTCCAGCAGCTGCTCCTCGAAGCCGGGGATAAACATGCCGCTGCCCAGAACCAATGTCTGGTCTTGGGCGGTGCCGCCGGCAAACTGCTCTCCGTCGCAGAAGCCCGCGTAGTCCAGAACCACTTCGTCGCCGTCTTCTGTGGGGCGGTCGGTAACCTCCGCGATTCGGGGATTCTGTTGCAGAAGCTTCTGCATATTCCGGTCGATTTCATCACCGGTGACAATGTGCCGCTTCAGCTCGGCCTTTAAGTTTTTATAAGTAAAGGACATGGATTGCGCTCTCCTTATGTATTGATGTGAATGTGTTTGGGAACGGGTCGCTCCATCCAACATAATATCACATTTTTTTCCAAACAGCAATCTTTGTTTTTGCTTTTTCGGAGCACAGGAGAGATTATAAAAATAATTCTTGCAAAAAACAATATAGTTATGATATTTTATCTATAGTTTATACCTATAGATTTTTGAGGTGCTGATATGAACTATAACTATCTGCGGTATTTTTCCGTTTTGGCCCAAGTGGAGCACTATACCCTGGCTGCCGCCCGGCTGGGCATTTCCCAGCCTTCCCTAAGCAGCGCCATTCATCATCTGGAGGATGAGCTGGGCGGGGTCAAGCTCTTCGAGAAGGTAGGCCGCAACATCCGGCTGACGGAGGAGGGGCGGTTTTACCGGGAGCAGGTGGATGCGGCGCTGCAGCAGCTGCACAATGCCACCGTAACCCTGCATGAGAGTAAGGTCAGCGCCCCGGTGGTGATTCGCATGGGTATGGTCTCCGGCACGCTCTCGGGAGCGGTAGCAAAGGAGATTATGGCATACGCCCGGCAGAATGACCGGATTCGTTTTCACTTAACGGAAAGCTCTGCCGATGACCTGATGGACATGGTGCGGCAGGAGCAGCTGGATATTGCCCTGGTGGACAGCACCAACCGGGACAGAACCCTGCATTTCCGAAAGCTGTACCAGCAGGATTTCTACGCCGCTCTGCCTGTGGGGCATGCCCTGTCAGAGGCATCGTGCATACAGCTCCAGCAGCTTGCCGGTGAACCCCAGATCGTGTTTGGCAACGATGTGGAAAACAGCTTCGGCCATTGGGCATCCGGCAATTCCGGGGAGGAGAACATGGTCTGCTCCGTCAATACCGCGCAGGCGGCGCTGGATTTGGTAGAGGCAGGTGTGGGAATCTGCCTTGTGCCCGCCAGCTGCTGTCAGACCCGGGAGAACATCCGGTTTGTTCCGGTGGAAAACCGCTATCAGGCGCTGTATATGTGTATTCTCTACGATAAATGGCTGGAGCCGCCTATCTGGGACTTTGCCGAGAAGGTGGTCAAGGTGCTCCGGAAGATTCAGAGCCTGTAAAGCCTGCGGGCGTTTTCTGTGGTGATGCGCGCTGCCTCTTCCGGGGTAATGCCCCGGATTTGCGCCAGTTTTTCCGCCATGTAGGGAAGATACCCCGGGTCATTCCGCTTGCCCCTGTGGGGTTCCGGTGCCATAAAGGGACAGTCGGTTTCCAGAACGATTCGCTCTAAGGGAATGGCGGCGGCAGTCTCCACCGCCTTGCGGGCGTTCTTGAAAGTGAGCACACCGGTAAAGCCGATGTACCAGCCCAGCTTTACCAGCTGCCGCGCCATTTCCGCGGAGCCGGAGTAGCAGTGGAACACGCCGGTAACACCGGGAAATTCCTTCACAATCTTCATACCGTCATCGTGGGCCTCCCGTTCATGGATGATCACCGGCAAATCCACTTCCTTTGCCAGTGCCATCTGCATACGGAAGGCCTTTTTCTGGATTTCGCGGGGAATATCCTCGTAGTAGTAATCAAGGCCGATTTCGCCGATGGCTTTCACCTTTTCGTGGCGGCACAGCTTGCGGTATTCTTCAATCACCTCTTCATTTACTTCGTCGGCAGAATCCGGGTGGCTGCCCACAGAGGCGTACAGCCAGGGGTAGCGCTCTGCCAGGGCAACAATATCCCGGGAAGAGCGCAGGCTGCAGCCGGCATTCATCACATTGCCGATGCCCTTTTTGGCCAGACCTTCCATCAGGCTTTCCCTGTCCGCATCAAAGGCGGGGTCGTTCAAATGGGCGTGGGTATCAAATAGCATGTTGTAACTCCTTTATTTCTGTTCGATGACCGCCACAAGGCAGCCGTTTATTTCCTGCACCCTGGGGTCCGTTAAGGAAAAGTCCGTGTGATTGGGATAGATGCGCAGACCTTCGCCGGTGCACTTTGCCGCTGCCTCTTTCAGTACCCAAAATTTCAGCAGCGCTTTTTGGGGATTTTCCGCAAGGCGGTACCGGTCAAGTTCTCCGGGGGAGAGGATCTTCTCTGCCAGCTCAGGACGGATAACCCGGTCTGTTTCCTCCGCGTCAATGCCGATGGGTACATCCGACAGAGCGCAGAATACATGGTTTTTTGTGTGGGAGATGGAAAAGTGCGCCGACCCGTGGGCAAAATAGGGCTTGCCCAGTCGGGTGCGGCGGATTTCCGGCAGGGGCTTCCCATAGAGGGTTTGCAGCAGGGCAAGACCGGCTTCATGGGGATTCTGACCGTTTAGGTTTGCGTGCAAAAGCTTCATACCCTGCCTCCTTCTTTACAATAAATACAGTATACAATCCGGTATCTTCCTTGTCAATGGAGCATACGCTGTTACAAAACAAGGAGGGATGGACATGACCGACCAGAAACCCGCGCTGCCCCACAAGCTTACGCTCAACGAGCGAAGACAGCTGACCGTTTCCGGCGTGACCGAGGTGGTCAGCTTTGATGAAACGGCAGTCATTGCCCACACGGAGCTGGGAACGCTGGTGGTGCAGGGGAAGGACTTACAGCTAAAGACTTTGCTGCCGGAGGGCGGACAGGTATCGGTGGAGGGGAGCATTTCCGCGGTTGTTTATGAAGAGCCCCGGTCTGCCGGTACGCTGTGGCGGCGTCTTTGGGGATGAACGAGCCGCAAACCGCCTTTGCGCGGTTCGTCACGGGACTGGTGCTGGGGTGTGCGCTGGGGATTGTTTACGGCTTTTTGCGGCCTGTGCGGAAAAGAAAAGCCGTGCTTCCGGATACGGTATTCGTCCTCTTTGCCGGCTGGGTGTATCTGTATTACGGGTTCGCGGTCTGCCGGGGCGACCTGCGGATGGGGTATTTTGCCGCGCCGCTGCTGGGCGCTATCGGCTGGGACAGGAGCTTTGGCCGGTGGTTAAGGCCTGTTTTTGCGCATCTTTGGGGATTCTTTGCCCAAATACTCCGTCCATTGGGGGAAATTTTCAAAAAAATCGGAAAATACGCAAAATTTCTCTTTGCAACCGGGAAAAAATGGGTTACAATAAAGGGCAGAAACGGGAAAAAGAAAACATCCGCAAGGGAAGGAGCAAGCCATGCCTGCAAAGAACAATCCCTTCAGCCACATCCGGCTGGTGTACCGCCGCAGTTCGACACTGATGAAGTGTGTGGTTCTGACCACCGTGGTACTGTGTACGGCAGCGTTGATTACGCTGCGCATTTCCATTCAAACCGCCCGGGGACAGCAGGCAGACCTGCAGCAGCAGGCCGCCCAGCTGGAGCAGGACAACCGGGCGCTGACCCGGCAAATCGCAGAGCTGGGCACCGTGGAAAGCGTAAAGCGCATCGCCACGCTGGAGCTGGGTCTGGTAGATCCGGACAGTGAATTTTTTACCCCAAGCAATTAAAATGGAGGAAGCATTACAAACATGGAGTTAACCGTTGGTGCCATCTTGGATGGCAAGGTAAAGTCAATCACCAATTTCGGCGCGTTCATCAGCCTGCCGGAGAATAAGACCGGTCTGGTACATATCTCGGAGGTGGCCAACACCTACGTCAGTGATGTGCGTGAGCACCTGACCGAGGGGCAGGATGTGAAGGTTATGGTCCTCAGCGCAGAGGCAGGGAAGGTAAATCTGTCCATCAAGCGTCTGCAGGCCCAGCCAAAGAGAGAGGAACGCGCGCCCCGGCGGGAAAATTCCGCCCCCCGCGCCCGTACGCCGCTGCCTCCTCCTGCACCCAAGACTGCCGACCAGCTGTTTGAGGAGAAGCTCAAGCAGTTTATGAGCGAGTCCGACAGCAAAATTTCGTCCATCCGGCAGTATTCTGACCACAGGACCAAGAGCCGCCGTCGTTAATAACGCAGACAACGGGAGGGTCACTGACCCTCCCGCTTTTGGATTTACAGAAGCTTAAGGGAGGTTACCATGGCAACAGTTGTGATTACAGGCGGCAGCCGGGGCATCGGCAAAGCGGCGGTGCGGCAGTTTGCTGCCCGGGGGGACAGGGTGTTTTTTCTCTATGAAAAGGAACACGAAAAGGCGGCTTCCCTTGCCCGGGAGACCGGCGCGACCGCTATTTGCTGCGATGTGGCAGACGGTGAGGCGGTAAAGAAGGCGTTCTCCCAAATTCCCGATGTGGACGTGCTGGTGTGCAACGCAGGCATCTCCGTCAGCGGATTGCTGCGGGATTTGGAGGAAAGCGCCTGGGACAGGCTGTTTGACGTGAATGTAAAGGGAATTTACCACTGCGTCAATGCCGCGACCCCTTATTTTTTGCGGAAGCAGGCAGGCTGTATCATCACGGTGAGCTCTATGTGGGGGCAGGTGGGCGCATCCTGCGAGGCGGCATACTCTGCCACCAAGGGCGCGGTGATTGCCCTGAGTAAGGCGCTGGCCCAGGAACTGGGAAGCGCCGGTGTGCGGGTCAACTGTATTGCTCCCGGGGTGATTGAAACGGATATGTGCGCCGGTTTGGCGCCGGAAATTATGCAGGAATTAAAAGACCAGACCCCCGTGGGCCGCAACGGCACGCCCGCCGATGTGGCGCAGGCCATGGTATATCTGGCAGAGGCAGAATTTGTAACCGGACAGGTACTTGCCGTCAACGGCGGCTTTATCATTTGATTAGGAGGATTTACTTATGAAGATTGCATTGGGCTGTGACCACGGCGCGCTGGCGCTGAAAAACGCGCTGATTCCCCATCTGGAAAAGCAGGGGTATGAGGTGAAGGACTTTGGTACGTATTCTCTGGACAGCTGTGACTATCCGGACTTTGCTGCCCCGGCAGCCCGGGCGGTGGCAAGCGGCGAGTGTGACAAGGGCATTGTGCTGTGCACCCCCGGTATCGGTGTTTCCATTACTGCCAATAAAGTCCCCGGTATCCGCTGCGCGCTGCTGTCGGATGTGATGAGCGCCCGTATGACCCGGGAGCACAACGACACCAATATGATGGCCATCGGCGCCGGCGTGGTAGGCCAGATGCTGGCGCTGCAGATTGTGGACACATGGTTGGGTACGGAATTTTCCGGCGATGCCCGCCATCAGCGCCGTATTGACAAAATGATGGCTCTGGAAAAATAAAGTATATATGAAAAAATGTCTATTTGCAGGGGCAGTTCTTCTTTGCTTAACCCTTTTGGGCTGCAGCAAAGAACCGACCCATCAACACACCTTTGACGACTGGATTTTGAAAGAAACGGCATCCTGCACCAAAGAGGGCGTAGAAGAACGGATCTGCTCCGTATGCAAGGTCGCACAGACCCGTCCTGTTGCGAAACTCCCCCACGATTTGAACACCCAAAATATGTGCAAAGATTGTAAGTATGTGGCTTTTGACCCGGAGGCAGCTTTTGTGGAGCTGGGAGTTTTCAGCAACTACTGGTACACAGACAGCACCGCCAACGAGGTATGGGATGTAAAAGTTTGGGGCAATATAGTCTATCGCGGTGTAGGAGATTATAACAAAAACGCCGGCACAGCACCCATTTTAGCCTTCAACAAGGAAACCCAAAGCTGGGTTATTATGGGCACCACCGCCGACCAGGCGGTCCACCGCTTTGTGGAGATCGATGGCACCCTGTACACTCCCGGCATCGACCCCAACGAAAGCTGGGAGTTGGGTAACTATTATGTGCTGGACGGGGACAAGTGGACACAGGTACGCACCCTGCCAAACGGCCTGCACAATTTCGATATGATCGGCTTTGACGGCAAGATCTTTGCCGGTCTCGGCACGGAAACCCTGGAAAACACGGTAGCGGTATCCCAAGACAAGGGCGAATCCTTTGCCTTTGTGCCGCTGTATCGGGACGGCGCACTTTTGGACACTACCGGTTATGAGTACTCACGAACCTATGCCTTTGTGGAATACGACAATAACCTTTATGCCCTGACTCTCTTTAAGAAAATCGGCGTCAATCGCTATGATTACTTTGTTTTTCGCTATGCAGACGGAAAAATGGAATATCAATCCACGGCCGATGCCCGTCTGACAGGCACACCGGGCCGGAATTACTGGCAGGGAAAATTGGAGTGGAAGGGCACTTGTTATCTCACCTCCACGGCATTGAATGCGGTGACCGATTTTACTAAGCCGGAGACCCACAAGCAAATTCCTATGCCCAACAGGGGCGTGGTTACCGACATTTTGCTGCACAACGACGAACTGTATGTGCTGAGCTACACATTCAAAGAGGATATGACTTGCGCTGTTGTGATTTACAAGTCAGCCACCGGGGAAGAAGGTTCTTTTATAGAAGTGGCCTCCTTTGATTATGCAGGGCCTCCCGTTTCCTTTGATTTTGACGGCAACCATTTTTATGTTGGTATCGGAGATTGCTTCGCTGACCCGTCCAAGTCCGGTATGATGCTGCGGGTAACGCCTGCCGCATAAACAATCTTCCCTGTCATTGCGAGGAGCCGAAGGCGACGTGGCAATCTCCCGGTACAGAGTATGAGAACAGATGATGAATTACTATGTGTATATTTTAACAAATAAATATAGTACTGTTTTATACACCGGAGTTACCAATGATTTGATACGCCGGGTTTATGAGCATAAAAACCGTATAGATAAAGATAGTTTTACTGCAAAGTACAATGTTACAAAGCTGGTATATTTTGAGCAAACAGCAGATGTAAAATCAGCACTCCAAAGAGAAAAGCAAATTAAAAGCTGGTCAAGAGACCGGAAAACCTCTCTTATATTTTGAATTTAATCCAAAATGGGAGGATCTTTACAACCGATTACTTGGCTGAATAATCCTGCCGGGAGATTGCCACGGCTTGCAAGCAAGCCTCGCAATGACATAGGAAGGACGTTTGCTCCAGTAAATGAAGATCGCCTGCCGGGTGGCAGGCGATTTTCTTATTTCTCAATTTCTGCGGTAAAGGCTTTCTTGTCGGAAGAGCCGAAGTAGGCAGAGCCGGCGACGAATACATTGGCGCCGTTTTCCTTGCACTGCACAACGGTATTCAAATCCACACCGCCGTCCACTTCCAGATGGCAGGCGGGATTGACCTTGTCCAGCATGGAGCGCAGCTGCTTGACCTTGGGCATCATGTGCGCCATAAACTTCTGACCGCCGAAGCCGGGCTCAACAGTCATCACCAGCACCATATCCACCATAGGCAGGAATTCTCCAATCTCCTCTGCGGGGGTGTTGGGCTTGACCACGATGCCGGGCTTTACCCCCAGTGAGCGAATCAGCTCCAGGGTCTTGCGGATGTTTTCCCGGGTGTCCGCCTCCACATGGATGGTTAAGTAGTCGGCGCCGGCCTTGCAGAAGTTTTCCGCATACTTGATGGGGGTGTCAATCATCAGATGCACATCCAAAACCAAATCGGTAATGGGGCGCATGGCTTTCACCAGGGAGTAGCCGAAGGACAGGTTGGGTACGAAATGACCGTCCATAATGTCCACGTGCAGCCATTTTACGCCGTTTTCCTTACATTCGGTAAAATCTCTCGCCATATTCATATAATCGCAGGAGAGAATGGACGGAGCCAGTATGTTCATAATTATTTCCTCACTTTGTGTTAATTTTGGATTCTTCCAGCAAATCTGCCAGGGTAATGCCCTCGAAAAAGCTGTCAATCATGGCGTCCAGCTTGTCCCACATGGGCTTGGTCTGACAGCAGTTGGAACGGGAGCAGGCGGCAGGGCCTTGGGCGGTGCAGGATACCGCGGCAAGAGAGCCTTCGGTCAGCTTCAGAATACTGCCCACGGTGTAGTCGGCAGGACTGCGGTTTAAGCGGTAGCCGCCGCCCTTGCCGTGCACCGCGTCCACAAAACCGGCCTTGGACAGAACGGTCATAATGGATTCCAGATATTTTTGAGAAATGTTTTCCGCCTCCGCGATTTCTTTCAGCGGAATATAATCGGCTGCCCCTTTGGTGGCAAAATGCACCATTACCCGGAGGGCATAGCGGCCTTTTGTGGATACTATCATACGACCTACCTCTGTTTAGTGGCAGTGGTCGCAGTGGTCGCAGTCGGGGAACAGCTTGGAATCGTAGGCGATGCCGTTTTTGTCGTAGTAGTCCTTCAGCGCGGACTTGATGGCTTCCTCTGCCAGCACGGAGCAGTGGAGCTTGTGGGCGGGCAGACCGTGCAGCGCTTCGGCAACCGCATCGTTGGTCAGCTTCAAAGCGTCGGAAATGGGCTTGCCCTTGATCATTTCCGTTGCCATAGAGGAGGAGGCAATGGCAGAGCCGCAGCCAAAGGTTTCAAATTTTACATCGGTAATGATGTCATTATCAATTTTCAGATAAATTTTCATAATGTCGCCGCACTTGGCGTTGCCAACCTGGCCCACGCCGTCGGCGTTCTCAATGCAGCCCACATTTCTCGGGTGCATAAAATGGTCCATAACGACCTCAGAATAAAGTGCCATATTAAAATCTCCTTTTCTCCTTTTGTAGGGGCGAGCAGTGCTCGTCTGTTACCGCAATGCACACATTGTACGGCGGACGGCCAATGGCCGCCCCTACATAGGGGTTCGATTGTTTTGAATTTATTAAAGAATATATTCTCTCTTGCCGGCTTGCAGATCCCGCCAGACGGGACTCATATTCCGCAGCAGCTCCACCACCTGGGGTACGGCGGTGAGAATGTGGTCCATTTCTTCGTCTGTATTTTCGTGGCTTAAGGAAAGCCGCAAAGAGCCGTGGGCCACATCGTGCACCCGACCGATGGCCAGCAGCACATGGCTGGGGTCCAAACTGCCGGAGGTGCAGGCAGAGCCGGAGGAGGCGCTGATTCCCTGGGCGTCCAGCATCAGCAGCAGGCTTTCCCCCTCAATGCCCTCAAAGCAGAAGCTTACGTTGCCCGGCAGGCGGTTGGCCCGGTCGCCGTTGAGGTCGCAGTGGGGAATTTGGGACAGGCCTGCAATCAGCTTATCCCGCATGGCCGTAACCTTTGCGTTATTGGCATCCATGTGGATGCAGGCATCTTCCAAGGCAGCGGCCATACCCACAATAGCGGGCAGGTTCTCCGTGCCGCCCCGCTTGCCCCGCTCCTGTGCGCCGCCCTCGATCACGTTTACCATGGGAATTCCCCGGCGGACATACAGGGCGCCCACGCCCTTGGGGCCGTGGAATTTATGGCCGGACAGGCTGAGCATATCAATATTTTGCTCTTTTACATCAATGTGCAGATGACCCGCCGCCTGCACCGCATCGGTGTGGAAGGGAACACCGGCCTCTTTGCATATCTGACCGATTTCGGCAATGGGCAGCACCGAGCCGATTTCGTTGTTGGCGTACATGCAGGTCACCAAACAGGTATCCTGCCGAATGGCATCCTTTACCTGCTGGGCAGTAATATTGTGATGGTTCTTCACATCCAGCAGGGTGATTTCAAAGCCCTCTTTTTCCAGCGCGTTCAAGGTGTGCAGCACTGCGTGATGCTCAAAGGCGGTGGAAATGATGTGCTTTTTGCCCTTTCGCGCGCCGTAGAATGCGGCGGAGCGAATGGCTTGGTTGTCAGCCTCGCTGCCGCCGGAGGTGAAGTAAATCTCTCTGGGCTCGCAGCCAAGGCATTTGGCAACCCGCGCTCTGGCATCCTCCAGAACCTCTTTTGCCTCCTGACCTACGGTATGCAGGCTGGAGGGGTTGCCGTAATAGGTTTCAAAGCAGGGCAGCATGGCCTGCAATGCCAAACGGCTTATTTTTGTAGTAGCCGCATTATCTGCGTAAACTTGCATAGGGTTTCCTCCGAAACATTTACCTAGTTATTGTATGGGTAATATACCATTATCTGCCTATGTTGTCAATGGGTAAATAGCACAGACTTGTTCCATTTTTTTCCGTTTTTTTCGTCTTTTGCAAGGGTTACAATCCGGCTGCCGAGGAATATTAACAGGGCAGACGAAAAGGAGGGCTGAAAATGAGAAAATTTTTGTTTCGATTAGGATTGCTTATACTATGTGTGTGTATGCTCACATGCACTGTCAATGCTGCGCAGATGCTCATTCCGGTGGGTCAGGTGGTGGGTCTGGAGCTGGCAGACAATACCGTAACGGTGGCCTCCTTTGACGGAGAACTGGGTGCGGCAGCGCAGGCGGCGGGCTTAAAATCCGGGGATCGGATTGTTACGGTAAATGGGCGGAATGTCCATACGGCTGCAGATGTGCGCCATGCTTTGGACCACTCCGACGGCATTGTGGAGCTGACTGTTATGCGCAATAAAAAAACTGTAAATATCCGTCTGACTCCCGCGATCACCCAAGACGGACCGAAACTGGGCATTTATTTGAAACAGGGCGTAACCGGCGTGGGGACGGTCACTTGGTACGACCCGGACAGCAAGAAGTTCGGCACGCTGGGACATGGAGTAAACAATGCCCGGGGGGAGCTGCTGAATATGGTGTCCGGCAGCGCCTACAAGGCAACCATCATTTCTGTACGCAAGGGCGCATGCGGCGAGCCGGGACAGCTCATGGGCGCGCTGAAGGATGCCCAGCCCATAGGCACACTTTATAAAAATACCGGCAGCGGGGTTTTCGGAACCGCAAACTCCGGTTGGACAGGAGAACCGCTGCCTGTGGGCACAGTCAAGGACGTAAAACCCGGGCATGCTGTCATTCGTTCCAATGTGCAGGGGGATAAGGTGCAGGAATATTCTGTGGAGATTTTGAAGGTTTATCCCAACGCCGGCGGCACAGGGCGCAACATCCTGCTGCACATTACCGACAAGGCTTTGCTGGAAGCCACCGGTGGGATTGTACAGGGAATGAGCGGCAGCCCAATCATTCAAAACGGCAAGCTCGTCGGCGCGGTGACACACGTTTTAGTAAATGACCCAACAACGGGATATGGAATTTTTATCGAAAACATGCTGGACGCTGCAGCATAACGGGCGACCAATGGTCGCCCCTACAACATCTATCAATAGAATAGGTAGGGGCGGGCATTGCCCGCCCGAAAATGAAAGGAGAAACAATTATGGATTTCTATCAAGTTCCCATTGGCTTTGGCTTGGCTTTGTCTGCCAATACTGCGGCTATGAACCGCTATGCGCATTTAACTGAATCTGAAAAACAGGACATCCTGAACAAAGCCCATAATGTTTGCTCGGAAGAGGAAATGTACGCCCTAGTGGCAAGCCTTGCAAACGGCACAATGGTTTAACCGCATATATATCAAAAAGCCAAGGTTAACCACCTTGGCTTTTTGATAGTGTTCTATTTATATCCTTCCGTGACCAACAATATATCCGCACCCCCACTGCATAGATTCCCCTATTAATCGCTTGACAATCTGGAATACAACAGCAGTTTCGATACCCTTTGTTTTCTTAAAAATGTATTTTGTTTGCAAATCCTTGTTGGTAATCTCAACAATATGAATTGCAGCCAGTTTTTCTATTGCATCTAAAACCTCATTTTCACCCATAAAGCCTGCGGAAGCGATTTCGTCAAAGGCAAATTCCTGTTCAAAATAATCAAAATCTTTCGGAAGCGGGTGGACAAAAGAGGTCTCCGGGGTGTTGTCAAAGGCTTTTGTGTACATATAATGCAGAACTTTTATAACATTGGGGTCACATAGTTTATTTAGGCCCGAAACAATTTCCCTATTGACAATATTGTTTGCTCCCTGTTGAACATCAAAGTCAGATGATATTACAGACAGATTGTCCGAAACAAAGGCAGCACCACGAAAAGCATACGGAATAATGCCCAGTGTCAATTCTGGATTCATGCTTGTTGTTTCGTTAGCGGCATGTTTGAATCTGGCAAGCTCTTTTAAAGCTACTGTTTCGGAAAATAATTGGTGATATAAATACTCTTTGACTTGATTCTGCGCTGTTATACTAAATTCGTCTATTTTTTGAATCTGGCCTTTATGGGCTTGAGAGTTTTTTGTAGTTCCGTACAGATCATATATGTTAATTTCTAATGCTTCCGCAATTCTTGGTAGCAGCATTACATCCGGCATGGAAACGCCCGATTCCCATTTGGATACTGCTTGGTTGGTAACACCCAGCAGTTCTCCAAGCTGTTCCTGCGTAAGGCTTTTTGCTTTTCTGTATCTTGCTATATTTTCTCCAATGGACATAATCAGTACCTCCATTTCCTTTCTGATTCCATTATACCACAGGAAAGAAACTATTGAAGATACTGTTTTGCGAATGGCATATCCTTATAACTGCGAAAAATCGCCAAATGGTTGGAAAACAGGTGTCCTATACTTGACATCAGCGTGAGCGGCAGTCCGATTATACAGGACGGAAAACTGGTGGGCGCGGTGACACACGTTTTAGTGAATGACCCAACTACGGGATATGGCATCTTCATTGAAAACATGCTGGACGCTGCAGCATAACGGGCGACCAATGGTCGCCCCTACAACATCTATCAATAGAATAGGTAGGGGCGGGCATTGCCCGCCCGAAAATGAAAGGAGAAACAATTATGGATTTCTATCAAGTTCCTATCGGCTTTGGCCTGGCGTTATCCGCCAACACCGCCGCTATGAACCGCTATGCCCATCTGTCTGAATCTCAAAAGCAGGACATTTTGGACAAGGCGCACAATGTCCGCTCTGAAAAGGAAATGTACTCCCTCGTGGCGAATCTTGCCAATGGAGCAGTGTTTTAACCGCATATATAGCAAAAAGCCAAGGTGGTTAACCTTGGCTTTTATTCTTCCATAGCTTTTCAAATGCATAATCGCATATTGTGGAAGTGTCGCGCATGACCTGAAATACATGGTCCTGGGCAAGCCTGTCAAGCAACTTAAAAGCAACCAAAACAAACACTGCCTTGGATTTTAGGAAAATATATTCCGTCTCATTATTCTCAATGTATGTTTCAAACAAGCCAACAGAACGCAGGTTGTCCAAAGCTTCAAATGCATCTTCTTCGGATATGCCGCAGGCCTTTGCAACGGTATCAATATGAAAATGCTTGTTGTTTGTCTCTTTGTCTAAAAAGGATTCTTTATACAGATAGGATAAAACTTTCCTTGTGCGGCTGTCTGTTAGTTTTTTTAATGTAGAACCGACTTCCCGCTTTTCAAAAATAGATTCACTGCCCAAAGTCTTGTAATCGGTATTGATGAAGGAAATATCTCTCGAGATGAAAACTGCGCCTGCCTCATCGGAAATACAGCCTTGTGCACAGCAATCCGCTTCATAGATTTTTTTCTTGTGGTAGGCAATATTCTCCTCTTGGGTTTTGTTAAAATTAAACCAAACGCCAGACTGTTTCACCATAAACTCTATGAGATGATCATTGGCAGCTTTGGGAAAATCATCGGCTTTTACTTTCACTTCTGTTTTTTGAATGCCGTATAATGCATCTAAAGTGATGCCAAGGGCATTTGCGATTTCCGGCAGCAGCATTATATCCGGCATAGAAACGCCCGATTCCCATTTTGACACTGCTTGGTTGGTAACACCCAGCAGTTGTCCAAGCTGTTCCTGCGTAAGGCTTTTTGCTTTTCGGTATTTTGCTATATTTTCTCCAATCGACATAATCAGCACCTCCATTTCCTTTCTGATTCCATAATACCACAGAAAAGGAACTATTGAAGATACTGTTTTGCGAATGGGCCACCGATATAAGTATCAAAAATCACCAAATGGTTGGAAAACAGGTGTCCTATACTTGACATCAGCGTGAGCGGCAGCCCGATTATACAGGACGGAAAACTGGTGGGCGCGGTGACACACGTTTTAGTGAATGACCCAACTACTAGACATGGCATCTTCATTGAAAATATGCTCAATGCAGCAGCTTAAATCAAAATAGCCAGCCTAAATACGGCTGGTTATTTTGATTTACAAATGCAAAGAAAAACACGCCTACGTATTACCAATAAATTGTAGGTTGACTTCTACCTATTTTTTGCATATACTATAGGCGGAAGGAGCTGATAATATGCAAATCAATACCAACGCTATTGTATCTGTAACGGAAGCCAATCAGAATTTCTCCCGGGTTACCCGAATCGCCGAGAGGAACGGCCAAGCTGTGATTTTCAAGAATAATCGACCCAAGTATATGGTCATTGATTTGGAAAGCTCCCCTATGCTGGAGCTGACTGACGACGAGAAAATCGATATTGTGGCTGCCCGAATTTTGAAGCGCTTCAAACCGGCTTTTGAGGAGCTTGCCAAATGATCAAATTTTCAAAAGATAAAGTGCTGCTTTTGCATAAACTAATTGCCCAGGAGACCGGCGGTAGTATCGGTGTCCGGGATGAGGGCTTGCTGGAATCTGCTTTAGAAGTTGCCTTTTCCGGTTTTGGCGATAAAGAATTCTATCCGACCAAGGAAGAAAAGGGCGCACGACTCGGATATAATTTGATTTCCAATCACGCCTTTGTAGATGGTAATAAGCGAATCGGTATGTATGTGATGCTGACCTTTTTGGAGGTCAACGGCATCCATTTGGACTGCACCAATGACGATGTATCAGCAACCGGTTTGGCGGTTGCTTCCGGCAAAATGGATTATGAAGCCCTTCTACAATGGGTGAAGGAACACCGTATTTAATTGCGTAGCAACGCCTCCGGAGAATATCCGGAGGCGTTAGCTGTAATGAAAACTATATAGAATTCCTTATACATCAAAAATAAAATGGCGAAAAATTGTCCTATACTTGACACACACGTGTCCGGCTCACCGATTATACAGGACGGAAAACTGGTAGTCGCCGTTACTCATGTCCTTGTTAACGATCCTACCGCCGGATATGGCATCTTCATTGAAAACATGCTGGACGCTGCAGCATAACGGGCGACCAATGGTCGCCCCTTGCCGAAAAAGCAGGGGAAATAAAGCGTTTTCGTTTCTGGCTGCTCTATATCCCAATACAGCAGCCTGTGGTATATCGTGAATTTACTTCTTGTGGATGCCTTTGAACAGCGCTTGTGTGCCGTCGTCCTCATAGCCAAGCTCGGCGAGCTTGACATACTGATCCCGCACCAGGCGCAAAACCTCCAAACTTAACTGGCGGGCATCTGCTTCATCAATGGCAATGTTCATGTCCTTAATAAAGTGCTTGACAAAAAAACCCGGGGCAAAATCGCCGTTGATGATCTTCTGCCCGTTATTGGTCATCTGCCAGGAACCGGCTGCGCCGGTGGAAATGGCGTTAAACATATCTTGGGGATCTAACCCACAGTTTTTGGCATAGGCGATGGCCTCGCACACGGAGGCGATGCAGCCGGCGATGGCAATCTGGTTGGCCATCTTGGTGTGCTGGCCGTTGCCTGCGGCGCCCTGATAGCGGATATTGGTACCCATAGCTTCAAACACAGGAATCATCTTCTCAAAAACATCCTTGTCGCCACCCACCATAATAGCCAGCGTGCCCTTTTGGGCGCCCACATCACCACCGGAAACGGGAGCATCCAGCGCGGTCAGACCCTTGGAAACGGCTTCCGTGTAAATTTTTTGAGAAAGCTTGGGACTGGTGGTAGTCATATCAATAAGCACTGTGTTTTTGTCGGCATTGGCGATAATGCCCTGTTCCCCAAAGTACACCTCTTCCACATCTTTGGGATACCCTACAATGGTGATCACAACATCTCGTCCCTTGGCAGCCTCAGCAACTGTGTTGCACCAGTGGGCGCCTGCGTCGATGACATATTGCGCCTTTTCCTTGGTGCGCGTATAGACGGAAACATCAAAGCCCTTCTTCATCAGGTTCAAAACCATGGGTCCTCCCATGACACCCACACCGATAAAACCAATCTTCATAAAGTAGTTACCTCCCCAATAAGTTGAATCTGTGTTTATTATAGAATTTCCTTTTGCAATAAGCAAGGAGAAAGTGCGGCTTGCCCAAAAGGGCAAATATATCGGTATGTTTATCAACGATCTGCCTAGCGGTTCTGCCGTTGACAAACTACCGGCAGAAAGGTATAGTAGGAGATAGGATTTCAAACAGTATAGTTGAGGACGCTATGGAAAAGCAGGCATTCAGGAAATATAAAAGTCGCCGCAACAATGTCAGTCTGATACAAACGGATGCGGGACGCTTTGTTATAAAAACCTTCTGGGAAGAAGGGGCATTTCAAAAAGAATTGCATATTTACAGCTTGCTGCAGGACAAGGATGTGCCCTGCGCGAAAGTAATCAGGGCGGACAACAAAACCTTGATGCTGTCAGAATTGCCGGGGCAAACCCTGGTGGACTGCCTGGAAGAGCAGGAGCAAACAGGTATTCCCGTCTGGGATGTGTGGGAAAAGCTGGTAAGGTGGCTGGTGGCATTTCAGCGGCAAACCGGTTTTGTAATGACAGATGTGAACCTGCGAAATTTTCTGTATGATGAAAAAAGCAAAATACTCTACGGGCTTGATTTTGAAGAATGCAGCGCCGGCAGTATGATCATTTCTGCGGCAAGTGTTGCGGCGTTTATCCGGACATACACGCCAGAAAACACCCCGCTGAAAAGGGAAATATCAGAATATGTTCTGCAAATGTTTGCGCAGAATTGCGAAATGGAGGTGGAAAGCCTGGCCCTGGAGACCGCGCGCCAGGAGGCAAAAATTTTAGCGCGGCGTAAGAACAAAATATAAGCTTTTTCCGAGCAGTATGCACCTAAGGCTTTGGCTACGGTCTGCTGCCAGGGCGTATTTGGAAACGGATACACCTACCGTATTTGTAAAGGAGAAAACAATGAAACAAAAAGTACCAACCGGTCATCTGTGCTTTTTGGCGATCAGCATCGCTTTAAGTCTGGTGACCAAACGGGTAATCTCCCCGATTACCAACCTGTTGACGGATTTTATCAGAATTCCCGGCGGCGGCGCGGCAACAGCCTTTTCACTGATGTTTTTGGTGATTGCCACCGGCGCAATGCCATGGCCTCTGGCAACGGCAGCGGCAGGATTTGTCCAAAGCCTGCTGGCGCTCAGTATGGGTATGAGCGCTTATCAGGGCGCATTTTCTGTTTTGACCTATACGCTGCCGGGCGTGGTCATTGACCTGTTCCGCAAATTCTATCCCCGCAGGGATAAAGCCTATTTTTCCCTGTCCTGTGGGGCGGCAAATACTGCGGGGGCGCTCCTAACGAACCTGCTGGTATTTCGTCTGGAAGGCATTCCATTCCTGCTGTGGATGCTGGTTGCCTGCTCCATGGGTATGCTTTGCGGGCTTTTGGGAGAAGTATTGTATCGCAGACTTTTGCAAATTCCGGAATTGGGGAGGATTATTCAATGTCAAAAAAATTAATAACCGGCATGCTTGTGCTGATAGCAGTAACCGCCATTGTTGCGGCAGTACATATCAGGAATCAGGATGCTGTGGCGTGTATGGTGATTGTCCAGGGAGATCAGCAGATCGACCTGTCCTTTGAGGATCTGGACAAAGGGACTTTTTCCGGCGAACTGACGGACGGAAAAGGGGATGTAACACACCATCAATATACAGGTATTTTGCTGCGGGAGTTATTGGAGCAGAAGGGGATTGACCTTGCCCGGATTTCCTGTATTACGGTAACGTCTGCGGATCATTACAGCGTGGAATTTACTGCTGAAGAGGTTTTGCAGGCAGATAAAGTCTATGTGGCGATCACGGCGGACGGCGAGAAGATAGAAGGAATCGATCCGGGAACCGACGGTGTTCAGCTCATCGTTTTTGGCGATGCCAACAGCCGCCGCTGCGTCCGATTTGCCCAAAAAATCACAATCGAATAAAAAGAGCTGCCCTTGGGCAGCTCTTTTTCTATATAGAGATATAGCCGTTTTCTTTTACGGAAAAAAGGACCTTCAGCCCCAGCTTTCCGGCAAGCATAAGGGCATCGTGGGTAATGACTGCTTTGCTCATAAGGCAGCCGATCTTACAGCGCGCCGCCTTTTTGACCGTTTGCACATTGATTCTGCCGCTGGTAAACATCACGGCGCCGCTAAGATCATATCCCGCCAGAACCGCCGCGCCTACTGCTTTGTCTATGGCATTGTGGCGGCCGATATCGGTACGGAGGATGTGCCAGTCATGCCCTTTGATCACACATTCGTGGATGCCATGAGACCGGGCATACTTGTCTGAAGCTGCGTGAAAGAGTTCCAGCATCTCACCTGTGGAAGCAGAGATATTATATGGCTGACAGCGTGTTTCCTCCTGGGTGGGGACATGGGGCGCGCCGGATACAGTGGCAGTGCTGCCGTCTTGGGATATTTCCACACAGTCAGCAGTGTATCCCTCGGTGAAAAGCCATCCCACGCAAAGCTCGCTAAGGTTAGAGGGACTGCACACGAATGTATGCAGAAGCGCATTTTCCCGGTAAAGTTTCAGGGAATGTTCCTCATTCAGCACAACGCATTTAGGGTAGCGCGTCCCCTCTGAAACACCGAACAGCGTAAGCGCTGTCTCGTCGGGGCGGTTTTGAAAAAGGTCCGTTACGTTCATACAGCTTACTCCCAAAAGAAAAAATGTCAAAAAACTGCCCCAACACGGCATAGTAAAAACGACTGGATAACAATATAGTATCCTGCATTCGATACGGTGTCAACATCGGTTATTTTAATTTTCAACAAATAAAATGATTGTTTTCTTGCAGTTTTCGTGATATTGTATTATAAATAATAAAAAAGCGTTTCAATATTCAAAAAACCGCCGGTAAGGCATTGCGAATACAACAGGTAATACACAGGAGGATTTCCCTATGAAAAATGACCACATTGTTCAGTATCCCGATGAATACAGCCACTGCATAGGCTGCGCCAGCTGCGAGCTGTTCTGCGCGCTGGTGCATGACGGTGTAACAGGCCCCTGCCACGGAGGCATCAAGCTGGAGCTTGGCAAGCTCACCCAGCTGAATCACAAGGTGTATGTCTGCGAACACTGTGACGATCACCCCTGCTATGAGGCGTGTCCCAAGAAGGACAAGGCTATGTGCGTTGACGAAAACGGCACTGTTTACATAGTCGAGCAGGAGTGTATTGGCTGCGGCTTGTGCGCCAAGAACTGCAAGCTCACCCCCTCCAGAATCACCATGGACAAGAAAAACCGCAAGGCCCACAAGTGCGACCTTTGCCGCACACGGGAAGGCGGTCCCCAGTGTATCAAGGAATGCCCTGTAGTGTGCCTTGGTCTTGCTTCTGATCCGCTGCCCTATGATCCCGAAACATTAGGAGGTGCAAAATAATGGCGAAAAAGAAATTTTTTGATAAGCTTCCCTCCTGCTATGCAGGCAAGATTCTCCGTATCGACTTGACCACCAAAACCACCTCTGTGATTCCCACCGAGAAGTACGCAAATGACTATATCGGCGGCAGAGCAATGGCTAACCGCCTTTATTGGGATGAATGCAACGGCAAGGGTGTTGCGGCGCTCTCCGCGGAAAACACACTCATTTATATGACAGGCCCTCTGGCCGGCACAGGTCTTCCTTATTCCGGTCGCGCTGTGATGACAGGCATCTCCGCCAAGACAATTCCGGAGCAGTATGTTCACGCATGCTGCGGCGGTTACTTCGGTACTGTTCTGAAATGGGCAGGCTACGACGGTTTTATGCTCACAGGCAAGGCTGATGACCTTACATATATTGTAATTGACGACGATAAAATCTCCTTTGAAGACGCCTCCGAACTCAAAGGCAAATACACCTCCGACACCCAGGAAGCGCTCTTTGAGAAATACGGCAGAAATTCTTCTGCGCTGGTAATCGGTCCTGCAGGTGAAAACTGCTGCCGCCATGCGTCCATTACAACACATGCCGACAATGCATTCGCAATGCCCGGTTTCGGCGCGGTTTGGGGCTTCAAAAACCTGAAGGCTATCGTAGCAAGAGGTACCGGCACAATCGCGCCGGCTGACCTGGAAGAGGTTTTGAAGATTCACGCTTGGGGCGACACTCCCGAAAAGGGCTTACCCTATCCACCCAATCCCGTGAATCAGATCGCCGGCTCTGCGGATACACCTGTTGAAGCCGTTCCCCATAAGTTTGTTTACACGTCCTGCAACCCCGGCTGCAACCACATCTGCATGGGCACAAGAACCTGCCTGCAGAACCCTCTGGATCCCGAAGGGGAAGAAATCTCCATGGTGGGCAAGTGCATGGACATTTATGCTTCCGTAATGCAGGTTGACAACCAATTCATCCTGGGCGCATACCTGGACTTCCCGAGACAATCTGTTCCCGGTAAGTATCAGTGGCAGTTCCCGATTCTTGTGGATCCGGACGATCCGCTGAAGGATGAGTACCTGAAAAAGTATAGCGGCAATCTGCTGAATATGTGGGGTCCCGACTTTGAAGTCGGCAAGATGATGATGTGGCTCTGCAACCAGTACGGTCTCGACAAATGGGACATCACATTCTGGCTGTTCACATGGATGTATCAATGCCAGGTGGAAGGTCTGTTCGATGACGGCAAGGTTGACTTCGGCAGACCCATCGACTTCAAGGATCCCCAATTCATCAAGTATATTCTTGACTGCATGACATACCGGCAGGGTCCCATGGGTGATCTTTTGGCAGAAGGTGTGGGCAGAATGATCCGCGCCCTGGGCAAAGAAAAGTACGGCGATACACTCCGCCACGGTATCTTTAACAGAGACGGTGAAGAAAGACTCACTCCCGTTAGCTGGGAAGCCAGCTGGGGTGAAAGCTCTCACTGGCAGGGCCGTGGCTTCCAGGGCTGTGAAAAGTGCGTGTGGGTAACCATGAACATCGTTCACATGATCGGCTCCAGAGATGAAGCAAACGGCGCCCACTCCCATGACCACTATGAAAACTATCTCCAATACAGAGATGATCCGTGCCACCATCCCCTTGCGATTCGGGCGACAGTGGATAATATCCGCAGAAATGAGATGAAGGACTCTCTCCTGTTGTGCGAGTTTAAGGATCCCGATCCCGGCAGACCCAATATGGAAATTGATATGTATCGGGCCGCTACGGGCGCAAAGCATGCAACTATGGATGACATCAACCACCTGGCAGACAGAGGCAAGATTATCGAAAGAGCCATCTTTATGCGTGACCACGGCAGAACCCGTGATATGGAAGTGGAAGAGGTTTATCCCTGGATGACCTTCCCCGATCCCTGGGGTGATACAGTAACCTGGGATGAGTGGAACGACTTTGTGGATATGTTCTATACGGACCGCAAGTGGGATCTGGAAACCGGCTGGCCCACCAGGGAAGCCTGGGAAGATGTGGAGCTGGACGATATCGCAGAGTTCTTTGAAAAAGAAGGAAAGATCCCGGCCGCAAATCCCAATTATGTGAGAAAGCCCAATCCGTTTAACAAATAAGGGGCTTCATAAAGCCTCCGGCACATTAGCCGGAGGCTTTTCATAATTAAAATTACAATAGAAAAAGCTGCTTTTTGTGGGATGCTGAACGAAAAAATGGGAGGGCATCCGAAAAAGAGACAAAACAAAGGGAACGGAAGGGAAGCTATCCTCGGACAGCCGTTGTTACACGCAGCAGACCCCTTCTTTTTCTGTTGACAAAAATATGCCAGAAAGGTATAATTTATACTACGGAATAAGATTCCAAATATCGAAATTATATTTTTCGGAAGAAAGGAAGATACAGATGGCAGTTGAACGAAAAAAGTATTGCGTTGGCGGTCAGTGGAAGGAATCCAAGACTGACAAGTGGATGGAGGTTACCGATTCCTCTACCGGCGAAGTGATTGCCCAGGTGCCTTGCTGCACCGTGGACGAAGTGGAGGAAGCCATTGCTGCTGCACAGGCAGCCTTCCCCGAATGGTCCCAGACCTCTCTGAGTAAGCGTACTCAGATGATGTTCAAGTGGCGCAACATTCTGGTGGAGCACCTGGAGGAGCTGACTGTCCTGTGCGCCAAGGAGCTGGGTAAGAATCTGGCCGAGGCCCGGGGCGATGTGCTGAAAGCCATTGAGCCCACAGAGGCTGCCTGCGCCACACCCTTTATCAGCCAGGGCTCTGCCTCTTTGCAGGTTACCACCGGCTTTGATACCGCCACTTACCGGATGCCTCTGGGCGTGGTTGCCGGTATCGTACCCTTTAACTTCCCCGCTATGATCCCCTGGGGCTGGATGGTGCCTCTGGCAATCGCCACCGGCAACACCGTGGTTTTGAAGGCTGCCTCCTACACCCCCTTGACCTCTATGCGGATTATGGAGCTGTTCTATGAAGAGGGTGGCTTCCCCGCAGGTGTGGTAAACCTGGTTACCTGTTCCAGAAAGGAATCTGAGCTGTTCCTGACCGATCCCCGGGTTAAGGCCGTTACCTTCGTTGGCTCCACCGAGATCGGTAAGCAGGTCTACTCCAAGGCCGCTGCCCACGGCAAGCGCGTTCAGGCCCAGTGCGAGGCCAAGAACCATGCCCTGGTGCTGGAAGACTGCGATCTGGAAAGCGCCACCAATGCCATCATCAACTCCACCTACGGCTGCGCCGGTATGCGCTGCATGGCTCTGCCTGTTATCGTTGTGCAGGAGTCCATTGCTGATAAGTTCGTGGCTCTGCTGAAGCAGAAGGCTATGGCAATGAAGGTAGGCTGCGCTTACGATCCCGAGACCCAGCTGGGCCCGGTGGTCAACGCCAAGCACAAAGAGGCTGTCTGCAACTGGATTCAGAAGGGTATCGACGAGGGCGCAGAGCTGGTGCTGGACGGCCGTGATATTGTTGTTCCCGGCTTTGAGAACGGCTTCTTCGTAGGCCCCACCATTTTGGACAAGGTTACTCCCGAAATGACCGTTGGCGACCGGGAGATCTTCGGACCTGTTACGGTTATCAAGCGGGTCAAGACCTTCGAGGAAGGTCTGGAAGTTATGAACGCCAACCCCTTCGCCAACGGCTCTGTCATCTTTACTCAGAACGGCTACTATGCCCGTCAGTTTGAGCTTCTGACCGACGGCGGTATGGTGGGTATCAACGTTGGCATTCCCGTTCCTTCCGCTTACTTCCCCTTCTCCGGCAACAAGGATTCCTTCTTCGGTGACCAGCACGTGCTGGGCCTGGACGGTGTGCGCTTCTACACCCGCGCCAAGACTGTTACCAAGCACTGGTATGACGAGCATTCCCGCAAGAAGGCTATGGACACCTGGGAAGGCACTGTGGAACGTATTTGAGAAAAGGAGATTCGCGTTATGGTCACCAATCAGTACTTAAAATGGTTAAGCCAGACCGATGGATACTGGTGGACCGACAGTGCCGACTACGCTACGATGGATGAAGCCATCGAAAATGGCGCTACCGGCGTTACCACCAACCCCATTCTTGTAAAAAAGTCTTTGTATTCTTTCCCTGATTTCTGGCGGCCTTACTTAAAGTCTGCCGAGGGACTTACCGGTGATGCCAAGGCGGAGGAGATCATCCGCTGCATCACGGTGGAGATCGCAAAGAAATTCCAGCCCATCTATGAGAAGACCCAGGGCGTGCAGGGCTATGTCTGCGCCCAGGTCAACCCCAAGAAGCAGGGCGATACCGCCGCAATGGTGGAAATGGGCCGCAGACTTGCCGCTTGGGCGCCCAATATCGCCGTAAAGATTCCCGCAACCGCCGCAGGTATTCGCGCCATTGAAGAACTGGCTGCTGAGGGTATCACCACGGTGGGAACAGTCAGCTTTACCACGCCCCAGGCCGTGGCCATCGCCGCTGCCCAGCAGCGGGGTATCGACCGCTGCCGCGCCGCCGGCAAAAAGCCCGGCGCTGCCTTCTCTGTTATCATGGTCGGTCGTTTGGATGACTATCTGCGGGACGTTGCCAAGGATATGCAGGCCGATGTTCCCGAGTCCGACATCATCCAGGCCGGTACTGCCGCCATTAAAAAGGCTTATGCCATCTGCAAGGAGCGGGGCTATGAAGCCAAGCTGATGCCTGCCGGTATGCGCGGCGGCTATCACGCTGTGGCTCTGGCCGGCGCGGATATGAGCTTCTCCCTGTCCGCCGGTATTCTGACCGCTTTGGGCAAGGAGACGGAGCTTGTTTGCCATTTCCAAGAGCAGGTTGCGAATAAGACCGTGGAGAAGCTGTCCACTATCCCGGAATTTGTCCGGGCATACAATGTAGAAAAGCTGCCGGAGGCGGAGTTTATCCGTTTCGGCGCATCCCAGCGCACCCTTTCGCAGTTTGTGGAGGCAGGCTGGAGCATGATAGCGGAATTCCCCCTGTAAACATCCGGACCCCTCCTGTGTATAAAAGAACAGAGAGGGGTCCCAAGCATATTTGAAGAAAACCAAGGAGGCTTGGAAGATGAAAGTTAGTTGCCTGCCTGTATCCCTTTTTGCGGATATCAATAGCGGGAAAATGCCTTTGGAGCAGTGGTTCCGGGCAGCGCCGTCCCTGGATTTGGACGGCGTTGACATCAGTATGATGTTTATAAGAGATCACACAGCCGCCTATTTAGGCCGCTTGCGTAAGGAGATAGAGGAAAGCGGTGTGCAGGTGGTTATGGCCACTACATATCCGGACTTTACCCATCCCGATAAGCTGCAGCGGGAGCGGGAGCTTTTGTATTTCGCCCGTGATATTGCCCTTTGCGCCCAGCTGGGCATTCCGTACCTGCGGGTGCTGGCAGGTCAGGCCCACCCGGAGACCTCTGTGAAGGACGGTATCCGCTGGGCAATCGACGGCATCCGCCGCAGCGCAGATATTGCGGACCGCTTGGGTGTAAAGCTGCTGTATGAAGATCACTCCAAGCCCGGCGCCTGGGATTATGTGGATTTCAGCTTCCCGCCGGAAATCTTTATGGAAATTATGGATGGCATTTGGGATACCAGTGTGGGGCTGAATTTCGATACAGGCAATCTGGTGGCCTACGGCCGGGATCCGCTGCCGATTCTCAAGCAGGTGCTCCCCAAGGTGGAGACCATCCATGTGACGGATATGGCGGAATACGGCAAAATGTCCCCGGTGCTCATCGGTACGGGCGTAACGCCCAATGCTGCGTGCTTCCGCTATTTGAAGGAAAACGGCTGGGATAAGTGGCTGTGCATCGAGGAAGCCAGCTTTATGGGTCTTTCCGGCATCCGTCAGGCAGTGGAAAACACCAGAAAGATTTGGGAAGACGCCTGAAATCCAGCATAGGTGGTCTGTACATTGGATGAGGGAGGAAGTCTATGAAGCCTGAACTGGTAGTTGACAGCAAGTGTATCATCGGTGAAGGTCCTGTGTGGGACAGTGAAACCGGAAAATTGTATTTTATTGACATATTGGGCCGATCGCTCCATTGCTGGGACGGAAAGACCCTATCTACTCCCGCAGAATTTGACCAGAGCTTAGGCTTTGCGGTTCTGAGGGAAAGGGGCGGCGCCATCGTGGGATTGCAGAAGGGCTATTATGAGGTTGCCCTGGATGGCAGTCCCGCCCGGCAGCTTGTGGACCCGGAGCCGAACAGGGAGGAAGGCCGCTTCAATGACGGCAAGGTAGACCCTGCCGGACGGGTGTGGGGCGGCACGATGCCCGTTAGCCTGGACACAGGCTATGGCGAAGCCGGTCCGGACAGCGCGGTCTACTGCCTGGACGAAAAGGGACAGGTTAAGACCATGCTCACAGGCGTGATCCAGGGCAATGGCCTTGCCTGGAATAAAGAAAATACAAAATTTTACTTTATCGACACCCAGCGGTTTTGCGTTCAGGAATTTGACTACGACATAGAAAAAAATGAGCTGAAAAACGGCAGAGTTTGCGTAGAAGTGCCGTCAGAAATGGGTATTCCCGACGGAATGGCAGCAGATGATGAGGGCATGATCTGGGTGGCAATGTGGGGCGGCAGCGCCGTTGTCCGCTATGACCCCCGGACAGGAGAGATCTTACAGAAGGTGGAGCTGCCTGTGCTGAACGTAACCTCCTGCTGCTTCGGCGGCGAACAGCTGGATGAGCTGTATATCACCACCGCCAAGCTGGGGACAGACCTGGAAAAATATCCTCTGGCAGGCGGCGTGTTCAAGATCCGTCCCGGTGTTACCGGACGGCCCTCCTATAAATACAAGGGATAAGGAGTAACAATATGAAAGCATTATTATTGACTGAGGTTGGTAAGTTTTCTTATACAGATGTGCCCACCCCGGAACCCAAAGCAGGTGAAGTGCAGATTCAGATCAAAGCCTGCTCTATCTGTAACAGCGACGTCCACGGCTATGACGGCACCTCCGGTCGCCGTCAGCCCGGTGTGATCCCCGGACACGAGGCCTCCGGCATTGTGTCCAAGGTTGGTGAGGGTGTTACCCGTTTCAAGGTGGGAGACCCGGTGGTATTTAACTCTGTGAAATACTGCGGCGAGTGTTATTACTGCCGCCACGGCCTGGAAAACCTGTGCAACAACGGCTGCTGCTACGGCATCAAGACCGACACGGAGCACCTGGACGGCGCAATGGCGGAATATCTGTGCGTGCCGGAGTACATCTGCTACCACAAGCCGGAGAATATCTCTTTTGAGACCGCTGCGCTCATCGAGCCGCTGGCCATTATGGTCCATGCGGTGGACGGCCTGGATATTAAAATCGGTGATACGGTGGTTATGTTCGGCTCCGGTGTGATGGGACTTATGGGCATCAAGGCCCTGAAAGCCACCGGCTGCGGCCGGGTCATTGTTGTGGAAGTGGACCCCTTCAAAAAGGAAATGGCGCTGAAAAACGGCGCAGATGTGATTGTGGACGGCCGGGAGGATGTGGTAGCCAAAATTCAGGAGCTGACCGACGGACTGGGCGCGGACTTTGCCATTGATACTGCCGGCGTGAAGGCCACCATCACCAACGGTTTCCGGTGTCTGAAAAAGAACGGCACCATGGTCCAGATCGGCAACATCTCTCCCTTTGTGGAAGTGCCTTTGCAGGCTCTGGTCAACCGCCAGATTAAGTGGATCGGCCGGTACGGCACCTTCACAGAATACGAAGGCGCTTTGCACTTGCTCGCCTCCGGCAAGGTCAGTGTGGATGATTGCCTGAGTAAGGTGGCGCCCCTGTCCGAGGGACAGGAGTGGTTTGACCGTCTGCATGCCATTGAGCCGGGCCTTTTGAAAGTCGTACTCGTGCCCTGAAAGGAGAAACGGTATGAAACAGCCTACACCACAGCTTTTATCCCTTGAAAACGACAGCCTGCGGGTATGCCTTACGAATTTTGGCGCAGCCATCTTCTCTTTTCAGGTAAAGGAAGCGGGGGAGTGGGAGGATATTGCCCTGACCTGTGATTCTCTGGACGCTTTTATGGAAAACCGCAATTTCTACGGCGCAACTGTGGGAAGAGTGGTAAACCGCATCAAAAAGGGCCGTGCCACCATTGGTGGTAAGGAATATCAGCTGGCCCTCAACGATGGCAATAACAGCGCCCACGGCGGCCAGGAAACCTATGCCTGGCGGTTATGGGATGCAGAACAACAGGGGGATGTCGTGCGTTTTCGCTTGTTGAGTCGGGACGGTGAGGCTGGCTACCCCGGAAATGTACAGGTGGAGGTGGAGTACCGGTTGGAGGGAAACTCCCTTCTTGTAACCCATCGTGCTTCCAGCGACCGGGAGACCATCTTCAATATGACCAACCACACCTACTGGTGTCTGGGGGGTTTAGGGCAGAAGATCTACGATCAGGAGCTGATGATCAACGGCAGGTTCTATCTGGAGGTGGACGAAGAGCTGATCCCCACCGGGCAGATCCTGTCTGTGGAAAATACACCCTTTGACTTTACTGTCCCCAGACGGATTGGTGATGGCATCAATGACGCTGTACCCATGATCCAAAATAACCGCGGCTACGATGTGTCTTTTGTCCGTTCCACCCGGGGGATGGGCCTGGCAGCGCGGCTGACTGCGCCCAACAAACGCCGGGCGCTGGAAGTGGAATCCACGTTGCCGGACCTGCATATTTATACGGGTAATTTCTTAAACGGCGATCCGGGCAAGGGCGGTATCGCCTACACCGCCCACGATGCCATCTGCTTGGAGGCAGAGCGTTTCCCGGACGCGGTGAACAACGCCCATTTTGGAGATATCTTCCTGAAACCTGGCGAAAAATACGAGGAAGTGATCTGTTTCCGGGTAAGCCATTATTAAAGGAATGCCCTTTTTGGCAGTGAACTTAAAAGATAAAGGTAGACACATGGAACACCGCCATGCTGTCTACCTTTTTTTGTTAAACGTAAGATAGAGGTGGCAATACCGAAAAAAGTCAGACCAAACGTGTGTGGTTACGGAATTCTTATCGAAAACATGTTAGATACTGCAGCATAATCGTAGGGCGGGAGCAAGCCCCCGCCCTACAGTAAAGGGGGAGTTTGAAAACAACACAGGACGTGGGGTATTACACGCCCTGCCTTGTATTTTTCAGTTACCTGTGTTAGAATAAAGTATCTGAAAAATAAGGAGGAAGAACCTATGATTAAATACGAAATCGAAGGCGGCAATCTGCCGGTGGTAATTTGCTATCCCGAAGCCGGGCAGGTTCTTTGCACCCAAAGCGGCGCGATGAGCTGGATGAGCCCCAACATGCAGATGCAGACCAACAGCGGCGGCGGTATTAAAAAGGCGCTGGGCCGGCTGTTTTCCGGGGATTCCATCTTCCTCAACGAATACACCCCCGATGGCGGCAGCGGTATGATTGCCTTTGCGGCCACCCTTCCCGGCACCATCGTTCCCTTCCACGTAACCCCGGGCAACGGAATCATTGTGCAGAAATCCGGCTTTCTTGCCATGGAGAAGGGGCTTGACCTGTCTGTGTATTTACAGAAAAAGCTTGGCGCGGGTCTTTTTGGCGGCGAAGGCTTTATTATGCAGAAGGTTACCGGCAACGGTGTGGTATTTATTGAGATTGACGGCCATTGCAAGGAGTACACCCTTGCTGCCGGGGAAAGCATCATCGTGGACAACGGGTATCTTGCGGCCATGAGCGAAACCTGCACCATGGATATTCAGACCGTCAAGGGCGCAAAGAATATATTCTTGGGCGGTGAGGGACTGTTCCATACCCGCATCACCGGCCCGGGCAAGGTGTACATACAGTCCATGCCCATTGTGAATATCGCAGACCGCATCGCGCCGTACCTGCCTAAGCCCACCGTTTCCTCCTCCGACAACGACGAGGGAATCAACATCAATTTGGGCAAGATTTTCTAAAAAAGAACCCTCCTGACGGAGGGTTCTTTCTATAATTTAAGAATAGCTTCGGCGGTTTTGTGGAAAATCTGCTCACGCTGTTCATCAGTGAGCTTTAAGCGCAGAAACCGCTCCATTTCCGTTTCCGGGTCCCACATGGGGTAGTCGCTGCCGTAGACGAAGCGTTCCGCGCCGTAGCGGTTTATAAAATCTTCCGCTACCCCCGGCTCCATGAACATCAGGGAGCTGGACACATCAAAGAAGCAATCCTTGTCCCGCAGCTGCCGGTAAGCCTCCTCGTACATGCTGTAGCCGCCGAAGTGGGCGGCGATTACCTGCAGTTTCGGGAACAATTCCAAAATTCTGCGCAGCCGGGCAGGGTGGGAATAGTCGAATCGGTGGTCGCCCATGTGCAGCAGCACAGGCAATTCTCCCTGGATCTGCTCGTAGACCGGCAGCAGCCGTTCATCATCAATGGCAAACACCTGGGAATCCGGGTGCATTTTCAGTCCCCGCAGGCCCTTTTGCCGAATGTAGTCCACTTCCTCCGCCAAATGTTCCATTCCGGCATGCACTGTTCCAAAGCCCAGAAAGCGCGGCTCTTTGGCAAGGGTCTCCAGAATAAAATCGTTGATATGCCTTGTGCGGTCCGGGCGCATAGCCACGGGCAAGATTACATACTGGGTTGTTCCGGCGGCAGTGCCTTTTTCCAGCAGCATCTCCACCGTACCGTTCATCGCCTGGTTGCCAAGGGAATAAAATTGGCGGATGCTTTCCGCCGCCTTGGGGGCAATGGCATCGGGGTAGACGTGGGTGTGAAAATCAATAATTTTCAAAGCAAGTACCTTCTTATATAAGCCTTGGGTGTGTTTTGCAACACACCCAAGGCTGTATCTTTATTATTTGTAAATCAGGGACTCGGCGTAACGGGTGGCAATGATGCCCTCGGGCTCGCCGGTAGACTTGGACTCGGAGAGGATGTGCTCAATGGAGTTGTAGATGTTATCAACCTTCTCCAGAACTGCCGCCTTATTGTAAGGACCGTCCACCTCAGCTGCTGCGTTGATTACGCCGCCGCCGTTGATGACGAAATCGGGTGCGTAGTAGATGCCCCGTGCCTTCAGAGCCAGACCGGAAGCGTCGTCCAGAATCTGGTTGTTGGCGCCGCCGGCAACTGCCTTACAGCGGAGCTGCGGGATCGTGGTGGGGTTCAGAATTGCGCCCATGGCGTTGGGGGAGAAGATGTCGCACTCCTGAGCATAGATTTCCTCGGTGGGTACGATGATTGCGCCGAATTCATCGGCAGCCTTCTCTGCCATGGCCTTGTTGCTGCGGTTGGCAACAATCAGCTTGGCGCCGCTTTCGTTCAGCAGACGGCACAGGTCATAGCCAACCTTGCCCAGACCCTGCACAGCCACGGTAACGCCTTCCAGAGAATCACGGCCCAGAGCCACCTTGGCGGTAGCCTTAATGCCCTGCCATACGCCTCTTGCGGTGAAGGGAGAGGGGTCGCCGCTGTTCTGGGGCAGGCCGCAGATGTGATTGGTCTTGCGGAGCATTACCAGGGCGTCGTCGCAGGTGGTGTTCACGTCCTCAGCGGTGATGTAGTCGCCGCTTAAGTTGTTCACAGCCTCACCGAATGCCTCGAACATGGCCTCGGTCTTCATGGAGGGGTCGGCAATAATAACGCCCTTACCGCCGCCGTGGGGCAGGCCGGCTACAGCGTTCTTGTGGGACATGCCACGGGACAGACGCAGAACGTCAAACAGTGCATCATCGAAGGATGCGTAGGGGAACAGGCGGCAGCCGCCGATGGCGGGGCCCAGATTGGTGTTGTGGACAGCGATGATAGCCTTCAGGCCGGCCTTCTCGTTGTTGACAAACAGGACTTTTTCATGGCGGTAATTGGTCATTTCGGTCATTGCGTTCATAAATAGTTTCCTCCTCAAATTTTTTATTTATAATTTTTGCCCAGTGCCAGAGCCTTTTGGTTCAGCTCCACAAGGGCGGCTTTTTTAGCAGGCACCAGCTTGGCAACCACTTCGTCCGTGCCGTTGAAGGACAGCTCCGGGTGGTTTTCCAGCAGGTGACCCACAATAATCATGTTGGCAAGGGTGGCAATTCCGTTTTCCTTTGCCAGCTGGGTAGCGGGGATGTAGACGACCTCCACATCGGTGCGCTCTACCTTGGCATCAATCAGGGCGGAATCCACATAAATCTGTCCGCCGGGCACCACGGTGTCCACGTACTTCTGCAGGCTGGGCAAATTCATGGCAATCAGCACGTCCGGTGCGGTAATAATGGGACTGCCCACGGGGGCGTCGGACAAAATCACGTTGCAGTTGGCGGTGCCGCCACGCATTTCCGGGCCATAGGAGGGCAGCCACGATACCTGCTGTTCCTCTAAAAGACCCTTGTAGGCAAGGAATTTACCTGCGAACAGGATGCCCTGACCGCCAAAGCCGGCAATCAAAATCTGAGTTGTTTTCATATCAAGCAGTGGGGAATCGACCCACGATAGCCCCACATCCGTCCTTTCGTTTGTATTTTTCCTTATCTTCCTCGGCTTGCGCTAGCAAGCTCTCGTCATCTGCGCAAAACTCCAAATCAAAAATCCAGGATGTGGGGTGCTACGCAGTTTTCAGGGAGCGGCTTTTTGACAAGACAAGGAAAAGCACGCAGGGAATACCCATTGGTATTGGCAAGGGTTTTTCCGCAGTATTGGCGGAAAGCTGCCCCTGCAAGCCTATCGGGGGTCGGTCCCCCACTGCTTAGGCCTCCTTTGCCGCGGTTCTGTCCTTGTAAACGCCGATGGGATAGTAGGGGAGCATATCGCTCTCCACCCACTCCAGCGCCTTCTGGGGGGTCATGCCCCAGTTGGTGGGACAGGCGGAGACCACTTCCACAAGGGAGAAGCCCTTGCCGGCAATCTGATTTTCGAATGCCTTTTTAATGGCCTTTTTGGCGTTTTTCACGTTCTTGACGTTGTTTACCGCAACCCGGGCAATGTACTCGGGGCCCTCCAGGGTGGAGAGCATTTCGCAGACCCGAATAGGCCAGCCGCAGTGGTTCACATCACGGCCGTAGGGAGAGGTCTGGGTGACCTGACCGGGCAGGCTGGTGGGCGCCATCTGACCGCCGGTCATGCCGTAAATGGCATTGTTGACAAAAATCACGGTGATATTCTCGTTTCTTGCGGCGGAGTGGACGGTCTCTGCCATACCGATGGATGCCAGGTCGCCGTCACCCTGATAGGTGAAGACCACGTTCTCCGGACGGCTGCGCTTGATACCGGTGGCGGTAGCGGGCGCTCTGCCGTGGGCAGCTTCAATCATATCGCAGGTGAAGTAATCGTATGCCATAACCGCGCAGCCTACGGGAGCCACACCGATGGTTCTGCCTTCGATGCCCAGTTCGTCGATGACCTCGGCAACCAGCCGGTGGATGATGCCGTGGGGACAGCCGGGGCAGTAGTGCAGAGGCACATCTGCCAGGGACTTGGGTTTTTCAAAAACAACTGCCATGGTTAGAACACTCCTTTCTGCGCGTTGCGAATGGATTCCAGCACCTGGTCGGGACTGGGAATCATACCGCCGCAGCGGTTGCACAGGGCAACGGGACGTTTGCTTTCGGTGTAGAGCTTGATGTCGTCGATCATCTGACCCATATTCAGCTCCACGGAGATGAAGCCTTTGACTTTGTCGGCGGCCTCGCGCAGTGCCTTCTTAGGGAAGGGCCACAAAGTGATAGGACGGATCAGACCCACCTTGATGCCCTCGTTTCTTGCCTGCACCACCGCGTTCTTTGCCACACGGGAGGCAATGCCGAAGGCCACCACGCAGTACTCAGCGTCGTCCATCATGTACTCCTCCCACAGAGGCTCATTCTCTTCCACAATTTTATACCGCTCATACCGCTCGAAGTTCTTCACTTCCAGCTCGTCGGGCTTTAAGTACAGGGAGTTGACGATGTTGTGCTTGCGTTTGCAGCCGGTACCGGTGAGCGCCCAGGGCTTATCGTACTTCTCAATTTCCGCGTCCTCGAAGCTGATGGGCTCCATCATCTGTCCGATGGTGCCGTCTGCCAGAATCATGGAGGTCATTAAGTACTTATCCGCCAGATTGAAGCCTTTAATGGTAAGGCTTGCCATTTCCTGCACGGAAGCGGGGGCTAATACAATCATTTTATAGTCGCCGTGACCGCCGCCCTTGGTGGCTTGGAAGTAATCGGACTGGGAAGGCTGGATACCGCCCAAGCCCGGGCCGCCACGCTGGACATTGACTACCAGCGCAGGCACGTCAGAGCCGGCAATATAGCTCAGGCCCTCTGCCTTCAGGGAGATTCCGGGACTAGAAGAAGAGGTCATAACCCGCACGCCCGCGGCTGCAGCGCCATAGACCATATTGATAGATGCGATTTCACTTTCCGCCTGCAGGAATACACCGCCGATTTTGGGCATTTTCTTTGCCATGTAGGCGGCAATTTCTGTCTGGGGCGTGATGGGGTAACCGAAGTAGTGTCGGCAGCCTGCCCGAATGGCGGCCTCGGCAATGGCTTCGTTGCCCTTCATAAGTACGCGTTCTGCCATAGTATGCGCCTCCTTACTTTTCCACGGTGATGATGCAGTCCGGACACATGGTAGCGCAGAATGCGCAGCCGATGCACTTATCGGGATTTGCCATCACAGCGGGGGAATAGCCCTTTTGGTTGATCTTGTCTGCGGCGATGGTCAGACAGCCCTTGGGGCAGGCGTCTACACACAGACCGCAGCCTTTGCACCAGTCGGTGCGAAATGTTACAGTTGCCATTTTTATACCTCCATTTAACCCCACAGAGGCCGGGAATTCGGCTTCTGGGACGGTAAATCAAAATATTTTTCCTGCAGTCGCAGGGGCAGTACGGGATTTAAGCCTGTAAGGCGCTCTGCAACGGCCTCCTCTGCGGTATGGGCAAAGACAGGCAAGCCACTGATTTCTCGTAGCTTTTCTATATAAGGAAGTGAGCTTAGGACCGTCTGGGCGGTGGTTTCCACGCCCAGATTGGAATTGTTGATAATGTCTGTAAAGCGCAGGCCGCAGGCGTTTTCAATTTCGCCCATAACCTCCATGGCTTCCTCCGGTGTCCGGGTCAGGGGCCGGTAGCAGTTGGCGACGAACACCATGCGGTAGTTGTTTTCCGCTTTGATGGCAGGTACATACCGTCCAAGGGCGTATGCGCCCCGGTCATCACCGCCGATGTCCATGATGCCGTAGATGCGCTTATCCTCCACCAGCCGGTAGGCCTCAGCCGGCAGCGCCGGCAAATCCACATTGGAATTGGCAAACTGGGGAGAAATCAGGGTAACGCCGGCCTGCTGCAGTTCCTTTTCACTGTCGGCGGTGCGGAAATAGGGATTGACGATGTCCAAGTCCCCGATGCAGACCTGCTTTCCCTCCCGGGCAAGCAGCAGGGCATAGTTCACTGCAATATTGGTCTTTCCGCTGCCGTAATGACCGGCAAATAGGGTTAGTCTTTTATGTTCCATGGGGAATACTCCATTGTCATTGCCAGGAGCATAGCGATATGGCAATCCAGACAAGAGATTTACAGATTGCCATACCACCCTGCGGGCTGGTTCGCAATGACATCGAAAATTATAGTTGCTTTCTGATGATTTTTCCGCTGGTGGTCTTGGGCAGGGACTCCTTAAATTCCACGATTCTGGGGTACTTATAGGGCGCGGTACGGGACTTGACATAGTCCTGAATCTGCTTTTTCAGCTCGTCTGTGCCCTTGAAGTCCTTTACCAGCACGATGGAAGCCTTAACCACCTGACCTCTCACCGGGTCGGGAGCTGCGGAAACGCCGCATTCCAAAACATAGGGCAATTCCATAATAACATTTTCAATTTCGAAAGGTCCGATCCGGTAGCCGGAGGACTTAATCACATCGTCAGCCCGGCCCACATACCAGTAGAAGCCGTCCTCGTCCTTCCACGCCAGATCGCCGGTGTGGTAGAAACCGTCCCGCCAGGTCTCGGCGGTGACTTCCTCGTTGCCCTCATAGGCATAAGCAAGACCGCAGGGCAGACCCTCTGCGATATTGATACAGATTTCGCCGTTTTCACCGGGGGCGACCTCGTTGCCGTTGCTGTCCAGCAGGTGTACATCGTACAACGGCACAGGCTTACCCATCGAGCCGAGCTTGTGGCTGCTGCCGTTCAGGTTGCCGATAATCAGGGTGGATTCGGACTGGCCGAAGCCCTCCAGAATGGGAAGACCGGTGGCCTTCTGGAATTGGCGGTATACCTCTGGATTCAGCGCTTCACCGGCAGTGGACGCGTGCTCGATAGAGCTTAAGTCAAAGCGGGACAGGTCCTGCTTTGCCAGCATACGGTACATAGTGGGCGGCGCGCAGAAGGTGGTGATGTGGTACTTGGCAAACATGGGAAGAATCTTCTCCGCGTCAAAGCGGTCAAAGTCATAGACAAAGATCGGCGCTTCACACAGCCACTGACCGTAGAGCTTGCCCCAGGAGGACTTTGCCCAGCCGGTGTCGGAGATGGTCAGGTGCAGGCCGTCGTGATTGACCCGGTGCCAGTATTTTGCGGTAATGAAGTGGCCCTAGGGGGTACTTGTGGTTGTGGGCTGCCAGCTTGGGATAGCCGGAGGTGCCGGAGGTGAAGAACATCAGCATGGGGTCGCTGCCGCAGGCGGTGTCCTCTGTCCGGGCAAAGTGGGAGGAGTAGAGAGCGTATTCCTCGTTGAAATCGTGCCAGCCATCTTTCTTGCCGTTCACCAGAATCTTGTGGGCAAGCGCCGGGCACTTGGCAGCAGCGGCATCCACCGCGTCGGATACATCACCGTCGGCGGTGCACACAATCGCCTTGACCTTGCCGGCCTGGAAGCGGTATGTAAAGTCCTTTTCCAGCAGCTGGTTGGTGGCGGGAATGGCCACAGCGCCCAGCTTGTGCAGACCCAGCACGGAGAACCAGTACTGATAGTGGCGCTTGAGCACCAGCATCACCCGGTCGCCCTTTTGAATGCCTAGGGACTTGAAGTAGTTGGCTGCCCGGGCGGATTCCTTCTTCATGTCCTGGAAGGTAAAGCGCCGCTCAGTCATATCCTCTGCAATGTGGAGCATCGCCAGCTTTTCCGGCTGCGCATTGCCCAATGCGTCCACAATGTCGAAGGCAAAGTTAAACTGCTCCTGACCCTTGAAGGAGATTTCCGTGAGCAGGCCGTCTTCCACCTTGCGGTCGATAAACTTGCGGTAGATGCGGTGCTTTTTGTCCGGCGCCCGACGGAAAGTGTCAGGGGTGGCCACGGCGGCAGTCTGCTCACCCTCACGGGCGGCAGAGTTAGACAGCACGATGGCGTAGAACGCGCAGTCCTCCCCGTTTACGGCGATCATACCGTGGGGGATGGAGGAGTCGTAGTAAATACAGTCACCGGGGTAGAGAATCTCACTCTTGCCGCCGATTTGGATCTTCATATTGCCACGGATGACGATGTCGCACTCCTGACCCTCGTGGCTGGTCAGCTCAATTTTTTCATTCTCGGCGCCTTCCCGGTAGCCCAGCTCCATATAAAGGGGCAGGGCGATACGGTTGCGGAAGCCGGCGGCAAGGTTGTAGCCCACCATGTGGTGCGCCTCCTCAATCCGCTGGCCGTCCCCTTTGCGGGTGAGGGCGTAGGTGCGCAGCTTGGGGCTGTGTCCTTCCAGCAGGTCGGACATATCCACGCCCAGAATCAGCACACACCGGTACAAAAAGGCGATATTCAGGTCCTGCGCGCCGGACTCACACAGCTGATACTGCTCCAGAGTCGTACCGGTGCGCTGGGCCATCTCCTCTTGAGAAATGCCGGAGATTTCCCGCAGCTCCCGGATACGGGCAGCGATTTCCATATTTTTGTTGTCCGCGCCGGTTACAGTTGGTTCCATAAGGTATTTCTCCGATCCTGAATGTGTTGGTTAAAATAAAATTTTAACACTAGTGAGGAAAGTTGTCAATAAATGCGGAGGGGTTTTTCCTATAATATCAACGGATTACAGCTTGTTGCGCATAATCTTGCCGCTGATGGTCTTGGGCAGCTCGTCGCGGAATACCACGATTCTGGGATACTTGTAGGGGGCGGTATGGGTCTTGACGTAGTTCTGGATTTCCTTTTTCAGTTCCTCCGTGCCCTCGGTGCCCGGTACCAGCACAATGCTTGCCTTTACCACCTGACCCCGCACCTCGTCGGGAGCGGCGGAAACGCCGCACTCCAAGACGTAGGGCAGCTCCATAATGGTAGATTCGATTTCAAAGGGTCCGATGCGGTAGCCGGAGGACTTGATCACATCGTCGGCCCGGCCCACATACCAGTAATAGCCGTCCTCGTCCCGCCATGCCACATCACCGGTGTGGTACATACCGTCATGCCATACGGAATCGGTGGCTTCCTGATTGCGGTAATAGCCAAGGAATACACCGCAGGTGGGTGTGGGATCGGTGCGGATAACAATTTCTCCGTTGATACCGTCTTCTACCGGGTTTCCGTCGGCATCCACAATGTCGATGCCGTAGCCGGGGACAGGCTTGCCCATAGCGCCGGGCTTGATCTGGGTGCCATACAGGTTTGCAATGCCCAGGGTCATCTCCGTCTGACCGAAGCCCTCATGAATCCGCAGACCCGTAGCCTTTTCAAACTGATAGAATACCTCCGGATTCAGCGCCTCACCGGCGGTGGTTGCGTGGCGGATGGAGGAAAGATCGTACATGCTCAAATCCTGCTTGATGAGCATGCGGTACATGGTAGGGGGCGCGCAGAAGGTGGTGATGCCGTATTTTGCGAACATGGGCAGAATCTTTTCTGCGTCAAAGCGGTCAAAATCATAGGTAAACACCGCGCCCTCGCACAGCCACTGGCCGTAGAGCTTGCCCCACAGCGCCTTGCCCCAGCCGGTTTCCGAGATGGTAAAGTGCAGACCGTTCCGCTCGCATAAATGCCAGTATTTGGCGGTCACATAGTGACCCAAGGCGTACTTATAAGAGTGCATGGCCATTTTGGGATAGCCGGTGGTGCCGGAGGTGAAAAGCATCAGCATGGGATCGTCACCGCAGGGGGCATCGTCTGTGCGCAGATACCGGCGGCTGAACAGGCTGTACTCTTCGTTATAATCGTGCCAGCCGTCCCGCTTGCCGCCCACCAGAATTTTGGTCAGTGACATACCTGCAGACTGCTCCGCCAGCTCCACCTGATGGGCAGTATCGCCGTCAGCAGTGCAAAGGATGGCGGAAACGCCGCCGGCCTCGAACCGATAGACAAAGTCATGCTCCATCAGCTGATTGGTGGCGGGGATTGCAATAGCGCCCAGCTTGTGCAGGCCCAGAATAGCAAACCAGAACTGATAGTGGCGCTTGAGCACCAGCATCACCCGGTCGCCCCGCTTGATGCCCAGGGACTTAAAGTAGTTGGCGCTCTGACTTGACGCGTCCTTGAAGTCCTTGAAAGTAAAACGCCGCTCGGTCATATCGTTGGCGATGTGGACCATAGCCAGTTTGTCCGGGTCTTTCCGGGCAATGGCATCCACGGTGTCGAAGGCGAAATTGTAGCGGTCTGTATCGGCAAAGTTGATACCGGTCATCACACCCCGGTCGTCCTCGCTGCCCCATACAAACCGGTTGCACAGAAGCGGTTCTTCCGGCGTCCGGCTCTTCTGCGCGGAGGGGTGGCGCAGGGCGGTGTCGGTCTTGTCACCGGCCATAATCATAGAGAGGAAAACGCACTTTTGCCCGTCAATGGCAATCATACCGTGGGGGGTGGAAGAGTTGTAGAAAATGCTGTCGCCCTCTTCCAGAACCTCTTCGTGGTCGCCCACCCGGATGCGCATGGCGCCGGAGAGCACCAGGTCAAACTCCTGTCCGTCGTGGGTGGTGGTGTGAATAGGCTTATTCTGCAAATCCTCAGAGTATTCATAAGTAACATAGTAGGGAGTAGCCAGCTTCTTGCGGAACATGGCTGCCATATCCTGAATGGTGATGCCGTCCTCGCTGGCGGTGACCAGACCGTTGCCCCGGCGGGTGACGGTATAACCGGACAGCTTGGCGCTGCGGCCCTCTAACAGAACGGTGATCTCTACACCGAAGACCTTGGCGCACTTATGCAGGAACGTGAAGGGAAGGTCAACGCTTCCGGATTCATACTGCCGGTAAATGTCTTCCGTCACCTCCGTCTGCTCAGCCATCTTCCCGATGCTGTAGCCCAAAATCTCCCGCATACCTCTGATACGAGTTGCGATGTCCATAAGTTGAGTAGAGGTGTTTGCGTTGGTCATGGTGATTCTCCTTTCTTATAAATAAAAAACGTCTCAAGAAAAAATCTTGAGACGAGCAAATCTTACCCGCGGTACCACTCAAATTGCGGCGAAAGCCGCCCCTTCAGACTCTGACAAGTCCTATCCCTTAACGCGGGCAAACGGGAGGGCCTACTTGATACAGGTTCAGTCCTCCGGCTCGGAAGGGATGGGTCGTTAGACGGAAAATCTCCGGTTTGCACCTACCACCGGTTCTCTGGGCATTTTCTTGGTCTGACCGTCTTCGTCAAAGCCTTTTTCGGATATTGAGGACATTATACAATGTCCACCGGTAAAAGTCAAATGTTTTTCTCTCCAAAACACACGGAAGTTTTACAGCCAATATTGTGCAATCCGACATATTGACATTCGGTTGCTTCTGTGGTTAAATGTCACATATACATGGAAAAGACTTTGAAGGAAAACTTGTCCTCTCCGGGAGGCTGCAGAGAGCCGGTGGTTGGTGTGAACCGGTGCCAAAGGGTTGGACGATCTGGTTCCCGAGTCGGTCTTGTGAACGCGTAAGCTGGTAATGAGACCCGGTCGCCCCGTTACAGGCTGGGACTTTGTTGGAAGTCCGAGAGTGATTCTTCCCTATTGGGAGAGTAATCAGGGTGGTACCGCGAATTGATTTCGTCCCTGAGGTCTGATGACCTCGGGGTTTTTATTTATTTAAGGAGTTGAATTGATATGGCAAACATCAGAATTTCCGATATGACTATGAAGCAGGCGGCTGAGGGCTTCAGCCTGTCCTTTAAGGAGAAAATCGAGCTGGCGAAGCTGCTGGATAAGCTGGGTGTATCGGTGATTGAGCTGGAGGGCATGGAAAACCCGAGAGTGGACAGCTTGCGTATCAAATCCATTGCCGCCGCAGTGAAAGACAGTACGGTGGCTGTGCCGGTACAGCTGAATGAGGACAGTGTCAGCGCGGTGTGGAGCGCTCTGCAGCTGGCAAAAGCGCCCCGGCTGCAGGTGGTTGCGTCGGTGAGCGCCGTGCAGATGGAGTACCTGTATCATAAGAAACCGGACGCTATGCTGGACGCCATCGGGGCGACCGTGGCAGAGTGCGCCGCACGCTGCGGCGATGTGGAATTTATCGCCCAGGATGCCACCAGAAGCGAGTTCGCCTTCTTGTGCCGGGCGGTGGAGACTGCCGCCAACGCAGGCGCGTCCACAGTCACTTTGTGCGATACCGCGGCAAGCCTGCTTCCCGATGAATTTGCGGATTTTGTCTCAGAGGTGCTGGAGGCCGTACCCGCTTTGGAGAAGATTACCTTGGGCGTGCGCTGCTCCGATGCCTTAAATATGGCGGTTTCCTGTTCCATTGCCGCATTGTGCCGGGGCGCGGGTGAGGTAAAGACCGCTGCCTACCCCATTGATACAGCCTCCCTTGCCCAGGTGGCGAAGATTATTGCCGCCCGGGGCGACAGCTGGCAGACCTCCGTAAATACCACCCAGATCAGCCGGATTATGGGGCAGATTCAGTGGATGTGCCAGACCGGAAGAAGCAAGAATTCTCCCTTCGACAGTGGAGTCCGGGAGGAGGAAACCGGTGTTTATCTGACAGTGCACGATGATTTCGCCGCAGTGAGCAAGGCCGTGGAGCGGCTGGGTTATGACCTGTCCGATGAGGATCTGGAAAAGGTGTTTGCAGCCTTCGGCGCCATTGCCGGCAAAAAGGAGCAGGTGAGCGTGAAGGAGCTGGATGCCATCGTGGCATCGGCGGCTATGCAGGTGCCCCCCGCTTACCAGCTGGATACCTACGTGATTACCGCTGGCAACACCATCTCCGCCTCCGCCCAGCTGCGGCTGAAGAAAAACGGCAGCTTTTTGGAGGGCGTGAGCATGGGCGACGGCCCCATTGACGCGGCTTTTCTCGCCATTGAGCAAATTACCGGCCACCACTACGAGCTGGATGATTTCCAGATTCAGGCGGTTACCGAGGGCCGGGAGGCCATGGGTCAGACGGTGGTGAAGCTGCGCTCCGGCGGCAGGCTCTATTCCGGCAGAGGCATTTCCACTGACATCGTGGGGGCCAGTATCCTTGCCTATATCAGCGCGCTGAATAAAATTGTTTACGAGGAGGAAGACGCATGAGACTCTCCTTTTCTACCCGGGGCTGGCCGGATTTAAGCTGGGAGGAGATGCTCCGCACCGCCCAAAGCATGGGCTTTTCCGGTGTGGAGGTATACAATCTTCCCAAGTTCAATCCGCTGCTGGACCGCAGCGGTCCCTTCCATAAGTATCAGACTGCCGCCACCGTGCGGCAGCTGCGGGAGATGAAGCTGCAGATTCCCTGCTTTGACTCCTCCTGCGATATCTCCGCGGCGGATTGCGCGCTGGAGGATTTGTACGTATTGATGGAGGTTGCCCGCAATACCCAGGTGCCATACGTGGTTGCCTGCGCCCTTACCGATAACGAGGACGCGGTGCGTGAGAATTTGCAGCAGCTTCTGCCCAAGGCAGAGGCGCTGGGGGTTACGCTCCTTTTGAAAACCAGCGGCATTTATGCCGATACTGCCCGGCTGCGCCGGATGATGGACAGCTTCGCCTGCGATCAGCTGGCGGCTTTGTGGGATGTGCACCACCCCTTCCGGGATCTGGGGGAGAGTGGGGATACCACCATTAAGAATCTGGGCAACTATGTGCGCCATGTGCATTTGCGGGACTCGGACGATACAGGGCGCTATCAGCTCATCGGCGAGGGCACGATGCCCATTGACGATATGATGCGGGCGCTTTCGTCCGTGAACTACGACGGCTTCATCTCTCTGGAGTGGAAACCGGAGTGGCTGGAGGAGCTGCAGGACCCGGAGATTATCTTCCCTTACTTTGTCAACTTCATGCACCGGTTTGAAAATCCCCGGGGCAAGAAGAAAACCCTGTACTTCAATCACGACGGCACGGGCCAGTATGTGTGGAAAAAGGACGAACTGATTGATTTGACCTTTTCCCAGGTGCTGGACCGCATGGTGGAGGAGTTCCCTGACCAGTACGCCTTTAAGTACACGACCCTGGATTATACCCGTACCTACGAAGAATTCCGCACCGATGTGGACCGGTTTGCAAGAGCCTTGATTTCCATGGGCGTAAAGGCAGGCAGCAAGGTGGCAATCTGGGCGACCAATGTGCCGGCGTGGTACATTACCTTCTGGGCTACGGTGAAACTGGGCGCGGTGCTGGTAACGGTGAACACCGCCTACAAGGCGCATGAAGCAGAGTATCTGCTCCGTCAGTCGGATACCCATACGCTGGTGATGATTGAGTCCTGCCTTGACTCAGATTACCGGGGCATTATCAACGAGCTTTGCCCGGAGATTAAGGATACCAAAGCGGGAGAGCCCCTGCACTGCAAGCGGCTGCCGTTTCTGCGGAATGTGATTACCGTGGGCTTCAAGCAGCCCGGCTGTCTGACCTTCGAGGAGGCAATGGGGCGCTATGAGCTGGCAAGCGCCGACCAGCTGCAGAAAATGGCTGCCGCCGTGCGGCCGGACGATGTGTGCAACATGCAGTATACCTCCGGTACCACCGGCTTCCCGAAAGGTGTTATGTTAACCCACTACAATGTGGTGAACAACGGCAAGTGCATCGGCGACCGGATGGGACTGTCCACGGCGGACAGAATGATGATTCAGGTGCCCATGTTCCACTGCTTTGGCATGACCCTTTCCATGACTTCTTCCATGACCCACGGCGCTACTATGTGTCCCATGCCCTACTTCTCCGCCAAGGCATCCCTTGCCTGTATCACCCAGGAGAAAATTACCTGCTTCAACGGCGTACCCACCATGTTTATCGCCATGTTCAACCACCCGGACTACCGGAAAACCGATTTCTCCCATATCCGCACCGGTATTATGGCTGGCGCAGGCTGTCCTCCGGAGCTGATGCGCCGGGCGGCTCAGCCGGATGAGATGAATATGTACGGCATCGTCAGCGTCTACGGGCAGACCGAGTGCGCCCCCGGCAATACCATGTCCGCGTGGACGGATTCTCTGGAGGTGCGTACGGATACCGTTGGCTATGCCTTCCCCCACGTACAGTGCAAAATCATTGACCCGGAAACCGGTGAGGAGGTAGGCCCGGGTGTGAACGGTGAGTTCTGCGCCAAGGGCTATAATACCATGAAGGGCTACTACAAAATGCCCAACGCCACCAAGGAGACTGTGGACGCTGACGGCTGGCTGCACTCCGGCGACCTGGCGTGCCGGGATGAACAGGGTAACTACCGGATTACCGGTCGGCTGAAGGATATGATTATCCGGGGCGGTGAGAATATCTACCCCAAGGAGATTGAGGAATTTATCTACACCCACCCCCAGGTGAAGGACGTGCAGGTGATCGGTGTGCCAGATAAGAAGTACGGCGAGGAAATCTATGCCGCCATTGTGCTGAAAGAGGGCGCGTCCGTTACCGAGGAGGAAATGCATGCCTACATTCAGGCAAGTATGGCCCGGCACAAGGTGCCCAAATACATTGCCTTTGTGGAAAGCTTTCCCATGAATGCCGCGGGCAAGGTGCTTAAATACAAAATGCGCCAGGAGGCGGCCCAGCGGCTGGGCCTTACCGGCGACGGCGCGGATACCGCGGGCAACCCCGGCAGATAACAGAAAAAAGGCAGGTTTGTTCAGACAAACCTGCCTTTTTGGTTGCATTTATGGCAATACGGTGGTAGAATTAGGGAAATACTAATGTTACGCCGCAAATTCGGTTTAAGGAGAGAGAACATGACAAATCCCCTGCTTTCCATCGTTGTGCCTGCCTTTAATGAGGAGGAGAATATTTGCAACACCGCCCGAGTGGTGGAGGAAATCATGGTGAAAGCGCAGATTCCCTATGAGCTGGTGTTTGTCAGCGACGGCTCCGGGGACAGCACCTTCCCCAAGGTTTTGGAGTTGGCAAAGGCAGACCCCCGGGTCCGGGGCTTGGAGTTCAGCCGGAACTTCGGCAAGGAGGCCGCCATTTTTGCCGGACTCCGGGCAGCCAGGGGCGGCTGCGCCGTGGTGATGGACTGCGATTTGCAGCACCCGCCCAAGACCATTGTGGAGATGTACCGCCTGTGGCAGCAGGGGTATGAGATTGTGGAGGGTGTCAAGAACAACCGGGGGGACGAATCCACTATTCACAGGTGGTTTGCTAAGGGGTTCTATAAGATTATCTCCGGCCTTACCGGCTTTGATATGGAAAATGCCAGCGACTTTAAGCTGCTGTCCCGGAATGTAATCGACGTTCTGCTGGATATGCCGGAACGCAATACCTTTTTCCGGGCGCTGTCGTTTTGGGTAGGGTTCAAGACCTGTCAGGTGCATTACGATGTGGCTGACCGGGCATTTGGCACCACCAAATGGTCCTTTATTAAGCTTGCTCAGTATGCGCTTTCCAATATTGTGGCATTCAGCACAAGACCGCTGAATATCGTCAGCTATATCGGTGTTTTATCTATGTTTGCCGGTTTGGTTTTGGGGATTCAGACCTTGGTCCGCTGGTTCAGCGGCAGGGCGCTGGAGGGCTTTACTACGGTGATTCTGCTGCTGCTGTTTTTGGGCGGTGGAATTCTTCTGGGACTGGGTCTCATCGGCAATTACGTTGCCGCCATTTACCATGAGGTGAAGCACCGCCCCCGGTATGTGGTGCGGCTGGATACGGACAAGCTGCTGAAACAGGACGGTTTCTATGGAGAATAAGGATGTTTTCGATAGGATTATGGCGTTGCCGGGTTTGCGGCGGTTCGCAGGCGTGTACCGCAGGCACAGGGAAATTCTGCTGTATGTTTTCTTTGGCGGCTGCACTACCCTGGTGAGCGTGGGCAGCTTTGTGCTGCTGGACACGGTGCTGGGCGTCCATGAGCTCCTTGCCAATGTGTTTTCATGGCTGCTGGCTGTGGGGTTTGCCTATGTTACCAACAGGACTTGGGTGTTTGCATCCAAGGCCCGGGGCAGGGCGCAGCGAATGGAGCTGTTTCTGTTTTATGCAGGACGGCTGCTGACGCTGGCATTGGAGGAAGGACTGCTGCTGGTGTTTGTTACGTGCCTGGGGCAAAACAGCACGGTAGTAAAGCTTCTTGCGCAGGTTATGGTTCTAATTAGCAATTACATTCTGTCCAAGCTTTTGATTTTCCGAAAAAAATGAGCACGTCGCAGACGTGCTCATTTTTGCTTTTATAGAGGAACGGGGATAAAGCCGTCCTTGGTGAGGATATGGCGCTGGGCATAGCCGCAGCTGCGCAGCAGTTCCTTGGCCTCCTCAAAGTGGCAGTTCATCAGATGCTTTTGGTGGCAGTCGGAGGAGATCACCACGCCGTAGCCTAACCGCTTCATTTCTTTAATGATAAAGGGGTCGGGGTAGGGGGTGTTGCGGTAGCCCCGGGCCACCGCGCCGGTGTTTACTTCAAACAAGGGGATTCTGCCGGCAAGGGCCTCCGCTGCCTCAATGGCGGCATAGCGGTATTCTTTGCTTTCGGAATCAAAGAAATCATGGGTATCCCGGTGCTTGGTAACCAAATCAAAATGGCCGATAATATCACAGTCCCCAAAGTCCGGCAGCCATGCCAGCTGGCGGTAGTACTCCTTGGCAAAGGCCATACCGTCGCCGCCGAAATGTTCGGTAATCATCTTAATAAAGTGGTCGGCCTTGCCGTCAAACTCATAATCCACCCCGTCAAACCGCAGACCGTGGACAGACCCGATAACATAGTCGTACCCCTCCGGACGCTCCGGACAGCAAATATCAAATTCCAGACCGCAGAAGACGTCAATCAGGTGGCCGTACTTCTCCTTCAGCCGGGCAATTTCCTGCCGGTAGGCAACTGTAGACTCCAGAGACATAGAGTATTGGGTATAGGGCATATAGCAGTGACCGGAGAAGCCGATGCCGCCGAAGCCTGTTTCTATGGCGGCAAGCACCACCTCCTCAGGGGTATCCTTGCCGTCGCAAAAGGTAGTGTGCTGGTGCAGATTCTGCAAGGTGTTCATAGTATTGCTCCTTTTCTGTTTCTCTCATTCTATGCAAAATCCGCCAAAAACGAAACTGTCATTCTCCTGCAATTCTTGCCTCGATTCGCTGAAGGGCATAGAGCATTTTCTCATAGGTTTCTGGGGAAACCTTTTGCAAATGGTTATTCTGATAGGCCTCCACCGCCTCCTGAATCCGCACCACACGCAGAGGGCTTTCCGGCTCGCTGACGGTGAAAATGGGGGTGTAGGAGTAGTCGGTAATGGCGGTTTTACCGGTGGCATTGTCCCGGGTGATCTCCAAATCCAGCACCACAGAGTATTCGGAGCCTGCCCGCTGGGCATCGGAGAAGAAATCACCCAGGGAGTAGGCGACAAATTGCCCGGTCTCCCGGTCCAACGTCATCTTCTGTACATAGTGGGAGTGGGTACCGATGATGGCGTCCACGCCGTTTTCCTGCATCAGCGTTACAATCTCCGTTTGGCTGGCACTGATGGTGTTATTATACTCACTGCCCCAGTGGAGCAGGGCGACGGTAATATCCGGCTTTTCCTTGGCAACGGCAGAGAGAATCGAGGTGATTTTTGCCCGGTCCACCTCCTGATACACGCTGTCGTAGTCGGTGTACAGCACGTTCACACAGTTTTCACTGCCTGCCGGCAGCGCCATGCCGTCCATGCCTTTGGTAAAGGCGACAAATGCCATTTTGATACCCTGCACCGTGCGGATGGTATAGCCCTTGCTCTCCTTAAAATCCCGATTGGTGGCATACACGCCCAGGGGCTCCATGCCTGCGGCGCGAATGGCATCAATGGAGGCGGTGAGGCCTGCCAAACCCCGGTTGATGGAGTAGGAGTTTGCCATCTGTACCAGATCCACCCCGGCTTTTTTCAGCGCCTCAGCCATGGATTGGGGGGCGGAGAAGGTGCTGCCGTAGGGCGCGCCGTACAGGTTGCCCTCAAAGTTCACGGAGGCAATGTCCCCGGCAGAGAGCAGGTGCGCCACGTCCATAAAGGTATCGGTATACACATAGCTGCTGCCGCCGGCGGCAACGGTGGCTTCGTTGATGTTCAGATCACCGGCTGCCATATAGTGAATGGTTGTGGTGGGGGACACGGTTTCCTGGGTTTCCTGGGTGACCTGGGAGGCTTGGGTGTCCGCTGTGCTCTCTGCAGGCGGGGAAACCGGCGCTTTCCGGGACAGACTGAAAATCAGCACGCCGCAGGCGATCAGCACCGCCGCCGCAACAAACAGCCGCAGCCGCAGCTTCTTAGCCTGCGCCTGTTTTTGCTGACGCTGGGCAGCCCGCTCCTGCCGCAGTCTTTTGCGCTCTTCCGGATCTGTGAGCATGAGGACACCTCCTTTCCAAAACAGTACTCCTATTCTACACTATTTTTCCCCATTTCTCAAGACCCCAAAACCTTTACAAAGGGGAAGATTTGATATAAAATAACGAAAAAAGGAGGTGCATTGCATGCACGAAGATACCAAGCAGGAGCTGGAGCGGCTGGAAAGGGCGCTTTTGGAGGAGGAAACCGTTGTGATTCCCCGAGACGATGCGCTGCTGGATGCCTGTGAAGAGCAAGAAAGCGAAAACGTGCAGATATACAATACGGACAGAACTGATACAGACCTGGAAGCATTTTCCGATGCGGTGATGGAGGGCGAATCCAAGAGCCTGATGGGACTGGTAATCACAGCTGCCGTGCTGACGGCGGCAGTTGCCGGTGTGCTGATTTGCTGGCTGATTCGCTACGGAGGCCTTATTGCATGAGCCAGCCTGTGGGACGGTTTGCCCCCACCCCTTCCGGGCGTATGCATCTGGGCAATGTGTTTGCCGCGCTGATTGCGTGGCTGTCGGTGAAATCCCGGGGCGGCAGCTACGTGCTGCGCATGGAGGATTTGGATACCCAGCGCACCAGCGGGGAGTTTGCGGAAATTCTGCGGCAGGATTTGCTGTGGCTGGGGCTTACCTGGGATATGGAAACCCCACCCCAAAGCAGCCGCAGCGGGGTTTATGACAGGTACTTTCAAATGCTGGGGGATTTGGGACTGCTGTATCCCTGCTACTGCACCCGCAGTCAGCTCCACAGCGTCAATGCCCCACATTTGTCCGACGGTACCTATGTCTATCCCGGCACCTGCCGGAATTTAAGTCCGGAACAGCAGGCTGCGCAGGGTCGCGCCCCTGCGTGGCGGGTAGCCGTGCCGGACAGACAGTGGCTGGTGGAGGATATGGCGCAGGGGACATACCGGGAGAATCTGGCGGTTCATTGCGGAGATTTTGTGGTGCGCCGGGCTGACGGGATATATGTGTATCAGCTGGCGGTGACCGTGGATGACGGAGAGGCAGGCGTTACCGAGGTGGTGCGGGGCATGGATTTGCTAAGCTCTGCCCCCCGGCAGATGTATCTGCAGGAGCTGTTCGGTTTTTCCCATCCGGCCTACGGCCATGTACCCATGCTTATGGCGCCGGACGGACGGCGCTTAAGCAAACGGGACAAGGATATGGATTTGGGCTTTTTGCAGACCCATACCCGGGCGGAAAAGCTTTTAGGACTGCTTGCCCATGCTGCGGGTGTGCTGGACAGACCGGAGGCTATTTCCGCGTCCGAGCTGGCAGGGGAATTCTCCTGGGACAAGCTGCGGAAAGAGGATATCTGCTTGGATATTTCTGCGTTACTTGGGTAATACGGCTTGCATTTGCAGGACAAATAAGGTACAATGAAAGCACAAACCATAAGGAGGACTTACAATGGCAACAAAACCAATTCTGGTGGTTATGGCAGCCGGTATGGGCAGCCGTTACGGCGGATTGAAGCAGATTGACCCGGTGGGAAGTCAGGGCGAGGCAATTCTGGACTACTCCCTGTTCGATGCCCATGAGGCAGGCTTTGAGACCGCAGTTATTATTATTAAAAAAATGATTGAAAAGGACTTCATGGAGACTGTGGGCAAGCGTCTGGAGAAGTGCCCCATGGAGATTCGCTACGCATTTCAGGAGCTGGATAAGATTCCCGCAGGCTGCCAGATCCCGGAGGGACGCACCAAGCCTTGGGGTACCAGCCACGCAGTCCTGTGCGCCAAGGAGCAGATCGGCGATGCGCCCTTTGCGGTGGTCAATGCTGACGACTACTACGGCAAGCAGGCTTACCGGGAGATTTACAATTACCTGTGCAACGCTGCCGACGGTGAGAAGGCAGACTACTGCATGGTGGGTTACCGGCTGGGCAACACCGTTACGGACAACGGCTCTGTGGCACGGGGTATCTGCAGTGTGGATGAGAACGGATACCTGACCAATGTGGTGGAGCGCACCAAGATTGAAAAGTACGACGGCGGTATTCACTTCACCACCGACGACGGCGCTACCTGGGAGGATGTGGACGCAGATGTGCCTGTGTCTATGAACATGTGGGGCTTCACCCCCGGTTTCCTGAAGTCTGTAGAGGAGGATTTCCCCCGCTTCTTCCGGGAGGATGTGCCCGCCAACCCTGAAAAGGCGGAGATGTTCCTGCCCATGTCTATCAGCAGACAGCTGGATGCAGAGGCCTGCACGGTTAAGGTACTGCGCACTGCCGACAAGTGGTTTGGCGTTACGTATGCCGCCGACAAGCCTGTGGTGGTAGCCGCCCTGAAGGATATGACCGCTGCCGGCGCATACCCCGACGGTCTTTGGAAATAAGCAAAAGGGTTGCCCCAAAATGGGGCAACCCTTTTTAAGAACCTTTTTGCGGCTGCAGAATATCTTGGAATGAGCGGTGATTCACCGCAAAAAAATTCGGAGGTATTGATTATGTGTAACAATAACGGTTTCTGCGGCGGTAACATTTGCTGGATTATCGTGATCATCCTGTTGCTGTGCAACTGCGGTGGCGGCGGTCTGATGAACACCAACAACTGTGGCTGCGACAACAACTGCGGCTGCTGCTAATGAAAATGAAGGGTGTGCGGGAGCACACCCTTTTTTATGTCTGTGATTCCCGGCTGCCCTGGCCGGCGGCAGTGATGGCTGCCACCAGCATGGGTGCCAGCAGCATGCCCAAAAGCCCCCAAAACCGGTAGCCCAGGTACAAAAACAGCAGCGTGACCAGCGGGTCAAGCCCCAAATGCCGCCCCACCAGCCGTGGCTCCAGAACTGTCCGGGTGAAAAAGGATGCGGCATAGATGCACAGCAGACCTACGGATCGCAGGTGCTGCCGCTGCACCAGCGCCACCAGCGCCCATGGTACCAGAACCGTGCCCGTGCCCAGAAGGGGCACCGCATCTACCAAGGCGATTGCCGCCGCCCAAAGCAGTCCGTAGGGCACCCCCAGCAGCAGAAGACCCACGGCTACAATGCAGTAGGTGATGCCCATGAGCTTAAACTGCGCCTTCAACCAACCGAAAAGGGCGGTTTTTGACCGTTTCAGGGCAGGAAAAATCCGCGTCCCCAGTCCCTCAGGCAGTCTTTGGGACAGGGCAGTTTTCAGTTGGGGCAGACGGGAGGATATCATAAAACCGGAGAGAATCCCTGTGCCGATCCCCAGCGCCCCGTCGGGCACGCGGCTGATAAACCCGGTGATTGCCCCCGGCAGCCGGACGGTGGCCTGTTCCACCAGTTCTGTTCCCGAGGAGAAAAGCCGGGCAATGGACCGGTCTGCCAGCGGGCGAATGCCTTGGGGCGCGTGGCTGGCGGCGTTTTCAAGAAACAGCCGCAGACGCTGGGTGGTGGCTTCCGCGGTGGTCTGTAAATCCGGAAGCCGTCCGGCAAGGATACTCAGCTCCTTCACCATCACAGCGCCCAGCATGCCGATTAGCGTCAGCAGCAGTACCAGCGTCAGTGTCACACCCAGTCCGGTGGCTGCCCACCGGGGCAGCCGCAGCAGGTTCGTCCCGGTGCGCACCGCCGGTTCTGCTGCCAGCGCCAGCAGAAGTCCCAATAAAAAGGGCAGAAAAATTGGGAGCAGATACCGGCAAAACAGCCATATTCCCAGAAATCCCCCAGCCAGAAGGGCGGCGCGGCGAACAGTTTCTCGGTGCATGGCAGACTCCTTTCCGTCTTTTCTTCAAGGGTGGGTTGCAATTTTCGAAATATGTGGTACAATATACCATGAGAACAGGACACTTGTCCGGCACAGGAGGACGCTATGGCTAACAATCCCAAGTATTACGTGGTAGAAGCATCTGCTCTGCCGGAAGTGTTTCTGAAGGTGGCAGAGGCAAAGCGGATGCTGTCCACCGGCGAGGCATCCACCGTGAATGAAGCCGCCCGGATAAACGGCATCAGCCGCAGCGCCTTTTATAAGTACCGGGACGCGGTGCTGCCCTTCCAGCACATGATGAGCGGTCGGGTGATTACCTTTCAGCTGCTGCTGCAGGACGAGCCCGGGGCGCTGTCCAATCTGTTGACGATTTTTGCCGGCCATCAGGCAAATATTATGACCATCAATTCCATCGTTCCGACCAACGGCTGCGCCGTGGTGACAATTTCTGCCGAGACAATGGAGCTGACCATTCCCCTGGAGGAGCTGCTGCGGCTGCTGCGGCAGACCAGCGGTGTGATTAAGGCAGATATCTTGGCAGGTTGAGTTTTTAAGGCTGCTGCATGCAATATGCGGCAGCCTTTTTATAGCTTACCCGTTTGGTGGAAAAATATACCGGGAAAGCCCGCCTTGGCAAGGCATGAAAGCTGTGATATACTACAAAAAACAGGAGGCGGATATGCAGACAGAGAATAAAGAATTTTATAAAACCCTGCTTTTTTGGGAGCTGGTGATTGGCGCGGTGGCGTTGGTATGTACGGTGATTGTGGTCCTTGTTATGCTGGAAAGACCGGCGCAGGAGCCAACCCCCACGGACGGGAGTACATATCTGCAGGAAAACACAGGGGAGAACACCCTGCCTCCCCCGGAGGCAAACCCCATCGGATTGGGTGATTTTGCTTTGGAGGGGGACTATCTGTCCTGCCTGTCCACCCCCTCGGTGCTGGGAATTGACGTGTCCGTCTGGCAGGGGGAGATTGACTGGCAGCAGGTAAAGGCGGCAGGTGTGGAATTTGCCATGATTCGCGCAGGCTGGCGCGGCTCGGAGCTGGGCGTGCTGGCAGCAGATGAGAACGCCCAGGCAAACTATGCCGGCGCGGCCGCCGCAGGTGTGAAGGTGGGCGCTTACTTTTTCTCCCAGGCGATTTCTGTGGAAGAGGCGGTGGAGGAGGCAGAGTATCTGCTGGACATCATCGGGGACTGGACGGTGGAAATGCCCATCGTCTATGACTGGGAGTACATAAGCGCGGAGTCCCGCACCGGAAGTGTGGACGCCCGTACCTTGACCGACTGCGCCAAAGCTTTCTGCGATGCCGTGAAGGCTGCCGGCTATGCGCCGATGATTTACTTCAACACTGACCAGTCTTTCAACAGACTGCACCTGCGGGAACTGACAGATTATGGGTTCTGGCTGGCGCAATATGATACGGTGCTGAACTACCCGTATAAAATTGATATGTGGCAATATACGGAGACCGGCTCTGTGCCCGGCATTTCCGGCAATGTGGACGTAAACCTGTATTTCCCTTGGGAGGAATAAAAAACCGCCCGCTTCGTCAGAAGCGGGCGGTTTGGATTTTGATTAGTCAGCCACGTAGGGCAGCAGGGCGATCTGACGGGCACGCTTGATAGCGGTGGTCAGGGCGCGCTGATGGGCTGCGCAAGTGCCGGTGGTACGGCGGGGCAGAATCTTGCCGCGCTCGGACAGGTAACGGCGGATCTTGGCAGTGTCCTTGTAATCAATGCTGGTCACCTTGTCAACGCAGAAGGCACATACCTTCTTACGCTTGCGGGGACGCATGCGCTGTTCGTTAGCCATGAGAAAAACCTCCTTTGTAAGCATTGTGAAAAAGTTCAGACATTTGCCTTAAAAAGGCAGCTGGGCGTCATCATCGTCCAGCATCGCAAAATCAGATGCGGGAGCAGACGCAGGGGCTGTGTAACCACCGAAACCGCTGGCAGGCGCAGTATAAGAACTGCCACTGTCGCCGTCGCGCTTGCTATCGCCGAAATAGGCGTTATCTACCCGGATTTCAGCAGAAGTACGCTTGTTGCCGTCCTTATCGGTCCAATCCCGAATCTCAAGCCGACCGTCAACAACGATCATACGGCCTTTGGAGAAATACTTGGAGATGAACTCTCCTGTTTGGCTCCAAGCGACACAATCAATGAAATCGGTCTTTCTTTCACTGCCGTCCTTGGGGGTATAATCCCGATCGACAGCAACACGGAAACTTGCAACAGCGACGCCGCTGCCGGTACGGCGCAGCTCGGGGTCACGGGTCAGACGACCCATAATTGTGATGTGGTTGAGCATATCTTACTCCTCCACTGCGGTGGTCAAGCAGCGCATAACGCCTTCGGTGATCTTCATCACACGCTCCAGCTCTGCAGGGAACTCGGGCTTGGACTCGAAGCTCATCAGAACGTAGTAGCCTTCAGCCATGTCATTGATGAGATAAGCCAAGCGACGCTTGCCCCATTCGTCAATGTTTGTCAGAGTACCCTCCGCTTCCACCATTGCCTTGAACTTGTTCACAAGTGCGGCGATGCCTTCTTCACCGAGCGTTGCGTCGATGATGTAGAGCACCTCGTACTTACCAGTGATCTTAGCCATGTTGTTTGCACCTCCTTTTGGACTTTTGGCCCCCGGTCGCGCCGGGAGCAAGGATTGTCCGTACTTACAGACCGTAACATTATATCGGCAGTAGAAGGAAAAGTCAAGGGATTTTACCCAAAAAATTCCGCATAGCCCGAGAAAATTATGGGAAAACTGGGCTTAAAGAGGTGATTGGTTTGTTTTTATCCTATATTCGCACAATCCTGCTGTATCTGGTGCTGATTGCGGTGGTCCGGATGATGGGCAAGCGGCAGATCGGTCAGATGGAGCCGTCGGAGTTTGTGGTGACCATGCTGGTGGCAAACCTGGCGGCAATCCCCATGCAGGACGGGGCAATTCCGCTGTATTCCGGTTTCGTGCCCATTGTGACGGTGCTGGGAGTGGAGCTGGTACTGTCAGCGCTGTCTATGAAAAGTGTGCGTCTGAGGAAAATCCTCTGTGGCAAGCCGGTGATTCTCATTGAAAACGGCAATATTCTGCAGCAGAATCTTAAGAAAACCCGGGTTACCCTGGACGAGCTGACCGGTCACCTGCGGGAAAAGGATGTGCTGGATCTGAAGGCGGTGCAGTATGCCATATTGGAGACAAACGGCAATCTGTCGGTGTTCCCATATCCGAAAGAAATACCGGCATCTGCAAGAGATGCCGGCATACAGGCGCGGAAACAGTATTTGCCCATTACGGTGATTTCCGACGGCAAGCTGATGAAGGAAAACCTGCAGAAGGCAGGGAAAAGCATGGATTGGGTGCATAGGGTTCTGCAGGAGCGGCAGGCAAGTCTGGAGCAGACCTATCTGCTGACTGTGGACGGCAGCGACAAAATCCTGTTCTACCGGAAGGAGGAAGGTTAAATGGCGCGGGGGTGGCTGGGCGCAGGGATCCTGGCACTGTTTCTTGTGCTGGGCGCGGTGACTTCTGCGGCCATAGGCAATGCACACCTGCCCACAGGGAAATTGCTGGAGCAGGCGGCAGAAAAGACCTTGGACGGTGAATTTGAAAGCGCAGTAGCGCTGGGTATGGAAGCCAAACAGCGCTGGGAACGGCATTGGAACGGCACGGCAACGGTGGCAGACCACTCACCTATGGACGATGTGGATGCCCTGTTCGGGGAGATGGAGGTCTATGCCCGGACAGGGGAGGAGCCCCACTTTGCCGCCTGCTGCATGGAGCTGGCCAAGCGTCTGAAGGCAGTGGCAGATGCCCATAAATTCAGCTGGTGGAATGTGCTGTAAATACGGTATCCCGGGGCCTTGCAGCTGCAAGACTCCGGGAAAATTTTTGCTTTCAGGTACTTGACAAGGGCTGGAAGATCCTGTATAATGCCAATGGTTAGCGGAAGCTAACTATAATGCGGAATGGCAGTTAGCGTTTGCTAACCGCTATATAAGGAGGTGCGCTGCATGCCCTTGACATTTGCGGATGTGGGAGAGGAAAATATCATCAAACGAATCGGCGGCAGGCCGGAGACAAAGAAGCATCTGGAGAATCTGGGCTTTGTGGCAGGCTCCACTGTGTCGGTGCTGAATACCATGGGGGGCAACCTGATTGTAAAGGTCAAGGAGTCCCGGGTTGCCATCAGTGCGGAAATGGCACAGAAAATATTCATATAATCGGGAGGTAGCAGATGAGAACATTACGGGACGTGAAGGTGGGCCAGTCCGCCAAGGTGGTAAAGCTCCATGGTGAGGGCGCGGTAAAGCGCCGGATTATGGACATGGGCATTACCAAGGGCGTGGAAATCTATGTACGCAAGGTTGCCCCGTTGGGCGACCCCATGGAGCTGACCCTGCGGGATTATGAGCTGTCTATTCGTAAGGCAGATGCGGAACAAATTGAAGTGGAATAAACGGTATTATTTTTTGCATAACAGTTAGCGAAAGCTAACTTATGAAAGGAAGTTTGTTATGGCGATTCGTATTGCCCTTGCGGGCAACCCCAACTGCGGCAAGACCACGTTGTTTAACGCTCTCACCGGCGCGGCGCAGTATGTGGGCAACTGGCCCGGCGTAACCGTGGAAAAGAAGGAGGGCAAGCTGAAAAAGCATCCGGATGTGATTATCACGGATTTGCCCGGTATTTACTCTCTGTCGCCCTACACCTTAGAAGAAGTGGTGGCGCGGAATTACCTCATCGGGGAACGTCCCGACGCAATACTAAACATTGTGGACGGCACCAATTTGGAGCGAAATCTGTACTTAACCACCCAGCTGACAGAACTGGGGATTCCCGTGGTAGTAGCCATCAATATGATGGACGTGGTCCGCAAGAACGGGGACAGCATTGCTACCGAAGAGCTGTCCCGGGCGCTTGGCTGTGTGGTTGTGGAGATTTCCGCCCTGAAGGGTGACGGCATACAGGCGGCCGCGGAAGCGGCTATCACGGCTGCAAAATCCGGAAAGACCATGCCCATGCATACCTTTGCCGGCTGTGTGGAGCACGCCATTGCCCACATTGAGGAGGCGGCGGTCCACCACCTGCCGGAGGAACAGCACCGGTGGTATGCCATCAAGCTCTTTGAGCGGGATGAAAAGGTATTGGAGCAGCTGGGCTTGTCCCCGGAAATCCAAAGCCACATTGAAAAGGATATTTCCGCTGCGGAGGCGGAGCTGGACGACGATGCGGAGTCCATCATCACTGCCCAGCGGTATGTGTATATCGGTCAGCTGATGAAGCGGTGTTATAAGAAAAAATCCGCGGGCAGAGTCAGTGTATCTGACAAAATTGACCGGGTGGTTACCAACCGGATTCTGGCGCTGCCGATCTTTGTGGCAGCCATGTGGCTGGTGTACTATATCTCCATCGGCTCTGTGGGTGACTGGACTGTGGGATTTATGAACGACATCCTGTTCGGTGAGTGGATTGTCCCCGGCGTCACGGCTCTGCTGGAGGGCTGGGGCGTAGCGGCGTGGCTGGTAAGCCTGATTGCCGACGGCATTGTGGGCGGTGTAGGGGCGGTTCTTGGCTTTGTGCCCCAGATGCTGATTCTGTTCCTGCTGCTGAGCCTTTTGGAGGACTGCGGCTATATGGCCCGTGTTGCCTTCATTATGGATAGAATTTTCCGTCGGTTCGGTCTGTCCGGCAAATCCTTCATTCCCATGCTGGTTGCCACCGGCTGCGGCGTGCCCGGCATTATGGCAAGCCGCACCATTGAGTCTGACCGGGACAGAAAGATGACCATTATGACCACCGGCTTCATTCCCTGTGGCGCCAAGATGCCCATTGTGGGACTTGTTGCCAGCGCTCTGTTCGGTGGAAGCGCATGGATTGCAACCGCAGCCTACTTCATAGGCGTGGGCGCCGTGGTGGTATCCGGTATCATTCTGAAGAAAACAAAGCCCTTTGCAGGCGACCCGGCGCCCTTTGTCATGGAGCTGCCCGCCTATCACGCGCCGGTGGCATCCAACGTGCTGCGGGCAACCTGGGAGCGGGGCTGGAGCTTTATAAAGAGAGCCGGCACGGTGATTTTGGCAGCCAGTGTGATTATTTGGGTGCTGAATTCCCTGAGCTTTGAGGGCGGTTTCCATTACATCGGCGAGGGTGACGAGGCATCCATATTGAATGTGATTGGCAGTTTCATCGCGGTGTTGTTTGTACCCCTTGGCTTTGGTAATTGGCAGGCTGCGGTGGCTACCGTTCTGGGGTTGGTTGCCAAGGAGGAGGTCGTGGGTGTCTTTGGAGCTCTGTCCTCCATGGCAGACGCGGATTTGGCCTTCGAGCTGGTGGAGTCCGGTGACGCAGCAGGCCTTGCGGTGATTGGTCAGGAATTCTTCGGCGGCAGCAAGCTTTCTGCCTTCTCCTTCATGGTGTTTAACCTGCTGTGCGCGCCCTGCTTCGCAGCCATGGGCGCTATCAAACGGGAGATGAACAACGGCAAGTGGACACTCTTTGCGATTGGCTATATGTGCGTGTTTGCCTATGCCATTTCTTTGCTTGTCTACCAGCTGGGCTTGCTCACAACCGGCGTATTCACTGTTTGGACCGCGTTGGCATTTTTGGTTCTGGGGGCACTGGTTGTGCTGCTGGTGCGGAAGAACCCTTATAAAGGAGGCGCGTTATGAATTGGCCTACAATAATTGTACTGCTTCTTGTAGCGGCAGTGTTTGTGGCAGTGGTTGTCAGTGAAGCAAAGAAAAGACGTGCGGGAAAATCCTCCTGCGGAGGCAACTGCGGAAATTGCAGCTGCGGTTGCGGAAAATAAACAGAAAAAAGCGTGTTGCATTGCAACACGCCTTTTTACCCACTGCCGTGGGCAAGGGAGAGAATTCCCTCGGCCAGAACCTCTGCGGTCCGGAGGGCTTCCTGCAGGGTGTTTCCGGAGGCGCCTACCTCTATGAGCAGCGCGCCGGGAGACAAATCCTGATTAAACCGCTGGCTTCGCAAATTGATATTGCGGCATATACCGGGGCAAATGCCCTCCAGCTGGGTCTGCAGCTTCAGCGCCAATGCCAAATTTTCCTGCCACCCGGGGTGGGTCAGTCCTCCGTAATCGCTGCCCACCACAAACATCAGCGGCGCCAGTGTGGTGCCTTCGGAAAAAACGGTTTGGACGATCTGGTTGCCTTCCTCGTCCTCAAAGGAGTCCCGGTGCAGGTCCAGCACCAGTTGGATGGAGGGGTATTCCTGCAAGTATTTTTGTACACTCTCCCGGCTGCCCGTGTAGGCGGCATTGTAGGAGGGGCTATCGTGGAGGGTGGTATCCTGCACAACGGTGATGCCGCCTTCCGTAAGAAGCTGCGCCACATACGCACCCACGGACACCATATTATAGTCGGTATCCAGGGTGTGGTAGGGGGAGGATTCGGCATAAGCGCCGGTGGGCGCAAAGCTCTCCGTTGCATGGGAGTGGACGATCAGCACCTTAGGCCCGTCCCCGGTTAAATCCCATGTAAGGGGCTGGGTCAGCAGGTCCGGCAGGCTGGCAGAATACCCGAAACTGCAGTTGATTTGCACACCGGCGGCATCGTCCGGGGAGAAGACAGGTATGGATGGGAGTGTGGGCTCAGGCGGCTCGGTGGGGGCGTCGGTGGTCTCCGGCGTGGTTTCCGGGGTGGTCTCTTCCGGCTGGGGATTAAATTCAATATGAGAGGGCTTAACCACCCGGCCGGTCTGCAGAAAAATCATAAAGGAGGCCGCCTCCGGCGGCATTTTCAGTGCGCTTTTCATACCGATTCCGCCCAGTATCCGCAGCAGGACAGCGCAGACAATGACCAATGTGCCGGCACGCAATATCTTTTGTTCCATAAGGACCTCCTTTTGCTGTGATTAAAAAAAGAGAGAGCATTTGCTCTCTCTTTCTCATTCTTCAGGTTTTTTCCATTTGGGTCTATCTTTGATTCTTTCCCGCAAATCCCGGAAAAAGGCTTGTAAAAGCTGTTGTGATTCTGCCTCCAACAGACCGAATTGCACCTGCGGGCGGTGGTTGAACTCCATGGAGAACAGGTCGCAGACCGAACCGCAGGCGCCGCATTTTTCGTCCTTTGCCCCCACAATTACCTGAGGGATACGGGCGTTGATGATAGCGCCGGCGCACATGGGGCAGGGCTCCAGTGTTACGTACATGGTGCACTCCCACAGCCGCCAGCCGCCTAAATTTTTACAGGCGTCGGCAATGGCTTCCATTTCCGCGTGGCCCAGGGCGGTCTTTTCTGTTTCACGGCGGTTTCTGCCCCGGCCCACCACTTGACCCTTGCGGACAATCACGCAGCCTACGGGTACTTCACCGTCTTTTGCGGCATCCTCTGCTAAAAGCAGCGCCTGCTGCATAAATTCTATATCCTCCATAGCGCACCTCCTTTTTCAGTATCATACTAAATCAGCCGGTGCCCGTCAAGTATATCATGCCGCTGTTACGAAACAAACAGAATATTGCAATTGCGGTTTTGCCAATTTCGTGTTACAATAACCAAAATATGTCCGTTTCAAGGAGAATCCTATGAAAACCTTGCTGCACGTCTGCTGCGCACCCTGCGCCAACCAGTGTGTTGAAACCCTGCGGGGAGAAAATTTTGAGGTGACCGGTTTTTGGTACAACCCCAATATCCATCCCTTCACCGAGTACCGCGCCCGCCGCAACTGCCTGCGGGAGTATGCCCAGCGCATTGCGCTGCCTCTGATTGAGCAAAATGACTACGCCCTGCGCCCCTTTGTCCGGGCGGTGGCGGAGAATATTGAAAAACGCTGCGTCAAGTGCTATGAAATGCGTTTGTTTGAAACCGCAAGGGTGGCCAAAGAGCAGGGCTTTGACAGCTTTACTTCGTCCCTGTTCATCAGTCCCTATCAGAATCATGAGCTGATGAAAGAGGTTGCCATAAGGGCAGCGGAGGAATATGGCGTGGAATTTTTGTACCGGGACTTCCGGGAATTGTTCCGGGACGGGCAGAATTATGCCAGGGAGCACGGCTTTTATATGCAAAAATACTGCGGCTGTGTATTTTCCGAGGAAGAGCGGTACTTAAAGAAAAATAAAATGATTCCCTAGGAGTGGCTATGAACAATATGCAACTGATTGCCCCGTGTCTGTTTGGCTTGGAGGGTATTGCCGGCGATGAATTGAGAAGAATGGGCATGGAAAATGTCCGTGTGGAGGACCGGAGAGTCCTGTTTACCGGTGACGAAAACGCCTTGGCAAAGGCCAATATTTGTCTGCGTACCGGCGAGCGGATTATGGTGGTGCTGGCGCAGTTTGAAGCGAAAAGCTTTGAAGAGCTGTTTCAGGGCGTGCTTCATACCAATCTGGAGGACTATATTCCTGCTGACGGCCAGTTCCCTGTGAAGGGACACTGTTTGAACAGTCAGCTCATGAGCACCTCGGACTGTCAGGCGATTATCAAAAAGGCTGCCTCCCGGCGGCTGGGGGAGAAGTACGGCATCAGCTGGCTGCCGGAAACCGGCGTGAAATTTCAGCTTCACTTTACCGTATTGAATGACCAGGTGACCCTTTCCCTGGATACCTCCGGGCAGGGTCTTCACAAGCGGGGCTACCGGGCAGTGGGCAACGATGCGCCGCTCCACGAAACCCTGGCTGCCGGTATGATTCAGCTCACCCGGTTCCGGGGCAGAGAGTTTTTCTGGGACCCGTTCTGCGGTTCCGGCACCATCCCCATCGAGGCGGCGCTGATTGCCAAGAACCGGGCGCCGGGTCTGAACCGGGGCTTTGCGGCGGAAAGCTATCCCTGGATGCCCAAGTCTGCCTGGGAGCTGGCAAAGCAGGAGGCGCGGGACAAAGAGTTTGCCGGAGATTATCGGATTATGGGCTCGGACAATGACCCTGCCTGTGTTTCTTTGGCCTTTGCCAATGCCAGAAAGGCCGGCGTGGCAGACTGTGTGACCTTCAAGGACGGAGATGCTACCAAGATGAGCCTGCCGGCCCAGTCCGGTATTCTGGTGTGCAACCCGCCCTACGGCGAGCGCATGATGGAGGTTTCCAGCGCCCAGCGGCTGTACGGCGCACTGGGCAGACACTTGAAATTTGCCAACGACTGGAAACAGTATGTGATTACCTCCGAGCCGGAGTTTGAACACTATTTTGGCCGCCGGGCGGATAAAAAGCGGAAGTTCTACAACGGAAAAATCAAGTGTGACTACTATATGTTCACCGATAATGCCAGGAGAAAGAAATGAAGCATCTGTTTGTTATCAATCCCGCTGCGGGCAGCCGGAATCAGACGGAAACGTATCGCAAGAAAATCGCGGAGGTCTGCGGGGCAAAGGGGCTGGAGTACGCCATTGAGGTGTCCGGTGCGCCTGGGCAGTGCCGGAAAATCGCCAACCGGGCAGCCAAGTCGGGGGAGGAAATCCGCATTTATTCCTGCGGCGGTGACGGCACGCTCAATGAGATTGTAGCCGGTGTGGCTGGATACAGCAATGTGGCGGTGACTATGTTCTCCGGCGGCAGCGGCAATGACTTTGCCCGGCTGTTCTCAGAGCCGGATGCGTTTAAGGATTTGAACCGTCTGCTGGATGGGGAGGAGGCATACTTCGACCTGATTCGCTGCAACGACGATTACGCCTTAAACATCTGTTCCGTGGGACTGGATGCCAGAATCGGCACGGACGTGGCCAACTACAAGCGGCTGCCACTGCTCCACGGCTTCCGCGCCTATGCGGCATCCACGGTGGTCAATGTGCTCAAGGGTATCAGCGAGCATTACGTGGTGGAAGTGAACGGAGAGCGGATTGACGACAGACAGACCCTCATTTGCGCCTGCAACGGGCGGTATTACGGCGGTGGCTTCAATCCCGTCCCGGAGGCAGATCCGGCGGACGGAAGGCTGGAGGTGCTGCTGGTGCGGAAGGTGTCCCGTCTGCAGGTAGCTGCGGTGGTGGGCAAATACAAGGCGGGCAAGTATGCGGAGTATCCGGAGCTGATTCGCCATTTTACCACCGACCGGGTGAAAATTATCTGCGACAAACCCACGCCCGTCAATCTGGACGGAGAGCTGCGCATAGCGCAGGAGGTGGATATCCGGATTGCAGAGGAGAAGGTGCGGTTTTTCTATCCCCGGGGTCTTACGTGGAAACTCCCGGAGAGGGAATTGGCGACGGTATAAAATGGATAATTGACAATGGACAATATAGGGGCGGTCAATGACCGCCCTCTTTTTTGCGCTTTTTATAGGTTTTTCCTAAAAATGGGAACCTGTGCTTGTGCAAGGCGACAAATACAAACAAATGTTTTGGAATAATCTTGACAAGTACTTGAACAAGTACTATTATTGGGGTACATAAAGTACTTGAGCAAGTACAAAAGGGAGGCAGATGGGTGCATGTGCTGTATTTGCGGCCACCGGACCGGCGGCCGATTTGGGTGGGGCTCCGACCGGGTTTGACCGATATGCAGGGGGCAATTCCCCGTTTTTGGTGTATAAATTGCGGTGCTGAGGTGTTCACTAAAGGTATGGAGCGCTGTTTTAGATGTGCAAAGGAGGAAGGAAAAGATGTGGGTAAAGATGTGTGAGAGTCCCTGCGCGCGCTGCACCCGGGTACGGAATCCGGACAGCTGTGAGAACAAAAACTGCAAGGACTGGAAGGCGTGGTTTCTGCGCCGATGGGCAGGTATTTACGGTTACGGCAGACGGTGCGGTCTGACCGAAAAGAAATGAGGTGTTACCATGAAATGGAAGAATGAGGCGATGGAAAAGCTGCGTCGGTATGACGCCATGCGGCAGGCCCTGCGGAACATTCCGGAAGAGCTTGCCCGGCTGAAAGCAGATGCCTGCACCCTGCGGGGCGCAACCACCGACGCTACACCGGTGAAGGGGGGCGGCAGCCGTCGGGAGGAGGCTCTGATCAACAATTTGGTGGAGCGGCAGGAACTGGAATGGACGCTGAAACAGGTGAAACGTTGGCTGTCTGTTGCGGACCGGGGGCTGCTGGCGCTCCCCGACGATGAGCGTCTGGTGCTGCAGCGGCTCTACTTATACCCGGAACAGGGGGCGATAGAGCGCCTGTGCAGCGAGCTGGGGGTGGAGCAGTCCACCGTCTACCGCAAACGGGATCAGGCGCTGTACCGGTTTACCCTGGCGCTGTACGGCTTTACAGAGACATAAAGAAACGGACCGGAAAGCTTTCCGGTCCGTTTCTTATCTTATGCGTTACGGGCTTTGTCCAGTTTTGCGACAATTTTCTGCATCTTGTCCCATTTGACCAGCATATCCGCAGCCAGCGCGATTTGGGTACGGGCGCGGACCAGATTATGCTTGGGATATTGGGTGCGGAAGTACTTGTCCCCGTCCAGATAGTCCTTCAGGAAACGCACAGCCACCTCCATAGTCATAACAAAGGCACCCATGGGGAGCAGCTCGATTTCCTTGGGGGTCAGGGAGACGGCTGCCTCCAGATAACCCTTGGTGTATACCTCAAACAAATGCAGATCCAGTTTCATTTTGGAGGCGTCCTGCTCGTCCTCTGCGGCGGTGGTTGCGCCGAAGCGGATGGAGTCGCCAAAGTCATACAGGCTCAGACCGGGCATTACCGTATCCAGATCCAGCACACACAGGGATTTTCTTGTTTTTCTGTCTAGAAGGACGTTGTTCAGCTTGGTGTCATTGTGGGTTACCCGTACGGGCAGTTCGCCGGCATCCCGCATGCGCTGCAGGGTGCAGGCTTTTTCCTCATAAGCCATGAGGAACGCCACTTCCTTGTGCACATCCGCCAATCTTCCGCAGGGGTCTTCTTCGATGGATTCCCGCAGCTGGCGGTACCGGTCGATGGTGTTGTGGAAATCGGGAATGGTCTCTACCAGTGTATCAGCGGGGAAGTCAGCCAGCATTTGCTGGAAACGGCCGAATGCCAAGGCACTTTGGTAAAAGTCCTCATCGGACTCCGGCGCGTCCATGCAATAGCCGCCCACAAAATCATAGGCCCGCCAGTACTCGCCGTTTTCGTCCAGATAGCAGTAGTCACCGGTTTTGGTGGGGATAAAGTGAAGCGCCAAGCGGGGGTCATCTATTTTTTTGTGGAGGAAATTGGTGACCTTACTGGCGTTGTCCATTACGGTCACAGGGTCTTTGAAAACGTATTGGTTGATTCTTTGTACGATATATTCATTGCCTGTGTCCGTAGTAACTTTCAGGGTATAGTTGATATGTCCGTGTCCAAAGACTCTGCAGGAAACAGGATTTCCGTTCAGGGCAAACGCGTACACGCTTTTTTCTATACTCATTTTTATATACTCCATATTTTTGTATTCACTGCAATGCTGCGAAAAGGGGTTATTGGCTGCTGTTTTCAAGAATATCTGCAATTCTTCTGCAGGCAAAGCCGTCACCGTAGGGATTGCTTGCCTGCGCCATTGCCTCATAGGCTGCCGGGCTTTCCAGCAGCAGCTTGAAGTTTTCGTAAATGACCGCTTCCTGGGTGCCTACCAGTTTCAGCGTGCCGGCGGCGATGCCCTCCGGGCGCTCAGTGGTGTCCCGCATGACCAGAACAGGCTTGCCCAGGCTGGGCGCTTCTTCCTGAATTCCGCCGCTGTCGGTGAGAATCATATAGCTGCGGGCCAGGAAATTGTGAAAATCCAGCACATCCAACGGTTCGATGATGTGGATTCTGTCGTCATTGCCTAAAATGGCGTTTGCGGTTTCCCGCACCACAGGGTTCATGTGGATGGGGTAAATGGCCTTTACATCCGGATGCTCGTCCATCACCCGACGGATTGCCCGGAACATGTTCTCCATGGGCTTGCCCAGATTTTCCCGCCGGTGAGCGGTAATCATAATCAGCCGGCTGCCCTCTGCCCAGGATAGTTCCGGGTGGGTATAATTTTCCCGGACGGTGGTTTTCAGTGCGTCAATGGCAGTGTTGCCGGTGACATAAATGGTCTCTTCCTTCTTGCCCTCGTTAAGGAGGTTCTTCCGGGACAGCTCTGTGGGCGCAAAGTTATATTGGCTGATAATACTCACAGCCTGCCGGTTAAATTCCTCGGGATAGGGACTGTAAATGTTGTAGGTCCGCAGACCTGCCTCCACGTGACCCACGGGAATCTGCAGATAAAAACAGGCCAGCGCTGTGACAAAGGTGGTGGAGGTGTCACCGTGCACCAATACCACATTGGGTTTTTCCTTTTCCAAAACGGTCTTGATCCGCTCCAGAATACCGCAGGTTACATCAAACAGAGTCTGCTTGTCCTTCATAATGGAAAGGTCGTAATCCGGGGTAACGTCAAATGCCTCCAGCACCTGGTCCAGCATCTGACGGTGCTGACCGGTGACACAAACGACGGTTTCTATCTGTTTTCTGGATTTCAGTTCATTTACCAGGGGGCACATTTTGATGGCTTCCGGTCTTGTACCGAACACCAGCATCACTTTTTTCACTGTGGCACCTCTTTCCCGCAGCGATTCTCGCCGGGCGTTTATTTATATTTTTTGTGTTCTTTTCTCCAACAGCTGTACTGTTCCCAGGATCATATAACAAACGGCAAAGAACAATACGCCGTTAAAGTAAAGGGAATGGAACAGCAAAAACATGGGGATATACATGAAGATAAAGGCGAGCATGGCGCTCTTGGTTTTTTTCCTTGTCTTGTGGGCATTTACCAGCAGGTACACAAAACAGAAAATGGTAACGGCAAAGAACAGCACAAATCCCACGACACCAAAGTCAGCAAGCAGTTCTAACACCACATTGTGCGGGAATGTTTCCTCGTACTTGATTTGATAGTGCAGACAGCCCTTGCCCAGCAGCTTTGCAGAGGTAAATTCCCCCCAGGCTGTGGACCACAGGTACACTCTGAAATTATGGGGCAGGGAATAAGAGGCTGCAGTGGGCCGATAGGTTTCCTCCGCGTAGAGGTACTTACCCGTTCCTTCTTTCAAATCTTCCCGGAGCAGCTCCTCTGTTTCTGAAATGGTACACTCGTTTTTCAGAATATAGTACTGAAATGCTGTATCAATGGGCTCGAAACGGCGTGTCTCAATATTAAAAACAAGGGTGACGTTGGCGGGCCATTTTTGCGGAACTTCGCCAACCGGGGGTGTAAATTCTGCAAAGTCGTCCGCTTCCTCGCCGGAGGGGGTGGTTTCCTTGGGCTTGTCCGGGGGATCTGCAAAAATATCGGAGAAATCCTTTTCTCCCATATCGTAGAGCAAATTGTCCTTCACCACGTTAAGCCGGGAGCCGGTGGGGGTAACATTGTTACAGAACAGGACACACGCCACCAGCGCAAGGGCGCAGATTGCCGTGTGGGTTTTCTTCGCGGATTTAATATACGGGAAGTGACGAATTAGCTGCAGCGCAAATGCCGCGACCATGCAAATCATCGCCGAGCGTGTGCCGCTGTATATAACGGTTGCGGTGTATATGAGAATCCGCGCGCCTGCAAATTTCTTTTGTCCGGCTTTGGGAGTTAAAAACAGCTCCAGGTCCGCAAAAAGGAAGGGCAGGGCGGCATAGGCAATGTCCCCGTAAGACATTTCCCTGATTTCCACAATGCCATATTCGCCGGGCTTGGCCACGAATAAAACCAAGATATATAAAGCGAAGAAAGCGAAAATGACTTTGGATATATTCTGCAGGCAGTGGAAAAACTGCTGGGCGCCATCTTTTGCTCCCGCTACCAGATAGGCACAAAGGCTAAAGGGTACCATCAGCACAAGGTACTGGATCAGCTGATACCACTTTCCGTGCAGCACATAGGGAAGCAGATACAGAAGATTCAAAGCCATAAGGATAGCCAAGTACTTCCAGTGCCTGTTTTTTGCCATTGCCAGTACAGTGGCCGCCAAAAGCACAGCATCCAAAAGGACAAAAATACCCACTGCAAGCAGGGTGGTATTTTCGCTGATGCCCAGATAGGAGAGCACCATTTTGGGAACCTTCAGAGAGCCTAAAAAGAACAGGCTTACAGCAATATACATAGCTGCGAGGGGCAGAGGAAAGGCGCGTTTATTGGTTCTCACTTGTTTCAACCCCTTCTATTTTCAGTGTTCTAACAATCATATTACTTCTTTCGTTTCAGCAGGACAGCGACAATGTCGCAGGTATAGGTCTCTCTCATAATCAGCAGCAGACCGAAGTATACGGCAAAGCCCACCACGGTACTGACGAGAAAACGGAAAATGGACACCAGCTGCGCCGCAAAGGGCACAGGCAGGGGCAGTTTTGCCAGCAGGACCAAAACGAGCATGGCTGCGGCAAAGGAGACTGCAATTTTCAGAAAACTTCCCCAGTACTGACGGAGTCTGCTGTGGAGATATTTCCTGGACAGGCACAGGTAGGTAAAGATTGCCATAAAGGCAACGCCCACCACCGTGCCGAATGCCACTGCTATCATACCATACAATCGGACCAAAAGCAAGGACACGGCGATATGCACCACCGCGCCGATGATACTGGCGATCATGGGAATTCTGGTTTCCTGCAGGGCGTAGCAGACCCGGTTAATCACATCTTTCAGCACATAGAAAATAATGGAGATGCCGTAGATTGCCAACGCCTGCGCGGTCATGGATACCGCGTCTGCGCCGAATTCACCGTAGCCAAACACGCTGTTTACAATGTCACGGCTGCACAGAGCAGTGATTCCCGCAATGGGCAAACACAGCATGACAATTTTCACAATGGTGGTTTCCGTAACGGTGCGGACTTCTTTATACTTTTTCTGCGCGCACAGGTCGGATACATCAGTGAACAGAATCGTGGTCACCGGTATGGTGATAATATTGGTGGCAAACACCAACAGTACGTTGGCGTAGGAGATTGCGGTCACGGCGCCTTCCGTGAGCCCGGCAAGGATATACTTGTCAAAAAAACCGTTCAGCTCCATAGAGGCGTTGCTTAAGAACACCGGAACCATTTGGGTGTATAGCTTTTTTACATCCCTGTCAAACTTCTCTTTCCGCAGGGAAATGTCCATAAAGGGCGCTGTGCGGATATGCAGAATCACTGTCTGAATCAAAAACGCCACGGGAACAGCGAACACCATCGCCCAAATCCCCAGTTTATCGGAAAACAGAAGGATGAAAGCGATAATCACAACGCTGTTGACCATTGCGCAGATGGAGGGGTAGCCGTAAACCCGGGCAGCATTGAGGATACTCTGCAGGGCGTTGGCAACCAAAGAGAGCACCATGCCCACGGACAGACACCACATATACCGGGTCAGAAGCGCAATGTGCTCCGGGGAGTACTCCCGTCCTAAAAGTTGTGACAGGGCGGGGGCAAATACTGCCACAAGGGCAAACAGAAAGCCACCAAAGCCCCAGATGCTGAAATACGCGGATTTGGCAAAGCGTTTTCCGGCAAGGGGACTTTGGGTGGTTTTTTCCAGATACAGAGGGACAATAATCAGGGACAATGAGATGGTAAAGGCGTAAAACACCTGATTCATAATGCCGTCAGCCAGATTATAAATGTCCGTCTCGATGCTCATGCCGTAACAGGCTGCGGTGATACTGGTCTTGAGAAAGCCAAGACCCTTGGTCAGCAGTGTCAGCACAAAGAGCACTATTAAGTTTCTCGCATTTTTATTATTCATGCTGCAATCCAATCACATTGCCCGCAGCTTTTCCTGAAGCTGCCGGAGAAGCCTGCCGTTGTTTTCAGCCACGGGATTGTCATGGGCGAACAGGGTAACCGCGTTCTGGAACCGGGGATAGGCAGCCAGAACGCCGTTGATGGCATGGGCATAGGAATCGTCGGAAAGACCGATACCGGTTGCATCACATAGGTTTTTCAGCGGCGGGTTGGTGGTGGTCACAACAGGGATGCCCTCATAGGCAAATTCGTAGATCTTTCCGGAAGCGCAATACTTATTATTGGTATCCTTCTGATGGTAATTCACAATGCCGATATGGGAATTTTGAATGAGGTATTTCAGCTCGTCCTGATTCAGGCGGCCCAGAATCTCCACATTCTCCAGCTGTTGGGACTGGGCAATCTCCTTGATGGCGTCAACCTCTTCCGGTGTGGAGTCTCCCACCAGAAACAGCCGGCAGCTTTCCGAAACACCTGCTAAGTTCCGCACCAGTACATCATTGGTGCGGGAAAGGCTGCAGCCGGAGGAGGAAATGATTCTAACCTCGCCGTCCCGGAGCAGCGGCGCAAATCTGTCCGCCGCCTGCTTTTTGGCTTCCTCAGAGGAATATTCCAGCTGGCGCAGGTTCTCATAGACCAAAGGCGTCTCCTTCAGCCCAAACAGATCCACCATGATTTCCGCCCGCTCCCTGTTTGCGCTGATGACAATATCCGAGCGGGGGATACCGTACTTTTCAATGAGACAACCCAGCTTGCCTGCCAGGTGGCCCACTTCCTTTGTGATATAAAGCTCTCTGCAATCCTGAATGACACACAGGGGCTTCAAGCTCTTTTTCAGCAGCATACCGGGGATGATTGCTTTTCTGTTGTCCAGAAAAAGCACATCCACCTTGCCGATTTCCTTACCAAAACCCAGAACCTCTCGGATAAAGGCGGGGTAGCTGCCCCGGAATACTCTGTGGTTTTCGTCCATGGCTTTGGAACCACGGGTTATGGCGTACACAGTGCCCAGGCCCGAGGCGATTTTGCACAGCTCCCGCAGCCTTCCGTCGAAGTCGTAATCTCCGTAAGAAATCAGTAATACATTCATTTATCGAATCTCCCGGTAAAATCGGTGGATGCCACGTCCTTCAGCGGCAGTTTTACAGGCTTGCCGGTGGCGGCAGATTGATAGATTGCCAAAATCATCTCCAGGGCGTTTCTGCCGGCAACCGCGTCCACGTAGGGCTTGCGGTCATTTTCGATGGCATCCATCATATCCGCAAACAGGCTGGTGTGGCCGTTGCCGTAGACGTTGGAGGTCTCTTCCTGCAGGCCCTTGTTCTTGCTGTCCTCCGCGCTTTCGTCGGCGAAGTTCCACACGTCGATGTTGTTGGTGGAGGTGCCGCCGATTTTCACAGTACCGGACTGGCCGAACAGGTACAGGGTCTCTTCCAGATTTTTGGGGTAGACATTGGTGGTGCCTTCGATGGTACCCACCGCGCCGTTTTTGAATTTTACAACGGCCATGCCGATGTCTTCACATTCCAGATAATCGTGGAACTGCTGCTGGGTAACGCCGTAGACTTCCTCTACTTCGTCGCCCATCATCCATCGGAGCAGGTCAATGCCGTGAATACACTGATTCATCAGACAGCCGCCGTCCTGGGCCCAGGTGCCCCGCCAGGGAGCCTGGGTATAGTAGTCCTGGTTCCGGTTCCAGCGGACATGGATAGAGCCGTGGGACAGCTTGCCGAACCGGCCGGCTTCCACTGCCCGGCGCAGCTCCTGAATGGCAATGTTGAAACGGTTCTGGTGACAGGCAGATACCTTCACGCCCTTTTCGTCACTGCGGCGGATAATCTCCTCCGCGTCGGCAATGGACATTGCCATGGGCTTTTCAATAATCACATTGACACCGCAGTCGATGCAGTGCAGGGCAATTTCTGCGTGGATGCCGCTTTCTGTGGCGATAGACACCAGGGTGATGTCATTTTCCGCAAGCATCTGCTTGTAGTCGGTATAGCGCTTGATGGAGGTATCCTTCTCCAGACCGTGCTTGGCAAGGAGCTTCTCCATAGCTTCGGGCAGCACGTCACAGACAGCCACCAGATTCAGCTTATTGTTGACAACTGCCTTGATATGGTTGGTTGCGATACGTCCGCAGCCGATCAGTGCGTAATTCACAGTATTGTGTCCTTTCTCTGTCTATAGTCTTACAGAACCTCAATGTTTTCTTTGTTGGCAATGTTCTTGGTCACGTTCTTGCAGTCAAATACGGGAACGCCGGCATTTGCCACCATCTCGTAGTCCACGGTGGTATGGCCGGTGGTAATGCACACCAAGTCGTAGCTGTTCAGGATTTCGGTATTGATTTCCTTCAGACCCTCGAACCACTGACCCTTCTCACGGTACTTGGGCACAAAGGGGTCGTAGAAATCCACGTTGGCGCCGGTCTTGTGGAACTCTCCAATCACCGCGATGGCAGGGCTTTCCCGGTAATCGTCAATGTCCTGCTTATAAGCAACGCCCAGAATCAGAACCTTGGCGCCGTTGAGGGCTTTCTTGTGACGGTTGAGGATCTTGCCGGCGCGCTCGACAGTGTACTCGGGCATCCGGTCGTTGATCATCATGGAGGCCTCAATCATGGAGGTGTGGAAACCGTATTCACGGGCCTTCCAGCTCAAGTAGTAGGGGTCCAGGGGGATGCAGTGACCGCCCAGTCCCGGACCGGGATAGAATGCCTGGAAGCCGTAGGGCTTGGTCTTGGCAGCGTCAATGACTTCCCAGATGTTGATGCCCATTTTGTTGCACAAAATGGCCAGCTCGTTTACAAGACCGATGTTAATGTTCCGGTAGGTGTTCTCCAGAATCTTCTCCATTTCCGCAACGGCAGGGGAGGATACGGTATGTACGTCTCCGTCCAAAATGGCCCGATAAACCATGGAGATGACCTCCATAGCATCCTCACCGATAGCGCCCACGACCTTGGGGGTATTGGAGGTTTTGTAAATCAGATTGCCCGGGTCCACACGCTCCGGGGAGAAGCCCAGATAGAAGCCCTCACCGCACTTGAGACCGCTGCCCTGCTCCAGAATGGGCTTGAGCAGCTCCTCGGTGGTGCCGGGATAGGTGGTGGATTCCAGAACCACGATAGAACCCTTTTTCAGGTACTTGGCGATGGCTTCCGCGGAGGAACGGACATAACTGATGTCCGGCTGCTGGTGGGCATCCAGGGGGGTGGGCACGCAAATGGCGATGAAATCCACGTCCCCCACAAAACTGAAGTCGGTGGTGGCCTTCAGCATACCGGAAGCAACCAATTCAGCCAAATCCGCGTCTACAACGTCGCCGATATAGTTCTTACCTGCGTTGACAAGATCCACTTTTTCCTTCTGCACGTCAAAACCGATGGTTTTGAAGCCGTGCTTCGCCTTGTCCACTGCCAGGGGAAGACCAACGTAACCCAGACCGCAGACACCCATGGAAAGTGTTTTATTTCTGATTTTTTCAATGAGCTGTTCTTTGATAGACATATCAGTCAATCTCCTTTACAGTTTCGTCATTTTTTTCGTATTTGATTCCACAGACTGGGCAGACAGCCTTACCGTCTGTAAACTGCAGTTTTTCGCCGCACCGGCATACATAGCCGTGGATTCGGGCAGGACTGCCGTAAACCATGGCGTAATCCGGCACGTTTTTGGTAACCACACTGCCTGCGCCTACGAAGGCGTAACGGCCGATGTCGTGACCGCAGACAATGGTGGCATTGGCGCCGATGCTGGCGCCTTTCTTTACCGTGGTTTTCCGGTATTCATCCTTTCGCTCGATGAACGCCCGGGGGTTAATCACGTTGGTAAATACACAGGACGGGCCTAAAAACACGCCGTCTTCGCAGATGACGCCGGTATAGACCGACACATTGTTCTGAATTTTTACGCCGTCACCCAGCACCACATCCGGGGAGATTACCACATTCTGACCGATGTTGCACTTACGGCCCACGGTACAGTCCTTCATAATGTGGGAAAAGTGCCAGATTTTGGTGCCTTCGCCGATGGTACAGCCTTCGTCCACATAGCTGGATTCATGCACAAAATAATTCTTTTCCATCACAGCGCCTCCAAAACCGCGTCGATTACCTGCTGCTGTGTTTCCGCGTCCATGTAGGGGTGCATGGGCAGGGACAGGGTTCTGGCGCAGTAGTCATTTGCGTTTGTAAACTGCTCCCCATAAGTGGGCTCGTCAGAGAATACAGGCAGGGCATGCTGGGGAGTGGGGTAATAGATCATATTGGGGATCTTCTTTTCGGTCAGGTGGGCAACCACCTTGTCCCGGGTGGCGGTATCCTTTGCCAGAATCGCGTACTGGGCGTACACGGACTGGCAGCTCTCCTGCACAAAGGGGACGGTGAAATGAGCCTTGAAGGCCTCGTTGTACCGGTTAGCCACAGCCTGCCGGGCATCCACTTCGTAGTCTGCCAGCGCCTTCAGCTTGGGAAGCAGAATGGCTGCCTGAATGGTGTCCAGACGGGAGTTCATGCCTACGCGCACATTGTCGTACTTGCCCCGGGGGCCTTTGCCATGGACACAGATAGAGCGGATTTGCGCCGCCAAAGCATCATCGTCCACAAAAACAGCGCCGCCGTCACCGTAGCAGCCCAGGGGCTTTGCGGGGAAGAAGGAGGTGGTGGCAATATCGCCGAAGGCGCAGCACTTTTTGCCCTTATAGGAAGCGCCGAAGCTCTGGGCAGCGTCCTCAATGAGAATCAGGTTATACTTCTTACAGATGGGAATAATGGCGTCATAGTCGCAGGGATTACCCAAAATATCCACCGCAACCACAGCCTTGGGCGTCAGCTTGCCCTCGGCAAGCACAGCCTGAATCTGCCGCTCCAGACTTTCCGGGCACAGACAATAGGTGTCCGGCAGGGTGTCACAGAATACAGACGCGGCGCCAAACATTTTGGAGGGTTCGGTGGAGGAGATAAAGGTGATATCCGGACAGAATACAGCATCGCCCTGACCGATTCCGTAGAGCATACAGGCAATCTGCAGAGCATCTGTGCCGTTGGCGCAGGTAATGCAGTGCTTGCGGCCCACATAGGCAGCAAGCTTTTCTTCCAGTTCCTTTACTTCCGGCCCGCTGATAAAGTGGGCGGAGTCCAGAACGGCCTGAATATTGGCGTTAATCTCTGTCTTTAATTTAGCATACTGCGCTTTCAAATCAATAAATTCCATACCAATCAACCTCTTACATTCAAAACATCGCAAGGACACAAAGCTGCCCGGCTTTCAGGGCTTTTTGAACAGTTCTGCGAACTGCTGTGCCAGTGCGGTATAGTTGTATTTTTCTACGGCGGCTTTTCTGCCGTTTTCTCCCATTTGCTGCAGGTCTTCCGGGGCGGTATTCCGCAATTTTATGAAAGCATCTGCAATGCTCTGAGGGTCGCCCGGGTCTGCCATAACACCACAGCCGTTATCCAAAATAAGCGTGTCCGGGGTGTTGACAGCGCACACCATGGGCTTTCCTGCCATCATGGAGTCAAAAATTTTGTTCATGCAGATTCCGTGCCGGTACAAGGGGGAGTCCATGGCGCCTACGTAGGTGCAGTTAAAATATGTTACCAGAGAGGGCACAGCTTTTTTGGGGACAGGGGGCAGGAAGGTGATGCAGGGAATCTGCTCGTCGGCAACCCTTTGCTCCAGCCGTTTCTTGTCTACACCGTCACCCACCATAACAATTTGAATGTTGGTACCGGTCAGGGCTTTGGCTGCGTCCAAAAGAATGTCCAGAGCGTTGGACAGCGCGTGGCCTCCAAAGTAGCCCACCACAAAATGGTCCTTCTTTAATTCGGAGAGGATGTCCACGTGCTGCTGGGGCAGGGGCGCGGGATTTTCCCAGTCCTCCAGAACCACACCGTTGCGGATGCAGTGGAACCGTCCGTCCCGCAGGCCGTGCTCTTTCATGTAGCTTTCCGCGCAGGACAGCAGGGATACTACGTAATCCGAGCGCCGGTAGGCGGCGTTTTCTGCCTGCTGCATGGCCATAATATAGGGGTTGGAGCGGGACAGTCCGCCCAATTCCACCGGGGTGGAGGGCCACATGTCGTGCACTTCGTGGATCAGCACCGCCTTGGTTTTGCGGGCAATCAGGCGGGCAGCATAGGTGTCAAAGGGATAGGTAGACGATGCGATTACCACATCCGGTTTTACCAGCTGGGAAATTTTTTCCGCATGGCGCATCAGCTTTCCCACAAAACGGAATGTGGTCAGCGCCCGTTTCAGACCGTTGCCTTCATAGCTGCCTGTACGGAACCAGAGATACCGGATACCGTCAATATTTTCTTCCTGACAGTCTTCGGTTACCACCGGGTTTTTCTGACGCAGGTGGGAGTAATCACCTGCCGCGATGGTCACCTGGTGCCCTGCTTTTACCCATTCCCGGGCAAGATAGTAGGGCCGGAATTCCATTCCCATTTCCGTAGAGCCGGCATAGTGGTTAATCAAAAGGATATTCATAGACTGCGAACCTTTCTCAAAGCGCCTCAATCCCGCTTCAGAACAGCAAAAACCGTTTTGAAGCAGGTGGCGATATCTTTCCAGAATGTAAAATCAAGGACAGCTTTCTGATTGTATGCCATTTTTTCGGGCAGTATCTTTTCAATGTAGAGCTTGTCCACGTCCTCAGCTCCGTCCAGCAGCTCCGCTTCGTCCTTATAGTGGATACTGGCTTCACTGGTGATGCCTGCGGGCAGCAGCAGCGTTGCCATCATCTCAGGCGTATAGGCTGCCACATATTTCGGGACCTCCGGGCGTGTTCCCACAAAGGTCATGTCCCCAAGGAACACATTCAGCAGCTGGGCAAGCTCGTCCAAACGGCAGTCCCGAATGAGACGGCCCACTTTGGTAATACGGGCATCGTTGCCCACAGTGACCTGGCTGCCGATTTTATCGGCGTTGTTTACCATAGTCCGGAATTTGAAAATCCGGAATTCCCGTCCGTACTGGGTTATCCGCACCTGACGGAAAAACACAGGTCCGGGAGAATCCAGCTTAATGGCAATGGCCAGCAGGATAAATACCGGGCTGAGCAGCGCCAGAAGTATGGCAGACACCACAATGTCGAACAGCCGTTTTAAGCAGAGCGCGAAACGCTTCTTATTCAAAGCGTCATAATAGGGACGCACCGCGTCCGTCTGCATAGAGGGGGGCAGTGCCTCCCATGTTTTTAGTCTCATTTCAGGAACGCTCCCAGAACCTGCTTGTAGCAGGTGATGATGTAGTCTACCTGTTCATCTGTCAGACAGGTGTGCAGGGGCAGACTGATCTCATTGGCAAAATGGGCATAGGCATTGGGGAAATTCGCAATATCAAAGCCCAGATTCTTGTAGGCGGTATGCATGGGCAGGGGTTTGTAGTGCACATTGCAGGCAACGCCAAGCTCTGCCATTTTTGTGATGATGTCATTGCGCTGCTGGGCGGTAATGCCGGGAACACGGGTGATATACAGGTGGCCGGAGGAGCAGTGCTTGTCTGTGTAATGGGGCAGACTTTCCACACCCAGAGGCGCAAAAGCCGCGTCGAATTTTTCTATAATTTCCTTGCGCCGCAGCAGCATGGCAGGGTAGCGCTTCATCTGCGCCAGACCAATGGCGGCAGCCACGTCTGTCATGTTGCACTTGTACCAGGTGCCGATGATATCGTACTCCCAGGCGCCCAGCTTGGTCTTTGCCAGAGCGTCCTTATTTTGGCCGTGGAGGGAGAACAGCTGCAGCTGACGGTAGACTTCATCGTTGTCTACGCCGTCAATATTCCGCCAGGTTAAAGCGCCGCCCTCTGCGGTGGTGAAATTCTTCACCGCGTGGAAGGAGAAGGAAGAGAAGTCCGCGATAGCGCCGGTGGGAATGCCGTTTTGGGTTGCGCCGAAAGCGTGGGCAGTATCGGCCATGACCGCTACCCGTCCCAAAGCCTTTTGAATGGTGTTTTCGCCCGGCATAAACAGAGGCTTTTTTGCTTCCACAGCGGCAAAAATCCGCGCGTAATCACAGGGTACGCCGCCCAAATCCACGGGGATAATTGCCTTGGTCTTTTCTGTGATGGCGGCCTCCATGGCATCGTAATCCATCTCAAAGGAGTCTGCCTGGGTGTCAATCAAAACAGGGGTGGCACCTACATGGCAGATAACGGATGCGGAGGCGGTATAGGTATAGGCGGAGGTGATAACCTCATCACCGGGGCCCACACCCAAAAGCCGCAGGGCCATTTCTGCGCAGGCGGTCTGGGAATTTAAGCATACGGCACGCTCCGTACCGCAGAAGGCGGCAACCTGCCGCTCCAGCTCTTTGGTTTTGGGGCCGGTGGTAATCCAACCGGAACGAAGGGCGTCGGCAACTTCCAGAATTTCCGCTTCGCTGATATCGGGGGGACTGAACGGAATCATCATAATACTCATTCCTTTTTGTGTTTGGTATGTCTGGGAAACAGGAATACTAGACACCGAGGGTTGTCTTGGTTTCCTGTTCGGTATAGTGATAGGTGGGGACGATCTCGGCGACAATCGCCTTAATCCGGTCGCTTTCGCTCCGGCTGGCAATGTCCAATTCCTCCAGTTTTTCACGGAACCACACATCGTCCATTTCAATGGGCTTGCCAATGTGAATCAGCTTGTTATCCGTTTCCTGCAGGCCTTCCTCGTTCATCAAAAGCTCCTCGTAGAGCTTTTCACCGGGACGCAGGCCGGTATACTCGATTTTAATGTCCACGTCGGGAGTGAAGCCGGACAGACGAATCAGATTTCTTGCCATATCATCAATCTTTACCGGGTCGCCCATCTCCAGAACGAAGATTTCACCGCCGTTTGCATAATAAGAGGCTTGCAGCACCAGGCTGACCGCCTCGGGAATGGTCATAAAATAACGGATAATCCGCTTGTCTGTGACAGTAACCGGGCCGCCCTCAGCAATTTGCTTCTTAAACAGCGGGATAACGCTGCCGTTACTGCCCAGGACATTGCCGAAACGGACGGCAACAAAGCTGGTGTCCTTGCTTTGCCGGTCCATCATCTGCACCACCATCTCGCACAGCCGCTTGGAAGCGCCCATAATGTTGGTGGGGTTGACTGCCTTGTCGGTGGAAATCAGCACAAATTTCTTTACGCCGTTTCTGGCGGCTGCCTGGGCGGTTTTGTAAGTGCCGATGGCGTTGTTTTTAATTGCTTCGTTGGGGCTGTCCTCCATCAGCGGCACGTGCTTGTGGGCTGCCGCATGGAAAACAATGTCCGGCTTATAGGTGCGCATGACGCTTTCAATGCGGTTGGTGTTTCGCACAGAACCGATGAGCGTCACAAAGTTCAGCTGGGGATGGGTGCTTTTCAGCTCCTGCTGAATAGCATAGGCGTTGTTTTCATAGATGTCAAAAATCACCAGCAGTTTGGGATTCGCGCCGGCAATCTGCCGGCACAGCTCACTGCCGATCGAACCGCCGCCGCCGGTTACGAGAACAACCTTTCCGCTTAAGTCCGCGAAAATTTCCTCATTATTTACCTGCACCTGATCCCGGCCAAGCAGGTCGGTGAGCTCCACATCCCGCAGACGGTTGGTGCTGACTTCTTCGTTCACCAGCTGATATACACCGGGCATAATCTGCAGCTTACAGCCAGTGAGTTTGCAGATGTTGAGGATTTCTTTGCGGTTATCTCCGGTGAGGTTGGGGACGGCGATGACGATGCGGGTGATGTGGTATTTTTTTGCGCTGTTGACGATGTTGTGGCGGTTACCAACAATTTTCACACCTTCTATATACTTGCCCTCTTTATAAGGGTTGTCGTCGATAACACAGCAAACGTGCATGTTCAGCTTTTCGGATTCTTGCATTTCCTTAATCAAAATCTGACCGGCCACACCTGCGCCGATGACCATAATCCGGTCCTCACGGGCTTTGCCCTGGCTTACGCCCAGTACTTCATGCCGCTCTACAAACCGCAGCAAGCGATAGGAGAAACGAATGCCTGTGGTCAGACAGAAGGAGAGGATGAAGCCCATGATATAGAAGGATCGGGGCATTCCTCTGCCCACAATGAAATACATGGCAACACACAGGGGAAACAGCAACAGATAGGCTTTGATACAGGCCAGCAGCTCTGCCACGCTGGCCAGGGTTAAAAGACTCCGGTAAAGCCGGCAGACAGTAAAGACGGCAATGGAGATAATAACCCAAGGCAGGATAAACTCATAGAAACCCAGCAAGCATTCAGCAGGGATCTCCGCAAAGGAGAAATCAAACCGCAGCAGCAAGGCCAGGAAATATGCGCAGGCAACGGAAATCATATCAGCGATAATCAGTATGAAAGACTTTAACAATCTCGGCAGCCTGTTTTTTATAATGTTCTCTTTATTATTCAAATACATCACATGGAATCCCTTTCAGTTGATTTGACGATAGGATTACAGCGGGTTGTTGGTCTCAGTAAGGCTTGGGAAAAAGACGTGCATTTTTGCCATAGCGACAGTAATTTCAAAATGGTATACCCGTGATAATTATAGCGTATCAGGAACCTTTTTGCAAGTCCTAAATAACACCATAGAACACAGCGGAATATCTGTTGGAATACCAACGTAAAAAGCAGCTGTAAAGGCCGGTGCCTTTTAGGCTGTTTTTCAAAAAGCAGCCTGGCGAATTCCCATATTTTGTGTCAGTTTCCGAAAAGAAACAATCATAATTCCTTACGAAAGGGCAAAGCTACCCATGCGGAACACCGCAAAAAGGAAAAGGAGAGAATTGTTATGAAGAACAACAATCAGATCAATGTTCCCCAGGCACGGGAAGCTATGGACCGTTTCAAGATGCAGGCTGCTTCCGAGGTTGGCGTTAACCTGACCAACGGTTACAACGGCCACCTGACCAGCCGTGAAGCCGGCTCCGTAGGCGGCCAGATGGTCAAGAAGATGATTGAGGCTTACGAGCAGGGTCTGCAGTAATCCCGTCGTGCCAATTATCCGTCAGGATAATTGGCATTCCATAATTGCCAAAACGGAGAATTTGTGATAAACTATCATTAGTTTATTGCAGGGAGGGATGGTTATGCACATCCAGGAATCCGGTGAAATGTATTTGGAGACCATCTATGTTTTGCTGAAGCAGCGGGGATCCGTGCGCTCGGTGGACGTGGCGGAACGTATGGGCTACTCCAAGCCCAGCATCAGCCGGGCAATGGGACTGCTGAAGGCGGGGAACTTCATTGAGGTTGCCCGGGACGGCAGCATTACTCTCACAGAAACCGGAACGGCTGTGGCAGAGAAAATCTATGAGCGACATACCCTGCTGTCCCAGCTGCTGGTGGCGCTGGGGGTCAGTCCGGAGACGGCCGCGGAGGATGCCTGTAAAATCGAGCACGCCATCAGCGACGAATCCTTTGAGGCCATCAAAGGGCACTTAAACGCACATAGCAAAAAGCCTGTCGTTTGACAGGCTTTTTGTTATTTTCTGGTCCAGGTGCTGCGGGAGAACAAAACGAGGATGGGGAAAATCTCCAGTCTGCCCGCCAGCATGGTCATAATCATTGTCAGTTTGGAAAGGCTGCTGTAAGCCGCGTAGGTGCAGGTGGGACCCACCGCGGCAAGGCCTGGGCCGATGTTATTGAAGGTGGCAAGCGCCGCGGACAGGTTGGTCTCCAGGCTGAAGCCGTCCAGGGACAGAATCAGTGTGCTGACTACAATAACAATCACGTAGGCAGCAAGATAGGCGTTGGTATTGGCAAGCACCTTTTCGTCCACAGGTTTGCTGTTGCTGCGCACAATCAGAACCTTTTGGGGATTCAGGGTTTGCCGGATATTCCGGCGCAGGGCCTTGAACAGCAGCAGTACCCGGCTGCATTTCAGACCGCCGCCGGTAGAACCGGCGCTGGCGCCCACAATCATCAGCAGCAGCAAAATTGCTTTGGAAAAGGGGGACCACAAATCAAAATCTGTGGTGGAGTAGCCGGTGGTGGTCATAATGGAGGACACCTGAAAGGCGGCGTGGCGGACGGTTTCCTCCAGTGTGCCATACAGAGGCCGTATGGACAGCACCAGCGCAATCACGCAGGCAACCGCCAGGCCCACATACAGCCGCAGCTCCTCGTCCTTGAAAATACTGCGCAGCTTGCCCATCAGCAGCAGATAGTAGCAGCTGAAGTTGATGCCAAACAGGAACATGAACACAGTGGTCACGTTCTGGATGTAGGGGCTGACATTGGCAAGGGATGTGTTATAAACACCAAAGCCACCGGTGCCGGCAGTGCCGAAGGCGGTGCAAAGGGCGTGCAGCCAGTGCATACCGCCGCAGAGCAGGAAGATGACATTAAGAATGGTCAGAACGATATAAATTACATACAGAATCAGCGCTGTCTGCCGCATTTTCGGTACCAGCTTACCTACGTCCGGGCCGGGGCTTTCCGCCCGCAGCAGGTGCATGGTGAAGCCTGCGCCCTGACTGCCGGGCAGGATTGCCAGTAGAAACACCAGCACGCCCATGCCGCCGATCCAGTGGCTGAAGCTGCGCCAGTACAGAAGTCCCCGATACAGGCCCTCCACGTCCGCAATCACAGACGAACCGGTGGTGGTAAAGCCGGAGACAATTTCAAACAGGGCGTCTATGTAATGGGTCACCTGTCCGCTGAGCACAAAGGGCAGCGCTCCCAGCAGACTCATAACAATCCAGCTCAGCGCCACGCAGGCAAGACCCTCCCGGGCACCGAACAGTCTGCCTGCCCGTTTGCACAGGAAGAACAATGCCGCCGCAAGGGCAAGCATGATGCCCATGGTGAGCAGAAACGCCTTTGCCGCCGGCGCTTCCCCGTAGCCTATGCTGATTGCCATGGCCGGCACCATAAAGGCGGCTTCAATGGCGACAATCTGGGCGATAAAACGCCCCATCATCTTAAAATTCATAGGTACCCTCTCTTTATGCGAAGATGTCGCTCAGCTGCCGGAGCATGCCCCGCCGGCTGGTAACCACCACAATCCGATCTCCGGGGAGGAAACGGGAGTCACCGTTGGGAACGGAGGATTTTGTGCCGTGGGTAATGCTGGCAATCAGCACGTCGGATTTCAGCTGTATATCCTTTAGCGGCATGTCGCAATGAGGGGTGCTTTCATCCACAAGGAACTCCACAGCCTCCGCCTGCCCGTCCGCAATGGCGTGGACGGACACGGCTGCGCCGGTCTGGTTCTGCATGGCGCGGACGTATTGCACGATGATATTGCTGCACAGCTCCTTGGGACTGATGATGCTGCCCAGCGCCATGGTGTTGGCAATGCTGCTGCTCTCCTCCCGGCTGATTTTGGTAACCGTCTGGGGAACACCCCGGCTTGCGCCGTACAGGGACAGGACCATGTTGGTTTCGTCAAGACCTGTGAGCGCCACCATGGCATCGCACCGGTCAATGCCCTGATCCTCCAGAATGGATTGGTTGCTGCAATCGCCACAAATTACATCGGCATTGGGCAGCGCCTCTGCCAATGTGGCGCATTTTTCCCGGTTCTTTTCCAGGAGCAGCACGGAAATGCCGTCTTTTGCCAGCTGCTGTGCCAGATAGAAGCTCACCCGGCTGCCGCCGCACAGCAGCACCCGGCGTACCCGGCGGGTGGCGATGTTCAGGTTCTTCAGCAGCAACGCCAGATCTGAAGTGGGTGCGGTGACGAAAATCCGGTCGCCCTCCTGCAGAATAAAGTTGCCGCTGGGCGCCATGGCCTGTCCGTCACGGAGTACGGCGCACACCAGCACCCGGCATTTTACCACGCTGCTCATATCCATCAGCGCAACGTCCTTCAGCTTGCTCTTGCCGTCGATACGCAGCTCCACGATTTGGGAGCGGCCCTTGGCGAAGGACTCCCGACGAAGGAAACCGGGAAATTTCAGCAGCCGCTCAATCTCCATGGCTGCCTGCTTTTCCGGATTCACCGTCAGGGAAAGGGGGAAGGTGTGCCGCATGGTCATAACCTGCTCGGCGTATTCCGGGTCCCGGATACGGGCGATGGTGTGAATCTTGGGATTGATGCCGTGAGCGGTCATGCAGCACAGCAGGTTCACCTCGTCGGCGCCTGTGGCGGCGATGACCAGATCTGCCTCCTGCACACCCGCCTGCAGCAGCATGGCCTTGGAGGCGCAGTTGCCCTGCACGCCGATGGCGTCGTAGCGCACCACCACGTCTTCCAGTATCTGGCTGTTTCGGTCAATCACGGTGAGTGCGTGCCCTTCGGCGGTGAGCTGCCGCGCCAGCACCTTACCCACCTTACCCGCTCCGGCTATGATGATATTCATACCAATACCCCCAGCTTTTACATATTTCCGTATATTATAGCAGAGAATGTCTTGTTTGGCAATATGGGTGAGTATGACAGAAAACAGGGACGGATTTCCGTCCCTGTTTTTGATAAAAGGTTGTCCCGCTTGTGGTACCCGGCGAATGTCCTTGGCGACGGTGCGCCTTCGTCCCTCGCCGACCACAGCGCAATAAATCACGTCACTTCATCTGCCACCGGCAGCGTGAAGTAATTTATTCCCACTCGATAGTGCCGGTGGGCTTGGGGGTCAGGTCAAACAGGACACGGTTGATGCCCTCCACCTCGGCGGTGATGCGCGCAACAATCTTATGCAGGACCGCATAGGGAATTTCTTCGATAGTGGCGGTCATGGCGTCCTTGGTGTTCCCAGCGCGGATAATGGCGGGCCAGCCCTCATAGCGGCTGTCGTCCTTGACACCTACGCTCTTGATGTCCGGTACGGCAATGAAGTATTGCCACACCTTCTCAGCCAGACCGCATTTGTCAAACTCATCCCGCAAAATGGCATCGGCCTCACGCAGGGCGTGGAGACGGTCACGGGTGATGGCGCCCAAACAACGCACACCCAGACCGGGACCGGGGAAGGGCTGACGGTAGACCATAGCGTGGGGCAGACCCAGCGCTTCACCAACCACACGGACCTCGTCCTTAAACAGCAGCTTTACAGGCTCAACCAGCTCAAACTTCAAATCCGCAGGCAGACCGCCTACATTGTGGTGGGATTTGACTGCCTTCTTGCCCTCGGCGGCCTTCACGGATTCCAGAATGTCGGGGTAAATAGTACCCTGTGCCAGGAAGGTAACTCCCTCCAGCTTCCGGGCCTCCTCAGCAAAGACCTCGATAAACTCCTTGCCGATAATCTTCCGCTTGCTCTCCGGGTCGGCAACGCCTGCCAGCAGATTCAGGAAACGGTCGGTGGCATCCACGTAAATGAGGTTGGCATCCAGCTCCTGACCGAAAATTTTAACAACATCCTCGCTTTCGCCCTTGCGCATCAGTCCGTGGTTCACGTGGACGCAGACCAGCTGCTTGCCGATGGCCTTAATCAGCAGAGCGGCAACCACAGAAGAGTCCACACCGCCGGACAGTGCCAGCAGAACCTTTTTGTCACCCACCTGCTTACGGACAGCGGCTACCTGCTCTTCGATAAAAGCATCTGCCAGTGCCTTGGTGGTAATGCGTTCCATCGTCTCGGGACGTACATTATTACACATATCGGATTCCTCCATAATTAAGAATCAAAAAACATATAGAACATTATACAACCGAATGTTTCCGCACGCAAGAAAAAATTTCACGGTTCGGCAACTTTTTTCAGTCCAGCGCCAAGCCGAAATAGGCAGGCGTGGGGCAGCCCTCCCGCAGGGGCAAAAACATGGCAAAATCCCGGCCCGTACCCGGTGTGCGGAACTGCCCGTTTGGAGCGTTCAGCGCCCGGAGGATACCGGGGGCAGCTTGGGAATTTCCCAAAAGCTCCCGCGCCAGAAGCGTACCATTTTCTTCGCAGGCGCAGAGAAGAAAATCTGTCCCCTCATAGAACCGGGTGTAGGTACTTAAAAAGTCCAGCGTTTTACCCTCCTGCACCACACCCCCGTGGGGGAGATAGGTTCTGCGCAGGGCGGCGTAACGGGCGGTATCAATTTCGGTCAGCTTCACGGGGACATCTCCCCAATGACAAGAAAATTCGGAGACACCCGTTGCTGCGCGGTAACCCAGATTGCCATAATAGTGAAAGAGTTCTTCGCTCCCCGGCACCAGAATCACCCCGGCGTACCCTTGCTTTCGCAAAAGACTGTGGGTGTCCTCCAGCAGCCTGCGGGCAAAACCCCTGCCCCGGTGGGACTGCAGGGTTGCCACTGCGTAGAGGTAGGCAAATTTCTGTCCCTCACAGGCGCAGTCAAACCAGTACAGGGTGCTGACCGGCACATCCTTTTCCCAGATGCAGGCATAGCGGTTGGGGGAGAAGCCAAGGGAGAAAAAGGCGTCCAGGGTTTCGTCGGTATCGCCGAAGGCCTCTTTCCACAGCCGGCGCAGAGCTGCTCCTTTTTCAGCAGTCATAGCCGTCCTCCTTTAAGCATGCCCAGCATTTTTCCACCAGACGGTCCGGATAGTAGGACAGCTTTGCCTTGCGCAGGCCCTCCAAGCCCAAATCGTCCTCCCGGTTCAGCCATTTAACTTCCGGATATTTCTCTTTTAAGTGCCGGGCAAACTCCCGGTTGATCATGGCGTATGCCCCGTCATAGCCATCGAGGGCTTTCTCAAAATGCACATCGAAGGTGTCGCTGTTCAGCCGGGAGCCCATGGTCATGGCGATAATCTGCCCCTTGTCCATCAGCAGCAGACCCTCCATTTCCAGCGCCTTTCTGCACCGCAAGGCTTTGGTGATGGCGGTCTGTTCCAGACGAAAGCTGGCGGTGGGGTTGGTTTCCTGCTGGTGGGCGTACCACTTGTCCAGCATGGCAAGCACCGCGGGTGTGTTTTCCTCGGTGATGGGAGCGGTGGTACAGCCGGGGTGGAGCAGGCGGAACCGGTTGCAGTGGTTGCGCTTGCGCTGGAGCTTCTTGCCTTTCAGCTCCGCAAGGGCATCTATAGAGTAGATGTAGTCAAAGCTGTCCCTGTCCGGCTGAAAGTAAAACTGCCCCGGATACCACTGCTCCAAAAGCGCCCGGTCAGCATCCGTCAGGCCGGTGAGCCGGCAGGGGATGCCCCGCTTGTGGGCGTCGGATATGATGGCATCCAAGGTGGGCTTGAGATTTTCGCCCAAAGGGAATAGGTAAACGCTCCTGCGGTTAAACTGGCAGAAAAAGGCGAGATTTCCCTGATTCAGGGTGGCTTTTTGCCGTCCCCACAGAAAGAGATTGGCAAAATTGTACTCACAGCCGCGCTCGCCCCAGTGCAGGAGGAACCGGTCATACAGTTCCTTGTCCTGAGGTTTCAGGGGTGCGAAATTCAGCATAAGCAGTCACTTCCTTTGGAAATTAGTATACCACAGCTTTGCCTTTTCCACAATGCAAAATTCGTCATTGACAAAGTCTGCACAAAAAGTATAAAATGTATATATCTATGTGATGAAAGGAGAGTACACCATGGATTCTGGCAGTAGTGGCAATATACCTGGCCGAAGTAGGCAGAAGTCCGTGGACGGACTCTGCTGATTTTTGGTACAGGTGTTGCTTCGTTGAATTTTTGATGAAGGAGGGACACCCATGGCCGAGCGATTTGAAATCGTGGAAAAAGCATTGGTAAAAATGCTGGAAGAAAAGAAATATACCACCCTGCGGGACGTTCTGCTCACCATGAACCCCGCGGATATCGCGTCTGTTTTTGCAGGACTGAAGGAGTCGAAAATACCCCTTATGTTCCGGCTGCTGCCCAAAGAGCTGGCGGCGGAAACCTTTGTGGAAATGGAGCCGGACGATCAGGAGCTGCTGATTCAGGGCTTTTCCGACAATGAGCTGAAGGAAGTTCTGGACGAATTGTATGTGGACGATGCTGCCGATTTGGTGGATGAGATGCCCGCCAATGTGGTCAAACGGATTCTGCGGCAGGCTGACCCGGAGATGCGCCGGTCCATTAACCAAATCCTGCAGTATCCGGAGAATTCCGCCGGCTCCTGGATGACCACGGAGTACGTGTCCTTGCGGCCGAATATGACCGTGGAGGAGAGTATTCTGCGGATTCGCCGGCAGGGCGTGGACAAAGAGACCATTTACACCTGCTATGTCACCAAGGACAGAAAGCTGTTGGGCCTGGTGACGGTGAAGGATTTGCTGCTGGCTGAAGATGATGAGATGCTGGTCAGCGAGATTATGTTAACCAATCCCATCTTCGTGACCACCCACACCGACCAGGAAGAAGTGGCGCGGATGTTCAGTAAGTACGATTTTATCGCCCTGCCTGTGGTGGATAAGGAAAACCGGATGGTGGGTATCGTCACCTTCGATGACGCCATGGACGTGATTGAAGAGGAGACCACCGAGGACATCGAGCTGATGGGCGGTATGCTGCCGTCGGAAAAGACATACCTAAAAAGCAGTATCTGGGAGCTGTTCAAAAATCGGATTCCCTGGCTGCTGCTGCTCATGCTTTCGGCAACCTTTACAGGCTTGATTATTACTTCTTTCGAGGATGCGCTGGCAGCGCAGGTGGCACTCACCGCGTTCATCCCCATGCTTATGGGCACCGGCGGTAACTCCGGCTCCCAGTCCTCGGTTACGGTCATCCGCGCGCTGAGCCTGGATGAGTTAAAGTTTTCCGACCTGCCGGTGGTGCTGTGGAAGGAAATCCGCACCTCCGTGCTGTGCGGCGTGGTGCTGGCGCTGGCCTGCTTTGCAAAGATTTGGCTGGTGGACCGGATGCTCATGGGCAATACCGAGATTACCCTGATGGTGGATGCGGTGGTGTGTCTGGCGCTGCTGGTGACGGTGGTGGCGGCAAAAATCGTGGGTGCGGCGCTGCCCATGGTTGCAAAAGTGATAAAGCTGGACCCTGCGGTGATGGCAAGCCCCTTTATTACCACCATTGTGGACGCCCTGTCGCTTTTGGTTTACTTCCTGTTTGCCAAGATGCTGTTGCATGTATAAATGTAGCGGCGATTTAGAAATCGCCCGCGGGTGGGCAATGCCAGCCCCTACATTTTGCACCCGTAGTGGTGACCGTTGGTCGTCCGTAAAATAGAAAAGGCGAGTTGCTGTAACAGCAACTCGCCTTTGTGTTTTATTTAACCAGCAGTTCGGCAATCTGGATGGCGTTGGTGGCAGCGCCCTTACGGACCTGGTCGCCGCAGCACCACAGGCAGATACCGCAATCATCCGTCAGGTCGGGACGGATACGGCCTACGTACACGATATCCTGTCCGCTGGTGTCCAGAGGCATGGGATATTCCTTCTTTGCCAAATCGTCCACCAGCTTACAGCCGGGGGCTTTTGCGATGATTTCCCGCACCTGCTCCACGGTAACTGGCACGTCAAAGTGGCAGGACACGGAGATGGAGTGGCTGCGGACAACGGGCACACGCACGCAGGTGCAGGAGACCTTCAGCTCCGGCAGGTGCATAATCTTTCTGCCCTCGTTCTGCATCTTCATTTCCTCACTGGTGTAGCCCTCAAAGGCTTCGCCGCCAATCTGGGGAATCAGATTGTAAGCAATCTGATAGGGGAATACCTTGGGCGCATAGTTCTCACCCTTAACCAGCGCTTCCACCTCGTTCATCAGCTCCACAGGACCCTCGGCGCCGGCGCCGGAAACAGCCTGATAGGTGGAGGTGGTCATGGCACGGATGGGGGAGATGGCGTTGAGCGCATTCACGGCAGTCATGGTAATGATGGTGGAGCAGTTGGGGTTGCTGATGATGCCCTTGTGCCATTTTACATCCTCGGGGTTGACCTCGGGAACCACCAGAGGCACATCGGGATTCAGACGGAAAGCGGAGGAGTTATCCACAAACACCGCGCCGGCTTTTACAATGGCGGGGGCGAATTTCTGAGCAATGTCATTCTCAGCGGCGCCCAGCACGATGTCCACGCCCTCAAAGGCTTCGTCGCAGGCCAGCTGAATGGTCACATCCTCGCCCTTGAATTTCAGTGTCTTGCCTGCACTTCTGGCGCTGGCAAGGGGAATCAGCTTTCCTACGGGAAAATTGCGCTCTTCCAGAATGTTGATCATTTCCTGTCCTACAGCGCCGGTAGCGCCCAGAACAGCCACGGTATAGGTTTTCATAGGGATTGACCTCCTGTTATTTAATAAAGCTGTTGTACAGGACCCGAATGGCGGTGGCGAAATCCTTGTTCTCCACACCGAAGATGATGTTCAGCTCATCGGGACCCTGGTTAATCATACGGATGTTAACACCGGACTGACCCAGCGCGGCAAAGATCTTACCGGAAACACCGGGACGGAACGCCATCTGATGGCCCACTGCAGTGACAATGGCAATCTGGTCATGGACTGTGATGTTATCCGGGGCAATCTCCTGCTGAATGTCAGCAAGAATGCTGTACAGATGGGGGGCAAGGGTGGCGGTGGGAATGACCAGGGATACATTGTCCATGCCGTTGGGGACGAAGTCCACGGAAACGCTGTGCTTTTCCAGCACGGAGAGGATTCTCCGGAGGATTCCCACCTGCTTGGTCAGACCCCGCTTGAAAACGGTAATGATGGAGAAGTCCTTCTTGCCGGTGATGCCGGTGATAATCCGGTCCGGGTCAACCTCCGTTTCAAAATCACTGCGGATCATGGTGCCGGGAGATGTGGGCTCATTGGTGTTGCGGATGTTCAGGGGGATGTTCTTCTCCCGGACGGGATAGATTGCGCCTTCGTGGAGCACGTTGGCACCGGCGTAGGCCAGCTCCCGCAGCTCGTCGTAGGTGATTTCCGGAATAGGCTTGGGGTTATCCACGATTCTGGGGTCAGCCATCAAAATACCGGAAACGTCGGTCCAGTTTTCATACACGCTTGCGTCCAGAGCGGCTGCTGCCAGAGAGCCGGTGATGTCACTGCCGCCCCGGGAGAAGGTGCGGATGCTGCCGTCGGGCATAACGCCGTAGAAGCCGGGGATCACGATGCCCTGGCCGGATGCCTTGGAACGGAGGGCAGCATAGGACTTCTCGGTGTCTACAGTGCCGTCGATGTTGAAGAAAATCCAGTCGCTGGCGTCGATAAACTGGAAACCGAGGAATGCCGCCATCAGCTTGGCGGAGAAGTACTCGCCCCGGCTGGCCATCTCGTCCTGAGACACCTGCTTGGCGTCCAGACGCTGTTTCAGCTGGGCAAATTCAGTTTCCAGATCCAGTGTGATACCCAGCTCCTGACGGATTTCCAGATACCGGGAGGTGATCATTTCAAATACCGGGTCGCAGGCCACACCGTACTGGGTGTGGGCATGGCACAGGTACAGCAGGTCGGTGATTTTGTGGTCATTGCTGTGGCGCTTACCGGCAGCGGAAACCACCACCACTTTGCGCTCGGGGTCGGCTGCCAGGATGTCCCGTACCTTTCTGTATTGACCGGCGTCTGCCATGGAGGAGCCGCCAAATTTCGTTACTTTCAGCATAGTAAGCATTCCTTTCTAAGCGGATTATTCAGCCAATGCGGCGATAAATGCGTCGGGGTTTGCCTTGCGCCATGCGTGGATAGTGTCCACGGCAACGGGGGCAGTGACCACGGCATCGCCCCAGCGCTCAGCAGCATTCTCTTCCAGCCATGCATCGGAGCAGCCGCTGACGTAGTAGCGCAGTTGGTCGGTGTTCCGGGCGGCGACCTTTTCTCCGTAGGGGCTGTAAAAGCCTTTGCCTGCCAGCACATCGGCGCAGTCCTGTACTACATTGTATGCCGTGGGGTAGCGGCCTGCGCCCTGACCGTAGAAGCTCATTCTGCCGGAGGCGGAGCCTACCAGGGTAATCAAATTGTAGTTGGCGGACACTGCCGATTCCGGCTCGCCCAGCTTTACAAGGGTGGGCTGCACGTAGGCGCTGACCTTGCCATCTGCGCACTTGCCGGTGGAAATCAGCTTACACACCAGCCCCCGGGCGGTGAAGTTCTCCACATCGGCGGCGGTGATACGGCTGATGCCGGACACGGGCACAGTGGCGGTGTCCAGACTGATGCCAAATGCAACGTTGGAAGAGAGAATGATTTTGTGCCAGGTGTCGATGCCCTCTACATCGGTGGTGGGGTTGGCTTCCGCATAGCCCAGCGCCTGGGCCTGAGAGAGGGCGTCGGCGTATGTAAGACCCAGCCGGGTCATGGAGTCCAGAATGTAATTGCAGGTGCCGTTCATAATGCCGCCCACCTTTTCGATGGTCTGCATACGGCGGGCCCGCTCCAGCTCGGACAGCCAGCCGATGCCGCCGCCCACGGCAGCGGTGCAGCGGAAGCAGACACCCTTTGCCTTGGCAAGGGGAATCAGCTCGTCGTAGAAGGTGGCGACCAGCGCCTTATTGGAGGTGACAATGTGCTTGCCGGCTTCGATGGCGGCCTTTACAAATTCGTAGGCGGGGTGCAGACCACCCATAGCCTCTATCACAGTGTCAATGGAGTCATCATTGAGTACGTCCTGAAAATTTTTGGTCACTTCCGCGTCCGGCAGGCTCACATCTTCCAGACACACCACTTTGGCGACGGTCATATCTTCACGTCCGGCGGTCAGGTCATATACACCTCTGCCGACCACGCCAAAACCCAGCAATCCAATTCGCATGATATTTCCCCCTATATTTTTTATCTGTCGCAGGCGTAAGCTTTTGCAAATATAACGCTTGCATTTTCTTGTAGAAAAGTATATCATATACTTTAACTAAATGCAATTGTATAAAAAACTAACCTATTTTCTCCATTTCGGGTCGCTTTTGTGCATATAGACAGAAATGGAGCTGGGAAAACCCGAAAAGGAGGGCATTATGCTATACCATTCCACGAGAAACAATCAGTCCGCTGTAGACAGCGCCCAGGCGGTGCTGTCCGGTCTTGCGCCCGACGGCGGTTTATACGTACCGGAGAAACTGCCCCAAATTGATGTGGCTGCCTGTCTGAAAGAACAGCCCATGGCGATGGCTTCCAGAATCATTGGCGCCATGCTGCCGGATATTCCCAATATGGCTGCTTTGGTGGACCGGGCATACCGGGGAAAATTCCAGACAGAGGAACTGACCCCCACCGTCGATACCGGCAAGTTTACGGTTCTGGAGCTGTTCCGGGGGCCTACCTCTGCCTTTAAGGATGTGGCCCTGTGCATGCTGCCTCAGCTGCTCACTGCCGCAAAGACCGAAAAGGGCATGGCAGAGGATATTCTGATTCTCACTGCCACCTCCGGCGATACCGGCAAGGCGGCGCTGGCAGGCTTTGCCGATGTGCCCGGGGTGAAAATCTGCGTTTTCTACCCCGACGGGGGTGTGTCCGCGGTACAGCGGGCGCAGATGGTTACCCAAGAGGGCAGCAATGTGGCGGTCTGCGCGGTGAAGGGCAATTTTGACGATGCCCAGACCGGCGTGAAGAACATCTTTGCCAGCGCGGAAAACGGCAGATTGCCCGGGGGCAACAAATTGCGGCTGTCCACCGCCAATTCTATCAATATCGGCCGACTGGCACCCCAGATTACTTACTATTTCAAAGCCTACGCTGACCTGCTGAACCGGGGTCAGATTGCCATGGGGGATAAGGTGAACTTCTCCGTGCCCACCGGAAACTTCGGTGATATTCTGGCAGGCTGGCTGGCAAAGCAGCTGGGTCTGCCTGTGGGTAAGCTGATCTGCGCCTCCAATGCCAACAATGTGCTCACTGATTTCATTGAGACCGGCGTATATGACCGCCGCCGTCCTCTGCACAAGACCGACTCTCCCTCTATGGACATTTTGGTGTCCTCCAATCTGGAGCGGCTGCTGTACTTCCTGTCCGGGGATACGGCGCTGGTGGCAGGTCTTATGCAGGAGCTGAATACCAATGGCGTTTACACTGTGCCGGATAGCCTGAAGAATGCAATATCCCAGGAGTTCTGGGCAGGCTACTGTGACGATGCCAAGGCCAAGGAGACCATTGGGCGTGTGTTCCGGGAGCAGAAGTATCTGTGCGACACCCATACCGCTACCGGCTGGGCGGTTGCGGAAGATTATGTAAACCAGACCGGTGATAACGCTCCCATGGTGGTGCTGTCCACCGCCTCTGCCTACAAGTTCCCCGCAGCGGTGCTGTCCTCTTTGGAATCTGTGGGCGAAATGGACGAATTTGCTCAGATGGACTATCTGCAAAAGTGCACCGGCTGGCCTGTTCCGGAGAACCTCACCGGCTTGCAGCAGAAGAAGGAGCTGCACACCGGTGTCATTGAAAAGAGTGCCATGCTGGATTTTGTAATGGGGCTGTAAAGGAGGATTTTATGAATCCTGTTACCATTCGCGTCCCGGCGACTACCGCCAATTTAGGCCCGGGCTTTGATGCCTTTGGCTGCGCCTTGCAGCTGTATACAGACGTAACCTTTGAGGAGACGGAGAGCGGCTTGGAAATCACCGGCTGCGCCGAGGAGTTTGCAGGCCCGGATAATTTGGCTTATGTCTCCTACTGCGCGGTGCTGGCTTCCTTAAGCGAGGAGGTCAGGGGCGTAAAAATTCATATTGATGCTCATATCCCCATTTGCCGGGGTCTGGGCTCTTCCGCTGCGCTGCTTGTGGCCGGCGCTATGGGCGCCAATGTGCTGCGGGGCAACCGCCTGTCCACCCAGGGTCTGCTGAACATCACCAACGCCATGGAAGGCCACCCGGATAACTTAGCCCCTGCCTTTTTTGGCGGTCTGACTGCGTCCATGGTGGACAACGGCTTGCCGGTGGCGGTGAATTTCCCCCTCCACCCGGATTGGGAGTTCCTGGCGCTGGTGCCGGACTTCGATATGCCCACAGTAAAGGCAAGAGCAGTGCTGCCGGAGCAGGTAAGCAGGCAGGATGCCATTTATAATATCGCCCACGGCGCGCTGGTTTTGAAGGCCCTGGAGTTAGGCGACGAAAAGCTGCTGCGCAATGCCATGCAGGACAGATTGCATCAGCCTTACCGCAAGTATATGGTCCATGACTATGAAGCCATTGAGGCTTTGGTGCGTACCGCCGGGGCGGCATTCTGCCTCAGCGGCGCCGGTCCCACCCTGCTGTGCATCACCCGGGATAAGACCCTGAAGGAAAGGCTTGCCCGGAAAATCCCTGCCGTTGCGGAGCGGGATTGGGAGATTATGCCCCTGCATGTGGCGTTTGAGGGCGCAAAAGTGCTGTAAAACAGCCGAAAAAGTCAGAAAAAACCCTTGACTTTTGGAAAAACCTCTGCTAAAATGTACAAGCCGCATTGAAAAGGCTTAAGTTGGCGAACTGTGTGCGCCCGCCTTAAAAGCGAGTCTACACAAAATAAAAGTAGGTGAAAAAGGATGAAAGCAGTTATCGTGACCGGTGGCAAGCAGTATACCGTGGCTGAAGGCGATGTTCTCTACATCGAGAAGCTGGACGTAGAAGCAGAAGCTGCCGTGAAGTTCGACCAGGTTCTGGCAGTTCTGGATGGCGAAAACTCCGTCATCGGTGCTCCCGTTGTGGAGGGCGCTGTGGTTGAGGCCAAGGCTATCAAGAACGGCAAGGCTAAGAAGATTACCGTCTTCAAGTACAAGGCCAAGAAGAACGAGAAGAAGAAG
>JAZQGT010000012.1:0-5816 GCA_045540155.1 Faecousia sp.
ACACCCCTTCAAGGTAGTTGACAACGAAGAAATGGACCAACTCGTCTGGAGCATCCTTACCCAAGGCTTGCTGACCCCGTTGGTTGTCCGCCCATTAGAGAATGATGAATATGAGGTGATCTCCGGACACCGGCGGTTACACGCATGCAAGAAGGCAGGAATCGAAACGGTTCCTGCCTTAATTACTGAAATGGATCGTGACGCAGCGGCTATTGCCCTGGTAGACAGCAACCTGCACAGAGAAAGCATCCTCCCCAGTGAGAGAGCTTTTGCCTACAAGATGAAAATGGATGCACTCAGCAGACAAGGAAGACGGACAGATTTAACTTCTCGCCAAGTTGGCGAGAAGTGGTCTGTGACCCAACTTAGCGAAGCCGGTAACGATAGTGAGCGGCAGATTCACAGATATATCCGTTTAACCCACCTACTTCCGGAAATTCTAGAAAAGGTGGATGAAGGTAAGGTTGCTTTCACCCCTGCGGTTCACCTTTCCTATCTCTCCCCGGCAGAGCAAGGCTGGGTGTTGGATGAAATGGAACGCAACGATTGCACCCCTTCTGTTGGACAGGCTTACCACCTCAAGGAGCATAGCATGGCAGGTACACTGACCAAAGATTTCGTGGCGGGACTTATGAGCCAGGAAAAAGCCAACCAAAAGGAGCGATTGAAGATCCCTATGGAGCGTATCCGAAAATACTTCCCCAGACACTACACCACCGCACAGATGGAAGATGCAATCGTAAAGATGTGTGAGGCCCAGTTCCGCAAATGAACTGACCGGGATGCCCGATAAGGGGGGTGACGCCTATGCCCGAACAGATTTCCCAAGAGCAGATCGTAGAAGTCACTACCCAGACTACTGAGGATTATGGTGCACAGCTTCCAGAGCATGTTATCCTCCGTTTTGCCCGGTTTTTGCTTCCTAAAATCCAGGAGGATTTAGGGAAGAAAGATGAATAAGCGCCCGGATGGCGGCAGGCTTTTGCTTGCCGCCATCCATACAATGGAAGCCTAATCTGCAAAAAGATATCATATACGCAAAGGAGGAATCGTATGAATGCAGTGATTTATGCCCGATATTCTTCTGATCGACAACGAGAAGAATCTATCGAAGGTCAGCTTCGTGAGTGTTCAGACTACGCGATGAAAAACAATTTGACCTTGCTCGGTACCTATGTGGACCGGGCACTGTCTGCAAGAACAGCAGACAGACCGGACTTTCAGCGAATGATCGCAGATAGCGCCAAAGGGTTATTTGATGTGGTGCTGGTGTGGAAACTGGACCGTTTCTCCCGTGACCGCTATGACAGCGCCCACTACAAGCATGTGTTGAAAAAGAACGGTGTCCGGGTGATCTCCATCAAGGAGAATATTTCTGATGGTCCGGAAGGTATCATTCTGGAGTCTATGTTGGAAGGCTACGCAGAGTATTACTCAGCAGAGCTTGCGCAGAAGATCCGCAGAGGTCAGCATGATAATGCTATGAAGTGTATGAACAACGGTGGCAACATCCCGCTAGGTTACTATGTAGATAAGGCAACAGGTGTTCTAGCCCCAGATCCGATAACCGAACCGTTGGCGGTAGAAATCTTTACTCGCTATGCTAACGGTGAGCGAATCAGTGACATTAAAAGAGATTTGGAGGCACGGGGCATTCGTTCTAACCGTGGCCACCCATACTCGGTTGGCAGTTTGAGCAATCTTCTGAAAAACCGCAAGTACATCGGCGAATACAAGTATGGCGATGTCATTACCCCGGACGGGATTCCGGCGATCATAGACAAAGAATTATTTGAAAGGGTGCAAATGCGTATGGCAGCAAACAAGAAGGCCCCGGCACGGGCGAAAGCGGAAGAGGAATACTTGCTTACTACGAAGCTATATTGTGGCGATTGTGGGCGGCTGATGGCCGGTGAAAGCGGTAAAGGTTGCAAAGGCATCGTCTACCACTACTACAAATGCAGTGGCGCCAAGCGGCGGCTTGGCTGCAAGAAGAAAGCCATCAAAAAGCATTGGATAGAGGAAACGGTGTAAAGCTGACTGTCTCCAAGGTGCTGACGGACGAGGCTATCAACCGCATCGCTGATGCCATCCTGGTCATGCAGGAACAGGGCGATACCATGACACCCGTGCTGAAGCAGCAGTTGCAGCAGTGCGAAGCAGAAATCCGAAATGTGATGAAGGCGATCCGCCAGGGTATCATCACAGAAACCACCAAGGAGTGTTTGGAGGATTTGGAAAGCCAGCGTGATTCTCTGAAAGCCGGCATCCTGCAACTGCAGTTGGAGCGCCGTAAGTTCACCAAAGAAGAAATTGTGGAATGGATCAGCAAATACAAGTATGGCAACATTAATGACCTCGATTACAGAAAGGAAATCATCGATACTTTTGTAAATTCCGTCTTTGTATATGACGATAAATTAGTCCTCACCTACAACTATAAGGACGGTAGTGAGACCCTGACCCTGCAAGAAATTGAATCTACTTTAAGTTCGAATTTAACTAGTATGTGTCCACCATAAAAATATCCCCACCCATTTGGGTGGGGATATTTTTGTGCCGGACAATGGACTCGAACCCATCTAAATGCAACGCGGACGAGCGTTGCTGGCGACGGCTGGACGGAGCCAAACCTTAATTTTTGCTCCTTAGGGAGCAAAAATGCAAATCGAGTCCATTCGTCTTGTCAAACTAAGCGCACCACCCAATGGGTGGTGTCTTTTTTGGTAGAGCATGGACTCGAACCCATTTGTTTCCTTGGTTACAGCAGAGCGCTACATGGTTAGGGTCTCGGTATTGGGTAATATTTTAATGAATTTGGCGGTAGAGTTCTGGGGTAGTGTGGATTCTACCCGTAGGAGAGTGGGAATCCTAACAGTAGGTGGAAAGAAGACCGATTGGGTGGTAACATACGAGAAGACTATGAAAGGCAGGGATTTCCATCTATGAGAAATTGTAAGATTGTTGCGGATTCATCTGCAAATGCTTTGGCGTTGCAGCACACGGGGTTTGCATTTGCGCCCTTAAAAGTGATTACAGGCGAAAGAGAATTTGTGGATGACAGCGCGCTGGATGTGGATGCAATGGTAGCCTGGTTTGATTCCTACAAAGGTAAGAGCAAAACCTCCTGTCCCAACCCCAGCGATTGGCTGGAAGCTTTTGGGGACGCGGATGAGGTGTATTGCGTTACAATCACCAGCGGCTTATCCGGTAGCTTCAACGCTGCTTGCATTGCTAAGCAGATGTATGAAGCGGAAAACAAGGGCAAACGGGTGTGCGTGATTGATTCTCTGTCTGCCGGCCCGGAGCTGGTGCTGCTTATTGAAAAGCTGGAAGAATATATCGGTCAGGGGGTGTCTTTTGACGATATTTGCCGGGAGATTGAAAGCTACAAGCAAAAGACCGGTCTTACCTTTATGTTGGCGTCTTTGAAAAATTTTGCTGCCAACGGCAGAGTTTCTCCGGCGGTGGCAAAAATTGCCGGTGTTCTGGGTATCCGGATTGTGGGTAAGGCCAGCGACCAGGGTACGCTGGAACCCACCAACAAGTGTCGGGGTGAGGCAAAGTCGCTGGCTGCCATCGTGGCCCATTTGAAGGATCACGGTTTGTTAACAGGAAAGGTGCGGATTGCCCACTGTATGAACGAAGGCGCGGCGCAGAAATTGAAGGAAATGATCTTTGACGCGCTGCCCCAGGTAAATATTCAGATTCACAGGTGCAGAGGCCTATGCAGTTATTATGCCGAAAAGGGCGGTCTGCTGGTTGGGTTTGAAAAGTTGTAAGAGAAAATAGGTGCTTTGCTATGAAAGTATTGATCACCACCGACCTCTATGCTGTCAGCACCAACGGTGTGGTTACTTCGGTGCGAAATCTCATAGAGGAACTGGAAAAGAAGGGGCATGAGGTTCGCGTTCTGACTGTTTCGGAAAAACTCAAAAGCCACAAAGAGGAGAAAATCTACTATATCAAATCCATTCCGCTGGGTATTGTTTACCCGGATTTGCGGATGCCGGTATCTTATCGCCACCGGTATCTGCGGGAGCTGATCCGCTGGAAACCGGATGTGATTCACAGCCAGTGCGAGTATTTCAGCTATCAGTTTGCCGGGTATATTTCTAAAAAAACAGGCGCGCCTATCGTGCATACGTATCATACACTGTATGATCAATATGTAACGTATATTTTTCCCAGTCAGCGGATTGGCGCCTGCTTTGTGGGCGTTCTGTCAAAGCTGCGCCTGCGTAAGGCGGAGGCGATTGTGGCGCCTACGGAAAAGGTGGAAACTGCGCTGAAAAAGTACGGTATCCGCAACCCTATTTATGTGGTTCCCAGCGGAATTGCTTTGGAACAGCACAGGAACCGGATTTCGGAAGAGGAACGCAGGAATCGGCGTAGGGAACTGGGAATCCCTGACGATCACACAGTGCTATTGAACCTTGGCAGACTGGGTACAGAGAAAAATCTGCCGGAACTGATTGAGCTGTTAGCTCTTGCGTTGACGAAAAACCAAAAATTGACCCTGCTGTTTGTAGGCGACGGTCCGGCAAGAAAGGAGCTGGAAGCGCTTTCTCAAAAGCTGGGGATTGCGGATCACGTGGTGTTTGCCGGTATGGTAAAGCCTTACGAAGTACATAAGTATTATCAACTGGGGGATATCTTTGTCAGCGCATCTACCAGTGAGACCCAGGGCTTGACTTACATTGAAGCCGCGGCTAACGGTTTGCCGCTGCTGTGCAGGCGGGATCCCTGTCTGGACGATGTTCTGGTGGAGGGACGGAACGGTTATGAATACGAGGCTGAGGCCGAATTCTGTGAGCTGCTGAACACAATTTTGCAAAACCCGGATTGGCGCCGTGATGCGGGACAGCAAAGCGCGCAAATTGTGTCCGTATTTGATAAAGACCGGTTTGCCGATAAAATAGAAGATGTCTATGAGGCGGTTACCTCGTAATGGGAAGACAGGGTTGTCTGACGTTAAAAAGCGGCGCTTGCAAATGCAGGCGCCGCTTTTTTGCTGTTATAAATAGATTGCCACGCCAGTGTGGGTTGCTTTTTGCTATGACAATGGGGAAAACGGACGAGCGATGCTCGCCCCTACAATTTTAGAGGGGCGGTGTTTGCGGACCGTCGGGGACGCCGGTCTCTACGGTTTGGAAGGACAATCCCCCCACTGCTTTACAGAGGGCAGATTGCCACGGGCGGCAAGCCGCCCTCGCAATGACAAATGGGAGGAGATTGCCACGCCCCTTCGGGGCTCGCAATGACAATGGGGGGTAGGGGGTGATTTCAGAATGAGGCGCGGAAGAAGTACCAGCGGGGGTTGATCTTGGCGGTGTAGCCGTGGTTATCGCCCTCACCCTGCCATTGCCAGCTGTTTTCGCCGGTCTGCGTCAGGGTTTCACCTGTATTTTGGAATGGCAGAGGAACATCGTCGGGAGAATAGTAGCAGCCGTAATAGGTGTCGCCTATGGTCATAATGTGAAATTCTGTCATGGGGTGAGATCCTTCCCAGGTGTGTGCTTTTTTACAGCCATGCAAGGGGGAGGGAAGTTCGTTTTGGGCGGACAGGCTGTCTTCAATAGCTTCACGGTAACAGTATAAGAACATGCCAACTCTGACCCGTGGGATGCAGCAGAGGATGATGGCAGACAAGAGCAGGATAGTTACAAGCGTAACAATAACGGTTTTGGTTGCTTTTTTCATAATAGGCTCCTTTCTGAATTTCTTTGGGCGGGAAAGATTGCCACGCCAGTGTGGGTTGCTTTTTGCTATGACAATGGGGAAAACGGACGAGCGATGCTCGCCCCTACAATTTT
>JAZQGT010000013.1:0-6524 GCA_045540155.1 Faecousia sp.
AGGGCGGCGGCCTTTAATGTCTTTTTCGCGCCGCGCTGCTCTTCCTCGGTCAGAAGATTTGCCGACTCAATGGCCTGCATGGCCCGACGGCTGGCATTAAATTCCACCGGCAGCGTCACCAGCTGGAACACAAGGGACAGGCCGAAGCAGGCGATGCCGATATACACAAAGGTAAAGGACAGGTTCTCAAAGGCGGCAAGCAGCAGGCCGATGAGGATCAGGGGCATGGCCAGTTTGGAGCCGATATTGGTAATGGGAATGATGGCGGCCCGGAGCTTGATGGGGCCGTAATTCTGGGCGTACTGCACCGCATGGCCGGCTTCGTGGCAGGCAACGCCGATGGCGGCGGTGGAGGTGGAATCGTAAACACTGTCGGACAGGCGGATCACATTGGTCTTGGGGTCGAAATGATCCGTCAGATTGCCGCTGACCCGCTCGATCCGAACACCGGAAACACCGTTGTGGCTCAGCACCCGCTGGGCTGCCTGGGCGCCGGTGAGGCGGCGATAGGAAAATTGCTGGGAGTATTTTTGGAAGGTGCTGTTAACATTGGAGCTTGCCCACAGGGACAGGATCACGCAGGGCAGCACCAGGACCAGATATGTCCAGTCAAAACCGTAGAAAAAAGGCATGGTGATTCTCCTTAAATGGTTTCCGGCTCCATAGCGTCATGGAGGGTGTCCGTGATAGCACCGCGGAAAATGGAATAGGCTTGGGAATGCAGCGTCTGCAAAGCGCCGGCGGAAAGATTCACGGGGAGATTGCCGGGCATGTACAGATCCTGGTCGAAGATGAACTTCACCTCCGGATCGTCCTGACCGTTCCGCTTAACCCTTCCCGGGCCGGCGTGGATCTTCACACGGCAGCCGCCACGAAGGGCCAGCTCCGTATCCACGCTGCAGCGGGTGGAACCGGCTTCCGCCACGTCAGCATCCGCCAGCGGGCCCAGCCAGCAGGGCATCATAAGCTCCCGGAAGGGCACGTGGCTCAGCTCCAGCGCCTGTCTGGAGATGAAATTGAGATACCGCAGGCCGACACGCTCGAAATAAGCCGGCTTATATATTTTTATGAAGGCAGCCAGCGGTTTATCCAGCTTCTTCGCAAAATCTTCCCAGCAGGTGTAGCGTGTGCAGGTCAGGGAGATGAATTTGCTGGTTAGGTTGACACGCCAAACGCCGTCAGCGGAGGCGAACTGGTAGTTGACCGTGGCGGGCTGATTCTGCACCTGCAGATTGCCGGGAGTGCCGGTGAGCCGGGGGGCGGCAACCTCCTGCCGGCTGGAATACTGGGGATAATCCTCCCGGATGGCTTCCTGAAAATCCACAGGCAGATTGGCGCCGATGGTCAGGATCTCGGGGAAACGGAGCTGGCAGATCACTTCCGCCAACGCGCTTTTGCGGTACAGGCACCGCGGTTCCTGTGAAAACATAGCATTTCCTCCTGTATTTTTCTTTATTATACCCTTATTTGCCGGAAATGGCAATTGCGAAAGTGTAAACTTTTAGCCTTTCAGATGTTCCTGCAAATAGGCAAGGACTGCTTTTTTGTCCGCTGACCATAGGGGCGCAACGAGGTCTTTCTTGGCACCGTCGCCGGTGATGCGGTGGACGGTCACATGGGGCGGCACATGGGACAGACAGGCTTTGAGGATCCGGGCGTACTCCGGCAGGGTCAGGCATCGAAATTCGCCCCGTGCGTACTGCTGTTCCAGCCGGGTGCCCCGGAGGACATGGAGCAGGTGGAACTTGACGCCGTCGGTGCCGGCAAGGCAGACCTGTCGGGTGGTGTCCTCCATCATTTCCTGAGTCTCGCCGGGAAGACCCAGAATGATATGGGTCACCACTTCAATACCTGCGTTTTTCAGCCTGCGCAGGGCGTCAAAATAGACTTCCGTTTTGTAGCCACGGTTGAAGCCGGCGGCAATCTCGTCGTGGACGGTTTGCAGACCCAGCTCCACGGACACCGGCTTTTCTTTGTTAATCCGGGCCAGCAGGTCGACCACATCGTCGGGCAGGCAATCCGGCCGGGTGCCAATGGAAAGACCCACGATCTCCTCCGGCGCGGTCGCCTGCCGGTAAAGGGACTCCAGTACGGAAACGGGGGCGTAGGTGTTGGTAAAGGATTGGAAGTAGGCGATGTATTTGCCGTTTTTGTTCTTGAAGCGGACTCTTTCCTTGGCTTTTTCCAGCTGCTCGGTGATGGAGGTGCAGCGCTTTTCGGCAAAATCGCCGCCGCCGGAGGCAGAGCAGAAGCTACAGCCGCCGTAAGAGAGCGTACCGTCCCGGTTTGGGCAGGAAAAGCCTGCATCGATGGCCAGCTTGTAGACCTTGCAGCCGTATTTTTTGCGGTAATGCTCTGAAAGTGTGGTGTACACGCAGCCACCTCCTTGCGTGCGGATTCTATTTGTATTATACTTGTGATAATGTGCAGTTGCAAGGCATTTTCTTTTCAATTTGGTGAGTAAAACCGCCATGCTGTGCGTTATATGGGTGAAGGGGGGATCCGGATGAAGGAACACGGTGTAAGTAGCTACCGCCGTTTTCTGCGGGGAGAAACAGATGGGCTGGAAAAGCTGATCGTTACATACTCTGACGAGCTGGTGCGTTTTGCTTTCGGCTATGTCAAAAGTGAAGCAGCCGCCGAGGATGTGGTGTCGGATGTGTTTGCTACACTGTTTATGAAGCATTGGCAGTTCACGGACGACGATCAGCTCCGGGCCTTCCTGTACAAAATGACCCGAAACCGGGCCATCGACTATTTGCGCCGCCATCGGAAGGAATTGCCGCTGGAGGATGTGGAAGGCGCGCTCTCCGTGCCGGACGCGGAAGAGAAGATCCTGAAAAAAGAACGGGATGAAGCCCTGCACCGGTGCCTTGCGCAGCTGCCAAGGCAGTACCGGGAGGTGCTGGTGCTGACCTGGTTTGAGGAGTTTTCCAATGAGCAGGTGGCGTCCATTCTGGGAAAAAGCGCCAAGCAGGTCTACAATCTCCGGTCCCGCGCCAAGGAGACCCTGAAAAAGATGCTTGAAAAGGAGGGTATCACCCGTGAAGACTTATCATGAGCGGACGGAAGAAGTCCTTGCGAAGATAGAAATTTTGAAGAAAAAAGAGAAAGTACGCCGCCGCGTGCGAAGTGGCATCGCTATTACACTGGTCGTGGTTTTGGCACTGGTGCTGTTTATCCCTTATGGCAATCAGCCGCCCAGTGTGCGGAAGTATATGGGAAGTCCCTACTATGAGCTGATCAAGAAGATCAATGTTGCCAAATACGAGAAGCCGAAATATGACAATCTTTTCAGCGAGATCGTGGGCTCTGCCGGTGACATGATCCAAAGCGGAGCGGCCGTGCCGGGCTCGCCCATGCCGGATGCGCCCGCCAACGGTGCGACAGGCGAGGGTATGCCGGAAGAGAATTATCAGGAGGTTACCGACAATCAGGTCGCTGGCGTCATTGAAGGCGATCTTATCAAGCGCAGTGACAAGTATATCTACTATCTCCATCGGGACCGGCTTGCTGTGTATTCCATTGCGGAGGCGGACTCCAAAGAAGTTGGTTCTTTCACCTATGGCTTTGAGGATAAGGCTCAGGTCAGCTGGTACACCGCCCAGAACCGGGAGATGTACCTGTCCGAGGACTGCACCACCGTGACTTTGGTATTGTCCGGCTACGGTGATGCGCTGGAGGAGGGAAAGAAGGATTACTTCCTGTGCGTCGTGGATCTGGATGTGACAGACCCTGCCGCCATCCGGGAGATCGATCGTGTCTACATCACCGGCAATTATCATTCCTCACGCCTAGTGGACGGCAAGCTGCTGCTGATGAGCCAGTATTATATCCCCCGGGAAGTGGATTTCGGTCAGCCGGAGACCTATGTACCTCAGATCGGCACCCCCGGCGAGATGGACTGCATTCCGGCAAACTCCATTATCGCCCCGGACGAACTGTCCACCACCAGCTATACAGTAGTGACCATGCTGGATCAGAAGACGCTGGATGTGACGGATACGGCAGCATTTCTGTCCTACAATGCCCAGCTGTATGTGTCCAAGGACAAGATCTTTGCCACCAGAGGCTATGCGGATACGGAAAAGACCTTAACCAAGGGCGTGTACACCACCATGACAGAGATCGCCTGCATGGGCTATAACGCTGACGGGCTGGAAGAACTGGGCAGCGTGAAGCTGGCAGGCAGCGTAAAGGATCAGTACAGCATGGATGAGCATAACGGCGTGCTGCGGGTGGTGACTTCCACAAGAGTCCGGGAATCCACAATCGATATATCTGCAGGCTCGGAGCATTTCTCTCCCAGCAACAGCAGACGCAACGCCAACCTCTACTGCGTCAGCCTTGCCGATTGGAGCATTCTTGCCAAGGTGGAAGCCTTTGCTCCCGAGGGGGAAACGGTGGAATCTGTCCGGTTTGACGGCGATTACGCCTATGTCTGCACCGCAGAGGTCATCACCCTGACAGATCCTGTCTACTTCTTCGACCTGAGAGATCTGAACAACATTACCTGGAAGGACACCGGCACCATTGACGGCTATTCCAGCTCCCTTGTGAACTTCGGCAACGGCAACCTCATCGGTATCGGCTTCGGTGATGAACGACAGTTGAAGATCGAGGCCTACCGGGAGACGGAAACCGGCGTGGAATCCATCTGCGCTTATGAGCGGTATGCCAACTTCGGCAACGACTATAAGAGCTACTATATCGACCGGGAGAATCAGTTGATCGGTCTGGGCGTTTATGGCTGGTGGGACGATTTGACAGGCTCCCGTTACATCCTGCTGGGCTTTGACGGAAACACGTTCCATGAACTGGCGAACATTCCGGTTAATGGACAGGAACATGAGATGCGTGGCGTGGTCATCGATGGCTGGCTGTATGTGTTCAGCGACGGATTCGATGTCGTAAAGATCTGGTAAATCAAAAGACAGCGCCCGCAAGGGCGCTGTTTTCATATTTTGCGGGAATCGGGGCATTCTGTTTGCGGAGGGATCTGCATGACGGAAAAGGAATACGGAAAACTGGTAGGGGAATTGGCCCCCAAGTCGCCCATGTGGCGGGACTGCCTGATGGCGTTTCTGGTGGGCGGGCTGATCTGTGTGCTGGGGCAGCTGGCTATCAACGGCTACACCGCGTTGGGCCTTGAAAAGCAGGACGCGTCCACGGCGGCGTCCATGAGCCTTGTGGCGCTTTCGGCGCTGCTGACGGGGCTGAGCCTGTACGATAACATCGCAAAGCACGCCGGCGCCGGCACACTGGTGCCCATCACCGGCTTTGCCAACTCCGTGGCCGCCCCGGCGGTGGAATTCAAAACGGAAGGGTTTATTTTGGGCGTTGGGGCGAAGATGTTCACGATAGCGGGACCTGTAATTGTCTACGGCACGGTGGCGAGTGTGATTTACGGAATTATTTATTGGATAACGACATTATTCTAACGAAAAAGGCTTGACCAAATCGGTCAAGCCTTTTCATCATACACCGCCGGTAATCTCAACGAGGAATCCCATCGCAACGAAATAAAATAGCGTGGTAATAACCGGCCAAATAAATATCAAAATGTGCTTTTTACCAATTAATTGACGGGCATCAGAGGAATTCCGCTCAATCAAGAAAAACACCAAGTTTATAATGAATGTAACCCAAGGAGTGGGATTTATCAGCCAACCAAAAGTTGTGATGACACCGATTGCTTTAATAGCGTCGGTACTACAATATTGATTGATGGTTAAACATATTGCGAATACGATACAGGAAAGACAAAAAATACCATTCAAAATTGATGTAATCTTTAATGCTTTCAATGTTTTCATAGTATCACTCCTCTATTTGATTATACCACACCGCCGACTTGATGTAAATATTTTTGCAAATCACTGTGTCCTATATTGACAGCAGCAGAGGGGTTTATATTAGGGGTTGGAGCGAAGATGTTTACGATTGCGGGGCCGGTGATTGTGTACGGAACAGTGGCATCGGTTGTATATGGAATTATATATTGGATAACAACTTTATTTTAACTAAAAAGGCTTGCAAATTGGCAAGCCTTTTCTTATAGCAAATCATAAGTTTTGAGTTTGATATTTTTGCTTATTAGGTAGTCTATAAATAAAGTTTTCTTTTGGCGTTGTTCTTTAATAAAGCAATGCATTGAATATTTATTATTTGCGGTTTTAACGAGGATATCAAATGATCCATCCGCATTATGAACATCAATTCTTTGAATATCTTTAACCGGAATAGAAACAATCTCTTTCTTATGTAGAATTAAAATATCGTCAATAATTTCAACAGCAACACCGGTTTCTCTTTTGGTTTTTACGAACATAAGAAAGAAAACAATTGCACAGATTGATGACACGATAATAAAAGTCAGCGAAATCGTTTCTAACCACCAGACAGAAAAAACAGCAATATTAACACAAAAAACAATAGATAGAGAGAACCAAAACCAAGCCCAGTATTCAGAATAATAAGCTTCAAATTGTTTTTTCATATATTCCACCTCACTTAATTTCATT
>JAZQGT010000014.1:0-11318 GCA_045540155.1 Faecousia sp.
CGACCGAGCCATCAGTCACCTGTTCGAGGAGAATCTGCGTAACGACACCGTCGTCACCTGCACCGTCCTGGCTACCGACCACGACAACCCCGTGGAGATCGTGGCATCCCTGGGCGCTTCCATCGCCATCGCAACTTCCGACGTTCCCTGGAACGGACCCGTGGCTACCACCAACGTGGCTTACCTGAACGGTCAGTATATCGTCAACCCCTCCGCCGACGAGCGTGAGGCCTGCGAGTGCTTCGTGTGCATCTCCTCCACCTTTGAGAAGGTGGTCATGATCGAGACCGAGGCAAACGAGGCTCCCGAGGCTGTGGTTTACGAGTCCATCCGCATTGCTCATGAGACCAATATGGAGATCGTGAAGTTCATTAACTCCATCGTTGCCGAAATCGGCAAGCCCAAGTTCACCTTCGAGAAGGCCGCTGTAAACCACGACCTGCTGGATGAGCTGTGCGAGTACGGTATGGGTCAGATTGAGAACGCTCTGGACACCGATGACAAGAATGTCCGTGAGGAGCGCCTGACTGCCGCCCGTTTGGACTTTGCAGACAAGTTCGCTGAAAAGTACCCCGACTTCGAGGAGCATATCCAGGTCTGCCTGTACAAGATGCAGAAGAAGGTTGTCAAGAAATGGCTGCTGGCCGGCAAGCGTGTGGACGGCCGTGGCATGGACGACATCCGCCCCTTGGGCGCTGAGGTAGGTCTGCTGCCCAGAGTTCACGGCAGCGGTCTATTCTCCCGTGGTCAGACACAGGTGCTGTCCATCTGTACTCTGAACACCCTGTCTGCTTCCCAGAAGCTGGATACCATCTACCCCGAGGAAACCCGTCGGTATATCCACCACTACAATTTCCCCGCCTACTCCACCGGTGAGGCAAGAGCTGCCCGTTCCACCTCCCGCCGTGAAATCGGCCACGGTGCGCTGGCTGAAAAGGCTCTGCTGCCTGTGATTCCTTCCGTTGAGGAGTTCCCCTACGCGATCCGCGTGGTGTCCGAGGTTCTGTCCTCCAACGGCTCTACCTCTCAGGGCTCTATCTGCGGATCTACCCTGGCGCTGATGGACGCAGGCGTGCCCATTAAGCGTCCCGTTGCAGGCATCTCCTGCGGCCTGATCTCCGATCAGGAGACCGGTGAGTGGAGAACCTTCACCGACATTCAGGGCGTTGAGGACTTCCACGGTGAGATGGACTTCAAGGTAGCCGGTACCACCGAGGGCGTTACCGCCATTCAGATGGACTTGAAGAACAAGGGTCTGACCATGGAAATCATTGCCGACGCGCTGGAGCGCTGCCGCAAGGCCCGTTTGGAGATTCTGGAAGAAGTGATGCTTCCCTGCATCCCCGAGCCTCGGGCTGAGGTCTCTGAGTATGCGCCCAAGATGCTGAGCCTGAAGATTCCCGTGGACAAGATCCGCGAGGTCATCGGCTCCGGCGGCAAGACCATTCAGAAAATCTGCGCCGACACCGGTGCCAAGGTGGACATTGATGACGACGGCTCCGTCTTCATCTCCGCTGTGGACTCCGCTGCCGCTTACGCCGCCAAGAAGATGGTGGATGATATCTGCTTCGTTCCCGAAGAGGGCAAGCTGTACTACGGTAAGGTAGTGAGAATCCTGCCCATCGGCGCATTTGTGGAAATCGCGCCCGGCCACGACGGCATGGTGCACATCTCCAAGCTGGAGAACCGCCGCGTGGAAAAGGTTGAGGACGTGCTGAATCTGGGCGATATGACCTGGGTAAAGTTCATGGGCTTCGACGAGAAGGGCCGCGCAAACTTCAGCCGCAAGGATGCCCTGAAGGAAATGGCCGACGGCGAATAATCAAAACACAACACAGCCACCTCTGCATCAGGGGTGGCTGCATTGTATCTATTTCAAAAATGCAACTTCGTTTTTGCCTCCAAATTTCTAACCAAAAGCATAGGCAGACACTTGTGAAAACCCATGCGCTATGATATAATGCACACGATAGAAAAGTATGTATCGCCATTGAGAGAAATGGCAGTGTTTCTTGGAGAAGACGAAATGAATGGCTTTGTGGACATACACACCCATATATTACCCGGAGTTGATGACGGTGCGCAGGACATGTCTCAGGCAATGCAGCTGCTGCGCATGGCTTGGGAAAACGGAACCAGAGCCATCGTTATGACCCCCCACTATCGGGGAAAGTATAAGCTGAACACGCCCGACCAGCTGAACGAGAACTATGCTTGGTTGTGCGAAATGATAAAAGAAGACCTGCCGGAGATGCGGCTGTATTTGGGAAATGAAATATCTTATGAAGCAGACGTCCCGGAAGCCATGCGCACGGGCAGAGTGCTTACACTCAACAATTCCCAGTACGCTTTGTTGGAATTTTGTACAGGTTCTCTGCGTTCACAATTAATTTACGGTGTTTCGGAAACAATACGGTGTGGGTTTATTCCCATTGTTGCCCATCTGGAACGCTACGAGATATGCCGCAAGGAACCGGATCTTGCAGATGAACTGCTGCAAATGGGCGCGTTGTTACAGCTCAATGCAGATGGGGTGATGGGCAAGTACGGTTTTGGCGTGAAACGTTTTTGCCACAAAGTGCTTAAGATGGGTATGGTGCATTTTATCGCATCGGATGCCCATGATATAAAGCGCCGCCCGCCGCTGCTTCGGAATTGCTTTTTGCGGGTATGCAAGAAGTATGGTCAGGAATATGCGTATGCGCTTTTTTATGGGAACGCCCAGGCAATAATAGAAAACAGGATTATCAATTAAGGAGCGAATCATGGAAAACCAAAAGCAAGAAATAGAAATTGATCTGATTGATTTATTATATTATCTTAAGAAGAAAGTATGGTATATCATTGCAGCGTTTGTGTTGTTTGCGGTCGCCGGCGCATGTTTCACCTCCTTTTTTATGAAGGATGAATATACGGCGAAAACCCGTATGTACGTGCTGAGCCGTTCTTCCGATACGGCCATATCCTCTTCTGACTATAACATTTCCAACTTCATGATCAAGGACTACGAGGTCCTGATTGTGGGCGAAAATGTTACCCGTGAGGTTATTAATAAGTTAAATCTGGATATGTCTGTTTCCGAACTGGCGGGCAAAATCTCTGTTTCTGCCATTGATAACACTCGTGTTCTGCAAATTGTGGTAGTGGACACCCAGCCCGAGCGGGCGGCTGCCATTGCCAACTGTGTCCGGGAGGTTTCCAGTGCTCAAATTAAGGAAATCATGGATGTGGATGCGGTAAATCTGGTTTACACAGCACAGGTGCCCAGCCAAAAATCCGGTCCCAGCGTGTCCAGAAACACAATGATTGCAGCCGTTTTGGGATTTATCTTATCAATAGCCGTTCTGGTGATTATTTACATGACGGATGACACCATTCGCACGGATGAGGACGTTACCCGTTATCTGGGATTGAGCACTTTGGGTGTGATTCCCATTTCCTCGGAGCTGGAGTCCCTGACCAATCCAACCACAAACACAAAGAAGAGTAACACCGGCATCAGTAGACATGTTCAGAAAAAGTAAGGGGTAGCAACATGGAGCGAATTGCAGTAAACCGTTTTATTACAAAAGAATTTCAGGTTTCAGAGGCAATGAAGACCCTGCGAACCAATTTGATTTTCAGCGGTTCCAACATCAAGGCGGTGGGCCTTACCAGTTTTAGTGCAAGTGAGGGTAAAACCACCATTTCCTTCCAGCTGGCAGCATCTATTGCACAGGCAGGCAAACGCGTTCTGCTGATGGATGCGGATCTCCGCGAAAGCGTGATGGCAGGTCGTATGCGAATCCGGGAAAAGGTGGATGGCCTTAGCCATTTCCTCATCGGACAGGCGAAAGCAGACGAGCTGATTTGCGAGACAGATGTGCCTGGGCTGTACATTATGTTTGCCGGTACCCGGGTCCCCAACGCATCGGAGCTGTTGGGCGGCGATAATTTTTCCAAGCTGATCACAGCACTGAAAGACGTATTCGATTATGTGATTGTGGATGCTGCGCCTGTGGGTCAGGTCATTGACTGTGCTGTTATGGCCCCGGCGCTGGACGGTATTCTCATGGTGGTGGATACTACCCACAACAGCTACAAATTGGAGCGCCGCATTAAGCAGCAGTTGGAAATGGCCGGCGCGAAACTGCTTGGTGTGGTTCTTAACCGTGTGGACTTTAAGGACAAGAGCGGTTACTACGGAAAAGCCTATGGTTATGGCGAGAGAAGGGGAAATTAAACGCCTCCCATTGGCGCTGTGTGCCACATCATATCTCCAATATGCAAATATAAGCGCAGCCGCTGACTCAATGTCAGCGGCTGTTTTTTTATCATTGCAAATGTGGTCAGGCGTTTTCCCGGCGCGCTTTGCGCAGCGCCTTGCGCTCCGCTGCCGCCTGAAATTCTTTTTGATCTTCCTCTGTTTCCAAAAGCAGTCCCGGCACTTCCACAGTCTGTCCCTTGCTGCTGATGGCTACCATATCAATGTATGCCCGGTTAATCCGTGTCCGGGTACCGTCCAGGGCCTCCCGGTAGGTATCCACCCGGATTTCCATGGAGGAGCGGCCTACATAGGTAATTCTTCCCTCCAGCACCACCAATTCGCCCACATAAGCCGGGGCTTTGAACTGCAGATTGTCGATGGCAGCGGTGGTGATGGTGGCGCCGGAATGGCGGGTGGCCACAATGCCTGCCAGCTCGTCAATCCATTTCAGCAGCTGTCCGCCGAAAAGTCTTCCGTAGTGGTTGATATGTTCCGGACGGATGAGATATTGCTGCACAGTCAGCGAGTCTTCAATTCTCTTCATCGCTCTCATACTACCGTTCCTTTCTCATAGCAGTCGATGCACAGTTTTTTGTCCCCCGAAAAGCGAATCCATTTTGAACCGGTGGTCTCACCGCAGCAATCACAGGGGAAGGATTCAAACAGCTGGGCCTTTTCCGGCAGACAGACGGTGGTTTCCTTCACATCAAACATCTCTTCCGGCTCGCAATTCTGGTAATAGGCGAAGGATTCTTCTTTTGTAATACCCTCCGGGCGGGGTTTTAATACCAGACGGACGGATTGACCCGTCTTGCGGTTGTAGAAAGAATAGGCAGATTTCCCCCGGATATGAAACAGCAGATTTCCTTTGCCCGCGGTGCAGCCCAGCATTACGGAAATGGCGTCCACGCCGCAGGCATCGTTCTCTGTGATACACACTACCTGTTCGTCGTCGGAAAATTCCAGTTTCAAAAGTTCGGCGGCGTACAGGCTTGCCTTGTAGCCGATGGTGAGGCCTCCGCACTGGTGGCCGTGAAACGCCACGCAATCATTCCAGGTTTTCATGGTTCATTCCTCCACCAGCACCATGTGCTGGCCTTCTGTTTCAACAATTTTAGCGTCAACGCCGTAAACGGCCTTCAGTGCCGTGCTGTCCAAAACGAAACGGTCGCCGCAGCGGTATACCTGTCCGTCCTTTAACAGCAGAAACCGGTCGCAAAACCGCAGCGCCAGATTTAAGTCGTGAATTACCACCACCGCAATCATACGGTCATTGTGGCAAATGTCCCGGACCATTTTCAGCACCTGATACTGATTTTGAATATCCAAGGCGCTTGTAGGCTCGTCCAAAAGCAGCACCTTGGGTTGCTGCGCCAAGGCTCTCGCCAGCATGACCTTCTGCTTTTCACCGCCGGAGAGCTGATTTAAGAATCTACCCCGCATATCCTCCACATCCAGCCGGTGCATGGCATCGTGGACAATGGTGTGGTCTTCTTCGGTGAAGCCCCATTTCATATAGGGCCTGCGGCCCAGCATCACCACATCGTGAACCGTCATCTGGGTGTCTGGCACACTCTGTGAGACGAAAGCCACCTGCTTTGCCACCTCCCGGGCAGATTGTGTCAACAGGTTTTCTCCGTCCAGCAGCACCTGGCCGGCATCCGGCTTCAAAATGTGGTTGAAGCATTTTAAGAGCGTACTTTTACCCACACCGTTATTGCCCAAAATGGCAAGAAACTGACCGGGCTCTATGTAAAAGGATACCTCTTTGAGCACCTCGGGGCAGCCTTTGTACCGGTAGCTTAAATTCCTTACTTCCATCATTGTTTCTTACCTCCTTTGAACAAAAGGTACAGAAACAGCGGGCCGCCAAGGAACGAGGTGATGGCGCCGATAGGCAGAATCACCGGAGAAATCACGGTTCTTGCAAACAGGTCGCCCAGCAGAAGCAGCGTTGCGCCGCCTAAGATAGAACCGGGAATCAAATATACATGGTTATTGCCCACCACCATACGGACAATGTGGGGTGCAACCAGACCGATAAAACTGATCAAACCCACATTGGAAACCACCACGGAGCTGGTCAAGCAGCAAAGCACCATACCCACAAGGGTCAGCCGCTTTACATTGATGCCAAGGCTGATGGCAGTTTCTTCACCACTGAGTAAAGCATTGTAATCCCACCGATGGGCAAAACAGTAAATGCACAGAAGCGCCACAATTACGGCCATACCGCCCAAATCTTTCCATCCGGTGCTGCCAAGATCACCAAAGGTCCAGAATACCAAGGTGGAAAGCTGCACTTCATCGGCAAAGTATTGGATGAGGGTGGTGGCACCGGTGAACATGGAGCTGATGGCCACACCCGCCAGCACGATGCCCTCCGGAGATACCTGCCGGAATCTAGACAAGCCCAAAATCACCAAGGCCACCGCGATGGAGCCAAGGAAGGCGCACATGGGAATGCCAAACCCATCCGTAGCACCCAGTCCCAACACGACAATAGCAAAGGCAGCGCCGAAGGTCGCACCTTGCGATACACCCAAGGTAGAGGATGAAGCCAAGGGATTGCGCAGCACTGCCTGCAAAATACAGCCGGCAAGTCCCAGACCGCCGCCTGCAAGGACGGCAGTAATGATCCGGGGCAGACGGTTGTTCTGCACCACCAAGTTGATTTTGCGGTCGGAAGACAGCCCGAAGATACCCTTGAGCAGTTCACCCATGGGGGTTTCGTAAGAACCGGCGCGCAGGCTCAGCAGAACAGTCAGCAGCAGAACACCGCTTAAGACAATCAAAAAGCTGACACTTTTCACTTGGTTTTTCCTGTAAAGCAGGTCGATGCTGTTATTCTCCAATTTTAACCGGACGGAATTCATAGCCGGCCTCCTTTAAGTCTGCATAGGGATTTACGCCCAGCAATTCTTCAAAAATTTCTTCTGCTTTGGCAATTGGGTCAATATCCTTAAATTGCTCCGGGTACAGCACACAGGCGGCATAGTAAGCGTCTGCCAGCGCCGTTTCCAAATTGGAGGCATTGGAACGGAAGGAAATCTGGGAGTAGACCTTTCCCTCCTGTACCGCGGTGAGGGCGTTGTAGAAGTCGGGGTTCTTGGCATAATCCTCTTTGATAAGGTTCATGCCGTTGAAGTCCACAAAGATAATATCCGGGTCCCAGCTCAGCACCTGTTCCAGGTCAATGTTGAACGCGCCGTTCTGCCCGGTGGTGTCGGCTAAATTTTTAGCATGAATCAGCGCAAAGGGGCCATAGCCTGCCTCTGTGCCTTCAAATCCGTGGTGACCCTTAAAAGATACGCCACCTACATAGACGGAAGGTTTGTCGTTCTCCGGAATGTCCTTGGTTCTGTTATCCAGATCCTTTTGAAGACCCTTTAAGTAGTTGGTCAGCTCTGTGGCGCGCTTTTCCATGCCGTAAAGCTGCCCCATAATGCGGATGGTCTCATAAGCTGCATCGTCCAGCGTGGTATCGCTGCCGGGGACAACCACAACGGGCGTCCCGGTTTTTGCCTGCAGGTCATCCGCTTCTACGGAGGCGGATTTGCTCATGACAATGACATCGGGCGCAACGTTAATGATTTCTTCGGCGAAAGGACTGCCGTTGGTGCCGATAACCGGCAGGTTCTGAAATTTTTCGATATTTACAAAATTATACAGCCGGGAAATCACTGGCTCTTTTTCGCAGTCCTCCACGCCAACGACCAAATCCGCAGCGCCCATGTAGCAGGTATACCGCAAAGCGCCCACGCCCACGCAGACGATAGATTCCACTTTCTCCGGCACTTCCACCTGACGGCCTGCGCCATCTGTGATCGTGCGGGTATTGCCGGCATTTTCACCGGTGGTTTGGCATCCGGCAAACAGGCTAAGGCAAAGAACAGCCGACAGGAAGAATGCAATGATCTTTTTCATACAAATACCTCTTTCTTTTCCCGGCAGGCTGTGCTATGATAATAGCGCCTGCCTTTATTTGATGATTTTGGTCGGCACGCCCCGGTTTGGTTGCAGCCAGCCGGGGCACCTTTACGCCAATTATAGCGAATCCCCCCACACCGTACAAGCCGGGTGGGGGGATAAAATTCTCCCGAAATAGACACAGTTTACATACATTGGCAGTGGCATCCTTTGCAGAACTGGCAACCGCAGGAAAGTGCGTACAAGCACACACGCCCCCTCCAACTCATATAATAGGATGATGCCGTTAAGAGGGCGCACCCCGCCCGCCAATGTGTCAGATTATGCCGAAAACACATAAGCTGTAGTACAAACCGAATATGAGGAGGGAGTATATTGAACAGATACAATGGCTTCGATGACAGGAACTGTGACACCCAATTCGATGATAATTCATGCAAACGTTACCAGCCCAAAGACCAAGGCTGCGCGGACAGGGGATACAGCTTCTGCTGTACGAATTGCCAACCGGGTCCTGCGGGTCCGCAGGGTCCGGTTGGCCCGCGAGGTCCTGCCGGTCCCCAAGGTGTCCCCGGCGCACGGGGTCCGGTTGGTCCGCAGGGACCCGAGGGGGTAGCTGGACCTGTTGGCCCCCAGGGACCTGTAGGCGAAACCGGCCCCATCGGTCCACAGGGACCTGCCGGTGTTGCCGGTCCCGCTGGCCCCCAAGGTCCTGCCGGCGTTGCAGGTCCTGTAGGCCCTCAGGGTCCTGCAGGTGAAACCGGCCCCATCGGCCCCCAGGGTCCTGCCGGTGTTGCCGGACCCGCCGGCCCCCAAGGACCTGCCGGTGTTGCCGGTCCCGTAGGTCCCCAGGGACCTACAGGTGAAGCGGGTCCCACGGGTCCGCAAGGTCCCGCCGGTGAAACTGGCGCTACTGGTCCCCAGGGACCTGCAGGTGTAGCCGGACCTGTTGGCCCACAGGGTCCCATTGGTGAAACTGGCGCTATTGGCCCCCAGGGTCCTGCCGGTGTAGCCGGACCCGCTGGCCCCCAGGGTCCTGCCGGTGTAGCCGGACCCGCTGGCCCTCAGGGTCCCATTGGTGAAACTGGCCCTGCCGGCCCTCAGGGTCCTGCCGGTGTAGCCGGACCCGCTGGTCCGCAAGGCCCTATCGGCGAGACTGGCCCCGCTGGTCCGCAGGGTCCTGCCGGTGAAACCGGACCCGTAGGTCCGCAAGGTCCTATCGGCGAGACTGGTCCCGCTGGCCCCCAAGGCCCTGCCGGAGGTGTGCTGAATTATGCAGATTTCTATGCGTTAATGCCCCCCGACAACGCTGCCACCGTTGCACCCGGTACGGATGTCAGCTTCCCGCAGGACGGACCCAACAGTGGATCCGGGATTGCCCGGTCCGGACCCAGTTCGTTTAACTTGGCAGAAATCGGCACTTACCAGGTGTTGTTCCAGGTAAGTGTGACCGAAGCCGGACAGTTGATTCTGACCTTAAATGGAGAAGATTTGGCATATACGGTAGCAGGACGCGCAACAGGAACTTCTCAAATTGTTGGAATGGCGATTGTGGAAACCACTGTTATCAACTCTGTCCTGACGGTGCGAAATCCCGAAGGGACTGCCGCCGCGCTGACGATCACACCTCTGGCAGGCGGAACACGGCCTGTCTCTGCACACCTGGTTATTACGCAAATCCAATAACACACGTATGCTTGCAGCACCGTTCCTGCTTGGAATGGTGCTGTCCCTTGTTATCGGAAAGCAGCCTGTTTTCACAAATGCGCTGTGCTATACCGCACAAGCAGATAAATGAGTCTTTTGACAGGCAGCAGAAAACGAGATTGCTTTTGAAAATAACCACATTTTGCCCCAACATGACGAAAATAACAGCCGCCGACCATCAGGCCGGCGGCTGCTTTTATCTGTTCGACATATTGGAATTGGCTTATTCCCCAAATGTATCAGTGGTAAAAAATCTTTTGTAATACCTTTCGGATTTTTTGATTTTTGCCAATAACCCGTGTTAGGATAATAGCAATAACAACGCCAGTGATATTTAGAATCAAATCATCAACATCTGGTACTCTTCTGGGATATCGGGTAGTCAAATTGATAACCAGTTGAGTAATTTCTATCAAAAGGGAAACAGCCGATACTCCCAATGTTACTATCCATGCCTTCGGGCGTTGCCGAAAGAAAGCCTCAGCAAAAACAGCCATAGGAGAAAGTAATGCGATATTACCTACCAACTGAATAATCCCACCTGCACGGAAGTAGTCCCTAATAGAAGCAAAAGGAATCAATTGATAGAATACAAAATATTTACCTTGACCTTCCATTATTATATCCAATTTTTCTTTGTCAAAAATGTAGATTGGGAACACTGTAAGTTTTATTAACAACAAAGCATAGCATAGAAACATTGGAATGAGCCAGTATCTAAATTGCCAGTTATGTTTCTTCCATAAAATCCAGCCGATGCTACTTCCTACACCTAACAGGATGCAGAATAGCGGAGTTGATAAATCCAGAGCAATGTTCATACTTTTATATATCCTCCTAATAAAAAAGTGCGTGACGGAAGCCACGCACCGAAAAACGCAGAGGCTCCGATTGTTGCGACACAACTCCAGACACACAAGAAAGTATGCTGAAACGAGCATGCATTTTTACCAAAGTAAAAATGCACACTTCCTTGTTGTGTCAAACATATAGAGTTGTGTCGCACAAGTATTTTATCACACTCTTTCCTTTGTTGCAACATAAAAAGCCGTTTTTTCGGCTTCTATGTGAATGGCGTAACTCTTGCCGACGGGATTGTAGGGGGCGGCGCCCTCGACGCCCCGCAGCAGCATTTGCACATCCTGGTTTTACGGGACGTCCAAGGGGCCGTCCCCTACAAGTTGCAATCTCCCTCTTTCTGTGCTACAATATCCCCAACGAAAGCGAGGGTTTTCTATGACAAAAATCTTATTTGTCTGCCACGGGAAGATTTGACCCAGCAGCGGCATACCAAGCTATACAATGCTATACCACCCTTTGCAATGGGTTTATGCCATTTGTACTACTCGCATACTACTTTTCAAAATAACCACATTTTGCCCCCAACATGACACGAAATAGCACAGCCGCCGACCATCAGGTCGGCGGCTGCTTT
>JAZQGT010000015.1:0-21686 GCA_045540155.1 Faecousia sp.
CCGAGTATCGTTGCTTACATATTAGGAAGTTTTCCTATATGCGCAGCGGGTGCGGAATACCTCATCGCGGACAAGGTCCTTCGTCTGCCAGACAACTCCCCATTTTGGCAGCACTTCACGCGAGGTCTCCTACTCTGTTCCTGCCTATCATACTATATGGGGAAGAAAATGTAAATCCCCAATTTACAAAATCCCCCATGCTTTTATGAAAATTAAATACATTTACCGCGTTTTGCCCTTGAAAAAACCTTGATTTTTGTGCAATATTGATTTATAATGACCCTATACTGGCAAAGGAGGCGCAGATTTTGGGTGAATTGATTGCTGTTTTATCCGGCAAAGGCGGAACCGGCAAGACCTCTGTCTGCGCCGGCATTGCGGAAGCGCTGGCGCTGGAGGGCGAAAAGGTTCTGTGTATCGACTGTGATGTGGGGCTGCGGAATCTGGACATCGCCCTGGGAATCAGTGAAATGGATACCCTGTCTTTTTGGGACGTATGCTCCGGAAATTACAGCTTGGACAAAGCTGTCAAGCACCCGCAATACCCTTCTATCACCTTTCTGACCGCGCCGGTAAACTGCCCCGCCGATGCCATTGACCCTGTGGCCTTTTCCCAGATGCTGCAGGATTCCCGCAGTCACTATTCCTACATATTGCTGGACGCCCCTGCCGGCATTGAAGCCGGATTCCGTCTGGCAGCCCAGTTCTGTGACCGGGTGATTCTGGTCACCGGCGCTGACCCGGCAGCCATCCGGGATGCCTGCTGTGCCGCGGATATACTGGAGACCATGGGCAAGCGCAATGTGCGCATGATTATCAATCGGGTTAATCCCAAAATGATCGCCGCCATGGGTGTGACCGTGGACGATATCATGGACCAGTCGGGGCTTCCCCTGCTGGGTCTGATTCCCGAGGATGAAAACGTAATTCTGGCCGCTGCCTTCTGTCAGCCCCTGCTGCACTATAAAAAGAAAGGCGCTGCCGCCGCCTGTCGGCGAATCGCAAAACGGATCCAGGGACGGCCTGTTCCTGTGAAGCTATAATTGGAAGGAGTGTTCTTATGAATATTGCATTTTTGGCGCACGATAAGAAAAAAGAACTGATGGTCCAGTTCTGCACTGCCTATAAAAGCGTGTTGGCAAAGCACAACCTGTTTGCCACCGCCACCACCGGCCGTCTGATTGCGGATAACACCGGACTGCCCATCACTTTGCTTCTGTCCCATAAGCAGGGCGGTCACCAGCAAATCAACGCCCGTATTGCCTACAATGAAATTGACCTTGTTCTGCTGTTCTCCGACCCCAACACCGTTGACCCCTGGGGCGATGAGCAGATGCTGGAGACCATTCGCCACTGCGACCGGCACAATGTGCCTATGGCTACCAACTTAGGCAGCGCGGAAATGTTCATTATGGGTCTGCAGAGAGGCGACCTTGACTGGCGTGAGATGTATCACAACAAGTCCAAATATTAACATCAACCAGCCGTCCGGCCTTGGGCTGGGCGGCTTTTTCGAAAGGAAATGTACTATGGAAAAGATTACACCCCGGACCTTATCCGGGTTTATGGAGCTGCTGCCCGGCAAGCAGGCTCGTCTGGAAAAAATGATGCAGGTGCTCCGGGATACCTACGCCCTCTACGGCTTTGCCGCCCTGGACACCCCCGCCATTGAGGACGCAAAAATCCTCCTTGCCAAGGGCGGCGGTGAGACAGAAAAGCAGATTTACCGCTTCCAGAAGGGTGACAGCGACCTGGCGCTGCGATTTGATTTGACTGTGCCCCTGGCAAAGTATGTGGCACTGCACTACAATGAGCTGGCATTCCCCTTCCGCCGTTTCCAGATTGGTAAGGTCTATCGGGGCGAGCGGGCACAGCGGGGCCGATTCCGGGAGTTCTATCAGGCGGATATCGACATCATCGGCGACGGCAAGCTGGACATTCTCAACGAAGCGGAGATCCCCGCCATCATCTACCGGGTATTCCGGGGCTTTGGACTGACCCGTTTCCAGATCCGGGTGAACAACCGGAAGATTCTTAACGGCTTTTATGCCATGCTGGGGCTGTCTGAAAAAAGTGGCGATATTATGCGTTCTGTGGACAAGCTGGATAAAATTGGCGCAGAAAAAGTTGCCAAAATCCTCACGGAGGATTGCGGTCTAACCCACGGACAATCCGAGGAAATCCTGAAATTCATCGCCATCCGCGGTACAAACGCAGAAGTACTGGCTGCCCTGGAAGGCTACGCCGGCAGAAACGAAATCTTCGATTTGGGACTTGCCGAGCTGAAAGCCGTCACCGCCAATCTCTCCGCCTTCGGCGTGCCGGAGGAGAACTTCGCGGTGGACCTGACCATTGCAAGAGGTTTGGATTACTACACCGGCACGGTTTATGAAACAACCCTCACCGACCACCCGGAGATTGGCTCTGTGTGCTCCGGCGGCAGATACGACAATCTGGCGGGCTATTACACCGATAAAGCCCTGCCCGGCGTGGGTATCTCCCTCGGCCTGACCCGTCTGTTCTACGTTCTGGATGAGCAGAATCTTCTGAATCCTGCCCTGCCCTCCGCCCCCGCCGATGCGCTGGTGCTGCCCATGACCGAAAATGTGTCTTCTGCCATCGCATTGGCGGAAACCCTGCGCTCAGCAGGTGTCCGGGTGCAGCTGTACGGGGAGCAGAAGAAGTTTAAGCAGAAGATGAGCTATGCGGACAAGCTGGGTGTGCCCTACGCGGTGCTGCTGGGCGAGGACGAAATTGCAGAGGTCGTGTGCTCTGTGAAGAACATGGTCACCGGCGAGCAGGTAAAGCTGACCCCGGAAGAAGCCGGCGCCTACATTTTGAAAGAACTGGCAGACAGCAACGGCCCGCTGATTTTGGAAGAAACCCACGGCTAAACGCTGTCAGGAGGCGTATATGGAATTAACCCACACAGCCACCCGAAACGGGCGGCTGTCCTCCTTTTTGCGGGAGGAAATGAAGCTGTCATCGGGTCTTATGAACCGGCTGAAATGGAAGAACCTGCTGTTTGTCAACGGTGTTCCGGTGCATACCGACTATCCGGTTGCTCCGGGGGATGTGATTACCGTGCCGCTGGATGAGCCTGTGCCGGACTACCCGGCGCAGGACGGTCCGCTGACCGTTCTTTATGAGGACGACCACCTGCTGGCGGTAGATAAGCCGGCAGGAATGCTGATTCACCCCTCCCGGTCCCGTTTTACCGGCACGCTGGCAAATTATGTGCTGGGTTACTATGAAAAAACAGAGCAGGCCTGCGCCTTTCACCCTCTGACAAGACTGGACCGGGACACCTTCGGCGTGGTGCTGCTGGCAAAAAACGCACACATTCACGGACTGCTCAACGACCTGCATTTACAGGGCGGCTTTGCCAAGACCTACCACGCCCTTGTGTGGGGCAGTCCTGCGGCGCAATCCGGCAGCATTGACGCCCCCATTGCCCGACTGCCGCTGCCAAGCCTTTTGCGCCAGGTACACCCGGACGGAAAGCCTTCCGTTACCACATACACCCTGCTGGAGCGCCGGGGAAATATCAGCAAGCTCTCCCTCTGTCCCATCACCGGACGGACCCACCAGCTGCGGGTGCACTGCGCCTATATGGGCTTTCCTATTTTGGGTGACCCCCAGTACGGAAGCCCGGAATCCCAGGCATTTTCCCAGCAGCTTGGCCTTACCTCCCAGCTGCTGTGCGCCAGAACACTGGCTTTTCCTCATCCCATTACCAGACAGCCGCTGCAGCTGACATCAAATATGGACGTGGATTTTCCTTGATTTTGCCCGATTTCTATGGTAAAATAGCACGAAAATAAGAACTTTTTGTAAGGAGGTGGCACTGTGCGCAAAACATTGGTTCTGATCACCCTTTTGGCCATGGTTTGCACCCTTGCTTTCAGCGTCAGTGCTGCCACTGCCGCCAAAAGCGTCAGCAGCTACGCCACCGTCTCAAGTGACGGCAGCTGTCAAATCACCCTTACCGCCAATATTCATCTGGATCAGCCGGTGGAGAATCTGCGGTTCCCTTTGCCGAAAAAGGCAGGCAATATCACCGTTAACGGGTCCCGCGCCCACGGCCGTGTGGAAAACGGCCTGCGGCAGGTGAACCTGTCCGGCATCATCGGCAAGACCGCCGGCGATTTTACCCTGACCTTCCATTACTCCCTGCCCAACCTGGTTGTTACCAACGAGGCAGGGCTTCTGGAGCTGCAGCTGCCCTTACTTGCAGGCTTTGCCTACCCGGTGCAGGCGCTGGAGTTTTCTGTGACCCTCCCCGGTACGGTAACCGCCAAGCCGGCGTTTTCCAGCGGCTATCACCAAGCCAACATTGAAAAAGATATTCACTGCACCACCAACGGCGCCACCGTCACCGGCATTGCCCAGGTGGAGCTGAAGGACCACGAGACCCTCTCCATGCACCTGTTGGTGTCTGAGGAAATGTTTCCCCAGCCCCGGCTGATTGCGCCGGATTTTCAGACTGTGCATGTGCTGATCACCGTCTTTTCCCTGCTGGCATTGGCATACTGGGTTATCTTTCTTCGCAATCTGCCCTCCTGGCCTGCAGTCCGGACCACACCTCCCGAGGGGTACAGCGCCGGCGAAATGGGCAGCGTGCTGCACCTGCAGGGCGGCGACCTGAATATGATGGTCTTCTCCTGGGCGCAGCTGGGATACCTTTTAATTCGTTTGGAACACTCCGGCAGAGTGATTCTTCGCCGACAGATGGATATGGGCAATGAGCGCACTGCCTTTGAGCGCCACTGCTTCAAGCAGCTGTTCGGGCGGAACAATACTGTAGACACCGGCAGTCTGCGTTACGGAGAAATCTGCCGCAATGTGCAGAAGATGCGCCCAAACCTCACCGCGCTGGTGCACAGGAAGTCCGGAAACATCCAGGTTTTCCGGGGTCTGGCTGCAACAGTCGGCATGTTTGGAGGTATCTCCGTGGGCATCAGCCTGAGCACCGGAGCAGCCCTGCAATGGTTCCTTGTGTTTGTGTTGGGGGCTGCTGCGCTGGGCAGCAGCTGGTGTATCCAGAACTGGGCTGCAAGCCTGTTCGCCCCCGGAAGACAGCGGCTGTGGCTGGCGCTGGGGCTGTGCGCCGCATGGCTTCTTATCAGCAGCCTGGCTGGGCAGTTCAGCACCGGTCTGGGTTTGGCGCTGGGACAGCTGTGCTTTGGCCTGCTGGCTGCTTTTGGCGGTCGGCGCACACCTGCCGGCAGGCAGACAATGGGAGAAACCCTGGGTCTGCGGCGGTACTTAAAAACCGTGTCCAAGGAGCAGCTGGCGCAGATTTGCCAAAACGATCCGGAATATTTCCACAAAATGGCCCCCTTTGCCATGGCGTTGGGCGTAGACGGTCGCTTTGCCAAGCAGTTCGGCAAGCTCCCCATCGGTCCCTGCCCCTACATTTCCATCGGCACGGAGAGCACCCTGCGCGCCGGTCAGTGGCAGGATCTTATGCGCCGGGTATATACCGCCATGACCGCCCGGCAGCGCCGCCTCTGGCTGGAAAAGCTCGCCGCACTGCTGCAATACTTCACCCGGTAATCGCTGTCAAGACCGCACCTGCTCCGGCAGGTGCGGTCTTTTGACCCATTGGATCAGCTCCCTAAATTGGTGCTTGACAAGGAAAACACCTTGTGCTATCATTGGCTCAACAAAATTTCAGCTTATTTTGCTTATGGACGAATTTCTCATCAGGGAAATTCTACCCATTTGCAGGATAGGCATTTTTTATGCCTTCCTAATTGAATACAGGAGGGAACGCTATGCGCTACTATTCCGACCCCACCGCCGCCAAGGCACTGAGCGGCATCAACCGTGAGTTTTCAAGGCTGGAGAAAAAGGCGAAAGGGCTTCGCCGACAATGGGAAGCGGGAAAAATTACAACTGAAGATTTAGAAAAGGCCCAGGCTCAGTTCACGGGAATCTACCGACACGTGCTGACAAATATCCTGAAGGAGAAACGCGAATAAGAAACGCCCCGCCGGATACCCGGCGGGGACGCGTTTTTATTTTCTCAAGCATGGAGTTTCTGCTATTGGTCACAAAGAAGAAGGTCCTCATAGGTCTCCCGGCGGACGGCTACATAGGGACCGTCCTCTCCGATCATCACCACAGCAGGCCTGGGGACGCGGTTATAATTTGAGGCCATAGAATAGTTATAAGCACCGGTGGTCAGCACTGCCAGGATATCCCCCCGGACAGGGCGGGCCAATGCCACCGCCTCCTGAATCAGGTCACCGCTTTCGCAGCATCGACCTGCCACCGTGCAGACAAAGTCAGCCTTTTCCTTCATCCTGCCGGCGTTATACACGGTATAGGGCGCCTGATACAGCGTATAGCGGGGGTTGTCCGTCATACCGCCGTCGATGCCCACATAATTCTTGAATCCGGGGATTTCTTTCGTGCCGGTGACTGTGTACAGCGTGATGCCGGAATCGGCTACCATGCTGCGCCCCGGCTCCATTAAAATGGCAGGGGGTACAAGCTGCAGCTGTTGGCACAAAGCAGCAATGTGGGCACCGATCTTTTGAATATTGCCGGCATAATCCACCGCCGGCTGCTCCTTCGTGTAAGGAACACCCATACCTCCGCCCAGATTGACAATCTTCGCGGTATGGCCGTACCGCTTTTGCATATCTGCCACAAAGGCCAGCATATTGGTGGCGGTATCACAAAACAGCGCTTCGTCAAACAACTGAGAGCCCACATGGCAATGGTAGCCGCACATATCAATATTTTTCTTAGCAAGCGCCTTTCCCACAAGCTCGGCAGCCTGACCGGTTTCGATTGCCACACCAAACTTGGAATCCACCCGGCCGGTATTGATTTTTTGGTGGGTATGGGGATCTATGCCGGGCGCAAGGCGCAGCAGTATCTTCTGGCACTTGTCCTGACGGGCAGCTTCTGCGTCGATTGCATCCAGTTCATCGGCATTGTCGCAGACGAAAAAACCCACCCCGTGTTCCATGGCAAAGCGAATGTCCTGGTCCGTCTTGCTGCTGCCATGGAAGTAGGCATTTTCCATAGGGAAGCCAGCCTTGACTGCGGTATACAATTCGCCGGGGGAAACCACATCAATACCCATATCTTCTTCTGCCATGATTTTATAGATCCGTTTGATGCTCATGGCTTTACTGGCATACAGAGGACGGGAGCCGGCGGGCAGGAACGCAGCCATCGCCTGTTTATATTCCCGGCACCGCTGGCGGATTCTGCCTTCATCCATAACAAACAGCGCTGTACCAAAGGCCTTTGCCAGTTCTAAAGTATCGTAACCGGCAAAAAGCAAATGCCCTTCGGCGCTGACGGAAAGGTTCTCGTATATCATATCTCTATCCTTCTCTATCAAAGCAAATGTGCAGGCAGCTTACACGTCCACCCCTACCTGGCGCATACATGCCAGCAAATGCTGCCGGGCAGTCTCTTCCATAGTCACCAGAGGCAGACGGACATAGTTTTCACCGTATCCCATGGCAGCAGCCGCAGCCTTGGCAGGAATGGGGTTCACCTCACAGAACAGCGCATTAATCAGCGGCAAATATTTCTTCTGCAGCTCCATAGCGCCCTGCATATCGCCTTCGAGGCATTTCTTGCACAGCAGCGAGGTTTCTGCCGGCAGCACATTGGACAGCACGGAAATCACGCCCTTGCCGCCGCAAGCCATAATGGGAACGATCTGATCGTCATTGCCGGAGTAAATATCCAGCTGATCACCTGCCAGTGCAGCGGTTTCCACAATTTTGGAGATGTTTCCGCCGGCCTCCTTGATTGCTGCGATCATGGGGTGCTGTGCAAGCTTTGCATAGGTGGCAGGCTCGATGTTCACGCCGGTACGGGAGGGAACATTGTACAGAATCACCGGTTTGGTGGACGCATCGGCAATGGCAGAGAAGAAAGCGACCAAACCTCTCTGGGTGGTCTTGTTGTAGTAAGGCGTCACCAATAACACCGCATCATACCCAATGCTGCAGGCAAACTTTGTCAGGTCGATGGCATAGGCTGCGTCATTTGAGCCGGTACCGGCAATCATAGGAACGCGGCCGCCCACAACATTCAGAGCAAACTGCAGCACCTGACGGTGCTCCTCATCTGTCAAAGTGGAGCCTTCGCCGGTCGTGCCGCAGATTACCAGCGCATCAATGCCCTGCTCCACCTGCCAGTTGAGCATCCGTTCAAAAGCGGGATAGTCTACGCCCTGAGAATTCATAGGCGTTACAATCGCTGTGGCTGCGCCGGTAAAAATACTTTCCTTTTTCATATCTATACGCTCCTTTTCAAAATAAAAACAGCCGATGCAATGCATCGGCTATCCAAAAACAACAAAAAGAATGATCCCTACCAACAGTAGGATGTCTCTGCTGTAATGTGATAGCACTCCGCATAATGCGACAGTCAGACAAGTATTTCCTGTCTGCCCAGGTAAGCCTTTCGCCTCGGCCCCCTTCGGCGACGACCCCTTTCACCACACCACAGCTCTGCGAAAGCCCAACGGCAAGGTTACTCCTGATACGACGCGCCTCTATCAATTTAACAAGAGTTTATCACAAGACTTGCCTAGTGTCAACCATGATTTTTCCAATATGCAAACGGGAAAAGGCTTTCTCCGGACGAAAAATCCCCCCGGATTAACTCCGAGGGGATTCATTACCGGGTGAAACCTTAGCCCTTGATGGTAGCCAGTACTGCTATTAGCAAAAGCGGGAACAAAGAGCTGTTTCGTTTTTTGGTTCTATTGCCCTTATTAAGTCGCTCATATAATCAATCTTGAATGCGATGGTCTTTTGATTTGTAAGTACCATACATCCTGCGTATTCATCATCCTCATTCTCCACAACCCTGAGTTTCAAATCCATTATGGCAGGAGCCTTGCGAATTTCATCTACTTGTACGCAAATAACGGGATATACATCATCATAGGCATAAAATTCAGCGCTCCAATCATTGGGAATGTTATATTTGATAATGCTTTCACCAACCGTTCTGCACTCGTAATCACAGCCAAATTCGTCCATAAAATACACCTCTGCATCGCTATTAGCTCTTTGTAATACAGATATTTTAGAACAAAACATTCAAAATGTCAATAGAACAATTCATTCTACTATATAGTGTTGTTGGTGATATTAATGGCTAAAAAATATGATAGAATTCGCAATTTAAGAGAAGATGCTGACCTAACGCAGGCAGAGCTTGGAGAACAAATCAATGTTCCACAAAGGACCTATGCTTATTATGAATGCGGAGAACGTATGATTCCACCGCAAGTTTTAGTTGCCTTGGCTCAGTTCCATCACGTCAGCGTCGATTATCTTCTTGGGCTAACTGACCAAAAGACACCCTATCCTAAGAAATAGGATATTTATTGCAAAAATCGCCACCCAATTGGGTGGCGATTTTGTTATAGCAATTAGCCCTTAATGGCAGCCTGTGTTGCTATCAGCAAAAGTGGGATGTGCTGTCATTTAGGAATATAACCGCCGCAGGCACCAGGAACGCGCTTTACGCTATCCCTGCACTTCAGGTTGTTGGCACATTCACGACAGCGTGCATATGCTGCATCGAGTTCTCGATTTCTTTGCTGTCTTTCTTGCTGTACCGCTTTTCTTTCTGCCTCACGCGCTTCCCGAATTGGACGCTCCCGTTCATATTGTTCTTCGAATTTTTTCTTTCTCAAAGCCTCTTCTGCCAGCGATTTCGCTGCCAGTTCTTTGTTCTCGAAATACTCGTACGGCTCAACATAATAATTGAGAGAAATTCTGTCATTCACACCAGGCAAAAATCTCTGAAGAGAACGCTCCAAATTTTCCATGCCTCTGCGCAGATAGTAACCTTCCTTATCAAGAACAATCGCATTTAGGATTGGCGCTACCGCCTCGGCGTACTCCTGCGAATTTTTGTCCAGAGTGTTGTCAATTCTCTCTTGGCAATACTTAAGCCACTCTGTTTGGGAATGCCTTTTTCTATAGTTATTGCCGATGTAGAAAGCGGCTTCTGCATACTTGGGAGAGGAATCTTTCTTCATAACCATCTCCACTTTTTCCGCAAGGCTCTTTTTGATAAATCGGTTAAGCAAATACTGGTCGAGTTTTTCCTTGCCACCAAAAGCATAGACTATAACCGCAAACGGCAAAAGCGCTATTATTAGTCCAATTAAAAATCCTAACAACTTTAACATAATATGCTCTCCATTTCTTTCGTAGAGTGTCGTCCGATAAAACGGATATTGATAGTATAGACATTTTTCGTCTATAAGTCAATAGAAAGTTTTTGTCTATCATATATTATACTTGGTGATGAGAATGAAGCTTTCCTTTGGTGAAAAAGTGCGAAATCTAAGAGAAGATAAAGACCTAAACCAAACACAATTGGGCAAGGCTGTGGGCATGACCCAGCGAAAACTGTCCTACATCGAGTGTGGCAAATGCGAGCCCAGTGTCGATGACATTGTGGCGCTCTGTAAATTTTTTAAGGTTTCTGCCGACTATCTTCTTGGCATAAAGGAAAAATAAACCCTCCCGACTTCTCGGGAGGGTTTTGTTGCTTATTAGCCCTTGATGGCAGCCTGCGCGGCAGAAAGTCTTGCGATGGGAACACGGAAAGGGGAGCAGGACACGTAGTCCAGGCCGATCTGGTGGCAGAACTCCACGCTCAGGGGGTCGCCGCCGTGCTCACCGCAGATGCCCAAGTGCAGATCGTTACGCTCTGCCTTGCCCATTTTCACAGCCATTTCCATCAGCTTGCCCACGCCGGTGGTATCCAAACGGGCAAAGGGATCGGACTCGAAGATCTTGGTGTCGTAGTAAGCCTCCAGGAACTTGCCCGCATCGTCACGGGAGAAGCCGAAGGTCATCTGGGTCAGGTCGTTGGTGCCGAAGCAGAAGAACTGGGCTTCCTTGGCAATCTCATCGGCTGTCAGACAGGCTCTGGGAATCTCAATCATGGTGCCCACCTCGTAGTGCAGCTCGATGCCTGCGGCAGCGATTTCTGCGTCAGCGGTCTTCACCACCACGTCCTTGACGAACTTCAGCTCCTTGGTCTCGCCAACCAGAGGAATCATAATTTCGGGAACCATATTCCAATCGGGGTGGTTCTTCTTGGTAGCGATGGCAGCGCGGATAACCGCCTTGGTCTGCATAGCTGCGATTTCCGGATAGGTGACGGACAGACGGCAGCCACGGTGACCCATCATGGGGTTGAACTCGTGCAGGGACGCAATAATGTCCTTAATCTGCTGGACGGTCTTGCCCTTGGTTGCAGCCAGCGCAGCGATGTCTTCCTCAGAAGTGGGAACAAACTCATGCAGAGGGGGATCCAGGAAGCGGATGCACACGGGCATGCCCTCCATGGCCTCGTACAGGCCCTCAAAGTCAGCCTGCTGCATGGGCAGAATCTTTTCAAGCGCAGCCTCGCGCTCTTCCACAGTGTCGGAGCAGATCATCTCACGGAAGGGAGCGATGCGGCCCTCCTCAAAGAACATGTGCTCGGTACGGCACAGACCGATGCCCTCAGCGCCCAGCTCACGGGCCTTGATGGCGTCCCGGGGAGTATCGGCATTGGTGCGCACCTTCAGCCGGCGGTACTTGTCAGCCCAAGCCATAATTCTGCCGAACTCGCCGGCAATGCTTGCCTCCACGGTGGGAATCTGACCGTCGTAGATGTTACCGGTAGAGCCGTCGATGGACAGCCAGTCACCCTCCTGATAGAGCTTACCGTTCAGGGTAAACCGCTTGTTCTCCTCGTCCATGGCGATGGCGCCGCAGCCGGAAACACAGCACTTGCCCATACCGCGGGCAACCACGGCTGCGTGAGAGGTCATACCGCCGCGGACAGTCAGAATGCCCTGGGCTGCCTTCATGCCCTCGATATCCTCGGGGCTGGTCTCCAGACGCACCAGCAGCACCTTCTCGCCCCGCTCTGCCCAAGCCTTGGCATCCTCAGCGGAGAATACGCACTTGCCGCAGGCAGCGCCGGGGGACGCGGCCAGAGCCTTTGCCATGGGAGTCGTAGCTTTCAGCACCTTTGCATCAAACTGGGGATGCAGCAGGGTATCCAAAGTACGGGGCTCAATCATAGCCACCGCCTTCTTCTCGTCGATCATGCCCTCGTCCACCAGATCGCAGGCAATCTTCAGAGCAGCGGCAGCGGTACGCTTGCCGTTACGGGTCTGGAGCATATACAGCTTGCCGTTTTCCACGGTAAACTCCATATCCTGCATATCCCGGTAGTGGTCCTCCAGAATGGAGCAAACCTTGGTAAACTGGGCAAATGCCTCGGGGAACTTGTCCGCCATCTCGGAGATGGGCATGGGAGTCCGGACACCGGCCACCACGTCCTCGCCCTGGGCATTGGTCAGGAACTCACCGAACAGCTTCTTCTCGCCGGTAGCGGGGTTACGGGTAAAGGCAACGCCGGTACCGCAATCGTCACCCATGTTGCCGAAGGCCATGGACTGCACGTTAACGGCAGTACCCCAAGAGTAGGGAATGTCGTTGTCCCGGCGGTACACGTTTGCACGGGGGTTGTCCCAGGAGCGGAACACGGCCTTTACGGCGCCCATCAGCTGCTCCTTGGGGTCGGAGGGGAAGTCCACGCCCAGCTTGGCCTTGTACTCAGCCTTAAACTGGCCTGCCAGCTCCTTCAGATCCTCAGCAGTCAGGTCAACGTCAAGGGTGACACCCTTGGCTTCCTTCATTTCGTCGATGAGGGCTTCGAAGTACTTCTTGCCCACCTCCATAACCACGTCGGAGTACATCTGAATGAAACGGCGGTAGCAGTCGTATGCCCAACGGGGATTGCCGGACTTGGCAGCCAGCACCTCCACAACCTCTTCATTCAGACCCAGATTCAAAATGGTATCCATCATACCGGGCATGGAAGCGCGGGCGCCGGAACGCACGGAAACCAGCAGGGGGTTCTCGGTGTCACCGAACTTCTTGCCGGTGATCTTCTCCAGCTTTTCTACGTATTCCATAATTTCAGCCTGAATGCTGTCATTAATCTTACGGCCGTCTTCATAATACTGGGTGCAGGCTTCAGTAGAAATGGTAAAGCCCTGGGGCACAGGCAGACCGATATTGGTCATCTCTGCCAGGTTTGCGCCCTTACCGCCCAGCAGCTCCCGCATGGAGCCATTGCCTTCGGTAAACAGATAAACATACTTGTGAGACATTGAAATACTCCTTTCAATTTCGGCGGCTCTTGCCGTCCAATTTTTTCTATTTTTTGCAATCTTTCAATAACGCCCAAACAGTATAGCATAAGGTGGCAGAAAAGTAAACCTTTTTCCATAAATTTTAGGGAAAAACCTTGGGTTTGCCCCATTCTCTTACAAAAAAGCAAAAATCTGCCCCTATGGAGCAGATTTTTCGGTCAATATTCTCTTACCACGGCCTTGACAAGACCGATAATCTCCGCGTCCGTACCGTTGATGGGGCTGTACGCCTCATTTTCCGGCATCAGCCACACCTGACCGTCCCGGCGGCGCAGTCTCTTCACCGTTGCTTCGTCGCCGATGCGCGCCACTACGATCTGGCCGTCATCAGCGCTGGTCTGGGGCCGGACTACCACCATATCGCCGCTGAGAATACCGGCGTTCACCATACTGTCGCCCCGCACCCGCAAAGCAAAACAGGAAGGGTCTCCGTCCCAGCTGATGGTACCCTCCTGATTTTCCAGCGCCAAAATGGGCATACCGGCAGTTACCACGCCCACCACAGGAATCTGCCCCGGACGCTGGGCAGTCACAATGGCGCGCTTGCGCCCCTTTGCCCCGGGGGACAAAAGCAACCCCTTTTCCTGCAGCTGCTGCAGGTGGTAGCTGGCGGAAGCGGTAGACCGCAGACCCACTGCCGCGCCAATCTCCCGCACGGAGGGCGCAAAGCCGTTTTCCTGCACAAACTGGTTGACAAAGTCCAAAATCAGTTGGGACTTATTGCTGGTTCTGGGCATAAGGGCACCTCCGTTTATAGCTTACAATTCCCACGGCACAGACCGTTCCGTCTCTACGACCGGCTCCGGTTCTTCCGGGAGTTTTTTCAGTTTACGCCCGGCAGAAACACCGGAAGCCAAAGAGAACACCACCCAAGCATGGAACACATAGTCCAGCGCCCAATCTATACTGATGCCGTTAAGCAGCAGAAGCGCGACAGTATCAATGGAAAAGAACACCAGTGCGAAAATCATCCAGCCCAGCCTACCCTTTCCGGAGAAGATCCAACTGATCAGATACAATACCAATATCACTGCCGCAATAGCCACCATAACCGCAAAAAAGGATTTATCCACAAACAGCAGTTCTGCAAAGTCCTCGCCGTAATATTCAGCCGGATACATACCGCAAAATGCCATGCCCAGATCTACAAAAGCAAAAGGAACATAGGCGGAGAACAGATAATAGGTATTGCTGTTGGTAACCAGCAAGATAATATTGATAAGTGTACATATCACTACAAACAGAATATTACTCCTTACGCTGGTAAACTTGTTTTCCAAAATCTGCCGCTGGGACAGCTGTTGGGTCTGCTCTTTGTTTCTGTTAAATAAACCCATACCCCTCTCTCCTTTGTTGCTATTGTGAACATCGGGTGCGGACCGCCCCCCTGTTTCAATACCATACTAGCACATTTGACCGAAAAAGAAAAGAGATTTTTTCGCTTTTCAAACAAGTTTTTACGAAATTCCCCAGAGGCATATTACTATACTGTATATAGAGTATATTTTGAGAGGAAGGATGCTATGGAAACCTACGACAAGGCAAAGGCCGCCCGGGTGTGGCAGCGGGTACAGGGAGAATCTGTCGCAAACCCCACCCAGGGGCTGCCTGCACTGATTGCGGAGGAATGGGCAGATGCCGCTATCTATCTGTCCCTGTCCCGGCGGGTACAGGGGAACGCCAGTGCAATTCTGCGGAAAATGAGCCAGGAAGAACAGGCGCACATGGCGTGTCTGAAGGGCATTTACACCCTGCACGGGGCAGGCAGACCGGAAATTCCCGCGCCGCCCCCGCTGGACAAAGCGCCGGTTGCCACCGTGCTGCGGCGTTGCTACGGACGGGAGATGCGGTGTCTTGCCCAGTACGAATCCCGGGCTGCCGACCCGGAATACGGGCAGGTTTTCGCCCGTATGGCCCAGCAGGAACGGGAGCATTGCCGGCAGATTCTGGAGCTGCTGGGCAGTCTTGGGCAGGAGAAATAACACAGCAGAAAAGACGTGTTGCCTATGGGGCGGCACGTCTTTGAATTTTTCTTAAATTTCTCACCTATGGGGTAGAAGTTGGCGGCATTTTATGCTATAATGTTTGCAAGTATGTCATTTGGAGAGAGAAAACTATGCTGGAACTTTTAGCGCCGGCAGGGTCTATGGAGGCTCTGCGCGCGGCAGTACAAAACGGAGCCAACGCAGTATACCTAGGCTGCGGGCAGTTTAATGCCCGGCAGAGCGCCAAGAATTTTACTCCCCAGGCGCTGGCGGAGGCTGTAAAATACTGTCACATTCGCGGTGTGGCCGTTCACCTGACAGTGAACACCCTGGTATCCGACAAGGAATCCCAGGAGGCTGCGGCGCTGATTCGTCATGCCGCTGCGGTGGGCGTGGACGCCTTTATCGTGCAGGATTTGGGCATTGCCCAGCTGTGCCGGCAGATTGCCCCCCACATTTCCATCCACGGCTCTACCCAGATGACCGTTCATTCCCTGCCCGGCGTGCAGTTCTGCGCCGGATTGGGTATGTCCCGGGTGGTGCTCAGCCGGGAGCTGAGCCGGGAGGAGATTCGCTACATCTGCGCCAACTCTCCCATTGAAATCGAAGTGTTCGGCCACGGCGCCCTGTGCATGGGCTACTCCGGACAGTGCTATCTGTCCGCAGCCATTGGCGGCCGCTCCGGCAACCGGGGCCGCTGTGCCCAGCCCTGCCGCCAAAGCTACGGCTACGGCAGATGGGAGAACAAGTATCCCTTAAGTCTGAAGGATAACTGCACTGTGCAGTATGTGAAGGATTTGGAAGAAATGGGCGTTGCCTCCCTGAAGTTGGAAGGCCGCATGAAGCGCCCGGAATATGTGGCTGCGGTGACACAGGTTTACCGCAATGCCATTGATACCGGCAGGGTTACAAAGCCCATGCTGGAGCAGCTTGCCACCGCCTTTAACCGGCAGGGCTTCACCGATTACTATTCCGGCAAAACCGGACCTCAGATGTTCGGTGTCCGGGAGGAAACCGATATCAGCGAGCGTTGGTGCAAGGAAATGCGCCAGAGCTATGAGGCCACGGAAAACTCTCTGGTGAACGTGGAATTTTACATGGTGGTACATACCGGGCAGTCCACCCTCACCGTAACCGACGGGCAAGGCCATAGCTGCACCCTGTCCGGTCCTGCGCCGGAACGGGCGCGGACTATGGAGCTGACCCATGACACGCTGGCATCCCGTTTGAGCAAAACCGGCGGCACTCCCTATCTGTGCACCCGGGTACGCTCGGACATTGCGCCGGGACTGACCCTGTCTGCCGCCGCCATCAATGCCCTGCGCCGGGACGTTCTGAATATGCTCACCGCCCAGCGCGCCCGCCGGGACAATCCCCCTCTGGGCCGCATGGAAAAGGTTGCCCATTTTAAGGGTCTTCGCACACCCCCTGCGCTCACTGTGCAGGTTACCGCCCGGGAGCAAATCACCCCGGGTCTGCTGAACGAAGACATTGCTGTTTTGTATGTGCCTTTGCACATTCTGTGTCAGGACCCCGCTTTCTGTGAAAAGCTCACCGCACGCACCACCGTCTGCGCGGTGCTGCCCCGGATTGTTCACGACAAAGAACTGGGCAAGCTGCGGGAAAAGCTGCTGACGGCGAAGAATCTGGGCGTCCGGGAGGCGCTCATCGGCAATGTGGGTCTGCTGCTGCCTGTGCGGGAGTGTGGAATGCGCGCCCGGGGCGATTTCGGTCTGAATCTGTACAATTCCATTGCTATGAATTGCGCCCGGGATTTGCAGCTCCGGTCCGCCTGTCTGAGTTTTGAGATGACCCTGCCGCAGATTCGCGACGTGAGCAAGGCCGTGCCCACCGAACTGCTGGTCTACGGACGGCTGCCGCTGATGCTCACGGAGAACTGTCTGATCCGGGGCAGAACCGGACAGTGCACCTGCAATTCTGCCCCTGCCAAGCTCACAGACAAAACCGGCGCGGAATTCCCCATTATCAAGGACGCAGACACCTGCCGCAGCGTACTGCTCAACGGCAAAAAGCTCTACTGGCTGGACCGGCAGGCTGACCTGGCCCGGTTGGGTCTGTGGGCTGCCCGGCTGTACTTCACCACGGAAAATCCCAAGGAGGTGGACCGGATTCTTGCCGCCGTCCACAGTCCTGTGCCCTTCGACCCCGGCGCCTGTACCCGCGGTCTGTACCTGCGGGGCGTAGAATAATCGGCAAGAAGTCAGAAACAATACCAAGGAGCAACTATGCAACTGATACTGGCATCCCAATCCCCCCGCCGCAAGGCGCTTATGGCGCTGTTCCATATTCCCTTTGCGGTGCAGGTGGCAGATATTGACGAAACCATGGATCCGGCGAAGCCGCCCTTCGACGAAGTCGCCCGGGTCAGCCGGCTAAAAGCAGAGGCTGTGCCCCACGAAAAAGACGACGTAGTCATTGCCGCGGATACCATTGTAGTATGCAATGGCGAAGTGCTGGGCAAGCCTGCAGACGCGGAGGACGCTTGCCGCATGCTGACGCTTCTCTCCGGCAGGGACCATCAGGTGATGACGGGACTGACTGTGCTGCGGGGCGATGGGGCTATGGTCTGCACCGAAGTGACGGACATTCACTTCCGTCCCCTCTCCCAGCGGGAGATTCTTGCCTATATCCGTACCGGCGAGCCTATGGATAAGGCCGGCGCCTACGGTATTCAGGGCGGCGCTGCCCTGTTTGCAGAGAAGCTCAGCGGTGACTACTATAACGTGATGGGGCTGCCGGTATGCCGTTTGGGTCAGATGCTGAAGGCCATTGCGCCGGAACTGATGGAGGATATCAAATGAAACACTTTTTTACAAATCGGATACGGGTGGTGCTGGTAGCAGCAGTGCTGCTGGCGGTGGTGCTGGCGGTGGTCAGCTCTCTGACAGGAATCAAGCTGCCCCAGATGCTGGTGCAGGGTATTCTAACCCCCCTGCGCGCCGGTGTCAGCAAGCTGGCAGACCACACCCAGCAGTTCTACGATTACATTTTCGAATACGAAACCCTTTTGGCAGAGAACCAGGCGCTGAAAACCCAGCTGGCAGAGATTGAGGACGAGGCCCGGGACGCCTATGCCACCAAGCAGGAAAACGAGCGGCTGCGGGCGGCTTTGGACCTGATTGACGCCAATGAGGACTACAAACTGGTAGATGCCTATATCATCTCCACCAGCTCCGCAGACTGGAGCAGTACCTTTACCATCAACCGGGGCACCAATGTGGGCATTGAGGCCGGCATGTGCGCCATCACCGCCTACGGCGAGCTGGTGGGACTGGTCAGCGAGGTGGGCGTGAATTACGCGGTGGTAAAATCCGTGCTGGACTCCTCTCTGGAAATCAGCGCCACCATTGCCGCCTCCGGCCACAGCGGCATGGTGCAGGGCGGCTACGCCTCCGGTCTGGAGGGGTTGCTCCGCATGAACTACCTGCCGTCATCTGCCACCATTCGCAATCACGACCAGGTGGTAACCACCGGTTCTACGGTGTATCCCCGGAATCTGATTTTGGGCCACGTGGTGGACGCGGGTTTTGACGATACGGGTGTTGCCAAATATGCCCTTTTGCAGCCCGCCGCGGATATCCGCAGTCTGGAACAGGTCTTTATTGTGACCGAGTACAACGCCGGGTGATTACTATGGCAAAGAAGTATGAATTTCGTCCGGACAAGCCCCAGACCAGTCTGTTAAGCCACCTGCTGCTGACCCAAAAGCAGCAAAAAATCCTTTTGAAATGGGTCTTTTATGTGGCGCTGCTGCTGGCGCTCTCAGTGGTGCAGGACGTGCTGCTGAGCCGGGTGCGGCTGTGGGGGGCAACCACCGAGCTGGTGCCCTGCTGCATCTTTCTGATTTGCATTATGGAGGGCGCCCACACCGGCAGTCTTTTCTCTCTGATTGCCGGCCTTGCATACCTGTTCTCCGGTACAGCGCCGGGACCCTACTCCATGGTTGCCATCACCTTTTTGAGTGTGGGTGTGTGCATTGTGCAGCAGGCATTTCTGCAGGAGAGCTTTTCTTCGGCTATGCTGTGCGCCGCCGTGGCAATGCTTTTGTACACACTGGTTAACTTCGCCTTTGGACTGTTTTTGGGACTGACACCCCTGTCCCGATTCCACGGTTTTCTCATTACTGCGGCGCTGTCTTCCCTCGCCGCGCCCATTCTATACCCGATTTTGAAGGCTATTTACGCCTTTGGAGGCCGTTCATGGAAAGAATAAGCAAACGCCGCGCTGCCATTGTACTGCTGGCCCTTGCCATCATTCTGGGCGCTTTCGCTCTGAAGCTGTACGATCTGCAGATCATTGAAACCGGCGGCAAAACCGATAACCAAGCCACCTTTACAACCCTCACCCGGGTAAAAGCCGCCCGGGGTGATATTCTGGATAGAAACGGCAACCTTCTGGTCAGCAACCGTGCCAGTTATGATTTGAATATCAATCACTATGTGCTGCTCAATGCCAACGGCACCAACAACAACCTCCTGCGGCTGGTAAAACGCTGTGAGGAGGCAGGTATTGAATACACCGAGCACTTTCCCGTATCCCAGGAGCGGCCTTTTACCTACACGCTGGACCAGCAAAATGCCACCTGGCAGGGCTATTTCCAAAAGTATTTGGCGTTTATGAAGGGGTTGGACTCGGATATTACCGCCCCCCTGCTCATAGAAAAACTGCGGGAAAAATACGATATCCCCGCGGAATGGACGGACGACGAGGCCCGGAAGGTCATCGGGCTGCTTTATGAAATGACACTGCGGAAATGTGTCAGCAGCCTGCCCACCTATGTATTTATCGAGGACGCCAGCGACGAAGAGTTGTCTGCCATTGTGGAGCTGAACATCCCCGGCATGAAGGTAGAAGCCTCCACAGTGCGGGAATACAACACCCAGTACGCCACCCATATATTGGGTTATGTGGGCGCCATGAATGCGGAGCAGTGGGAGTACTATAAGAACATTCCCGGCTATGAAATGGATGCGGAAGTGGGACAGGACGGCCTGGAAGCTGCCTATGAGGAGTACCTCCACGGCGTCGACGGCTGGCGCGAGGACACCGTTACCACCGACGGCACACTGGTTTCCTCCGTATACTGGCAGGAGCCCCAAGCCGGTTCCAATGTAGAAGTATCCATTGATCTGGCAATCCAAATGGCCGGCGAGGATCAGATGGCGCAGGTCATTGAAGACCTGAAAAAGCCGGACAAGGACGGCAATCTGAAGGACGGCCATGACGTAGAGGGCGGCGCATTTGTCGCCATGGATGTGAAGACCGGGCAGATTCTTGGCTGCGGCAGCTACCCCTCCTATGACCTGTCCACCTTCTTTGATGACTACGAAGAACTGTCCAAAAACGAGTTGAAGCCTTTGTATAACCGGGCGCTGCTTGCCACCTATCCTCCGGGCTCTACCTTTAAGATGACCACCCTCATCGCCGCTATGGAGGCCAAGCTCATTGACTCCAAGACGGTCATCCGCGACGAAGGTGTGTTCCGGAAAATTAACGGTTTCCCCGTTTCCTGTCTGCAGTGGACCAACTATGGCAATACCCACGGCAACACAACTGCCGCCAAAGCCCTGCAGGTATCCTGCAACTACTTCTTCTACGAGTTGGGCTACAAGCTGTATAATCTGAAGACCGACTATGTAGATATCGCCGCCAAAGGCTTGGGCTTGGGCGAGCGCACCGGCGTGGAGCTGCCGGAATACATCGGTCAGCGGGCCAATGCCCAGACCAAAGCGGAGACCCATGTAGGCGACGATAAGCTGTGGTACCACGGTGACGCTGTGCTGTCTGCCATCGGACAGTCTGAAAACCGATTCACCCCCATTCAGCTGTGTTCCTACGCCGCCACGCTGGGAAACCGCGGTAACCGCTTCAAGGCTACCTTTATGAGCCGGGTAGTATCCTCGGATTACCGGAATCTGCTGGAAGAAAACAAGCCGGAGCTGCTGAGCCACATGGACATCTCCGACGAGATCTATAACACCTATTCTCAAGGCATGTACCTGGTCACCCAGGACAACGGCGACTGGGGCACTGCCGCCGGCACCTTCGGCAGCTATCCTATCAAGATCGCCGCCAAGACCGGCACTGCGGAAACCGGCATCAACGGCACCTCCGCAAACGGCGCATTTGTATGCTACGCCCCTCTGGACGATCCCCAGATCGCCATTGCGGTATATGTAGAAAAAGGCGGTCACGGTTCTACCCTTGCCACCATTGCCAAGAGCATGCTGGACGTATACTTCGACGTGGACGAAATCGGCGACGTAAACTCCTTTGAAAACCAAATCAGCTGACAGAAAAGGCGTGCTGCAATTTGAACTGAACCAGTAAAAACGGACAATAGACAAAAAGCCCCCTGATGTAGGATAATAACTACATCAGGGGGTGTTATTATGTCCGGTAAGAAAGGCATGAAAAAGTATCCTATGGGGATACGAAAAGAAGTTGTTATG
>JAZQGT010000016.1:0-138641 GCA_045540155.1 Faecousia sp.
CTTTACAACAGCGGTCATCAGAGTATCCATATTCTCGGTCAGCTTGTCAGCGCCGAAGGAAACCTTGCCGATGGGGCAGTGGATGATGTTGGTCTTGTCCAGACGGTACTCAACCTTACCAGCCTTGATTTCCTGAACGGCAGCGGTGACGTTGGGAGTCACGGTGCCGGCCTTGGGGGAGGGCATCAGACCCTTGGGGCCCAGAACCTTACCCAGACGGCCAACCACGCCCATCATGTCGGGAGTAGCAACGACAACGTCGAAATCAAACCAGTTTTCCTTGGTGATCTTCTCAACCAGCTCCATGCCGCCGACATAGTCAGCGCCGGCTGCCTGAGCCTCGTCAACCTTTGCGTCCTTGGCGAACACCAGAACGCGGGCAACCTTACCGGTGCCGTTGGGCAGAACCACGGCGCCGCGGACCTGCTGGTCAGCGTGACGGGAGTCAACACCCAATTTGATGTGCAGCTCGACGGTCTCGTCAAACTTCGCGGAAGCGCCCTTCACAACCAGCTCCAGGGCCTCGGTGGGATCATACTGAACGGAGCGGTCAATCAGCTTGGCGCTCTCCTGATACTTTTTGCCTCTAAACACTTGTTATATCCTCCTTATAGTGGTGATGCGGAAAAATCCTCCCACATTACCGAGCCAAATATTTGCCCGGACAGTTAAAATCAATCAACAACGGTAACGCCCATGGAACGGCAGGTACCGGCAACCTGGCTCTCAACAGCCTCCTGAGTAGCGCCTTCCAGATCCTGCATCTTGGTCTTGGCAATCTCAGCGATCTGAGCGCGGGTGATGGTGCCGACCTTGTTCTTGTTGGGAACGCCGGAGCCCTTCTCCAGACCGATTGCCTTCAGAATCAGCAGGGGAGTCGGAGGGGTTTTGGTGATAAAGGTGAAGCTGCGGTCTGCATAAACAGTAATCACGACGGGAATCTTGTAGCCTTCCATAGCCTGGGTGCGGGCGTTGAATTCCTTAATGAAAGCAGCGATGTTCACACCGTGCTGACCCAGAGCGGGACCAACAGGGGGAGAAGCGGTAGCCTTTGCGGCAGGAATTTGAAGCTTGATAATGCCAGTAACTTTCTGTGCCATAATAAGCACCTCCTGAATAAAATGTGGTAATATGCGCTTTGCGCATTTCTTTCGGGGCGATGTGCCCCTCCCACGGTCCGACCGGGAATCCGGTCCGATGCGTTATTGGGATATTAATTCCACCTGATCGAGTTCGAACTCGACGGGGGTTTCCCGGCCAAACATGGAAACAATCACGCTGACCGAATTCTTGTCGACATCCATTTCTTCCACCACACCGGTGAAGGAGCTCAGAGGACCGTCGAGAATCCGCACGGTGTCGCCAACTGCATAGCTGACCACAATCTCGCGCTTCTCAACGCCCATTTCGTACACTTCCTCGTCCGACAGGGGGAAGGGGTCGTTTCCGGATGCACCCACAAAGCCAGCGACGCCACGGACATTGCGAATGACATGCCAGGTGTCGTCGGAATAAACCATCTTGACGAACACATAGCCGGGATACAGCTTGCGGTCGTAGGTTTTGCTTACGCCGGAATCGGTAATCTCTGTTACGGTTTCCTGAGGAATGGCAACAGTGATGATCTGATCCTGCAGCTGACGGCTTTGGACTGTCTTCTCAATGGTGGCTTTGACGGTGTTTTCGTAACCGGAGTAGGTATGGACAACATACCATTTTGCAGCGTCTGCCATAGCTCGTCTCCTTAGTTAAAGAGTTTGATGAGAGTATCAATGCCGAAACGAGCAACAAAATCGAACACCCAGATAAACACGCCTACGATAAGGACGCAAACCAAAACGATGAGAGTGTTCTTGGCTACCTGCTTGGGGGTAGACCACACAACCTTCTTAAGCTCACTGCGGAGTTCACGGAAGTATCTGCAGATCCGGCCCCAGGCTCTTGCGAACCAGTTTTGCTTTTTTACGTCTGCCATTTCGCGACCTCCTTACTTCGTCTCGTTGTGAACGGTGTGCTTTCTGCAGAATCTGCAGTACTTCTTCATCTCGAGACGGTCGGGGTCATTCTTCTTGTTCTTCATGGTATTGTAGTTTCTCTGCTTGCACTCGGAGCATCTCAAAGTGACTTTTACGCGCATAACGGCACCTCCTTAAATTTGCCTCCCTGTATCACCCCGGCTATGGTTAGATTTAGGAAGCGGCTAACTACAAATTGCCGCCCGGAGCTGAAAAAAAGCGCACAAAAAAAGCCCTCTTTTCACAGGTAGAACCATTCTAACACAGCAGGGTATGGAAGTCAACAAATTTTTTCTTTATTTTTTGGGAATTTTGCTATATAATGGGTACAAAACTGTACACAAGGAGAAAAACAGTATGAAGAGAATTATGGGTGTGGATTACGGCGATGCCCGGACGGGAATTGCCGTTTCTGATTTGCTGTGCAGCATCGTTGGCACTACCTCGGTGATCCACAGCAGGAATATTGAAAAGACCATAGCGCAGATCTGCGCCATGGTCATAGAGTCTGATGTGGGGGAGATTGTGGTCGGTCTGCCGAAAAATATGGACGGCAGCGAGGGCGCACGGGCGGCGCTTTGCCGGGAGTTTGCAGCTAGTTTGCAGGAGGCAACCGGTTTGCCTGTGCGCCTGTGGGATGAGCGCCGGACCACCGTAGAGGCCCACAATATCCTTTCCCAACACAACTATCACGGTCAGAAGCGGAAAAATACGGTAGATGCTGTGGCAGCATCGTTGATTTTGGAGGGCTATTTGGCGTTTCGGGGCCGGTAGAACAGTTCCCGCAGGCCAGTAAAAAGTAACAGTCCGCCAAAAAACTTTTTCAGCAGCGCGGTATCCACACGGTTGCCGATGAAAGAGAATATGGCAGCTGCGGCACAGCCGCAAATGATTGCGGGCAAAATTTTCTTGATTTTTACGGACCCCTGCTTGCGGTGAAACAGGGTAGCAATGAAGGCCGACGGGAGGAAGAAAAGCAAATTCAGTACCCGCGCCTGCTCATATTCCATTCCTACAACCAGAGTCAGCCACAGCATCAGAAGGCTGCCACCACCCACCCCCAGCCCGGACAGAAAGCCCAACAGCACCGCCACGGGAAATGCAATGTGTTCTAACATAGGTATCGAATTCCTCCCCACAGAATCAGCATACCAAGAATACGGTGCAGCCAGATGGTGGGTATCCTTTTTCCCAAGAATCCCGCGGCAATACCGCCTACGGCGCTGCCCAGCAAATAGGGGAGAATCTGCCGGAATGTAAGATTCCAATTTGCAGTAAACAGCAAAGAAATCACACAAACAGGGGCAATGATAGCCACGGATGCAGGAAAACGTTCCTGTTCGCTGAGTCCTGTCTTTTTGCCTAACAGCGGCACCAGCACCATGCCGCCGCCAGCACCGAACAGCCCGTTTATCAGTCCCGCAGCAGCGCCTGCCACGGACAAAAATATCCTGTTAATACAAAACCACCTCCTGCGGAAAGGGTTTCCAAAGGAGGTGGTTTTTATGCAGTTATAAAGATTAGAATTGACGATTAGAAGGATGCGGCGAGGATCATATCCGTGTCAATCCGCTTGGTGTTACCCTTGGAAACGGTCAGGCCGTCGCAAATCTTCTTGTACCAGTCTTCAACGTCCTTGGCGCGCAGGTCCTCGGAAATCATGTAGTCGCGGTAGGTTAACTCGCCGTCGCCCACATAATACATAATGTGATAGCCGTATTCGCTTTCAATGATTTCTACATCACCGGTCTTACGGTTTTCGTCAACGCACCAGTTCCGGAAGGAGGGGACGTATCCGGAGCTGGCGTGGATATCCTCAAACAGGCCGCCTTCGGAGGCAGAACCGTCGTCGGAGTATGCCTTAACCATAGCGATAAAGGTATCCTCGGTGGCGGTGCCATCCTTCCAAACCTTCAGCAAACGCTCTGCCTCGGTCTTTGCGGTTGCTTTCTCCTTATCGGAGTATGTCTTATTGCCGTCTGTGCCGGTGGTGCCGCCTTCAAACTTAACCAGCAGGTGACGGACGTTTGCCAGCTTGCGGAGGTTTTCGTTGCGACCCTGGAACAGGACCACATAATAGCCGCCGATTTCCTTAACTTCCTTGCCGTCCTTGTCCTTGGAGGTGGTTTCGTTGGCAATTACAGTGATGTCGTTTTCAGCACGGTCCTTGTCTGCAAGCCAGGACTGGATAGCAGTGGGGACCTGGGGATACATGAGCTTGGTGCTCTTGGTACTGGCTGCATCCTTCTTGTCCTTGTTAATGGCAAGACCGGCAACCGCCTTATCCAGTTCAACTACGCTCTTGGAGGCTGCCAGCAGATCGGCAACTTCCTTGGCTGCTTTAATGGCGGCTTCCTTCTCGGCGTCGGTGTAAACCGTATGACCGTGCTCGTCCTTGGTGCCGCCCTTGATGTAATCGCTGGTGCTTACATAGTAACGGGCAAAATCAAAGGAGGTGTAATCGTTATACTTGTCCTTTTCGTACTCACGGATTGCGGCATCGTCGTAGGACAGGTCTTCGCTATACTTATTATAGTATGCGGAAGCGATGGTAGCCACCTTGTTATAATGGGTGTAGGATTCTACATCAGAGCCGAAGCCATAAGTACCAACGAGGAACTTATCCGCATTCTTATAGCCGTAGTACATGGCGTACAGTTCCAAATTGGAAACGCCGGAATCAAAGGCCTTCTGCTCGTCCTCGGAAAGCTTGAAGCCCTCGGCAGTTGCCTTATCATAGAGGGCGTAATCGCTCTTGGCTTTTTCCAAAGCCTCAGAAAGGAAGTGGTCGGCCCATGTTTCGCCACTTTCGGGATCGTACACCTGCTTGTTCAGAGGCTTGTTGATATCCAGACCCATCATCTTCAGATAGGTCGCCAGGTTGGTGCTGTAGGCGGACTGCCACTGGCTGTACTGATTGTTAATGATGTCCTTGTAGTAGTAGCTCAGCTGGACGCTGTTCAGCTCATGCTCACCGGCGACGGCAGCGATGGTGTTTCTGTCGATGACACCGGAGTTGTTCACAGCGCGGACACCGAGAACAGATACCGCGGTCAAAGCCACCACAAGCATAATGGCAACGAATGCGACGGAGATAGCCTTAAGCTTCTTTGCCTCCGCCTGTTCCTTCCGCTGCTTTTCAGTCAGTGCTGCAGCAGCAATCTCCTTGCGGAGCTTTTTCTTACTGGATGCGCTCATGTAATCAATTCCTCTCATAATCCAATGGTAATATTCAATAGCCCTGGGGCATAGACCTAGGTATTATAACGTATTTCTCGTCCGGTTGCAAGGGAATTCTTTGAAATTGTGCAAGAAATATAAGAAAGTTTACAATTTTTAGTGTAATTCACCTAAATAAAAAACATGGGGAGCAAGGCTCCCCATGCCGACCCGCTTTAGCCGTATGGTCCGATTATGACCTGCACGATCTGGCAGGTGGGTTGCCGCTCCCGGCCTTCGCTGCTCCCAACGTCCGCCGCATGTCAAAGCAAGGGCGGGAGGTCTGCAATCCGACAGGGAAGTCAAACATCCCTATTCAAAAAATGTGGGTCCAAAAGGACACATTACGCACCAAGCAGGAAGTGAGGTTTAATCTTCTTCGTCATCCTCAGCGTAGAGCTGTTCCATAATCAAACCGTATACAGTTTCCAGCTCGCTTTCATCCTCTACAGCACACAGGATGGGTTCATCCTCGTCTTCTTCTACGGACTTAAGGATACTGACCTCTACATCGTCGGTCTCTTCGTCAGTCGCCGGTGTAACAGCGAGATAAGTTGCGCCATTGTATTCGATGGTTGTGAGGATTTCCAGTTCAAACTCTGTGCCGTCCTCGTCGGCAATGGTGATAAAATCGGAACCGTATTCGTCAGCCATGGTGTTACCTCCGTTTGTGTTTGTAATTCTATTTTAACGGCTTACCATGAGAAAATCAAGTGTAACCTGTCACCGGTTCTAGTATATGCCGGTGATGCAAATTTATGAGGCTGTCATGCAATGGTGTTTGAGAAAAATACAGGGATTGGGTATACTACAGGAAATTAAACATTATTTCATAAAATAGGTCTTTCGTTTTTGGGGGTGATATGCTATAATGTATGCACAGAGGTATGCGCCTGTCTGTATAAATACGAATTTGACCATGTCGGCGCTCTGCCGAAATAATGGAGGTTATATAAATGGCTGAAAAAAAACGGAAAAGGAAGAAGCTGGTACGGCAGGATTGGGACCCCCATTGGGTCTTGAAGGTACTGCACCGGATTTGGACGGTTGCGTTTTCCGCACTGAAGGTCGTCCTTGGCGCGTTGGTGACAGTTCTGCTCATTGGCGTGGTATGCGGATTCATCTTCGTGGGAATTCTGGGCGATTATCTGCAGGACGACGTTCTGCCCATGGCAGATATGGAAATTGAAGATGTGGAGCTGGATATGCCTTCTACCATGTATTACGTGGATGAAAACGGCGATATTCAGGTCTATCAGAATATTTTTACAACTACCAGCAGTAAGTGGGCAGATTTGGAGGATATTCCCAAGGATTTGGTGCATGCTGCAATTTCTATTGAGGATCACCGTTTCTATACGCACCAGGGCGTGGACTGGGTAACTACAATCAAGGCCTGCGCCAGAATGTTCTTTGGTGACGATTCCGTTGGCGGTTCCAGTATTACCCAGCAGCTTATTAAGAACCTGCTGCTGTTTGAGGATGAGTCTGCCGATGATGTGACGGTGCAGCGAAAGGTTTTGGAGATCTTCCGTGCGCTGCAGCTGGAAAAGCGGTATCATAAGGATACCATTATGGAGATGTATTTGAACTGCATCTACCTGGGTCAGGGTTGCCGGGGTGTCCGCAGTGCGGCAGAAACCTATTTCGGCAAGGAGCTGGAGCTGCTTACTACCGCTGAGTGCGCCAGTTTGATCAGTATTACTAACTCTCCTACCTACTACGATCCCTATCAGAACTTTGAAAACAACAAAAAGCGCAAAGAGGACGTCCTGTGGGCCATGCGGGAGTACGGCTGGCTGGATGATGAACAGTACACTGCCGCAATCGAGCAGGAGCTGGTGCTGAAGACTGGCGTTGATGATGAGGACCGGCTGGCAAGCTGCACCAATGAAGCCTGTGGCTATCGGGGAATTGTCAGCACCTATAAGAAGAAGGATGGTGCGTATTTCTGTCCCCAATGCGGAACAGAGACTGCCGTTCAGAAAGATGCTTCTCTGGGCGTATATTCCTATTTTGCAGATACTGTTCTGGAGGATGTGGCGAGGGCGCTTGCCGAGCAATCCGGCTTCCAGTGGAACTCCAGTACCAGAGCCATGATGATGCAGCAGATTCAGAAGGGCGGCTACCACATCTATACTACCATTGACAAGAGTGTACAGGACAAGGTGGACGCTATCTACAAAAATCTCAATGAGATTCCCGATACCCGGGGCGGGCAGCAGCTGCAGTCCGCCATGGTGATCATTGATAACCGTTCCGGAGATATCGTTGCCATTGCTGGCGGTGTGGGAGATAAGAAGGAACACGACGGCTGGAACTATGCCACAGACTCTGTGCGGCAGTCAGGCTCTTCTATCAAACCTGTGTCCGTATATGCGCCTGCTTTTGAATCCGGCGCCATTACTCCCGCCACGGTCATTAAGGATATGCCTTTGACCTTCTGGGATAACAGTGCGTATCCGCTGAATGACACCCGTACCTATTCCTATGCCCGTACCATTTATCGGGCGGTGGTGCGCTCTGTCAATGCGGCGGCTGCCAATACCCTGGATAAGGCAGGTATCAATTACGCCTATAAGTTCGCGTCTGAAAAGTTCCGTCTGTCCACGCTGGTGGATGAATATGTGGATGCCTCCGGAAAGGTTAGCAGTGATATTGATATCGGTCCGTTGGCGCTGGGCGCGCAAACCATTGGCGTTACTGTCCGGGATATGGCAAGCGCCTTTGCCACCTTTGCCAATGACGGTGAATACCGCAGAGGAAGAACCTTTACCAAGGTCTATGACAGCAACGGCAATCTGGTTCTGGACAATACCCAGGAGAAGGAGACAATTCTCAGCCAAAAGACTGTTGATTATATGAATTACTGTCTGACAGCAGCTACCAACGAAGGTACCGGTACAGAAGCAAACCTCTATTATTCCCACGGAATTACCACCGCCGGCAAGACCGGTACTTCCGGTGATAATTTTGACCGTTGGTACTGCGGTTACACCGGTTATTACACCGCAGCGGTTTGGTGCGGCTTTGACGATCCGGAACCCATCCGCTGCACCACGGTGAACAATCCTGCCGCCTACCTGTTTAAGAAGGTTATGGGCCCTGTCCACAGCGGTAAGAGCGATGTTCTTCTGTATAGCAGCAAGCGGCTGCAATCTGTTACTATGTGCCTGAGCTCGGGAAAGGTGGCAACAGATGCCTGCCTGAATGATATTCGCATGAGCTCTCTGCTGCAGCCGGATGAGTTTATTGCTACAAGTACCGCGGTAGTGTACCCCGAGGATATGCCCAAGGCGACCTGTGATAAGCACGTGATGGTGGACTACTGCTCCGGCGGTGGCGTTGCCACGCAGTGGTGCAAGAAGTTCGCAGAAGTGGATTCCACCGTTACGCTGAAAAAGAAGGGTCTTGTAAAGCTCACGCAGAAGGAAATTGATGAGATGCTTGAGGTTGAGCCCTACAATCTGATTCTGGATTATTTGCGCAATGACTATGTGTATTTTGTCAATTCTGACGGCAGTGACGGTGTATTCAAGGGCCTTAAAAACAACCTGAAGCAGAGCGTGAACGCACCTTATGTGGTTTGCCCCCTGCATACAAAGGCAGCTTGGGAGAAGTACGAGGCGCAGCACCCTCAAACACCCAGTGTACCTGAGACGACCGATGTAACTCCGGAAACTACAGGGCTGGCAGGGCATAACTGATCAAAAACAAAGGAGAAACAGATGATTTGGATTTCTGACGGGTGGAAGGAATATGAAGTTCTGGATACTGCAGCCGGTGAACGGCTGGAGCGATGGGGGAAGTATATTCTGGTACGCCCTGACCCGCAGGTAATTTGGGACACCCCCCACGCAGAGCCTGCCTGGAAGCATTATGATGCCAGATACGTCCGTTCCTCCACAGGCGGCGGTCATTGGACGGAAAATAATTTGCCGGAGCGTTGGCAGATTCACTATAAGGATTTCCTTACCTTTAATGTGAAACCCATGAATTTTAAGCACACCGGCGTGTTTCCGGAACAGGCGGCCAACTGGGATTTTATTCGGGAAAAGGTGGCATCTGCCGGCCGTCCCACAAGAGTTCTGAACCTGTTTGCTTACTCCGGCGGAGCCACGTTGGCAGCGGCCGCAGGCGGCGCGGAGGTGTTCCACATAGATGCCTCCAAGGGCATGGTGGCATGGGCGAAGGAGAATGCGGCTGCGTCCGGCCTTGCGGACCGCCCCATTCACTGGATTGTGGACGATTGCGCCAAGTTCATCCAGCGGGAGATCCGACGCGGACGCCGCTATGACGGCATTATTATGGACCCGCCCAGCTATGGCCGCGGCCCCAGCGGAGAAATCTGGAAGATGGAAACCAGCTTCTATCCCTTCCTGCTGGAGGTGGAAAAGCTTCTGACGGATAACCCGCTGTTTGTTATTATCAATTCTTACACCACCGGCCTTGCCCCCTCTGCTGTGGGGTACGCTTCCGATGTTGTTTTCCGTGGGAACCACGGAGGCAGCACTGCGGTAGGTGAGCTGGCTCTGCCGGTGAGATCTACCGGTCTGGTTCTGCCCTGCGGCGCTACAGGCCGCTGGACACCCTGATTAGGAGGTGCTATGTTGGGCACTGCGATTTCTGTAAAGAATTTAGCATACGCATATCCGGGCGTGGATGACACGCCCGGCGTTGCCGTATTTGAGGACCTGAATCTTACCATTGAAGAGGGAACATTCGTTGCCGTATTAGGCAGCAATGGCTGCGGTAAATCCACCCTCGCCAAGCATTTTAACAGCATATTACTTCCCTGCGGCGGTAAAGTATATGTCAGCGGAATGGATACCTCTGACCCGGAAAAGCTGATTGCGGTCCGCAGAACGGTGGGAATGGTATTTCAGAATCCTGATAACCAGATTGTTGCCAACGTGGTGGAGGAGGATGTGGCCTTTGGCCCGGAAAATCTGGGCGTGGCTGCGCCTGCCATCCGCAAGCGGGTGGACGACGCATTGAAGCAGGTAGGTATGTATGAATACCGCGCCCACGCCCCCCATCTTTTGTCCGGCGGTCAGAAACAGCGTGTTGCCATAGCCGGTGTGATTGCTATGGAGCCTAAGTGCATTGTGCTGGACGAGCCTACAGCCATGCTTGACCCTAAGGGTCGCCGGGAAGTGATGGATACAGTCCTGCAGTTAAGCCGGGATAAGGGGATTACTGTTGTTCTCATTACCCATCACATGGACGAGGCTGCCAAGGCCCAGCGCGTGGTGGTGCTGGATAAGGGCAAGGTGTGTCTTGATGGCGCACCCCGGGAGGTATTTGCCCATGTGGAGCAACTTCACCAAATGGGACTGGCAGCGCCGGATACGGTGGAACTGTGCCACAGTCTGAACAGGCACGGCTTCGCCCTTCCGTTAGACAGATTGAATGCAGAAGAATGTGCGCAGGCACTTTATGAAACCTTAAAGGCCTGACCCACTGGAGGTTAGAAAATTGGCACCGATTTTAGAGGTTAAAAACCTTTGTCATACTTACAGCACCGGTACGCCCTTTCAGCATGATGCTTTGAAGGACGTGTCCTTTTCTGTGGAAAGAGGGGAATTTGTCGGTGTAATTGGCCATACCGGTTCAGGAAAATCCACGCTGATGCAGCACCTGAACGGCCTGCTGAAGCCTACATCCGGCACGGTTCTTTTAGACGGAACCGATATATGGTCTGATAAAAAGCTTACCCGCCAGAGCCGTTTCCGTGTGGGGTTGGTATTTCAGTATCCGGAGTACCAGCTCTTTGAGGAGACGGTGTATAAGGATATTGCTTTTGGCCCGAAGAATATGGGGTTAAAACAGGAGGAAATTGATCGGCGGGTCCGGGAGGCAGCTGCTTTTGTGGGCATTTCGGATTCTCAGCTGGTGGTGTCTCCTTTTGATTTGTCCGGCGGGCAGAAGCGGCGGGTAGCCATTGCCGGTGTAATCGCCATGGAACCGGAGGTTCTGGTTTTGGACGAGCCTACTGCTGGCCTTGACCCGGAGGGCAGGGAGGAGATTCTCCGCAATGTGGAAGATTACCGACGTGCCAAAAATGCCACAATCATGATGGTCAGCCACTCCATGAACGATGTGGCGCGCCTGGCGGACCGCCTGCTGGTGATGAACGAGGCGACCCTGGCTATGGACGGTACGCCCATGGAGGTTTTTACCCACGCCCGTGAATTGCTGGATATGGGTCTGGATATTCCTGAAATTACCAGGGTGTTTATACAGCTGCAGGAGATGGGTGTTCCCGTAAATCAGGTATACACCATAGAACAGGCTGTGGCGGAGTTGAAGCGGATTAAGGAGGGAACTGCCCATGCTTAAGGACATTACGCTGGGTCAGTATTTCCCGGGAAATTCCGTCATTCACCGGTTGGACCCCCGCACCAAGCTGATTGCTTTGGTGGTTTATATTGTTGCGCTTTTTTCAGCAGCAAACTGGCTGTCCTACGTCATTATGTTTGCTTTCCTGGTAGCTGTAATTGCCGTATCCACAATCCCCGTAAAAGCCATCGTCAGAGGCATGAAGCCATTGGTCGTGGTCTTGGTATTTACCGGACTTCTGAACCTGCTTTTTACCGGCGGTGAGCGGGTTCTTTTGCAGGTGTGGCGCATTACTATTACATTGGAGGGCGTAACCCGGGCAGTATTCATGGTAATTCGGATTCTGATGCTGATTTCCGGTACTTTTCTGCTTACCTATACCACATCGCCTATCAGCCTGACCGACGGCCTGGAATCTCTGCTGAGTCCCTTAAAAAAGCTGCGTCTTCCGGTGCATGAGCTGGCTATGATGATGTGTATTGCTCTGCGGTTTATCCCCACCCTTATTGAGGAAACGGATAAGATTATGTCCGCCCAGAAGGCAAGGGGCGCCGATTTTGAAAACGGCAATCTTATGGAGCGGGTAAAGGCGTTGGTGCCCATTTTGGTGCCCCTGTTTATCAGTGCTTTCCGCCGGGCGGATGAACTGGCCACCGCCATGGAATGCCGCTGCTATCAGGGCGGCGACGGGCGTACAAAAATGAAGCTGCTTCGGTTCCGCCGATTTGATTACGGCGCGTTTTTCCTGCTCGGCGCACTGCTGGCGCTTGTATTTATAATTTCCGGGATGGGGCTGTGAGGTGCTTATGCGTAATATTGCGCTGGTTTTAACCTATGAGGGCACTGCTTACCATGGCTGGCAGATACAGAAGAATCTGTCAACTGTGCAGCAAACCCTGCAAAAAGCCATTGAAATGATTGTTGGCCACGATGTCCATGTGACAGGCTGCGGGCGGACGGATGCCGGTGTGCATGCCCGCTGCTATGTGGCAAATTTCCGCACCCTGTCCACCATTCCCTGCGACAGGCTGCCCTATGCTCTCAATACCCATCTGCCTGCGGATATTGTGGTAACAAAGGCTTTTGAGGTGAATGAAAACTTCAATGCCATTGGCTCCTGTGTACGAAAAGAGTATACCTACACCATCTATAATTCCCGTGTCCGGGACCCGTTCTATGTGAACCGGGCGTGGTTTTACCCGAAGCATCTGGACGAGAAGATTATGCAGGCCGCTGCTGACCGGTTTGTGGGAACCCATGATTTTGCGGCAGTCCGGAGCGTGGGCACGGATGTTAAATCCACTGTCCGTACCGTATACTATTACAATGTGGAACGTAAGGGTAATATTATTGAGCTGAAGGTCTGCGCCAACGGCTTTTTGTACAATATGGCGCGTGCCATGGCAGGTACGGTGGTATATGCGGCGGAGGGTAAATTCCCCCCGGAGCAAATCAGTAAAATCCTCCATGAGGGCAACCGCACTGCGGCCGGCCCCACGGTGCCGCCGGGGGGCTTGTATATGACCCACCTGTGGTATGACGACGGCATCGACAAATTTGAGTGTCCGTCTGAAAATTCATAAAATGTTTTTTCTTTTCCGGTGAAATTGTGTTATCCTACCGGAAGAAAGGTTGTGAGAGACGTATGCAGCCAAAATTGTGTACCAAATGTAAGAAAAATATGGCCGTGGTCTTTATTACAAAGATTGAAAACGGCGTGAGTATGAACGAAGGCTATTGCCTTAAATGTGCCCGCAGCCTGGGGATTCCTCAGATTGACGCCGCGGTAAAGCAGATGGGCTTTTCTGACGACGACCTGGACACGCTGTCCGATGAAATGAGCAGCGTTTTCGGTCAGATTGACGGTGAGGAAACCGATGAGACGGAGAGCCGCACCGCCACATTCCCCATGCTGAATCAGCTTTTTGGGAGTATGGGCGGTGAGAAAAATGATGTACCTGCCAAGAAACAGGAGGCGGAAAAAGAGCATAAGAACCCCAAGGAAAAGGCCAACAAGCATAAATTTCTGGACAGCTACTGCATGAATCTTACCGGCAGAGCCCGTGAGGGGAAGCTGGATAAGGTGATTGGCAGAGATGTGGAAACCGAGCGGGTGATTCAGATTCTTAACCGCCGGCAGAAGAACAACCCCTGCCTGATTGGTGAGCCGGGCGTGGGTAAAACTGCCATTGCAGAGGGTCTTGCCCAGCGCATTGCCGCCGGGGATGTGCCCTATAAGCTCCGGGATAAGGAAGTATTCCTGTTGGATCTGACCGCTTTGGTGGCGGGCACCCAGTTCCGGGGTCAGTTTGAGAGCCGTATGAAGAGCCTGATTACAGAAATCAAAACCTGCGGAAATATTATTCTGGTCATCGACGAAGTCCACAATCTCGTGGGTGCCGGCGATGCGGAAGGCTCCATGAATGCCGCCAATATTCTGAAACCTGCCCTGTCCCGGGGAGAGATTCAGGTAATCGGCGCTACCACCTACAATGAGTACCGCAAGCATATTGAAAAAGATGCGGCTTTGGAGCGTCGGTTCCAGCCGGTGAGTGTTGCCGAGCCTACTATAGAAGAGGCCTGCCAGATTATGCAGGGTATCGCCAAAAGCTATGGTGATTTTCACGGCGTTTCCATCTCTCCGGAGATTGCAAGACAGTGTGTGGTGCTGTCCGAGCGGTACATTACGGACCGTTTTTTGCCGGACAAGGCCATTGACCTGCTGGATGAAGCCTGTTCCGATGTGAATCTGCGGTGCAAGGAAATCTCCCTGCGGGCAGAAAAGAAAAAGGAACGGGATGACTATGAGATGGAGCTACGTATGCTCACCGAGGATACGGAGAACGAGCATTACGAGCGCTTGGCGCTTATTCGCAGCAAGCTGTGCCAGTTGGAGGCGGAGATTGCGGAGTTGGAGAAGATCCCCGCGCCTGCGGTTACCATTGAGAATTTGGCGCGCATTATTGAGCTTTGGACTAAAATTCCTGCCAGTAAAATCAAGGCGCAGGAGTATCAGCAGATTAAGGGTCTTGCAGACCGGCTGAAAACCCACATTGTTGGGCAGGACCAGGCGGTAGAGGCAGTGGCAAAGGCTATCCGCAGAAGCCGCGTGGGTATCAGCCCCAAGAAAAAGCCGGTGTCCTTTATCTTTGTTGGCCCTACCGGTGTGGGTAAGACCGAGCTTGTAAAGTGCCTTGCGAATGATTTGTTTGATTCTGTGGATTCTTTGATCCGTCTGGATATGTCGGAATTTATGGAAAAGCACACAGTCTCCAAGCTGATTGGTTCGCCCCCCGGCTATATCGGTTACGACGAGGCAGGACAGCTGACCGAGAAAATCCGCAGAAGACCTTACAGCGTGGTCCTTTTTGACGAAATCGAAAAGGCGCACCCGGACGTACTGAATGTGCTGCTGCAGGTATTGGATGACGGCCGGATTACCGATGCGCAGGGCCGCACAGTGAACTTTGAAAACACTGTGATTGTTATGACCTCAAATGCCGGTTCTGAGGGCAGAGTCGGAGGTTTAGGCTTTGGCAGAACCGACAACGATATGATCAAAGAAAAAACCATGCAGGCTTTGAAGGACTTCCTCCGTCCGGAGTTTATCAACCGGGTGGATGAGATTATCACCTTTAACCGTCTGACAGAGGAGAACTTCCTGGGCATTGCGGATATCATGCTTAAGGAATTGCAGGATAGTCTGGAAAACCGCGGTCTGACGCTTACTTGGGATGAATCTGTCCGGCAATATTTGGTGGAGAAGGCCTATTCGGTCACCTACGGCGCCCGTAATTTACGCCGTGAAATTCAGCGCAGTCTTGAAGATCCAATCAGTGAACGGATTATTGACTCCTTTGAAGCGCCTATTTACGCAATTCACATTTATGTGGAAAACGGCGAAATTCAAATTACTGCCAAATAAAGAATGAAGCACCCGCTATGGGTGCTTCATTCTTTTACAGGTCAAACTCATCTGTGATTTTATTGGAAACCCTCCAAGCCACGTCCTCCATCTTATTTGCAGCCTTGGCGGCCAGACGGCGGGTGGGATTGCTCTTGGGCATAGCCAGAATTGCTACCGCACCGGCGGCAGCGCCGATGCCCAGTGCAACCGCAAGTCCTTTTACATGCATACAATCGCCTCCTTTCGCCATTAGTATTCCCGAATGTAAAAAAATCACGAATGGAAAGGTTTCTCACCTTTTCAAAGGGGAAATTATGTGTTATAATACTAAAAATGGCAAAAATGGAGGGTTATGTATGTCCATTGATAAGCTGCAAAATGGGATTCGTAAGCTGAAAAATCCGTCGATGGCGGCTTTTTCTTTTGACAGGGAGCTGATCCCGCAGTGCTTCTTAGAGAAGGAAAGCACCACAGCCAATGCCTACGGTCTATATGTAAAAGAATTGCTGAGTTCCCTTAAAAACCTACTGCCTGCGGTGCGGTTTGCCTTTGGAACCTTTGCCCTGCAGGGAAGCCAAGGGCTGGATACGCTTGCCGAACTGCTTAGGTATTCGGCAGAACAGGGATTCTACGTGTTACTGGATGCGCCGGAAATTTATTCCCCCCGGGATGCGGTTTTGGCAGCGGATGCGCTTGCAAAAAACTGGGAATTTGACGGTTTGCTGGTTTCCAGTTACTTGGGCAGCGATGTGGTCAGACCCTTTGCCGATGAGATGAAATCAAGGAATTTTGACCTGTTTGTAATGCTCCGCTCCGGAAATAAATCAGCCTCCGAACTGCAGGATCAGCTTGCAGGCTCCCGACTGGTCTATGCTGCGGCTGCGGATATGGCGAACCGACAGGGAGAGTCAATGCTGGGCAAATGCGGGTACAGCCGTATCGCAGGTGTAGGTCCGGCCACCTCCACAGACAGTCTCCGGGCTTTACGCACCAAATATCCGTCTATGTTTCTGTTAATTGACGGCTATGATTATCCCGGCGCCAATGCAAAGAACTGCAGTATGGCTTTTGATAATCTTGGACATGGCGCTGTTGCCTGCGCAGCTGACAGCATTGTGGCAGCCTGGCGGGAAGAAAATACCGACGATGCAGTTACAGCCGCGGTACAGGCAGCGGAACGCATGAAAAAGAATTTAAGCCGGTATGTAGCTGTGCTTTGATACGAATGAGGGTGTGTATGCGCACACCCTCATTACTGTTCATTGTATTGTGTTATAATGCGCTTCAAGGGATCTGCCGGCACTGCCTGCACCGTTAGTACCGCCACTTGTGCCACCGTTAGTTCCGCCGTTGCTGCCGTTTGTGCCGCCGCTTGCACCGCCAGGCACGGTATCAACGCTGGGATCGGGAATATTGGTTTCCGGAACAGGAATCGTCATAGTGTCGGTAGGCATATTGGTTTCTGTGGTGGGCGTGGTAGTTGTGGTAGTAGGTCTGGTGGTTGTGTTTGTAGAAGGCGTGGTTGCCGGAGCGGTATTATCGCAGGCACAGGCGCAAAGGGAAAGTGCCAAAGCAAGACCCATTACCATAATGGCGATTTTTTTCATAAGAATCCTCCTTATATTTAGATTTCAGAAATAGTATTTCCCCTTGGTTTTGAATTAGACTGGAAAAGTTCACCATCAGGAATGAAAATTTGCGGTAAATTTTGAAAATAGGGCATTGCTATTTTAGTCGTTTTGCAGTATAATAAACGGGAAATCAATGAAAAAGGAGAATTCTCTCTTATGAAGAAGCTGGCAGTTAAAAAAGGCGTAGAGTGTATGGCCTGTCTGGAGTGTGTCACCGCTTGCTCCAAGGCATTCTACAAGGAGTTCCACCAAGATTTGTCCTGCATTCAGATTGTGGAAAAGAACGGCGCTGCAAAGCCCATGGTCTGTATTCAGTGCGGTAAGTGCGCGAAGGTCTGTGAAGCCGGTGCGATTACCCAGAATCCCAAGACCGGTGTTTATATGATCAATAAGAAGTTGTGCACCTCCTGCGGTAAGTGTGTTGAAGCCTGCCCCATGAAGGTTATGGTCGCTCCCAAAGAGGGTCCCACCAGCAAGTGTATCGCTTGCGGCATCTGCGTGAAAGCCTGCCCCATGGAGCTTTTGGAGATTGTGGAAAAATAAAATATCTACATATTGCAGCCGGGTGTATCCCCGGCTGTTTTTTGCGCAAAAAAATGATCTGTAATAATTGCATATTGCTGTCAAATATGATATACTGAATATAATCATACGCCCGGAGGAGTTTATGACAATTATGACAGATTTTCAGCAGAAAATTACTGCTTTACTGCCGAGTTTAGAACTTCGGCTGGAAGAATCTATGGCAAAGCACACCTCGTTCCGTATTGGCGGGCCGGCAGAGGTAATGGCATTTCCGAAGACTGCAGATGAGCTGAGGCAGATTTTGGAAGCGTCCGCTTTATTGGACTCAAAAGTGGCTATATTAGGAGCAGGAACCAACATTTTGGCGCCGGACGAAGGTGTTCGGGGCTTGGTGGTTTGCCTGAAGGACTGTTTGGGCGGTATGGAACAGCTGGATGAAACCCATATCCGCGTGTTCGCCGGTGTGACCATGGGAAAAGCGGCCGTGTTTGCCTGTAATCTGGGACTTTCCGGGCTGGAATTTGCCCACGGCATACCCGGCACTGTTGGTGGCGGCGTGTTTATGAATGCCGGTGCTTACGGCGGCGAAATCAGCCAGGTGTGCACCCGGGTGGAGGTTATGGATATGACCGGCGGAACTTGCGTCTATTCCGCAGCGGAAATGGCGTTTTCTTACCGTCACAGCCGCCTGGAGGATGAGGGCGGAATCGTTATCAGTGCGGACTTTGCGCTGACACCCAAGCCGGCGGAGGAAATCCGCGCCTTCATGCAGGATTTGATGGCCCGCCGCAGAAGCACACAGCCTCTGGAAATGCCTTCTGCCGGTTCTTTCTTTAAGCGCCCCGTGGGCGCATTTGCAGGTGGTTTGATTGAGCAGACAGGCTTGAAAGGCTACCGTGTGGGTGATGCTGCGGTGTCCGAAAAACACGCGGGCTTTGTGGTGAATTTGGGCAATGCTACCGCGCAGGATGTAAAAAAATTACGGGATGATGTATCCCGGAAAGTGTTTGATGCTACCGGTTTCCGCCTGGAGCCGGAGGTTCGTATTTGGTAAATAGAGAGGAGCGCTCCCATGGCAATTTCCTTTTCCGGCAATACAAAGGCAGAAATCTGCCGCTATATACCGGCAAAGCATTGCTGCGCCCTGGCTGAGTGCTTTGGAATTTTGCTGTTTTGCAACAGCTTCCGCGCAAACGGCATACGGATCATTACCGAGAGCCGGGAGTTTGCGCAAATACTCCCAAAACTGTTTAGAAAGGCTTTCGGGGTTTCTTTTGATTTGACCCCTGAGAGCGAAACCTCGGGAAAGCTGAATTTTCAAATTACAGACACAGACAAGATTCATCAGATTATGTCCGCTTACGGTTTTGATGCAAAAGATACCCTGTCGCTCCACATTAACCTTCCAGTAGTGGAGGACGACTGCTGCAAGAGCGCATTCTTAAAAGGCGCATTCTTAGCCGGCGGCTCGGTAACAGACCCTGTGAAAGGCTACCACATGGAGTTGACCACCACACACAGCAGTGTTGCCCGTGAGTGCAACAGTCTCATGCAGGAGGTGCTGGGATTTCAGTTGAAATCTGCCACCCGCGGCGGTGGACATGTGCTGTATCTGAAACAGAGTGATTTAATTTCCGACTGCCTCACCTATATGGGCGCTCCTGTGGCGGCAATGGGTATTATGGAGGCAAAGCTGGAAAAGGAATTAAACAACAGAGTAAACCGCCGCTGTAACTGTGACGATGCCAACACCTCCAAGGTTGTTGAGGCAGCGCAGGAACAGCTGTCTGCAATCCGTACCTTGAAAAGCAGAGGTGATTATCCGCAGCTGCCGGTGAAACTACAACAGGCGGCCGATGCCCGTGAGCAGAACCCGGAGGCATCGCTGACAGAGCTTGCGGCTATGATGGAGCCGCCCATCAGCAAACCTGCCATGAATCACCGGCTGCAAAAACTGGTGCGACTGGCACAGGAGGGGAAACAATGAGTTTTGTACATCTTCATGTCCATACGGAGTACAGCCTTCTGGACGGCGCGTGCCGGATTTCCGGCATTATGGACCGGGTTAAGGAGCTGGGACAGACCGCGGTGGCAATTACTGACCACGGCGTGATGTATGGCTGTATTGACTTCTATAAGGCGGCAAAGGATGCGGGTGTAAAGCCCATTATCGGGTGTGAGGTATATGTTGCGCCCAGAGCCATGTCTGACCGTATCCACGGCGTGGACAATGATCCATACCATCTGGTTTTGCTGTGCAAGGACAGAACCGGTTATGAGAATCTGTGTTATCTGGTTTCCCAAGCCTTTGTGGAGGGTTTTTACGGAAAACCCAGAGTGGACCTTGCTCTGCTGCGGCAGCACCACGAAGGCCTCATTGCTACCTCTGCCTGTCTTGCCGGAGCTATCCCTCAGCGGCTTCTGCAGGAAGATTATGAAGCGGCAAAGGAATATGCGTTAAGCCTTTCCGATATTTTCGGTGAGGACAACTTCTATCTGGAACTGCAGGATCACGGCATTGCCGAGCAGCAACCGGTGAATCAAGGCGTTATGCGCATTGCCCGGGAAACGGGACTTCCCATGGTGGTTACCAATGATGCCCATTATCTGCGCAAAGAAGACGCCCGTATGCAGGACGTGCTGCTGTGCGTGCAGACCGGCAAGACAGTGGATGACCCCAATCGCATGAAATTCCAGACGGATGAATTCTACCTGAAGGGTGAGGACGAACTGCGGGAGCTGTTCCCGGGCTGTGACGAGGCGTTTGAAAATACCGCAAAGATTGCGGAGCGCTGCAATCTGGAATTTGTCTTTAACGAATATCACCTGCCCGCATTCCCAGTGCCGGAGGGCTACACCAATGAGGAGTATTTCCGCAAGCTCTGTGAAGATGGCTTCCGGGAGCGCTATCCGGATGCCCCAGAGAGCTATCGGGAACGGCTGGAATATGAAATTGGCGTCATTAGCCGCATGGGATACGTAAATTACTACCTGATTGTTTGGGATTTTATTCGCTATGCCAAAGATTCAGGAATCCCAGTGGGACCGGGTCGTGGTTCCGGCGCTGCTTCCATTGTTGCCTACTGTATGCACATTACGGAAGTTGACCCCATGAAGTACGCGCTGATTTTTGAGCGATTCTTAAACCCCGAGCGGGTCAGTATGCCCGACTTCGATACGGACTTCTGTCAGGAACGCCGCGGAGAGGTGATTGACTACGTAATGAAGAAATACGGGTCAGACCATGTGGCGCAGATTGCAACCTTTGGTACCATGGCTGCCCGTGGTGCGATTCGTGATGTGGGTCGTGCGCTGAATTTTACCTATGCGGAAACCGATGTGGTGGCAAAGCTGGTCCCCACCATGCCCCTGCATATTACCTTAAAAGAGGCGCTGAATGTATCACCCAAGCTGAAGGAGATGTATGACGGCGATGAACGGGTAAAGACCCTCATTGATACTGCTATGAGTTTGGAGGGCATGCCCAGAAACACCTCCACCCACGCAGCCGGTGTGGTGATTACGGCAGACCCGGTTTATACTTACGTACCACTGTCCCGCAATGACGATACCACCGTCACCCAATACACCATGACCACCATTGAGGAACTGGGACTTCTGAAAATGGACTTTTTGGGTCTGCGGAACTTAACGGTGATTGAGGATGCCCAGCGTCAGATTCAGCTTTTGGAGCCGGATTTTGACATTGATAAAGTACCGGATGACGACCCGGCGACCTTTGCCATGCTGGCAGAGGGTAAGACCCAGGGCGTATTTCAGCTGGAATCTGCCGGCATTACAGGCGTGTGTGTGAATATGAAGCCTACCTCCATAGAAGATATGACGGCTATCGTGGCGCTGTACCGGCCCGGTCCTATGGATTCCATTCCCACCTTTATTGCCAACAAGCTGGACCACCGGAAGATTACTTACAAAACACCCCTTTTGGAGCCGATACTGCAGGTTACCTACGGCTGTATTGTCTATCAGGAGCAGGTGATTGAGATTTTCCGCTCCCTGGGCGGCTACACTATGGGACAGGCTGATAACATTCGCCGCGCCATATCCAAAAAGAAAATGAAGGTCATTGACGCGGAACGAAAAACCTTTGTCTACGGCGACGAGGCGCAGGGAATTCCCGGCGCGGTGGCAAAGGGTGTCAGCGAGCAGGCTGCCCAGTCTATCTATGACGAAATTGTTGATTTTGCCAACTATGCCTTTAATAAGGCTCATGCGGTATGCTATGCCATGGTGTCCTACCAGACCGCATACCTGAAGTGCCATTATCCCAAGCAGTATATGGCGGCACTGATGACTTCGGTGCTGGATTCGTCTACAAAGGTCTCCGGCTATATTGCAGAGTGTAAGGACCTGGGAATTGCAACCCTGCCGCCGGACATCAATCACTCTCTTGATAATTTTGCTGTGGAAGGGGATTCTATCCGGTTTGGCTTAGGTGCGGTGAAAAATGTGGGCCGTGGCCTGATTCGCAGCATGGTTGCCAAGCGCAATGAGGGTGGTCCGTTCCAATCCCTTGAGGATTTCATACAGCGTATGGGCGAGGGTGAGCTGAACAAGCGGGCGGTAGAGAACTTTATCAAATGCGGCGCCATGGACTGCTTTGGCTACCATCGCAGCGAGCTTCTGGCGGTATACGAGAGCATGATGGATTCTATCGCAGCGTCCCGTAAGAAAAACCTGGAGGGACAGATGGGCCTGTTTGCCATGCTGCAGGATACTGAGGACGCGGTGGAAATTCCTATCCCCAAGCTTGCAGAAATGAGCAAAGCTGATCTGATGCTTATGGAGAAGGAAACCACAGGCATATACCTGTCCGGCCACCCTATGGACGATTATCGGCACCTGCTGAAAGGCACGCACGTGGTACCCATCGGCGCGCTGATGGAGGAGGAAAACACCTACCAGGATGATCAGATTGTGAGTATTGCCGGCGTGGTGCAGACCATTAAGATGAAGACCACCCGTAATAACTCCATGATGGCATATTTGACCTTGGAGGACGATACGGCATCCATTGAAATGCTTGCATTTTCCAATGTGCTTAGCCAGTACGGCGGCTACATCAGGGAGAATCAGCCGGTTGTGATTGTGGGCAGGCTTTCCCTGCGGGATGATAAGGAACCGCAAATTGTCATCAACCGGGCGCGGCCCATGTCCGATTTCACCAACGACCGGCAGCCGGAGCAGACGATACCTGCACCGCCGCAAAACGGCACACTCTATCTGCGGCTTCCCAGTCAGGAAGAACCTCTGTTCGGGAAAATCCGCGCAATCCTCAATATGTTCCCGGGTAATAACGCCGTTGTGGTGTATTTTGCAGATACCAAACAGCGCCGGGGCAGTACCTGCAGTCTGGACAGCCGCATGCTGGACGAGCTGACACGTGTGCTGGGACAGGAGAATGTTGTTGTAAAATAGCTTTTCATTTTCGACCAAATGTGTTATACTATCTGGAAGGGGTGTTGTTATGAGAAAAGGAATCCAATATGCTGTTTGCGTCCTCATGGCCGCCCTGTTCCTTGGCGGCTGTTCCATGCGGACAGTTGATCAGATGTACAGACTTCCGAAACGCTCAGAGGAGTACAGCAACCTGCAGTCAGTGATTGACAAGGCTATGGCCGGTCTTGAATTCAGCGCGCCGCTGGCCGGTGACAATCAGCAATCTGTGCAGATGGCGGACGTGGACGGCGACGGGGAGCAGGAATATCTTGTTTTTGCAAAGAGCAGTTCCCAGCTTCCCCTGCGTATTTTGGTGTTTGACAGAGCAGAGGAAGAATTGGTGCATGCAGATACCATTGAGTGCAGCGGCGCAGCCTTTGATCAGGTTGAATATGTCCAGATGGACAAAACGCCCGGCGTAGAAGTGGTAATTGGCTGCCGTGTCAGTGATCAGTTGGTGCGTTCCGTCGCGGTATACACCTTTGCAGGTGGCGAAGCGGAACAGCTTGTGTCTGCCAACTACCGTAACTTCATTACGGTGGATATGGATGCCGACGGTATGCGTGAGCTGTTTGTACTGCGTCCCGGTGAAGCGGAAAATGACAGAGGCGTTGCAGAGCTGTATACTATGAAGTCCGGTATTGTGGAGCGTTCCAATGAGGTGAGCATGTCCGGACCTGTGGACAAGCTGAAGCGCATTCTGGTGGGTAAACTTCATGACGGATATACGGCGGTCTACGTGGCAAGTACGGTAGATGATACGGCGCTGATTACCGACGTATACGCGCAGGTAGGGGGTCTGCTGACCAATGTGTCCCTGTCCAAGGAATCCGGGACAAGTGTGCAGACTCTGCGAAACTACTATGTGTACGCTGACGATATGGACAATGACGGCGTGATTGAACTGCCGTCGCTGGTCACAATGATTCCCATGGAGAATATGTCCGGCACAGAGCCGCGGGATTTGATCCGCTGGTATACCATGGGGAGCGATGGCTCCATTGTGAATAAGCTTTATACCTATTACGATTCCGTTGGCGGATGGTATCTGGAACTGGAAGAATCCATAGCGCCCCGTATGACCGTGCGGTGCCAGTCCAATATTTACGAATTTTATCAGTGGAACGGGGATTACTCCGCTGCTCAAAAGCTGATGACTGTCTATATGCTTACCGGTCAGAATCGGGAAGAGCAGAGCCTTGCTGACGGACGTTTTGTACTCACAAAGACAGATTCTGTTACTTATGCTGCCACCCTGGAGGCGGCAGCAGCGGAATATAGTATTACCCAAGAGAGCCTGATTCGCAGCTTTTATCTTATCCACCGTGATTGGAACACGGGAGAAATGTAAAGAGGTAGAAAAATGAAGAAAGTACTCATTTTGGAGGACGAAGTAAATATCCGCAGCTTTGTGGTCATCAATCTGCGCCGCGCAGGCTATGATGCGGTTGAGGCGGGGACCGGTTTGGAGGCACTGGAGAAATTGCGTTTGCATCCGGATATCGGCGTCGCCATCCTGGATGTGATGCTGCCGGACATTGACGGCTTTGAGGTGTGCCGCCGAATTCGCGCCACCAGCAAACAGATTGGCATTATTATGCTCACCGCTCGAACACAGGAAATGGATAAGGTTACCGGACTTATGACCGGCGCTGATGACTATGTAACCAAGCCCTTCTCGCCGGCGGAGCTGACCGCCCGTATTGACGCCCTTTACCGCCGTATCGGCGGCGACAGCGGACTGGATTCGGAGCTGCTCAGCCATGGCCCCTTTGTGATGAATACCCGTAATCACACCTTGGAAAAAGCGGGCAACCGCGTCCGTCTGACACAGGTGGAATACGCGATTTTGAAGCTGTTCATGCAGAATCCCGGCAGGGCACTGTCCCGTGAGGATATTCTCTCTGCTGTCTGGGGTCGGGACTACGACGGCGAATTGAAAATTGTGGATGTAAATATCCGCCGACTGCGTATTAAGATTGAGGACGATACCGCCAACCCCACCTACATAACGACGGTCTGGGGCTTCGGCTATAAGTGGGGCGCATGAGAATTAAAAGACAGAAGTGGCCCGCTATTCAGATTAAGGGCCTGCGCCGCCGGTGGCTGGTAAATACGGTTGCAGTTTTTTGTATGCTGGGCCTTGTATGCGCCCTGGCGGTAACTGCCGCGTTCTCCGCATACTACTACTCTGCCATGGAATCGGATATGCGTAATCGGGCGCAGTCAACTACGGAGTTTTTTGCGGATTATCAAAATCAGAGCTATAAAGCCTTCTACCAGTCCTGTATTACCTATGCGCAGACCTTCGAGGACCGCAATTTTATTGAGTTGCAGTTTATCAATACAGAAGGGACGATGGTTGCATCTTCCTATGGGAACTGGGTGGGTGCAACACCTGCAACTTCGGACATTTCAGGGGCGCTCAGTACCCGTGGTATCTGTTCCTTTGTGGGAAGAAATCCTCAAACCGGGGAGCGTATTATGGCGGTTTCCAGCCCCATGATTTACAGCAACGGTGAGGTTATCGGCGTACTGCGGTATGTAACTTCTACCGCCAGAATGGATGCGCAGATTATCGCCATTGGCGCAATCTCATTGGGCGCGTTATTGGTGGTTGTGCTTTTGGTGCTCTTTAGCAGTAACTATTACATCCGTTCAATCCTTCTGCCCTTAGGGGAGATTATTGATAAGTCTCAGAAGATCGCCGCCGGCAGTTACGGAATTCAGATTCAAACAGAATTTGATGATGAAATCGGCGACCTTGCTCATATTATCAATGAAATGTCCATCAAAATCAGTGAAAACGAGAAGATGCAGCGTGATTTTATCTCGTCGCTGTCCCATGAACTTCGAACACCGTTGACGGCAATTACCGGATGGAGTGAGACACTGCTGAACTCGGACAAGCTGGATAACGACACCCGGCGGGGTGTGCGGATTATCCACAGGGAGGCAGACAGACTGACGGATATGGTGGTGGACCTGCTGGATTTCACCAGAATTCAGGACGACAGAATGACCCTCAATATGGAAACGGTTGACATTCGTGCTGAATTTGAGGATACGGTGTTTATGTACGGCAGCCGGCTGGCAGAGGAAGGCATCAGCCTGAAATATGTGGATAACGATGACGAAATTCCGGAAATTTCCTGTGACCCCCAGCGCTTGCGGCAGGTATTTCTGAATATTCTCAACAATGCGGTAAAGCATGGCGGTGAAGGCAAACGAATTGACGCCTGCATCGTCAGTGATAAGGATTACGTTGTGGTGCAAATTCGTGACTACGGCCCGGGAATCCCTGAGGATGAACTGTCGCTGGTAAAGAAAAAGTTCTACAAGGGCAGTTCAAAAGCCAGAGGCACAGGCATTGGCCTGGCGGTCAGCGATGAGATTGTACAAATGCACGGCGGTGAGTTGATATTGGAAAATGCCACAAGTGGCGGAACACTGGTGACAATTCGCTTGCCCGCCTCTCAGTAAGAAAGGAACAGTATGGCAAATCAAGAAAAATTCAAAACCATGATTGGCGGTCAGGCGCTGATTGAAGGTCTGATGATGCGCGGTCCCCAAAAGGATGCCATTGTGGTGCGGGGGAAAGAGGACCTTACGGTGGAGGTATCCGACCGGAAGATGCGCCCCAAGAACTCCCCGCTGAACTGGCCGCTTATCCGTGGCGCGGTGACTTTTTTTGACGCACAGCTTTGCGGTGTGAAGGCGCTGATGCGCTCAGCAGACTTATCCCCGGAGGAAAGTCAGGAGGAGCCATCAAAACTGGATCTTTGGCTGGAGAAGAAGCTCGGCGATAAGAAGTTTCAGCAGCTGGTGGTGGGCATTGCCGTAGCAATGGGTTTGGGATTGTCTATCCTGCTGTTCTTCCTCCTGCCTATGGTGATTGGCAGCTTTTTTGACCGCTGGATTAAAAGCAACCTTCTGTTGAATCTGGTGGAAGGCGTGATCCGTATGCTTTTGTTTAGCGGATACATGCTGCTGGTATCGAAAATGGGAGAAATGAAGCGTGTTTTCGCATACCACGGCGCGGAACATAAGACAATTTCCTGCTATGAAGCCGGGCTTCCACTAACCGTGGAAAATGTCCGCACCTGTTCCCGGCGGCATCCCCGCTGCGGAACCAGCTTTTTGCTGGTGGTGATGATTATATCCATCTTGCTGTTCTCTGTGGCATCGTCATTGCTGCTGACGTTGATTCCCACCTTGGCGCAGCTCCATGGCAGCTTTGTGTACCGACTGATTATGATTTGCTTCAAGCTGCTTCTGCTGCCGCTGGTGGTGGCGTTCAGCTATGAGGTCAACCGTTGGGTAGGCCGTCACGACAATGCCTTCAGCAGGATCCTTTCTGCACCGGGTCTGTGGTTTCAGAATTTTACCACCAATGAGCCGGACGACAGTATGATTGAGGTGGGTATCCGTGCCTTGGAAGCGGTGCTTCCCGAACACGAGGGTGACGACCGTTGGTAAAGACACTATCGGAACTGTACCTGCAGGCGCGGCAGGTTTTGCTTGCCACAGAGGATGCAGAAACGGCTGCTTTTATTGCAAGAGAACTGTTATGCCATGCGACGGGTAAAACCCGTGAGCAGGTGATTGCCCACCGGGACTTGTATGCGTCTGAGGACGTCTGCGCGAAAATGGACTTTATGGTGCAGCGCCTGCTGCTGGGAGAGCCATTGGCTTATGTTTTGGGTGAGTGGGAGTTTTACGGCATGAAGCTGACGGTAAATCCCAATGTACTGATACCCAGAGATGATACCTGCGCTGTTACGGAACTGGCGGTTCGACAGGCGCTCTTTCTGGACAGCAGTCCGAGAATTCTGGATTTGTGCACAGGTTCCGGCTGTATCGGCCTTGCCATTGCTAACCGGGTGAAGGATGCAAAGGTTACACTGGCGGATTTGTCCAAGGATGCGCTGCAGGTAGCAAAAAAGAATGTTGCCGGACAAAAACTGACCGGCAGAGTAACCTGCATGCAGGTGAACGCGCTGGAAAAACCCGCGGCATTTTTGGGTAAATTTGATTTGATTGTGTCAAACCCTCCCTACGTCACTACAAAGGAGATGGAGGAACTGCCCCGCAGTGTGGCCTCCTTTGAACCCGTTATGGCGCTGCACGGAGGCAATGACGGCCTGGATTTTTACCGGGCAATTACAGAGAATTTTCGTGATGCACTGAAGCCGGGCGGCTATCTGTGCTTTGAATTTGGCATGAATCAGGGGGATGCGGTTTGCAGCCTTCTGGAAAAGAATGGGTTTACAATTCTGGAGCGATCCAGAGATTATAATGACAGAGAACGGGCAGTCCTTGCCCGTTACCACAGGAAGGATGCGTAACTATGGCTACAAAGAAAACCGTATACGAAGCCCCCACCCCCGCCTCGGATAAGAAAAAGGCGCTGCAAACGGCAATCTCCCAGATTGAAAAGAGCTACGGAAAAGGTACTGTCATGCGACTGGGTGACCGGCCGGATATGAATGTGGATGCCATTCCCACCGGCAGTCTTGCCCTGGATGCCGCGCTGGGCATAGGCGGTGTGCCTAAGGGCCGGATTATTGAAATTTACGGACCGGAGTCTTCCGGCAAGACCACTTTGGCGCTGCATATTCTTGCAGAGGCGCAGAAGATGGGCGGCGAAGTCGCTTTCGTGGATGCCGAGCATGCCCTTGACCCCGTGTATGCTGCGGCGCTGGGCGTGGATACCGATAATATGCTGGTGTCCCAGCCGGATACCGGCGAGCAGGCACTGGAAATCACCGATGCGTTGGTGCGCAGCGGCGCAGTGGACGCAGTGGTGGTGGACTCTGTTGCAGCCCTTGTCCCTAAGCAGGAAATCGAGGGCGAGATGGGTGACACCTTTGTGGGCTTGCAGGCGCGGCTTATGTCCCAGGCGCTGCGGAAGCTGGCGGGAACCATTGCCAAGACCAACTGTGTGGTTATTTTCATCAACCAGCTGCGTATGAAGATTGGCGTGATGTACGGCAATCCCGAAACTACCACCGGCGGTAACGCTTTGAAGTTCTACTCTTCTGTACGTCTTGACGTGCGCCGTGTGGAATCTCTTAAAGAGGGCGGCAATGTGATCGGCAACAAGACCCGGGTGAAGGTAGTCAAAAATAAGGTTGCGCCCCCGTTCCGCGAGGCATATTTTGATATTATGTACGGCGAAGGCATCAGTAAATGGGGCGAGCTTGTGGACCTGGCGCTTCAGATGGACATTATTCAGAAGAGCGGCAGCTGGTTCAGCATGGGCGATGAGCGCATCGGTCAGGGTAAGGACAGTGTAAAGACCTTCCTGCAGAACAACCCTGATTTGGCTGAGCAGGTAGAAGCGCAGGTGCGCGAGAAGCTGATTGCCGGCGCGGCTGCCAGAACCCCCGCCAGAGCGGCAGAGCGGCCCATAGCGGTCAGCGCAGACGATTTTGATGATGAGGATTGAGTCTGTTTCCGCCCAACCGGACAGGGCAGGGCGGTACACAGTGAAATTTGACAGCGGCGCCGTTATGCGTCTGTACCGCCAGACGGTGGAGGACTTTGGCCTGTATGCCGGAAAAGAGCTTGAAGATGGTGAAATGGACTGTCTTCGGGCAGCTGCTGGGCAGATGTCGGCCAAAATGCGTGCCGTGCGGATAGTATCTGCAAGCAGCGTATCTAAGGCAGATTTGGAGCGCAGACTGGTGCAAAAGGGCGAAAGCAAACGCCATGCCCAGCAGGCGGTGGAATGGATGACGGACCTTGATCTGCTGGACGATGCGAAGACCGCGCAGCAGGTGGTTCAGCGTTGTATTTCCAAGGGCTACGGCCGCAGCAGAGCCAGGCAGGCGCTGTATGAAAAGCAAATTCCAAGGCAATATTGGGATGATGCTTTGGCAGATTATCCCGATCAGACGGAGAAGATTCTTTGCTTTTTGGAGTCCCGCCTAGGGGACAGCCGGAATGAAAAGGATTTGCGGCGGGTAACAGACGCCTTGCTGCGGCGTGGACACAGTTATGGGGAAATCCGCAGAGCACTGCAAAGGTTTGATAAGGAAGCGGGTTTTCAGGAGGATATCTATGGCTAATATTGGCTTTATTTCCCTTGGCTGCGCCAAGAATCAGGTAGACTGCGAGCGCATGATGTACCGGGTGCAGGAGGCGGGACACAATGTTCAACCGGATATTGTGGGTGCAGATGTGGTTGTGATCAATACCTGCGGGTTTATTGATTCGGCAAAGGCCGAAGCCATTGACCATATTCTGTCTGTTGCGCAGCTGAAGGAACAGCAGCTTGTGGGTAAGATTTTGGTTACCGGCTGCCTGTCTCAGCGCTATCAGCAGGAGATTATAGAGGAAATGCCGGAAGTAGACGGCATTTTGGGTACCGGCAGCTATACGGAGGTTGTGCCGGCAATCGAGAAGCTGCTCTCCGGTGATACAGTCAGTGATTTTGCCTCCATTGATGCCCCTGAGCAGGAGTGCGGACGGATTCTCACCACACCGGAGCATTACGCTTATATAAAGATTGCCGAGGGCTGCGACAATCGCTGCGCCTACTGCATTATCCCGTACCTGCGGGGCAAGTATCGCAGCCGCCAGATGGACGATGTGCTGTATGAGGCGCGGATTTTGGCTGCCAACGGCGTGAAGGAATTGCTGGTGGTGGCGCAGGATACCAGCCGTTACGGTACGGATTTGCCTGGCAAAAAGCGTCTTTTGCCGGAATTACTGCGGAATCTGTGCAAAATTGACGGTCTTCAGTGGATTCGGGTCCACTATACATACCCTGATGAAATTGATGATGAGCTGATTGATGTAATGGCAACTGAGCCGAAAATTGTGAAATATCTGGACATACCTATTCAGCACTGCAACAGTAAGATTTTGAAGCTGATGAACCGCCGGGGAGATGGGGAGTACCTGCGCCAGCTGTTTGCCAAACTGCGGCAGCGGATTCCCGGACTGGTTCTTCGGACCAGCGTGATAACGGGTCTTCCCGGTGAGGGAGAAAGTGAGTTTGAGGAATTGTGCCAATTTCTGATGGAGCAGCGCCTTGAGCGCGTGGGTGCGTTCCCGTTTTCCCCGGAGGATGGGACACCAGCCGCGGAAATGGACTTTGTGGACGCGGAGACGGCGCAGCTGCGCGCCCAACAGATCGAGACCATTCAGTCCCGGATTATGGACGATTATAACGGGTCTATGCTGGGAAAAACCATGGATGTTCTGATAGATGGCTACGATGAGGATATGGAGCAGTTCTACGGCCGCACCTATGCCGATTCTCCGGAAATTGACGGCAGAGTATGGATTGCTGCGCAGGACGCACTGCCGGAGGGCGTATTTGTAAAGGTGTATATTGACGGCGTGGCAGATGGCGATCTGTCCGGCTATTTACTGGAGGAGTAATTATGACCTTAGCAAGCAAAATAACATTGGTTCGGGTTGCCTTTATCCCGGTGTACATGCTGCTGATGTATCAAAGCGGCGGTCAGCCCGGCGTATGGATGTGGCTTTCACTGGCAGTATTTATTATTGCCAGCCTGACAGATTATGTGGACGGACAGATTGCACGCAAGTGCAATCAGGTAAGCGATTTCGGAAAATTCCTTGACCCGTTGGCAGACAAGCTGCTGACCATTGCGGCAATGACCATGTTCTGTGAGTGGGGGACTATGTCCGCATGGGCGCTGATGCTGGTATTGACCCGGGAGTTTGCCGTTACCGGATTGCGTCTTGTTGCTGTAGGTAACGGTAAGGTGATTGCCGCCGGCTGGAGCGGTAAGGTAAAGACCGCCAGCACCATGATTGGTCTGTGCGTGCTGATGGCATTCCCCACGGTAAGCTTGCTGGCGGTTATTGTCAACGGTGTGATAATCGTAACAACGGTCTATTCCGGTATCGAATATTTTGTGCAGAATTGGAACTGCCTTTGGGATAAATAAACGTTGTGCCGGTGCATTGCACCGGCACAAGCTGTGAAAGGGTTATATTTATGAATGAAAAGGAAATTGGCGAGATTCGCCGCCGTGTACGGCGGGACCGCAGCAATATGACTGCAATTTACTGCTGCTATGTAAATGGACAGAAAGAAATTGTATCGGAATTTAAGAAAAGCACCGGGATTATGCCCGAAAACGAAGCTGAAAAGTACTTTGCGCTCCTAAAGCGCGCCTTATCCGGGTCTGTGGGCAAAAACCTGATTGATATTTGTTTTTCTACCAAGCAGGTGACCGACAGCCCGGAGCATAAGCTTCTAATGGAGCTGAGGAATTGCGGGCTGAAGAATGAAGACCTGCGGGTTGAGCTTTACCAAAAAATCATTCAGTCTGTAAATTTCAGCGACGGCTTTTTAATTCTGTTAGGCTGCGACAGCTATGATGTACCTTTTAAGAGTAAGGATGATCAGCTGCAGTCAGATGCATCTTCTGAAACGTATACATACATTTTGTGCAGTGTGTGTCCCGTGAAGCAGACCAAGGCGAATTTATGCTATGCGGCAGAAGACAAGGAATTCCACGATGGAGGTGTGGCGCAAGTACCGTCTGCACCGGAGGTTGGCTTTTTGTTTCCGGCCTTTGACAACCGCGCAACCAACATCTACAATGCTCTGTTTTATACTCACAGCGCGAAGGAGGGCCACGATGCCCTGATTGAGGCGCTGTTCCATGTAGATGTGCCTCAGCCGGCCGCCCAGCAGAAGAAGTCCTTTGAGGCGCTGTTGGGTACAAGCCTGCAGGAGGCGTGCAGCATGGAGGTCATGCAGACAGTACATGAAGCGCTGTGCCAAAGCATTGAACTTCACAAAGAGAGCAAGGTAGCTGAACCGTTGCTTATTTCCAAGGAAGAGGTAAAAACCGCGTTGAAGACATGCGGTGTTTCGGAACAGCATATTGCTAAGTTCTCTGTGGAGTACGATGAAACCTTTGGCTTTGACGCGCAGCTTCACCCTAAAAATATTATTAACGACAAACGTTTTGAAATACACACACCCGATGTATCCATTCAGGTTGCGCCTGGGCGCAGTGATTTAATTGAGACACGTATCATCGGCGGCGTGAAATACATTCTTATTTGCGCGGATGAAAATGTAGAGGTTAACGGTGTTCCCATTGCGATATCTGATAATGACGCAATTTACGTATAAAAAAGCTGCCCACCGGGCAGCTTTTTTTACTTGTTATTTGCCACGCATAAGCTTAACCAAAATATCCGTGCAGGTTTCAATACCCAGCTTACTGCTGTTAAGACAGATGTCGTAGTTTTGGGACTGACCCCATGTCCTGCCGGTGTAATGCTGATAGTTAACCTTGCGGCGCTTGTCCTTTTCATTCAGTCTGGTTTCCGGACTCTTTTCCGATTCGCCGTAGAGCCGCACAATGCGTTCTGCCCGGAATTCCTTGTCAGCGTAGATAAATGCGTGGATACAATCTGGGCGATCCTTGAGCACATAGTCTGCATTTCTGCCCACAATCACGCAGGGACCCTTCTCAGCCAGTTGCATAATAACATTGCACTGAATGTTCCAAAGGAAATCTGCTGCTGACATGCCGTTCATTACACCGGGAACGCCCTGGGGTGCAAAGGCATAGGAGAAAATACTGGTACCGGGGGAGTGCTCGCCGTGTTCTTCCACAAATTGCGGTGCGAAGCCGGATTCCAGCGCAACCTGTTCCACCAACTCCTTGTCATAGAACGGAATATTCAGTGCTTCCGCAATCTGATGACCGATGGTACGGCCGCCACTGCCAAACTCGCGGCTGATGGTGATGATTTTCTTTTCCATAACACGCCCTCCTTATATTTTGCAGTTATACTATTGTATGTCTATGCCGTAGACAAATCCTCCACGTGTACCTACAACCAGGGTGTTTTCGTATACAGCGGGAGATGCCTCTATGTTACTGTCTAATTTCAGCGTGGACAAAGTCTTTCCGTCTTTGTCAAGCATCATCATGTTGCCGGCGGAATCGCAGACAATGATGTAGGCTTTGCCGTCCTTGTCGTAAACGGCAAGGGGAGAACTCCATGTGTAGTTATCCATGGGCATTTCCCAGACAATCTCGCCGGTTTCTGTATCAAAAGCTACCAGCTTACCGTTCCATTCATTGGGACAGCGCGCGATGGTGTAGAGGATGAGACCTTCCAGCTCCGTACCGGGTTTTCCCAGCAGAGGAGAGGATTGAACGCCGCCGGAAACACCGCTGATTGTGTAGCAGTTAAACTTATGCTCCCAGACAATCTCGCCGGTTTTGGCATTCAGCTTGTAAATGCAGATATAACCCTTGCCGCCACTGCTTGTCCAGTGGAGAGAGGGCGCGGTGTAAATATAGCCGCCGTCCAGTCCGTTCCACTCAAAGACCGGTGTAGAATTAGAGTCATCCCGGGTATCCTGCGCCCACACCAGTTCCATGGTGTTCAGGTCAATACAGAAGAACATACCCCCGTTTTCGGAGATATAAAGATACCGGTCTACAATCACTGCGCTGGGTTCATAGCCAACCCAGTAGGTACTCTTGTTTGAACGCTCTGTTGAATAGCGGGTTTTTACTATCTCCTCCGGCGCAATGGTTAAAGTGCCTGCGGATTGGTCGTAGGCAGTGTTGAGTTTGATGGAATAGAGAATTCCGGACTCGCCGGGCCAAATCAATGTGTCCGTTTCCGCATCCACCAGGGGACTGGAATCAAAGGCTGCCCAGTCACGCTGGCTGAAAGCATCACTGCCGCTGCGTTCATAGAGAATCTTGCCGTCAATGAGACTGATGATGTACATTCTGGGGACTTTACTGCCAATGTAATCACCGGAGCCCACATACATAATGGGATAGCCTCTGGGGTCCAGCGCGCCGGCGCCCTTGAAATTCATGCCTACATTAATGGGGTCACGGGTGTAGGAGCCATCGTCCAGGTCGTAGAAATAGATATATCCGTCCAGTGTGGCATAAATCACTTCAACAAGGCCGTCCTTCGCCTTTTTGTCCTGATACATATTCATAATTTCCTTGGTTGCGCTGTCCCACTGGACCATCAGCGGCTGACCGGTCCAGCCGCAGCCGGGCCAACCGTTCAGAGAACCTACATTACGGGTCCAGATCTTGCTGAGGGTTTCCTCAGTGACAGTTGCCGTGCCGTAAACAGCGCTGTTGCGGAAATTATTGCCCCGGAAGGTAGCGATTCCGGGCAGGGCAAAGTAGTCCTCCGGCGCTCCGAAAGAGATGGTTTCAGAAGCCTGATAGCTGTCCACAATCGTGCCGTGGTCGATAATCTCCCAGTGAATACCCCACTGATCGGGATTGCTGGAATCCATGGATTCCGGTGTGAACGTGGGCTGGGGGGGAGGTGTTGTATCTTCTGTGGTATCCTGGGAGCTGCTTTCTACTGTGGTATCGCTGCTGTCTGTGACTGTCTCAGACGCAGAGGGGGTGGTATTACCGGCATCCATCAGCTTTTGGCCTACAGACCTGTATCGCAGAAAACATACCAGCGTACAAATCAGCACCAATACAGTGGTAAGATACATAAGACGAAGAATGGTTCTCTGCGTATTGCGCCACTGGCGGCGGCTTCGTATCTGGGCGCTGATAAGGGTAAAGCTGATGCTGCCCAATACCAAAACAGCCAGAATAACCGCCAGCAGAATCAGCGCTGGCTTCATTTGCAGGTAGCTCTCGGGCAAGCCGGCTGCAGAAATCGGTAAAATCATGGAACGTCCCTCCCGTTTCCCTTTCAGTTTTCTTATAGTATATCATTGAATCCAAGCAGGCGCAAGGGAAATCCGTCAAATTTACGCCGATTTTGACTATTCCATACGGATTGAAAATTCTGTGTGAATCTGCTATAATTACAACATTACGCAATAGGAGAGTGTTATGGAAAATATCATTGCAGCATTGGCTCATGAATTGGGGCAAAAGACGGAATATGTGAAGAATGTGGTATCTCTTTTGGATGAGGGGAACACCATTCCTTTTATCGCACGTTACCGGAAGGAACTGCATGGCAGCATGGACGATACGACCCTGCGAAATTTGGAAACAAGGCTCAATTATCTACGAAACCTTGCCCAGCGAAAGCAGGAAATTATTGCGCTCATTGATGCGCAGGGCAAACTGACAGACGAGCTGCACGCGGCGGTGGAGGGCGCGTTGACGTTGGCAGAGGCGGAGGATTTGTACCGTCCCTATAAGCAGAAGCGTCGTACCCGGGCAACCGTTGCCAAGGAGAAAGGTTTGGAGCCGTTGGCGCTGGCAATCTATGCCCAGGACGGACAGGACCCCGCGGTGCTGGCCGGTGATTTTGTAGACCCTGAGAAGGGTGTAGAAACTGTGGAAGATGCCCTGCAGGGCGCATCGGATATTATTGCGGAGATGATTTCTGATGATGCGGATATCCGTAAGGCACTTCGCATGAAAATGGAGCGGCATGCAGTACTTACCGCAGTGGCGGTTGACCCGGAGAAAGATAGTGTATACAGGCTTTACTACAGCTTTAAAACCCCTGTTTCCAGATTGCAAAACCACCAAATTCTTGCGATTAACCGGGGTGAGAAGGAGGGGTATCTGAAAGTTTCGGCGGCACTCCCTGGCCTGGAGGGTCAGGCACTGGTGTGCCGCATGGCCCTGAAACCAACCAAATGGGTATCAGCATTTGTAAAGGCAGCGGCGGAGGACGCTTTTGACAGATTGATTGCCCCCAGTATTGAACGGGAACTGCGCAGCACCCTTACCGAGCGGGCAGGGGAGTCAGCCATTGCCAATTTCGCGCTGAATCTGAAACCTCTTCTGATGCAGCGTCCGGTAAAGGGCTTTGTTACCATGGGTTTAGACCCCGGCTACAAGAATGGCTGTAAGGTTGCGGTGGTGGACGGTACAGGCAGGGTGTTGGATACTGCTGTGGTATACCCCACATTTTCCAAACGGAAAAAAGACGAGGCCATTGAGCACCTGTCCCGGATGATTGGCAGGTATGGGGTGAAGCATATCGCCATCGGTAACGGGACGGCCTCCAGAGAAACAGAGGCAATGACTGTGGAAATGCTGCGGAAGCTCCCCGGTGTCAGCTATATGATTGTCAATGAGGCAGGCGCATCGGTCTACTCGGCATCTAAGCTTGCAGCAGAGGAATTTCCGGAATTTGACGTGAATTTGCGTTCTGCTGTGTCCATTGCCCGCAGATTGCAAGACCCCCTTGCCGAGCTGGTAAAAATTGACCCCAAGGCCATCGGAGTGGGACAATATCAGCACGACTGCCCCCAGAAGCGGCTGGACGAGGCGCTGTGCGGTGTGGTGGAGGATTGCGTTAACGCTGTGGGCGTGGATGTAAATACAGCATCTGTGAGCTTGCTGCAGCAGGTGTCGGGACTCAACGGAACAACCGCCAAAAATATTGTGGCGTATCGGGAGGAAAACGGTGCGTTTACTTCCAGAGCGCAGCTGAAAAAAGTACCGAAACTGGGACCTAAGGCCTTTGAGCAGTGCGCAGGCTTTCTGCGGGTGCCCGAGAGCAAGGAAATTTTGGACAATACCGGTGTCCACCCGGAAACCTATAAGGCAACGGAAACTTTGCTGACCCTGTGTGGCTATGATAAATCGGATGTGTCTGCAGGCAAGCTGCAGGAGCTTCAAGCAAGGCTGCAATCCATTCCGGATGCGGCAGAGCGCTGCGGTGTAGGCGCGCCGACACTGGAGGATGTGGTCAAGGAGCTTCTGAAGCCCGGCAGAGACCCCCGCGACGACCTGCCTGCGCCCATTCTCCGCACGGACGTGCTGGAAATGAAGGATCTGAAGCCGGGAATGGTGCTGTCCGGCACGGTAAGAAATGTCATTGACTTCGGTGTGTTCGTGGACATCGGCGTACATCAGGAAGGCCTGGTGCATATCTCGCAAGTGTGTAACCGAAAGATTCAGCACCCCTCGGAAATTGTGCAGGTAGGAGATATTGTAAAGGTGTCCGTCCTGGAAGTGGACGAAAACCGTAAACGTATTAGCCTCACAATGAAGAATATCCCTGCAGATCATTGACTGCAGACATCCCCCAAAAGTCATTTTTGGGGGATGTTTGATATTATCTTGACTTTTACAGGAAATTGTGTATACTATAAGCAGAAAACAAAATACCTGTGACGCTTTTTGGGAGTATTTCGACCGAAGAGCAGAGGACTCTCTGGAGAACACATTCAGTTGTGTGCCGAAGGTGCAAGGCAGTAGCCGAATCTCTCAGGCAAACGGACGGAGATGCAAATGCAAAGTACCGCAGTATGAAGCAGTCCTCCCGTGGACTGTTTTTTGTTTTACTTTTGAAAGGAATTAAAAAGATATGCTGAATAAGGTGATAGATTCAATCGGTTTTGTAGCGGATTACGATTGTGAAGTGGCTGCTATGATGCAGCGGGAGCTGACCCGTCAGCAGGACGGCTTGGAGCTGATTGCATCAGAGAACTTTGCCTCTCCTGCTGTCATTGCTGCGATGGGCTCTGTCCTGACTAATAAATATGCCGAGGGCTTGCCCGGCAAACGTTACTACGGCGGCTGTCAACACGTGGACGAGCTGGAAAGCCTGTGTATTGAGAGAGCAAAGGCCTTGTTTGGCGCGGAGTTTGCCAATGTGCAGCCCCACTCCGGCGCACAGGCAAATATGGCGGTGGAACTTGCGTTCTTGAACCCCGGCGATACTTTAATGGGTATGAGCCTTGCCAATGGCGGTCATTTGACCCACGGCAGTCCTGCCAACATCTCCGGTAAGTACTACAATGTGGTCTCCTATGATGTAAACCACGAAACCGGTCTCATCGACTATGATCAGATTCGGGATATGGCAAAGGCCAGCCGTCCTAAGATGATTATTGCCGGCGCATCCGCCTATCCCCGCGCCATTGACTTCAAGCTCTTTGCTGATATTGCCCATGAGGTTGGCGCTGTGCTGATGGTGGATATGGCGCATATCGCCGGTCTGGTCGCCGGCGGCGCACACCAGAGCCCTGTTCCTTACGCCGATATTGTTACCACCACTACCCATAAGACCCTTCGTGGACCCCGTGGCGGCTTGATTCTGGCAAAGGAAGAATATGCCAAGAAACTGAATTCTGCCGTATTCCCCGGCACGCAAGGCGGTCCTCTGGAGCATATTATTGCTGCCAAAGCTATCTGCTTCAAGGAGGCTATGGCACCGGAGTTCAAGACCTACGCAGCCAATGTGGTCAGCAATGCTAAGGTAATGGCAGATGCGCTGCTGAAAGAGGGCTTTGATTTGGTTACCGGCGGCACGGATAACCACCTGATGCTGGCTGACCTGCGGCCTATGAATATCACCGGCAAGGAACTGCAGAGCCGCTGCGATGTCAACCACATCACACTTAACAAAAACGCAATCCCCGGCGATCCGGAGAAGCCCACCGTTACCAGCGGTGTGCGGATTGGCACTGCCGCGGTTACAACCCGCGGCCTGGGCGCCAAGGAGATGGAGCAGATTGCCCACTGTATTGCCTTGACTGCCCGTGATTTTGAAGGCACGGCAAAGGAAGTCCATGAGACTGTGGCAGAAATCTGCGAGAAGTTCCCTCTGTATAAGTAAAATGCAGAACGAGCCGTTGCAAAACGGCTCGTTCTTTGCTATATTGCAGATGTGGGGAATCAATTTGCATTTTCGCTTTGGTAAAAATTATGGTAGACACCAGTGTTTGCACTGGTGTCAGCAGATGTCACCGGACTGTTGCATTTAGATAGGTTCGATTCCCTCATTACCAATAAAAATACCGCCCGTATGGGCGGTATTTTTATTGGTGGAGATGAGGGGAATCGAACCCCTGTCCGAAAGCAACTTGGAGGGACCTTCTCCGGGCGCAGTTTGTTATTTACATTCCCTTACCCTGCCGGGAACAAACACCCTGCAGGATTTAGTAGCTTCATGATGCATGGTGTGGGCAAAGCTTACCACACGCACGTGCTCCACTCAAATGACACCCAAGCCTGGCTCGTGGACCTTCCAGGGAGGATGCGCGCCTAATTAGGCAGCGATTGCAACAGTATTGTTGTCAGTTAATTTTAAAAGTTACCCATTTTATCGTGGTTAGGCGCCACGGCCCGCTTATCCGGCCTCACTACCCCCGTCGAAACCAGTACATCCCCGTATAGCAGGTGGGATGGGGTGCATCCCACCGTTATCAGAATCTGCGGTAGGGGTCGGGGAGCTTATTAGGCTCGGGGTAATTCTCCCCATGGGTGTCCACAACGATGGACGCGATCTTCTGCTCTTCCACAGGGCGGTCCTGCATACCTGTCTTAGTGGCGGCAATGGCGTCGACCACATCCATTCCGGCAGTTACCTTACCGAAGGCTGCATACTGACCGTCCAGGTGCTTGGCATCCTGATGCATAATGAAGAACTGGCTGCCGGCGGAGTTGGGGCTGGAGGAACGAGCCATAGACAGCACACCGCGCTTATGACGCAGCTCGTTCTTAAAGCCGTTAAAGAAGAACTCTCCCTTAATGCAGTAGCCGGGACCACCCATACCTGTGCCCTCGGGACAGCCGCCCTGAATCATAAAGCCGGGAATGACCCGGTGGAAGATCAGACCGTCGTAGTAGTTATGGTTTGCCAGATCAATAAAATTATACACGCTCTGGGGCGCAATTTCCGGGTACAGCTCACCCTCGATGATACCGCCGTTTTCCATTGTGATTTTGAATGTAGGGTTCATATCAATATCTCTCCTTCATTGCGCGGTCGATTTGACGCTTGGCGTCCCGCTCGGCCGCGGATTGTCTTTTATCATATAGCTTTTTGCCCTTACAAAGACCCACGTTTATCTTGACACGTCCTCTTTTCAGGTACACAGACAAGGGGATCAGCGCATAGCCGTCCTGCTTAACCTTACCCAAAAGACGCATAATTTCCCGTTTGTGCATCAGCAGCTTGCGGGGTCTGCGGGGGTCGGGATTAAAGCGGTTTCCCTGTTCGTATGGGGAGATGTGCATCTGGTTGATGAGAAGCTCGCCGTCTTTAATGCCACACCAGGCGTCTTTCAGGTTCAGTGTGCCCTTGCGGATGGACTTAACCTCTGTGCCGCAAAGGGAGATACCGGCTTCCATTTCTTCCTCCACGAAATACTCATGGTAGGCCTCCCGGTTCCGTGCCATTACTTTCACGCTCTCTTTTTCCAGACTGTACACCTCCTCTTGCTCAATTACATGTATTATACCACAGCTGTCAAGCTAATCAAACAGGAATTTTTCCAGTGCCTCTGGCGCAGAAAAGCTGTAATTGCAAAGACTTTCCATCTCCCGGGACAGTTCCGGAAATTCCAATTTTCCCCACGCGGCGAAGGCAATCTCCACGCCCACCGGCTGTGCCATTTGCCACGCCAGTTTCATATCGTCCACAATCAGCAAATCCTTTGGCGTCAACTGATACCGCCGCAAAATGTCCTCCAGCGGGTAGGGATTGGGCTTTCGCTGATGCTCCGGCAAATCCCAGCCGTAGATGGCGTCCGGCTGAATACCGAAATGCACATCGTAATCTCTTGTGATATTCTGGATACTGGAATGGGAGACAACGCAAATCATTCCACCTTCCTGCTTCTGTCTGCGGATCACATCGCCGATGCCGGGGAAGGGGGCTGGGATATGGGTTTTTACATATTCCATCCAACCCACATATTCGTCGTGCAGCTCCTGAGCCGTAAACTGAAACCGCCGGCGGCACATATCCGCAAACCCGAATTCGTGGCAGTCGTGGATATAGTCCCGAAAACTGATGGACATGCCCGGTCGATATTGGCTCAAAATTTCGCAGAAAAAGGGATACCCGATGGTCTTTTCGCTCTGTACCACAGTATCATCGTGGTCTAAAACCAAACAGGGATATTTTAGCATACCGCATCCTCAACTTTCGTCGTTTGCTGTAAAAATTCTGTGATATGGAATTATCATACCACAGAATTGAAAATCCGACAAGATATTCACTTATGCAAAGTAATAGTAGCCGTCGCAATAATAACCTGCATAACTGTCTTCGTACATATTATACTCCGCAGCGTATGTGAGCAATGCATACATAAGAAACAGGCGTTGTCCCTGCATTAGTTCATAGACGGTAACGGTACCATCGTCGATATCTACCTCTTTTTCAAAGAACAACTTACTTTTTTTGAAATTTTCTTCTAATGCTGCGGCGTTTTCGATTTTGCAGCGATTACAGAGAGAGGAAATCGTGAACATTGTTTTTTGTGTACGGATTATCTCTATTAACGCAATGCGGAAGTCGTAGTCTGCAAGAAGGTTCAGAGTTTCAATTGCTTCGGGCTTGCTTAATAATTCGTACCAATGGGATTCAGGTTTTTTCAGAATGAGTCCTCCAATGGGGGCGCGGTAATAAACGATCCCGTGTTTCCGGATGATACCCGTTCTGCAGTTACTGTCTGTTTCCAGACTTTTCTTATAGAATGCAAGGGAATTTTCAAATTGCTCGTCTACGCCGGGGCGATAAAAACAAGACATCATTGTTTCCAACATAGCATCACAGCATAAGTCGTATGCGTCTTCTGATTTGTTGTCGATTTTTGCACTCTGTCGACCAAATAAATTGTCTATATTTATCTGAAAGACATCAGCAATGATCGGCAGTAGCATAATATCCGGCATATTGGTGTTGTTTTCCCATTTGGAAACAGATTGGGCAGATACACCGATTGCCGATGCCAATTTTTCCTGGGTGATTCCTTTTTGTTTTCTCAATGCGGCAATATTTTCACCGATTGTATTCATAATCAAAAACCTCCTGTCTTAATTTGAGAATAAGCGCTTTTCTCTAAATGTATTATAGCAGATTGTCCATTGATACTCTACATATCAAACGGTGATTTCCACGCGCATTATGAAATAAGAAGGGAGGAGGTAACGGTAAAAAGCAACTACGGCATGGCAATCGCCACACCGCAGTTTGGATATTATGCAAATGAAGATACTGATTTATTGGGGAGATAACTTGATTTCGATTTCGTTTAACAACGCAGACACATCGGCATAGATTTCGCTGCACTGCTTGGTTTCTCCTGGAAAGCGTCTGGAGAAATGTATTAAATTCCTGCACGCACCTTTCGCTGCGCTAACCATTTTTATGAGTGTTTCTTTGTGTTTTTCTTCGTATTCTTGCGTTGTTGTTGCACCAAAATGATGATAGAAGGTTAGCGGCATGTCCTTGTAGAGTACCAACTCCGCATGTGTCTTTGATTTTCTTGCGTTTTCATAATCTTGTTTGTTACTGCGGTTTATATGCACCTGTTCAGAGTAATAGATTGCCAAATTTAGATTTGCAAAACTGCGGTATACATCATTTCTCGAAAAATCCAAAAGCCTTTCACTGACTTTAAGAATGTCTGCGTTAACCGTTTCTTTTTGCTGATCTGTTTCCACTCGGTTGTGTATTGCGTGAAGAAGCTTTAAGGCAGCATATAATAGATCATCGTTTATCGGATAGTAAACTAGCTCTTTTTCTACTTCTTTCCATTTGATATACAATGAATCGAATGTGGTGTTGTTTTTGCTTAATTCATCTTCAATTTCTGAGATGATGGAATTGGATTGTTGCGGATCGAAGCCGCATAAATCATCTAAAGATACTTTAAAAATTTTGGCCAAAGAGCATATAGTTGCAATATCCGGAGTTACTATGCTATTTTCCCACTTGCTGATTACTTGATGCGAAACACATAGCATATCTGCCAATTTTTCTTGTGTCCAATTCAATGCGAGTCTGTTTTTTCTAATGTTTTCGCCTAAAATTTCATTTGTCATTATGAACACTCCTTTCCTGAGTCCACTTGTATTATACAATGTTGCTGACAGAATTCTATATTCGATTTGTTGAATTGCTCGCAATATGCTGTTGAATTTTTTGCTCCAATTCTACCCAAGGGGCTCGGAAGCGACAACTGAAAATTTCCTCATATCAAACGTTGATTTTCTCACGCATTAAGAAATAAGCAGGGAAGTGACAACAGGAAAATTCCACTCTGTGAGAATTGAAACTGTCGGCGGCTCAGATCCGCAAATCCAAATTCGTGACAGTCATGAACATAGTCCCGAAAGCTGATGGACATTTCCGGGTGGTATTGGCTTAAAATACGGTGTCATCGTGGTACAATACCAGACGGGGATATTTTGGCATACTTGTGCCTCGATTTTCGTTGTTTTCTGTAAAAAATTCTGTGGTATGAAGGTATCATACCACAGTTCTGAATTTCGGACGGGGAAAATGTTATTTCTTGGCGGCGTTTTCTTTCACGTTCTGTTTTGTACCCAAATATTCACCCAATATCATTATCGGTGCGTATATGAAAACATCTGCCAAAAGCATAAACAGCCAGTCATAGCCTGCTATCATGGCTCTGCCATCAGCGAATGTGCGGTCTGCGGCAGGCAGAACATAAGATGCCAACCAAACGGTTGGACCGGAAATGTAAACTGCGTGTCCTCCGATGATTAGGGTCAAAGCGATTTGCACTGCAAAAACGATTCCGACATACAGCAAGGTCTTCTTAAACGCAAATGAATAGGTTCGCGTGTTTTGAAAATAGCCCTGCCGATAACTGCGGACGTATAGAGCAATGCACATACCAAGAAAATGCGCTATGAAACTCCCCAAATCTATGTTAATCGTTTTAATAAACTTCATCGGCAGATCGAGCAGTATGACAATTTCCAGACCGATGATCACTGACATGAAGAAATTTACTAAATAATAGCTGAATTCCTTCAAGAATGCTTTAAGCTGTGATGTGTTATTATCCGGCATATGAGACCTCCTGCATTGTCAAATGTGGGTGTTAAATCGTGTGATCTCTTTTTTTAACCGTCCAAGAAGGTTTGTATACCGTTCTTCTGCGGCATGATTGTTCAGGAGTTTTGAAGTGGTCAAAATGTAATAATAGCGTTCAAGGCTGTTTTGCGTATTGCTGAGAGTCAAGTTTTCTTTGTTGAAAACAAGGCTGCTCAACAGAGGAGAGGTGTAGTCCGTTCCGCCGTTGGCTAAAGTTTCTTCAATTTCTTTACATATATCAAGAGCAGTTTCTGCTGACACATACATAGAATCTGTGTCCTGCAATTTGCTGTAAGCCAATGCTAAGTGGATATAGGATCGTACCTGCATATATAGTAAATACCCTTCTGCGCCAATGCAATCGATGATTGTTAGTGCGGTTTTGCAGATATTAACGGCAATTGCTGCATCGCCCTGGTATATATGGTGATTGGCCACAGATAGAATGTCTGATAGCAGGACACTGGCGTATTTCAAGATAAGCTCCGGTTTGTGATTTATGATTTCTTCAGGTGAGGCGGCTAAACTCAACAGCCGTGCTTTCGAATAGGCAAAATCGGGCAATAGCCCTGCAACTTCCAGTACTTTATCCGTTTTGCCGATCAATAAATATGCTTTTGCTAAATTTCCGATGGTTTGGTGCCTGATTTTATCAATGCGGCAATCTCGCAAAATTAGATTTGCTTTTATTTCTATATCTTCTATCCATTCTTTGTTGCCGCTAGGCCTCATGAGTTTATACTCAATAAAATTGCAAAGCAAACGGTGCTCGTTAGGGAAACTTTTCAGGGCTTCTGCAATGATGTTAATACTTTTCTCAATTTCGCCTGTATGGGTGAATTTTTCAGCATCCTGTAAAGCTTTTTTTATTTTTTCTTCACTGTTTTCTTGGTCTATACCTAACAGATAATCGGCAGATACAGCGAAGAAACTGGCAATTGCGGGCAACAGTGAAATATCCGGGAATCCTGCGTGGTTTTCCCATTTTGACACCGCTTGATAAGAAATACCCAGATATTCGGCAAGGGCATCCTGCGTTATACCCTTGTCACGGCGTAGTTTTTTCAGCCGTTCTCCAAACTGTTTCATTGCTGATTCCCCCATTTCCTTTATAGCATAGCAAACTATCCGCATCCAAGCAATAACCGCATTTTTTAGTTGCGCGCAACTTTAGGTTGAGTTAAGTTTATCATGTTTTTTGCGCATATTCAATGAAATTTTCCTGCAGTGGTTATGTGCGCAGGGAACTGACAACCGGAAAATTTCTCTTGATATATTAGAACAAATGTACTATAATAAAGAAAAGAAAGAGGTGAGCGCAGTGGAGCAAGTGAATACGCCGGTGGATGTGATTTCTATGTGCAGTGCCAATGGGGATATTTGCCCGCTGCGCTTACGGATGGAGACCGAGGACCACCAGCTTTTGCGGGTGGATATTGACGAAGTTGTCAGCAGTAAGAAAATCCAGTATGTGGGCGTTGAGGCGTATATTTTTCTGTGCCGCGCCACAGTGGAGCAGAGGGAGTGGCTGTTTGAGCTGAAATACACCATACGCAGCCACAGCTGGCGCTTATTAAGGAAGGTGTACTGATATGGCAGAGCGTGTGATTTTTCATGTGGATGCCAACAGTGCATTCCTGTCCTGGTCGGCAGCCTATCGGGTGAAGGTGCTGGGGGAAACGACGGATTTGCGGGAAATTCCATCGGTGGTAGCCGGGGATAAGGAAAACCGGCACGGCATTATCCTCGCGAAAAGCACACCTGCAAAAAAGTACGGTATCCAGACGGGAGAGCCGTTGTTTCAGGCATTGGAAAAATGTCCTCACCTTGCGGTTGTGCCGCCGGATTACGAGCTGTATGTGGCAGCGTCCCGGCATTTTGTGAGTGTGCTGCGAGAGTTTAGCCCATTGGTTGAGCAATATTCCATTGACGAAGCGTGGGTGGACATGACCGGTACAAAGCGGATTTACGGAGATCCCCGTCTGGCGGCAGAAAAAATGCGGGAACGGATTTGGAATGAGTTGGGCTTTACCGTCAATGTGGGCATCTCTACCAATAAGATTTTGGCAAAAATGGCAGGGGATTTTGAAAAGCCCAATAAGGTGCACACTCTATATCCGGAGGAAGTGGCAAGCAAACTGTGGCCGCTGCCGGTGCGGGACTTGTTTTTGGTGGGACCTGCCACGGAACAAAAATTAAAAACGCTGGGCATCTATACCATCGGTGATGTGGCAAATGCGGATGTGGCGGTGCTGCGGAAACGCTTGGGAAAGCATGGGGAAACCATCTGGCATTTTGCCAACGGTCGCAATGCGGATCTGGTAACAGCGGAGGCGACGGAGAATAAGGGTTACGGCAACTCCGTTACCACTGCCCGGGATGTGACCGACAGGGAGACAGGCTACCGGGTGCTGTTAAGTCTGTGCGAAACTGTGGCTATGCGGATGCGAAAGGACGGAAAAAGCGGCAGCTGTGTGGCAATCCATTTGCGTACCGGGGATTTTCACCATTTTTCCCATCAGCTTCAGCTGTACGGCGCTACCAATATTACCGCGGAGCTGTTTCGGGTGGCCTGTCGCGCCCTTGATGAAAGCTGGGACGGACAGACCCCTTTGCGGCAGCTGGGGGTGCAGGTAACAAAACTGGCAAAGCAGCCGTATCAGCAGTATGATCTGTTTTCCGGTGTGAGCCCTGCTCAGTATGAACGAAAGCTGCGGCTGGACGAGACGGTGGATGCCCTTCGGGATAAATTCGGGGAGAATATTATTCGCCGGGCGAAATTCTCCCGGGAGCCGGATGCCCACATGGCAGGGGGGCTGAGCAAAGCCCGCCGCACCGGCGTAACAAAACCGGTGCCGGGAGAATTTTAACTGGTAAAAAATCATCCGTTGTGGTAAACTGGGGATAAAACAAAGGAGGCGTATTATGGCAATCGTCACATTCTATCGGGGACATCCCAACCCACCCAAGACCACCCAAGGCGCCCATTTGGGGGCAAATGCCATTATCACCTGCAACGGAAAACTTCTCTTGGAAAAACGCAGGGACAGCGATACTTGGGGCTTGGTTGGCGGCGGCGTGAAGAAACAGGAGACAACCCTGCAGGCAATTACCCGGGAAATATATGAGGAACTGGGCCTGCAGATTCCCAAGGAACAGTTCCGTAAGCTGGCCGTTTACGGAGAACCCGGACGAATCGCCGCCTACCGGGATGGCAGTGTCTGGCGTATGGTGATCGTGGTATTTGCCTTGGAATTGGAAGAAGAAATGCCAATGAAAATCAGCAGCGAATCCAGAGATTTGCGCTTTTTCTCCAAGGAGGAACTGGGTACGATTGATATTGTGGTGACACACAGCGATATTGTAGAGGACTGGTTTATCAACCGATAAATAAGTGCCCACACCGGGTTCGGTGTGGGCACAGGCTGTTATTTTGCAAAGGTGAGTAATTTCTCAGCATCCAGTTTATCATAATTTGCGATGAAGCTTGCCAGTTCATCGGCGATTTGTTTTGCGCCGCCTACGCTGTTGCTTTCAATGTTCAGCGGCAGCAGGGGATCGTGGAGGGACAGCCGCAGCAGGAACCAACCGTTACCGTGGTTTTCGTCCAGATTCACCCGTACACCCTCGAAGTTGCTGGGAGCAAGGCTCCAACCGGGTTGCTTTGCAGCGTATGCTGTAAGGTCGTCAATGACCTGCTGACCGTAAGTTCTGAACTCGTCCAGAAGAATATTCATACGGAATTCCACACTCTCGGCAGGTTCTTCCAAGTCGGCAATCAGGGATTCCAGTGTATAGCCTTCTTTCTTGCCCCGGGCAAGCTCAATCAGCAGTTTCGTAACAAGGTAGGCGCCGTCGTCCAGGAAATAGTTTTCTTTCAGCGCGCCGTGGCCGGAGGTCTCAATGGCAAGCTGGCTGTCCTGGCCCAGTCCGTTCAATCGAATGGATTCGTTAATCACATTCCGGTAGCCTCTCTTGAAGCGGTGGTGGATACCGCCTTTTTCTTCAATAAACTTGGCAAGACCGGTGGAGGTGATGGAGTCGGTAACAATGGTTGTACCGGGGTGTTCCCGCAGTAAAATGGCAGAGAGCATGGCGATGATTCTGTTCCGGTTCAGCTCGCTGCCGTCGGAGAGCACTGCGCCGGCTCTGTCCACGTCGGTATCGAAAATAATGCCAAGGTCAGCCTTTGCCAGCTTTACAGACTCGGTAATGGCTGCCATAGCCGCCTTGTCTTCGGGGTTGGGGATGTGGTTGGGGAAGCTGCCGTCCGGCTCTAAGTAGCGGCTGCCATCTGTGTTGGCGCCAAGGGGTTTCAGCACTTTATCCACATAAAATCCACCCGCGCCGTTGCCTGCGTCTACCACAATACGAAAGCCCTCCAAAGGCTTGTCTTCACCAGTGGCGGCGCGAATCTTATCGGCAAGAATTTTTGCGTAGGTATCCATAAACGAGCCGCAGACAAGACTGCCATCTGTAAGACCCGTATTGGCATCCCCGGCAGCATAAGTAAGGATTTCTTTAATATCGCCCTTCTCCAAGCCACCGTCGCAGGTGAAGAACTTAAAGCCGTTGCGATTGAAGGGCAGGTGACTGGCGGTAATCATTACAGAGCCGTCAAAGGTATAGCCCTCGGTAACAGTGGACATAAACATAGCAGGGGTACTTGCCATTCCAAAATCTGTAACCAGCAGACCCTGTTTTACCATTGCCTCACAAATCCACTTACTCAAAGTCTCGCCGGACAGACGGGAGTCCCGTCCCACAGCTACGCGCAGACCGGCGCTCTTGCCGGATTTCTTCATCAGCCACAGAGCAAAACCTCTGCCGATGTCCTTACAGGCGGTTTCCGTCAGATTGATGTGCTGCCCTTCAATACCATCCAGTGCAACACCTCGGATATCACTGCCGTTTTGCAGCTTGCTGTAATCCATGATATATCCTCCTCGAATGTGTTTCTAGTATTGTAACACGGTTCTGTCAAATAATCAATGCCCGCTTTATTATAATGGAAATCTTATACATAACTGAAAGAATTTATTATAATAATAATTGACAACAAAAAGTCGGTGACATATAATGATACGAAATTGGTTTCCGTTTTCGGAAGCATAAGTTGGAGGTAAGAAAATGAATGCCTATGTTGCAAGCGTAATCGAAAAGGTAAAGAAGAAGTACAGCAATGAGCCGGAGTTTGTTCAGACTGTCGAAGAGGTTTTGTCCTCTGTTGCGCCCATGGTGGATAAGCACCCGGAGTATGAGAAGGCGGACCTGCTGACCCGTATGGTAGAGCCGGAGCGTATGTTTACTTTCCGTGTTGTATGGACTGACGATAACGGTCAGACCCATACCAACACCGGATACCGTTGCCAGTTCAACGGCGCAATCGGTCCTTACAAGGGCGGCCTCCGGTTCCAACCCAATGTAAACCCCAGCATTATCAAGTTCCTGGGCTTTGAGCAGACCTTTAAGAACAGCCTTACCGGCCTGCCCATGGGTGGCGCCAAGGGCGGTTCTGACTTTGACCCTGCCGGTAAATCCGATGCAGAGATTATGCGTTTCTGCCAGAGCTTTATGACGGCTTTATACCGTTACATCGGTCCTGATATTGACGTTCCCGCCGGTGACATGGGCGTGGGTGGCCGTGAAATCGGTTATCTGTTCGGTCAGTACCGCCGTCTGAAGGGTGTTTGGGAGAACGGCGTTCTCACCGGTAAGGGATTCAGCTACGGCGGTTCTCTGAACCGTCCTGAGGCCACCGGTTACGGCGCGGTTTATTACCTGCAGGAAGTGCTGAAGCACGAGGGTGAAAGCATCGAGGGCAAGACCATTGCCATCTCCGGCTTCGGCAACGTGGCATGGGGTATCTGCAAAAAGGCGCTGCATCTGGGCGCAAAGGTTGTGACGCTGTCCGGTCCTGATGGCTATATCTATGACCCCGAGGGTGTCTCTTCCAGTGAGGAAAAGGTGGAATATTTGCTTGAAATGCGCGCCTCCGGCCGTAACCGTGTGCAGGATTATGCGGATAAGTTTGGCGCACAGTTCTTCCCCGGCGAGAAGCCCTGGGGTGTGAAGGCAGACATCATTATGCCCTCTGCTATGCAGAATGATGTGAATTTGGAGCAGGCAAAGCGTATTGCCGCCAATGGCGTGAAGTACTACATCGAGGTGGCAAATATGCCTACAACCAACGATGCCCTGTATTTCCTGATGGAGCAGCCTGGCATGATCGTTGCTCCCTCCAAGGCTGTCAACGCCGGCGGTGTTGGCGTGTCCGGTCTTGAGATGAGCCAGAACTCCGAGCGTCTTGTCTGGACCGCGGAGGAAGTGGATGAGCAGCTGCATAAGATGATGGTAAATATCCATAAGGCTTCTGCTGAAGCTGCGGAGGAGTACGGTCTTGGCTACAATCTGGTTGCCGGCGCAAACCTTGCAGGCTTTAAGAAGGTTGCAACTGCCATGATGGAGCAAGGTATCTTCTGATCATTACAAAGTGTAAATCAGCCCCTGCCTTTCGGCAGGGGCTGATTTTTGTCAGTCACTTAAAGTCTGAAATCTGCTGTCCTTAAAGAAATAGGTAATCACATAGTCGGCAAATGCGGCCAGCATGAAGATTGCATCTATGATGGCTATGATATTGACAGCATTGACGCTTAAACCCGGCAGCATAACCAATAGTATCAAACTAACAAACAAGATCGTGGTGCAGATTTTTCCGCTGATAAGCGCGCCTTTGAGCATACGTCCCTTACGCAGGGTGATGCCACCGGCAACCAGCTGAAATCCTTCTTTCAGAACAAACAGTCCCACCAGCACCCAGAGAATATTGTATTTACAGGTAAGACAGATAATTAGTGTAAACTGCGTGGCCTTGTCGGCCAATGGGTCCAGAATTTTGCCAAAGGAGGAAATCATGTTAAAATGGCGGGCGATTTTTCCGTCGATCATATCTGTCAGGCATGAGACCGAAAGAATGCCGGCTGCCAGATAATAATCTGCGGAATCCCTTGCATTCATGTAGATTGCTACATAAACCGGGATTAAGACCAATCTGAACAGACTTAACAGGTTCGGAATAGTAAATATCTCTTTCTTCCAATTTTTCATAAACATGCTTGCATTCCTCCGGGCAACCATACCATGTTAACTAATATTATATGCTTATTTTATCATCGAATCAAGAGAAAAGCAAATATTATACAAAAATTTAACATATTTAGGAATTTGCCTGCCGGTTGGCGCTTAAAGTAAATTGCTTAACCAAGTACTTCCACGTAATTTTATCCAGCTCTCCTGTTGGGGGAAGACCGGCAAGGATCTGGAATGCTGCCAGTGCATTGCTGGTAGGATTATCCAAAACGCCGTTGTGTTCCGGCGGCGCAATGTTAGGGTTATCGTTGGACAGCTGGATCAGAATGCTTTGCAGGAGATAGATATAGGCATTGCTGTCGCCTATACGGTAAACCTGCCCTGGTTCCATGATTATTTCAATTGGTTCTGCCTTGTCAACCCGGATCAGCGCCGGCTCATAAGCCTCAACAATCCGTTCCCATGTGGCTTGATCTGTAATTCCGGTTACCGGCAGACCGTACAGCCTCTGAAAAGCAGTAACAGACTGCATGGTACTGGGCCCGTAGATGCCGTCCGGTACCACAGTGGGCAGACGTGGGTCATCTTCCGCGATGACCCGCAGCATGGTTTGCAAGCTGCGTATCGGCTGTTCAACAAAGGATTCCCCCGGTCTCATCGTACCACCTCCTGTCTGACTGGGTCCTGACCGCCTACACTTAAATCCCGCCCCGGGAATTTGGTAAGGGTAGTGGTTCTGGCATAATTAACGGATTGGGACGGGGGAGCACTGCCGTTTCTTCGGAAATTTCCAACGGGACGTGCCGGACCGGCGGGTGCGGTTGCGGCGGCGCTTCTGGGGAATGTCTCGCCGCTGCGGAGGGTGGTGTTTTCAATGCCGGAGAACTGGTCGTAAATCTCATCCCATGTGTTGTTATCTATTACACCCGTTTCTGCCAAACCGAATCTTCGTTGGGCGGCAAGCACCGCCGCACGGGTTGCCTGACCGAAGATCCCATCTACCGTAACCGGTGGTATTTCCGCGATATAAGCGGAGAGAACCGAAAGCATATACTGTAACTGCCGCACCTTGTCACCTGTGTCACCAACCTGCAATGCGTTGGGCGACGACCAGTTGATGGCGTAAAATTGCTGTCCCTGACTGCGCAGCTCTGACAGGGCATTGACACCTGTGTAGAGGCGTACAATTTCATACCATGTGGCCGGTCCCACAATTCCGTCCGGTGTCAGTCCGAATATTCGCTGAAACGCCCGGACAGCGTTTTCGGTTCTGCTGCCGAAAATGCCGTCAACTGCCGGGATTTTAGGAATTGCCGGATAGTTTTGGGAAATCCGATTCAGAGATGTTTGCACAACCACCACATTTGGCCCGGTACTTCCTACACGTAGCGGAGTTCCCGGATAGGAAGAGGTAATGCCGCGTATTGGTGCATTGGTAACAGTTTCCACGTTTCCGTAGTAACTCCGAAGTATCTGATTGGATGTATAACCCTGCTGCGCCAGATTCTGACTGCCCCACTGGCTTAACCCTTCGCAGGTCACTGTGGTGCCGTTGCAGAATTTGGCAGCGAGGGGTTCTACAAACCCCGGTCTGCGGAGATAATCGTTGAACAGTTCGTCCACAAGGCGGGATATGTTTTCAAAAAATGCCCGTCCCTTCACAAATGCCTGGTCATAGGCTGTGGAACTGGTGATGTCAAAATCGTACCCACGGCTGCGGTAGAATTCAGTATATACCCGGTTTAATGCAAAGGAAACAATTGCAAGGATGTTTGCCCGCAGCGCGCTTTCGTCCCATGTGGGATAAATCTCGCTGGATGCAACATTTTTAACATAGTCGGAAAACGGTACAGTGACATTTTCACCGCCGGTTGACGGCGGCCCGATATGGACGGTGATTCTTTGGGGTACAAAAGGTGTGACGACAGGTGGCATACGTACCCTCCCTATAAATTCTGCGGCGGTGTGTTGAAGATTTCCAGTTTATTCCAGGATTTCGGAAGTTCCGAAAGGGGAATCATCTCCAGGTTCTGCAGTGTAGTTGTGCCCGCAAAGATCTGCAGGTTTTCAATTTCAATCGCTTCGTAATCGTTCAGACGCGCATATAGATTTACCACAGCAAAGGGAATGATACCCGTATTGGGACTCTGACTGGATGCTAAATCCGGCACCTCTATCTCTATGGGGATATCCAGTGCGCCGTTGCGGTTCGTCAGGCGCAGGGCGATGGCAGCGCCGCTGGCATCGGTTACCGAGACAGCAACATCCTCAAGAGGTATCTGTGCATAGCTGGTGTATGCGTGGACCTGTATGTAACCCTTGGCAGACAAAAGCACTCCTCCTTTCATGATTCTCTTTATGTTATGCCCAAAAGCTAAAAAAGTTCCAAGGGTTATAAAAACCCTTGGAGCTGCCGGTTATTGGTTTCCTCAAAGTCAATGAGCTTTTGCGCTAGGCTTGCCACACGCTGGTCAGAGGCGGGAAATTGATTGAGGTTCTTAAAGCCCTTGATGATTCCACGGGTGTTGCCCTGAATCATCATTGCAGCGGCTTTGGAATTGACATTGCCAAAGGAGAGCATGGAACGGGCCATCATGTTGGTCATGCCCTTAATAGCAGGATCCAGCTCCTTCAATGTCCAACCCCGCGACAAGGCGATTCCGTGTGCTTCCTGCTCAATGGCATCATATTCCCGTAGCTGTGAGTTCAGTTCAGCCCGTAGTCCGGCCCGTAAGGGCGTTTTCAAAACACTGCGAATGCCGATTTGTCCCATCTGTGTGGTTTTGAGAATTGACGATAGTATATCCTTGCTGCCTTTCATTTATATCACCCATCCTAGCATGCCATTTACTGCCTGGTTTATGCACATAGAATTCAAAAAACACATAGAATGTAATGATAGAAAGGAGTTGGGAATCTATGTGTGCAATCGCCGGCATATTGGGCCTGCCATTCGATTCAGCAATTTTGAATACGATGCTCGATACCATGCGTCACCGGGGTCCTGACGGCACAGGCAGTTATATGGAGCGCTCATGCTGCCTGCTCCACAGCAGACTTGCCATTATTGACCCTGCCGGGGGCGCTCAGCCTATGTCTGTGTGCTGGGCTGGAGAAGAATATGTGATTACCTATAACGGGGAACTGTATAATACTGATGAGCTGCGGGATTCTCTGACAGCTCTGGGACATGATTTTACCACGCACAGTGATACTGAAGTAGTCCTGCACGCCTATGTACAGTGGAAGGAACAGTGTGTTGATAAATTAAACGGCATTTTTGCCTTTGGAGTATGGGAGAAACGCAGAAAACGGCTCTTCCTTGCCCGAGATCGCATGGGCGTGAAACCTCTTTTTTACACTATGTTCTCAGGAGGTTTGCTGTTCTCCTCGGAGATTAAGACCATCCTTTCTTATCCGGGTGTCCCAAGAGAGCTGGACCGGGAAGGCGCAGCGCAAATAATTCTGCTGGGTCCCGGCCGTGTTCCCGGCAGCGGTGTATTTAAGGATATCCGGGAGGTTATGCCCGGTTGCTGCGGTTTTTACAGTCACGGACAGTGGAAGTGGTGGCGGTACTGGAAACTGCGAGACAGAGAGCATATTGATTCCTTTGAAGAGACAGCGGAGTGTGTACGCTATCTTGTTACAGATGCAATCCGGAGGCAAATGGTATCCGATGTGCCCATTGGCACTTTTTTGTCCGGTGGTCTGGATTCCAGCTTGATTTCAGCGATTTGTGCCATGGAGATGGCAGACAGGGGACAACAACTCCCCACATTTTCTGTGGATTATGAAAACAATGATAAGTATTTTGTCCCCGGAAAATTCCAGCCGAATTCTGATAACAGCTATATCAGTCTTATGCAGCAGTGCTTAGGCAGCGCTCACCATTGGACGGTGCTCACCCCCGACGCCTTAATCAGGGAGCTGGAAAATGCTACCATAGCCCGTGATCTGCCCGGTATGGCAGATGTGGACTTTTCTTTGCTTGCCTTTTGCAGAGAAATTCGAAAAGAAGTAAAGATGGCGCTTTCCGGGGAGTGCGCAGATGAAATTTTCGGAGGCTATCCATGGTACCGTGATCCGGAGATTCGTAATCTGAACGGCTTCCCTTGGGCGCAAAACACAGCGCAAAGAGCACAGTTTTTGCATCCGGATACGGGGATCGACCCGGTAAGTTTTGTAGGCGATCATTATTTGCAGACGTTACGGCAGTGCGATATTCTTCCGGACACCTCGCCGCAGGAGCGGCGCATGAAGGAAATGGTCAATCTGAATCAGATGTGGTTTATGCAGACCCTTTTGGATCGGAAGGACAGAATGAGTATGGCATGCGGTTTGGAGGTTCGTGTGCCTTTCTGCGATTACAGAATTGCGGAGTACCTGTACGGTGTCCCTTGGGAATTTAAGGATTATGAAAATAAGGAAAAAGGACTTTTGCGCTATGCGATGGAGGGCATTTTACCCCGGGAGGTGCTTTGGCGGAAGAAGAGTCCCTACCCCAAGACCTACGACCCCAGATACCTGGAATGTGTCAGTAATCTGCTGAAGCAGCTGCTGGAGCGTCATGATGCGCCGATTTGCGGACTGGTGGATAAAAATGCACTCAAAAAGCTGTTGGATTCGGAATTTACTTGGCCGTGGTACGGACAGCTGATGAAACAGCCCCAGACCATTGCCTATATGCTGCAAATCAACTTTTGGCTGGAACATTACAGTATAAAGGTTCTATAAATTCTGGTTAAAACCCCCGGCAATCTACCATTTTGCCGGGGGTTTTGCTATTATCTACAAATTGCGCAGATGGTTGCCCGTTGTTTTGGGTAAAGTGTTAAAATATTGAAAAAATCGATTTGCTTATTGTTTTTTGTGATAAAAAGTGATAGTATAGATAAATACATTTGTACGCGATGAGCGGACACACGTGAGGTGAAGCCAAATTGAAATATGTGATTGTTTTAGCAGACGGAATGGCGGATCTGCCTATTGCAGAGCTTGGCGGTAAGACACCGCTGGAATATGCATCCACACCCGCTATGGATAGTCTTGCCTGTGGTGGTACTATGGGTATGGCAAAAACCGTCCCGGACACAATGAAGCCCGGCAGTGATGTTGCCAATCTTGCAGTGATGGGCTATAACCCTTTGACGTGTTATTCCGGCCGATCACCCTTGGAAGCAATCAGCGTTGGCGTCTCTATGAAGGATTCTGATGTGGTATTCCGTTGCAATTTGGTTACCTTATCAGAGAATGAGGAGTATGAAGAAAAGACCATTCTTGATCACAGCTCCGGTGAAATCTCCACTGAGGACGCGGATGTTTTAATGGATGCGGTGCGTTCCGCCTTCCAGAATGAAGAATTCAAATTCTATACAGGCACTAGCTATCGTCACGTTACCATTTGGGATAAGGGAGAGGTTCTGGACATGGAACCGCCACACGACCATTTGGGGCAGGTGATTGGCCAGTTTTTGCCCCCAAATGCGCAGTTCCGGGAGATGATGAAGAAGAGCTTCCAAGTGCTGAATAACCACCCGTTGAACCTGAAGCGCGCCGCAGAGGGTAAGAATAAGGCGAATTCACTGTGGTTCTGGGGCGCAGGTACCAAACCTGCTCTGGAGAATTTTAAGGATAAGACCGGACTCAACGGCACGATGATTTCTGCAGTGGATTTGCTGAAAGGCATTGCTTTGGGCGCCGGTATGCAGTCAGTGGAGGTGGAAGGCGCTACCGGTTCACTGGACACCAATTATTTGGGGAAAGCGCAAGCTGCTGTGAAGGCGCTGTTGGAGGATAACCAGGACTTTGTTTATATTCATGTAGAGGCGCCGGACGAGATGGGACACCAAGGCAATTTACATCACAAGGTGCAGTCCATTGAAGAAATTGACAAAAACATTGTAGCGGTGGTAAAGAAGGCGCTGGAGGATGCCAATGAGCCCTTCCGGATTCTGGTCCTGCCGGACCATCCCACACCCATCTGTATGCGTACCCACACATCTGACCCGGTTCCCTATGTGCTGTATGACAGCCACAATGTTCAGAATAATCAGACGCACTTTTCTGAAAAGACCGCGGCCTCTACCGGTGTATACCTGGCGGAGGGATACCGCATTATGGAACTTTTAATTGACTAGGAGGAAATATAAAATGGCTAGAGTATATAATTTTTCCGCAGGCCCCGCTGTGCTGCCGGAGGAGGTTCTTCTGGAAGCCGCTGCTGAAATGCTGGACTATAACGGCACAGGCATGTCCGTAATGGAGATGAGCCACCGATCCAAGGCCTATCAGCAGATTATTGACGAGGCAGAGGCGGATCTGCGGGATCTTATGAACATTCCCGACAATTATAAGGTTCTGTTCCTGCAGGGCGGGGCATCTCAGCAGTTTGCCATGATTCCCATGAACCTGATGAAAAACGGTGTGGCCGACTATATCATCACCGGTCAGTGGGCTAAGAAGGCATACGAGGAGGCTGCAAAATACGGCAAGGCAAATGCGGTGGCATCCTCTGCAGACAAGACTTTTTCCTACATTCCAGATTGCACCGATTTGCCCATCAGCGATGATGCGGACTATGTGTACATCTGCGAAAATAACACCATTTACGGCACCAAGTTCCATGCCCTTCCCAATACTAAGGGTAAGATCTTGGTATCCGACGTGTCATCTTGTTTCCTGTCCGAGCCTGTGGACGTGACAAAATACGGCATGATTTACGGCGGTGTGCAGAAGAACATCGGCCCTGCCGGCGTGGTAATTGCCATTATCCGTGAGGATCTGATCTCCGAGGACGTTCTGCCCGGAACACCTACCATGCTCCGCTATAAGATTCACGCTGACAACGGCTCTATGTACAATACACCCCCTGCCTACGGCATCTACATCTGCGGCAAGGTATTTAAGTGGCTGAAGAAAATGGGCGGCCTGGAGGCAATGCAGGCCCATAATCAGAAGAAAGCCAAGGTTCTCTATGATTTTCTTGACAGCAGTAAGCTCTTTAAGGGCACTGTCCGCAAGGAGGACCGCTCTCTTATGAATGTACCCTTTGTGACCGGCAGCGAGGAGCTGGATGCGGAGTTTGTGAAAGCTGCCACCAGTGCCGGCTTCGTGAATCTGAAGGGACACCGTACCGTTGGCGGTATGCGCGCCAGCATTTATAATGCTATGCCTATTGAGGGTGTTGAGAAATTGGTTGCCTTCATGAAGGAATTTGAAAACAGCCATACATAAGAAAAGAGGAACGAAATGTATCAGTATCATTATTTGAATCAAATCTCTCCTAAGGGTACTGCCCTTTGGACGGAGGCGTATCAAAAGAACGACGATATTCAGCAGGCAGAGGCTATCGTGGTGCGTAGCGCCGCTATGCACGATATGACCTTTTCTCCCAATCTGCTGGCAGTGGCGAGAGCCGGTGCCGGCGTGAATAACATTCCCCTGGACCGTTGTGCGCAGGAGGGCATTGTGGTGTTCAATACACCCGGCGCCAATGCCAACGGCGTTGTGGAGCTGGCGCTGTGTGGCATGCTGCTGGGCAGCCGTGATGTGATTGGCGGCATCAACTGGGTACAGACCATTAAGGATACACCCGATGTCGGCAAACAGGTGGAAAAGGGAAAGTCTAAATTTGCCGGCCATGAAATTGCAGGTAAGAATTTGGGCGTTATCGGCCTTGGTGCCATCGGCGGTCCTCTTGCCAATGCAGCCTGCAAGCTGGGTATGAATGTGTACGGCTGCGACCCCTTTATCTCCATTGATGCAGCATGGCATCTGGACAGCAACATCATTCCAGTAAAGACCAGGGATGAAATCTACGCAAACTGTGATATTATCACCCTCCATGTGCCCCTTCTGGACGACACCAAGAAGATGATTAACCGGGAAGCCATTGCCAAAATGAAAGACGGTGTGGTGGTTCTGAACTTTGCCCGTGACTTGTTGGTTGACGATGAGGCTATGGAGGAGGCGCTGAAGTCCGGTAAGGTAGCCCGGTATATTACAGATTTCCCCAACGACAAGACTGCCGGCATGGAGGGCGTGGTTGCTATTCCCCATTTGGGCGCATCCACAGAAGAGTCGGAGGATAACTGCGCAAAGATGGCAATTAAGCAGGTTATGAACTATCTGGAAAACGGAAACATTGTCAATTCCGTTAACTTCCCCAACTGTGACATGGGTGTCTGCAGCAAAGCTGCCCGTGTTACCATCCTGCACAAGAATATTCCCAACATGTTGGGTCGGTTCACAACTGTTCTCTCCAGTGAAGATATCAACATTTCGGATTTGATGAACCGCAGCCGCGGAGAGTATGCTTACACTATGTTTGATTTGGATAGTATACCGTCAGCGAAGGCGATTGCGGATCTTAAGAATATCGAAGGCGTTATCCGCGTGAGAGAAATAGACTGAAAAAATGCACCCCGTTTCTTTAGGAAACGGGGTGTTTGCCATTTTTCATTTTCTTACAAAGAGGACGCCCAGTGTGCCGGGGCCGCAGTGGCAGGAAATGGTGCAGCCGGCCTCGGTCCAGTAGATATTTTCAAAGTCGGCATGTTCCGCAACAGCAGCTTCCACCGCCTTTAGACAGTCATCGGATACGGGGGTGCGGGTAACAAACAGCGTGCCCCGATCAAGATCTTCACGGCCGGCCAGCCGATCCTTTACGTAGGAGGCCAGACACTTGGCATAATTGCCCCGATACTTCTTCACAACAGCCATTTTACCATCTTTTACCTCGATACAAGGCTTCAGGTTCAAAAGGTTTGCGCCCAGTGCTGCAGCAGCAGAGCAGCGGCCGCCCTTAACCATGTATTCCAGCCGGTCCAGGAGGAAGCTTGCCTCCACTTTAGGAGTGAAATTGTTGAGAGATTCTTTGATTTCCTCCAAAGAGGATGCAGTTTTTGATAATTCACATGCCTTCAGCACCACCAAGCCTTGACCGGTGGAGAGATTGCGGGAGTCAATTACCGCAACATTTTCAAAGTCGGCAGCTGCCAGACAGGCGTTCTGATAACTGGAGGAGAATTCGGAGCTGATATTAACATGGACAACTGCATCATACTCTCCTGCGAATTTTTGAAACCATTCCTGATATTCACCAACACTGCCAGCGGTGGTTGAACAGAGAGAGCCGCCGGCTGCTACGTGGGCATAAATTTCATCGGGAGTAATGTTAACCCCATCAGAATAGGCTTTGTCATCTTTTACAACCGTCAGCGGAAAGATAGAAATATTGTGTTGTTCCAGTAAAGCTTTGGATAAATCACAGGTGCTGTCAGATGTGATTTTAATGTTCATCTTCATTCTCCTTCAAATAGTTCTGTTTTTTAGTATCAGCTTGCAATTTCTTGAATCGCTTGGTAAAATAGTAACATATAAGCGGTTTATTGTCAATTGATGGGAGTATGGAATATGGAACTGAAATTTGAGATTAGCGGTATGACCTGCGCGGCTTGCTCTGCCAGAGTGGAGAAGGTATCCGGTCAGGTCAGAGGTGTGAATAAAGCAGAAGTAAACCTTCTGGCGGGAAGAATGGTAGTCCAGGCTGAAAACGATTCAGTTACAGACGAAATTATTGCGGCAGTTCAGGCTGCGGGATACGGCATCAGATTAGCAGGCAGTAAGAAAAGTGCAGTCCTGCCGAAAGGAAATGCAATGAAGGAAATGAAAATGCGTATCATAGGTTCGTTCCTTTGTCTTGGCGTGCTGATGTATTTCACCATGGGTCACATGGTTGGACTTCCCATGCCGCACTGGTATCACGGCGAGAAAAACGCGTTGGTGGCTATCCTTTTACAGCTTTTTTTGACGCTGCCAGTGGTGTACCTGAACAGATCCTATTATTTCAGAGGCCTCAAGGCACTATATCACCGCGCTCCCAATATGGATTCGCTGATTGCGGTTGGCTCCGGCGCAGCGCTTATTTACGGGGTGGTTGCGCTGTTTCGGTCAGCCTATGCCCTTGGAAACGATCAGTGGGATGTGGTAAGGGCATATAGTGAGAATCTGTATTTTGAATCCGCTGCAATGATTCTTACCTTGATTACCCTGGGCAAGTTTCTGGAAACGAGAGCAAAAGGCAGGACCGGTGATGCCATTGCTGCCCTTATGGATCTGAGTCCCAAGACTGCCACTGTCCGTCGGAACGGTGAGGAGATGATTATTCCTGTTGAACAGGTGCAGGTAGGGGATACTGTGATTGTGCGCTCCGGCGGGGCAATTGGGGTGGACGGCACGGTGCTATTGGGCCGCGCTGCAGTGGACCAGAGCGCCTTAACCGGTGAAAGTGTGCCCGTTGAGAAAGCAGCAGGAGATACAGTTGCGGCTGCCACCATAAACCGGGAGGGATACCTGGAAATTCGCGCGGATAAAATCGGCGAGGATACCACCCTTTCTCAAATTATTCGTATGGTGGAAGAGGCCGGCGGCTCCAAAGCACCCATTGCGCGCCTTGCGGATAAAATCGCCGGTATCTTTGTTCCGGTTGTGATGGCCATTGCGGCAGCTGCTTTCGCGGTGTGGCTGATTGCCGGCGAATCGGCAGAATTTGCGCTCAACGCTGGAATCTCTGTGCTGATTATATCCTGTCCCTGTGCGCTGGGACTTGCCACTCCGGTAGCGATTATGGTGGGAACCGGCCGGGGCGCAGGCATGGGCGTGCTGTTTAAGAATGCTGAAGCATTGGAAAACCTCCATAAGACCGATACAGTTGTTCTGGATAAGACGGGAACGCTTACAAAGGGTATTCCGGAGGTTACGGATATTCTGCCCGGAGAACTGGATGCAGATGCATTACTTGCGTTGGCGGCATCGCTGGAAATACATTCCGAGCATCCCTTTGGAAAGGCCATCGTGAAAAGAGCAGGAAATGCAGCCTTCCTTCCGGTAACGGATTTTCAGGTTCTGCCCGGCCGCGGCGTTTCCGGAACCATCGACAACCAGGTTGTATATGGTGGAAACGGCCGGCTGATGCATGAGCTGGGCATATCGGTTCCAGCGTTTTCTGAATTGTCTGACGCTGGAAAGACACCTTTGTATTTTGCCGCAAAGGACCGGTATCTGGGCGCGATTGCCGCTGCAGATGTACTGAAAGAGGATTCTGAAAATGCCATTGGGCTCTTGAAAGGACTGGGCCTGAACGTTGTCATGCTCACAGGCGACAATGAAAAAACCGCAAAGGCCATCGGGCATTCTGCAGGAATTGAGCAGGTAATTTCCGACGTTTTGCCCGGCGATAAAGCGGGTGTGGTGCAGTCCTTGCAGGCCCGTGGGAACAATGTCCTGATGGTGGGCGACGGTATTAATGATGCGCCGGCACTGGTTACTGCGGATGTGGGCATAGCAATCGGTACGGGTACGGATATTGCCGTTGAATCGGCAGATGTCGTGCTGATGAACAGCTCGCTTGTAGGTGTTTCCAATGCTATTAAATTAAGCAGAGCGACCATTCGCAACATTAAGCAGAATCTTTTCTGGGCATTCTTCTATAACTGTGTGGGGATTCCCATAGCTGCCGGTGTGCTGTATCCCTTGTGGGGTATTCAGATGAGCCCCATGCTGGGTGCTGCTGCAATGAGTATGAGCTCGGTGTTTGTTGTAACCAATGCGTTGCGCCTGCGTTTTTTCAGTGTAAATAAGAAAAAAAGACAGCGGAAGATTCATGTACAGGAGGAAGTCAAAATGGAAACAGTGATTAAGGTAGCGGGTATGATGTGCCCCCATTGTAAGGCAAGAGTAGAGTCTGCTTGTAAAGCCGTATCAGGCGTGCAGGATGCAGAGGTAGATCTACAGGCAAAGACCGTTACGGTAACCGGTAATGTCAATGTAGATTCGCTTAAAAAGGCAATTACAGATGCAGGCTATGAAGTGATGGAATAAGTACGATTTATTGTACCGTTTGATATGTATACTATGGCTATAAATCCTTTGGAGGTATAGCCAATGTATTCTATTCGTTATATCAGCGGTCATATTCAGGTTTATGATTATAAGGGAAGCTTCCTGTTTTCCGCAGATACGGAGAAGGAGGCCAGAGAGGAATTGAAGGAGTATGCGGAATCTGCGGCTTGATATTTGCTATGAGGGAACACGCTACCGTGGATGGCAGCGGCTGTCTGCCACGGATAATACCATACAGCAAAAGCTGGAAACCACTCTTTCCAGAATTCTGAATGAACCGGTAACGGTGTCCGCCAGCGGGCGTACGGACGCAGGTACCCATGCAAGGTATCAGGTGGTGAGCTTCCACTGCGAAAGCGCCATGTCCTGCAGAGAGATTCTTTCCGAGCTTCGCCGTTATTTACCCGACGACATCGGCATATATTCCTGTAAGGACGTGTCCCCGCGATTTCACGCCCGTCTCAATGCCAAAACCAAAACATATATGTATCGGGTATGGAACAGTGATGCCCCCTGTGTGTTTGACAGGAAGTTTGTTTATATTGACCCCAGAGAGGTTGATATAACCTTAATGGAGCAGGCGGCAGCGTATTTTATTGGTGAGCGCGATTTCTCTGCGTTTTGTTCCAATAAAAGCGCGAAAAAAAGTACAGTGCGATATATTCACAGTCTCGACATTCAGCGCAATGGAAACGAGGTTGTCTTTACAGTCAAAGGCAACGGGTTTCTCCACCACATGGTTCGTATTATGGTGGGAACACTGCTGGAGGTTGGCAGGGGAGAGCGCGCGCCGGAGAGTATTGGGGAGCTGTTTTCCGGAAGCCGTGCCGATACCGGCATGCTGATTCCTGCCTGCGGACTGTGTTTGATGGAGGTAACCTATTGAATATACAGATTTTTGGTAAAAATAAGTGCTTTGACACCAAGAAGGCAGAGCGCTATTTTAAGGAACGGCGGATTAAGTACCAAATGATTGATCTTCCCCGATACGGCATGTCCGGACGGGAATTTGACAGCGTGTTGCAAGGCGTGGGCGGTGTAGATCATCTGATTGACTGGGACGGAAAGAGTTCCGAAATTACGCTGATGAAATATATGGACGACATCCGTGCAAAAGAGGATAAGATTTTTGACAATCCTGCGCTGATGCGAACACCGGTGGTGCGCAACGGTAAGCAGGTAACGGTTGGTTATTGTCCTGAAATCTGGGACAAATGGGAATAGAATATTGACCTTTACAAAAGCAGTTTTCCGCCAGGAAAACTGCTTTTTGCTATATGATAAATTGTGCTTGCAAAATAGGGAAAACAGTGGTATTGTAGGAGGAAACAATGGCAAGAGTTCTTGACGCGATTAATCAATTTGTGTGGGGCTTTCCGGCGCTGATTCTAATTCTCAGTGTGGGGCTACTGCTTAGTATCCGTACAGGATGGGCGCAGTTCAGGCTGTTTCCGGCGGCCATTCGCGCATTCGTTTTACCTCTTCGCAAACCGGAGGGGGGAAATGGCCTGTCACCTTATAAGGCGTTATGCACCGCCCTTGCGGCAACAGTGGGAACAGGCAACCTGGCGGGGGTGGCAGGAGCCATTGCCATTGGTGGTCCGGGTGCCATCTTTTGGATGTGGCTTTGTGCCTTTTTGGGCATGGTCACCAAGTTTGCAGAGGCAACCCTTGCAGTCCGTTATCGCACAAAGGACAGTGCAGGCGCATACATAGGCGGCCCCATGTACATGGTACGGTTAGGTATGGGAAAGAGATGGCAGCCCCTTGCGGGGATTTACTGCTTCTTTGGCGTAGTTGCAGCATTCGGCGTTGGTTCTGCTACACAAATCAATGCTGTCTTAGGCGGCGTTAACGGCGCTGTAGAGGCGCTGGGCGGCTATGAATCCGAGATTGCGAATCTCTTGATTGGAATTGCCCTTGCGGTTTTGAGCGCTCTGGTGCTGCTGGGCGGCGCGAAACGAATTGGCACGGCAGCTGTGTTTTTAGTTCCCTTCGCATCGGTATTTTACTTACTGCTGTGTGTGGGTGTGCTTATTAGCAGAGCGTCGGCAATTCCGGACGCATTTGCCGCTATTTTGAAGGGCGCATTCTGTCCGGAGGCGGTTACGGGAGGTGTGTTGGGTTCTACCTTCCAAGCGTTGAGAATTGGGGCTTCTAGAGGGGTATTTACCAATGAGGCCGGCATGGGAACAGCCGCAATGGCCCATGGCTCTGCGCAGGTGGACCATCCCGTCCAACAGGGCCTTATGGGTATTATGGAGGTCTTCCTGGATACAGTTGTCATTTGCACCATGACCGCGCTGGTGATTCTGTGCAGCGGCATTGCCATACCCTATGGACAGGATTTGGGCATACGAATCACCACAGATGCGTTTTCCCGTATTTATGGCAGTTGGGTGAATATCCCGCTGGCATTGGCTTTGTGCTGTTTTGCGTTTGCCACCATCATTGGCTGGGGGCTTTACGGAATTCGGTGCGCCCAGTATTTATTTGGCGAGGGTGTTTGGAGAAGGTTTGCGGTTTTGCAGGCGTTTTCTGTGATTCTAGGCGCTGTTCTAAGCACCGAAACGGTTTGGGTATTGTCAGAGACGGCAAACGGCCTTATGGCTATTCCCAATCTGATTATTTTAACGCATTTAAGTCCGGAGCTTGTCCGGCTTACAAATGAGTATAAAAAAATATTATGGCAGAAAGACTGCCGATGGAGGTACTTATGAGAATTTCAACCAATGCAAATCGCTGTAAGCTGTCGCCCATGCGGAAATTCCACCCCTTTGCGGTACAGGCAAAGAGCGAGGGCAAGTCTGTTTATCACCTGAATATAGGACAGCCGGATCTCCCCACACCGGAGGCATTTTTTGAGGCGACCCGTGAGTTTAGTCAGGAAACGCTGGCCTATGCGCCCTCTCCCGGACTGCCTGTTCTGGTGGAAGCGATTCGTAATTATTATGAAAAGCAGGGAATTTCTCTGACCTCTGATGAGATTTTTATTACCACCGGCGGCAGTGAAGCGCTGCTGTTCACCTGCTTAAGCATCCTTGATCCCCACACAGAGGTTATTATTCCCGAACCTTATTATCCCAACTACAGAACCTTTGTCAATGCGGCTGGCGGCAGAATTTGCGCATTGCCCACCCGGCCTGAGGAGGGCTACAGATACGCTGACCGGGCGCGCATTGAAAGTCTGATCACCGAAAACACCCGCGCCATCATGTTTACCAATCCCGGCAACCCCACCGGTGTTGTCCTGACGGAAGAGGAAATGCGGCTGCTTGCTGATATAGCCAAGGAGCACGACCTGTTCCTGATCAGTGATGAGGTTTACCGTGAATTCTGCTACAACGACAGCGGCAAGATTCCCTGCATGGGTCACTTTGATGATATCGCAGAAAACCTTATCATCATTGATTCAGTTTCCAAGCGCTTCTCTTCCTGCGGCGCACGTATTGGCTGCGTAATTACAAAGAACAAGGACCTGCAGAAAGCGTTGATGAAATTCTGCCAGTCCAGACTCTCTGTGGCAACTCTGGATCAGATTGGCGCAGCTGCCCTGTACAGTGTGGATGACACCTATATGGAAAAATCCATAAAGGAGTACAGACACCGCAGAGATGTATGTATCGCCGGTCTGAGAAAGATTCCCGGCGTCATTGTGGAAGAACCCATGGGTGCATTCTATGTAATGGCGAGCCTGCCTGTGGACGATACGGATAAATTCCAGCACTGGCTGCTTACGGAGTTTGACGACAAGGGCGAAACAGTGATGTTTGCCCCCGGCGCGCCCTTCTACGAAACACCCGGCAGTGGTATGAACGAGGTTCGTATTGCTTATGTGCTGGAGGAGAAGGATCTTTCCCGCGCCATTGAGCTGCTGGGTATCGGTATTGCCCGTTACCGCGCAGAAAAGATGGGCTTATAACAAAACAGAGACCCGACTCAAATTGAGCCGGGTCTTGTTTGTTACTGATACAAAGAAGTGCTGACGGTGTCACCGCCGGATTTATAGGTCAGCTTCATCTGCTGCAGGAGCTTATCACCGGTCTGGAGCATAATACCATCGCCGGGATTCAGTGCATTGGCGGCAAAGACCGTATAGCTTCCTGCGGTGTCTGTTACAATGATCCGCACATCCTGCACCCCATCCTTGCTGGAGAGGATATACATTTTTCCGTTTTTCTCTGCGATAATCTCTGCTATATTTGAGAAATCGGTTAGATTTGTGGCATCGAAGGGGGTTTTGGCTACAGAACCTTTGGCTACTTCAGATTCAGCAGGCAAGTAAGCCTCATGCAAAAGTTCCTTTAACTTCTCGTAGGGAATCTCCACTGTGATCACGCCGGAGGAATAGGGGGCAATTTCGTAGGGAGCAAAGTAGAAACACATTCCGGTTTGGGTGAAATACCATGCTTCATCCTGACTGGAATCGGTGGTAAAGCGCTGCTTAACTGTGTTGGCGTAGCCTTCATAAAGATAGTCGCCCTCTGCCATTTCGGTCAGACCGTCCAGCACTAGCTTACAGAAATCGTCAGAGGACGCGCCCATATTCATTACGCTGGCAAGGGTAAGCACATCTCCTGTCAGTAAATCGTAGCTAGCAGATACGCAGGTACGTTCCGGGTGACCTGCGCCGGTGGAAACCACATTGTTGCCAAACAGGCTTAATACCTTGCTGTCAATTCTGGTGGGGCTGTAAGTGAGATGGTAAAGATACGGCGTCCAGTTTTTGCTGCCGTTGTAGGACGTTTTCGCCGATTCGGCAGTCATTTGGGCGGGCGTTCTGGAGCTGTCCACCCGGTTCAGAAAATCTACAATGATTTTGTCTGCGGCCTGGGGGTTATGAAGGACCAATGACATGTTTTGATATGTGTAACGGAACAGTACAGTGCCGTCGTCTGTGGTGGATTCCTCAGTGACAGCCGGTACGGAGACGGCGACCATTGCTGCTTCGGACTTATCATCACCGGTGCCCGTTTGCTGGTTGCCGTTTTGAGTGTTGTTATTGGAAGGGTCTGTGGGATTATCTCCAGTGCCTGAACAGGCGCAAAGGGAGAAGAGCAGGCTGATCATGAGAAATATGCAGAAAAGCTTTTTCATATATAACACCCTCCGAAGGATAAATTGACATTTGCCATGTATACTATATCATAATTCCCTTCATTGGGCAATCATATTCTTGTACTTTCTATCACATCTTCTTGACAAAAATGCCGGTGTGGTGATAAAATATAACAAAATTGAATATCGCTGTGAACGGAAAGAGTACCAGCGCCAATCCTGCAGAGAACCTTGGTCATAGGCTGAAAACCCAGGTGGTGTCGGCAGTGGGAAAGTGCGTCCGGGAGCGAATGTGAATTTGAGTGAAAAATAAGAGTGGAACCGCGGATTGTATGACCCGCCTCTTGTGCCCTATGGCATAGGAGGCGTTTTTTATCATATTTTTGGAGGATGCAGTATGTATTTGTATAATTCCCTGTCACATAAAAAAGAGCTGTTTCAGCCCAATTCCCCGGATGTGGTGAAGATGTATACCTGTGGACCTACGGTCTACCACTTCGCCCATATCGGAAATCTTCGTACCTACATCATGGAGGACGTATTGGAGAAATCTTTGCGCTATATGGGTTATCATGTCAAGCGCGTCATGAACATCACCGACGTAGGCCATCTGGCTTCGGATGCAGATACAGGTGAAGATAAGATGCTCAAGGGCGCAAAGCGGGAGAATAAGTCGGTTATGGAGATTGCGCAATTCTACACAGACGCATTCTTCGCCGACTGTGAGAAGCTGAATATCAAAAAACCGGATATTATTCAACCTGCAACCGGCTGCATAGACGAGTTTATCAAAATTGTATCCGGACTGGTGGATAAGGGGTTTGCTTATGTGGCCGGCGGAAATGTGTATTTCGACACTGCCAAGCTGGATAAATATTATGTCTTTAACGACCATGACGAAGAGGATTTGGCAATCGGTGTCCGTGAGGGCGTGGAGGAGGACACCAACAAGCGCAATAAGAACGATTTTGTGCTTTGGTTTACCAAGTCCAAATTTGAGGACCAGGCGCTGAAATGGGATTCCCCCTGGGGAGTAGGCTATCCCGGCTGGCACATTGAATGTTCCGGTATTTCCATGAAGTACTTGGGTGAGGATTTGGATATCCACGCTGGCGGTATTGACAATGCGTTCCCTCACCACACCAATGAAATTGCCCAGTCGGAAAGCTTTTTGGGTCATAAATGGTGCAATTACTGGTTCCATGTGCACCACTTAAATACCGATACCGGTAAAATGAGTAAGTCCAAGGGCGAGTTTTTGACAGTCAGTCTGTTGGAGCAGGAGGGATATAATCCCATGGCTTACCGGCTGTTCTGCCTGCAAAGCCACTACCGCAGAAATCTAGTGTTCTCCTGGGAAAATCTGGATAACGCTGTGGTCGCCTACGATAAGCTGGTAGCCAAGATTGCTGCGCTGGAAAATAAGGGTGATGTGGCTGCGGAGGATCTGCAGAAGCTTAAGGAGCGATTTGCGGCTGCGCTTAACGGCGATTTGAATACCTCACTTGCCATTACTGCTGTGTACGATGCGCTGAAGGCCAAGACCACCGACGCTACTAAACTGGCAGCCATTGCGGACTTTGATCAGGTGCTAAGCCTTGACCTGTTGGATGCTGCTCAGAAGCTCAGAAAGCAGCAGCAGGAGGCAGAGGCAGCATCTGCAGACCCTGAAATTGATGCGATGGTGGCGGCACGCACGCAGGCAAAGAAAGAAAAGAACTTTGCCGAGGCAGACCGGATCCGTGATGAACTGAAGGCACGGGGAATTGAAATCATAGATACGCCTCAGGGCGCTAAATGGAGAAAAGTATGAAGCTGCTGATTCTTGACGGAAACAGTGTTATAAACAGAGCATTTTACGGTGTAAAGCCTCTTACCAATCGGGAGGGGCTCTACACCCATGCCATTTACGGCTTTCTGAATATATTGGAGCGCATGGAAAAGGAAGAACAGCCGGATGCTGTGTGTGTTGCTTTTGATCTCCATGGGCCCACTTTCCGTCACGAGAAATATGCCGGTTACAAAGCAACCCGCCACGGTATGCCTGACGAACTGGCTCAGCAAATGCCTGTGATGAAGCAGGTTTTGCAGGCGATGAATATTCCTATCTATGCCTGTCAGGGCTGGGAGGCTGATGATGTAATCGGCACAGTCAGCAGAATTTGCAGCAATAACGCATGGGAGTGCGTGATTGTTACCGGTGACAGGGACAGCCTGCAGCTGATTGACGAAAATATTCATGTGAAGCTGGTGATTTCCAAACCCGGGCAGACAACCGCGACTTTGTATGATGAGGTGAAATTCCGGGAGGAATACGGCTTTGAACCCAAGCGGCTTATTGACCTAAAATCCCTTATGGGTGATTCCTCCGATAACATTCCCGGTGTTGCCGGCGTGGGTCCCAAGACCGCCACGGAACTGCTTCTGAACTTCGGCACATTGGACGGCGTATATGAGAATTTATCCGACGCGTCCATTCGTCCAAAGCTTCGTGAGAAGCTGGTGGCAGGGAAGGAAAGTGCTTACCTTTCCTATGATTTGGCGACCATTCGGTGCAATGCGCCTATTGATTTTGAGCCTATGGACGCTGTTGTCCGGCCCTATAATAAGCAGGAGCTGTTCACTCTGTTTCAAAAGCTGGAGTTTGTCCGCCTGATAGACAGATATGGCTTGAGGGCTGCCGGCGTGAGTGTTAAAACACCGGAGGTGAGTATTGCCAAGCTGCCCCGTATGGACGCAATACCCTGCCAAGCTGACGGGTGCGCAGTATATTTGTCAGGTGATGGCACTTTAGGCATTGCCTGCCGGGAGGGCGTTTGTGTCCTTACGCCTATGGAGGCGCAGATGGGCGCTGTGATTCCCGGCAACGCAATTTGCCATGACATGAAGTCCACCATGCATGCGTTGGATTCTCTGGATATCACTTATGGGGATTTTATCTTCGATACAGCGGTTGCGGCATACGATTTAAGTCCTTCATCGTCGGACTATTCCGTATCCAAACTGGCAACGAATTACTTGGGGATCAGTGTGGACGATAACGATGCCGGAGCTTGCGCGGAGGCTTTATGGAATCTGCGCGACGTCTTGGAGGACGAGCTGAAAAAGCAGGGGATGGACAGGCTGTATTTTGAAATTGAACTGCCTTTATGTCCCGTACTTTACCGCATGGAAAAGGCGGGCGTTGCCATTGACAGATGGCAGCTGGAACAGTTTGGTCAGATGCTGCAGCAGCGGATTCAGGATAGTGAAACCTTGATTTTCGGTTATTCCGACGGACCGTTTAATATCAATTCCACCAGACAGCTGGGCGAATTGCTCTTTGATAAGCTGGGACTTCCACCGGTAAAGAAAACCAAAACAGGCTACTCCACCAATGCAGATGTTTTGGAGAAGCTAAAGAACAAGCACCCGATTATTCCTGCAATCATGGATTACCGGATGCTCACAAAGCTGAAATCCACCTACGCCGACGGCTTAATGAAGGCCATCGGTGAGGACGGACGGATTCATACCACATTTCAGAATCTCGTTACCGCTACCGGACGCCTCTCTTCCACAGAACCGAATCTGCAGAATATTCCTGTTCGCACGGATTTGGGCGCAGAAATTCGGAAAATGTTTATTCCCAAGCCCGGTTATGTACTGGTGGATGCGGATTACAGCCAGATTGAGCTGCGAGTTCTTGCCCATATTGCCAATGACGAAGCAATGCTCGCGGCATTTCGCGACGGTATGGACATTCATACAGTTACAGCGTCGCAGGTGTTCGGTGTAGCGCCTCAGCAGGTAACGCCGCTGCAGCGCCGGCATGCCAAGGCGGTCAATTTTGGAATTGTCTACGGCATTTCTGAGTTCTCCCTGGCGGATGATATCGGCGTCAGCCGGTATCAGGCAAGGGATTATATTGACGCTTACCTTGCTAACTATAAAGGTGTCAGAACCTATATGAAGCAGGTGGTGGAGGATGCCAGGTCAACCGGCTACACTCAGACACTGTATGGCAGAAGACGGGGGATACCGGAGCTGAAAAGCACCAATTTCAACATCCGTCAGGGCGCTGAGCGGATTGCTCTTAACACACCCATACAGGGTACCGCTGCTGACCTTATCAAGCTGGCAATGATCCATGTGGATAAAGCGCTTAGGCGGCAGTATCCGGAAGCAAAGCTTCTGCTGCAGGTCCATGACGAACTGATTGTGGAATGCCCTGCGGTGCTTGCGGAGGATGTGGCAAAGCTGGTAAGCAGTCAGATGGAGCAGGTAGCTAAACTGAATGTTCCCCTTCTTGCGGAGGCAAAGTGGGGAGCGAGCTGGTTTGAGGCGAAGTAAATGATAATCAGAAGAATGAATTTGTCAGATATTGCTGCCATTGCTGCACTGGAAAAACAATGCTTTTCTGACCCGTGGAGTGAGCACAGCATTGCATCTGAGTTGTATAACCGTCTGTCCTATTGGCTGGTAGCTGAGGTCAACGGGCAGGTTGTGGGCTATGTTGGCTCTCAGTCCGTTTTAGACGGGGCGGACATGATGAATCTTGCCGTATCCCCGGAACATCGCAGGCAGGGGATTGGAGAGGCGCTGGTTGAAGAATTGGCCAATTATTTGCAGAGCAACGGGATTATCGCTCTTTTACTGGAGGTTCGCGCATCAAACCAACCGGCCATTGCCTTATATAAAAAAATGGGATTTGAGCAGGTAGGGCGCAGACCCCGATACTACCGTAATCCCCGGGAGGACGCACTGATTCTGCGAAAGGAGCTGGTCAAATGAATATACTGGCCATTGAATCGTCCTGTGATGAAACTGCAGTTGCCATTGTCAGAGACGGTCGACAGGTGTTGACGGACTGCATTGCTTCTCAGGTTGACCTGCACCGGATTTACGGAGGCGTTGTGCCGGAAATTGCCTCTCGCATGCACATTGAAGCCATTTATGGACTTGCCGACCAGGCGTTGGAGAAAGCCGGCCTGAAACGTACCGATGTGGACGGGATTGCCGTAACCTATGCGCCCGGGCTCATTGGCGCTGTGTTGGTGGGTGTGAATTTTGCCAAGGCGACAGCGCTGGCGCTTAATAAGCCGCTGATTCCCGTGCACCATATCCGTGGCCATATTGCTGCCAATTATATTGCATACCCTGATTTGAAACCGCCGTTTCTGTGTCTGGTGGTGTCCGGTGGTCACACCATGCTTGTGGATGTTAAGGACTATACCGAGATGGAAATTTTGGGCACTACGCTGGACGATGCGGCAGGGGAGTGCTTCGACAAAGTAGGACGTGTTTTGGGAATGCCATATCCCGGCGGCGCCGCATTGGATAAAGCGGCGGCTTTGGGGGATGACAGCAAGTATGCGCTGCCCCGTTCAAAACCGGGCGCAAATCCCTATGATATGAGCTTTTCCGGTCTTAAAACAGCCACATTGAACCTGATTCATAATGCGCAGCAGGTGGGGCAGGAGATTGATGTAAATAGCCTGTGCGCCTCCTTTTGCTGTGCTGTCTCCGATACGCTGGTTCCCAGGGTCGTAGGGGCTATGAAACAGACAGGCTACAAAAGATTAGCGGTGGCAGGCGGCGTAGCAGCTAATTCCAGAATTCGCAGAGATATCCTTTCCGCCGCTGAGAAAATAGGTGCTGAGGTATATCTACCGCCCCTTTCTCTGTGCGGTGACAATGCCGCTATGATCGGAGCGCAGGCGTATTATGAATTTCTTGCTGGGAATACCGCAGATATGACCCTCAATGCCTATGCCACCAAATCCATTCTCGGCGAAGCCTTATAAGGAATCAGTAGTTGCAATGATAAGAATTATTACGTCTATGGCAGAACTGGATACAGCGCAGCTGATGACTGTATATGCTGAGAGTAACCGGGAAAATGGAGAATGTTTCTTCCCCGACGCAAGTCCCCATGAACAGATGCGCAGGGCGGAAGAAGAATTTCTATCATATCTGCGTGAAGATTTCTTTCAGCGCAAAGGTGCGTTCTATGCTGTGTGGGTGGAAAATGGGCGTTACCAGTCGACCCTTCGGATGGAGCCGTACAAGGACGGCTATTTATTGGAAGCCCTTGAAACTGCGCCCGACAGCAGAGGAAAAGGATATGCTGCACGCCTGATTGACGAGGCGCTTGCTTATCTGAAAAAAGCGAAATGCATGGCGGTCTATTCCCACGTTGGGAAGAAAAACGCAGCCTCGTTGGCAGTACATTCCAAATGCGGCTTTCAGCGCATTTCAGAATCTGCCAGATATATTGACGGAACGGTTACAACATCCTCCTGCACATTGTGCTGTCATTTATAAGAAAAAGGAGTGCGTTTGCACTCCTTTTACTTTTTGTATTTATCTATCAGGTAGGAAATGGCCTGCAGGTAGCCGTCCAGGCCCTGTCCTGCTATGGTCTTTTCACAGGCAAGTCCTGCATAGGATACCTGCCGGAAATCCTCTCTTGCGTCCACCTGCGAGATGTGAACCTCCACAGCGGGAATTGCAACCGATTTCAGCGCGTCCAAAATGGCAACAGAGGTGTGGGTGTACGCGGCGGGATTGATGACGATAGCATCGGTATTGCCGTACGCTGCCTGTATTTTATCGACTAGGTCACCCTCATGATTGGACTGAAACTGTTCGACAATTATTCCGTAATGGTTTGCAGCGCGGTCTAGCAACTCCAGCAGCTCTTGAAATGTCTGTCTACCATAGATATCCGGCTCCCGGATACCCAACATATTGATGTTGGGTCCGTTAATTACAAGAATTTTCATTGTGCTGCCATCCTTTCAGAATTTCAGAGACGGTATTATTTACATCACCATTGTTTGTTACCGTATAGTCTGCAAACCGTGCGTAGAGCGGCTTGCGGATTTCATACATCAGCGTCAGGTCAGTGGACTGTGAGAGGGGTCTGCCGTCCTTGGGAAGGGCTGCAATATCCCGCTCAATCCAGTAGATTGTGCCGTTTTGGTGCAGCAGTGGATAGTTTACTTCCCGGGTGATACATCCGCCGCCGGTGGCAATGACCAAGCCGGATTGCTGTCCCAATTCAGCCAAAATCTTTGTTTCCAGCTGGCGGAAGCCGTCCTCGCCAATCTTTTCAAAGATTTCTGGGATTGCCATACCTGCCAGCCGGATGATTTCCTCATCAGCATCCACAAAATGCTTACCCAGTCTCTCGGCAAGCAGCGTTCCGATGGTAGACTTTCCGCAACCGGGCATGCCGATCAGAATAATATTCTCCATTTGCTTCTGCAGCTTGGTGTGGATGGCTGCAATGATTTCCTCATCAAGAATTTTTCCAGTGAACCATTGTGCGGCCTCTTTTGCCTGGGCAATCAGCATCCAAAGCCCATTGTCGCAGGGAATACCCCGCTCCTGTGCGTCCAAAATGAGCTGTGTCCGCGCCGGGTTATACACAATATCCAGCACGCCATCCAAGGCAGGGAACATATCCAAATTTACGGGAGAAGTACCTGCATGGGGATACATCCCCACAGGCGTAGCGTTTACAATGATTGATGCATCTGTGTGCAGGTGTAAATTTCCGTAGTGGTTTTCACCGGAACGGGATACGACAACCACGTTTGCACCCATTTCCTCTAGCACTGCAACAGCGGTAGAGGATGCGCCGCCGCTTCCCAATACCAGTGCTTTTTTACCGGAAGGGGACAGCCCCATTCGCAGAACCATAGATTGGAAACCAAAATAGTCTGTGTTATGACCAACCAGCGTCCCGTCCTGTTGCCGTACAATGGTATTTACAGCACCCAGCTTCTTTGCGCAGTCGGTAAGGACCTGGCAGTAGGGAATCACGTCCTTTTTATAGGGCATGGTCACATTCAGTCCCGTAAAATTATCACCGGTTAAAAACGCTGCTAATTCTTCAGGCTGTTTTTCAAAGAGAGAATAGGAATAATCTCCCAAATAGCTGTGAATTTGGGGGGAATAGCTGTGACCAAGGGTTTTGCCCAGTAATCCGCAGATCATTATACCACCTCGGTGTAGCTTCCCAGATACTTGAACTCCTCGCAAAGGTCGTCCAGTTCACACATAAGCTGTACAAATTCTTCAGAGTAAATGGATGTCTCCAAATCAAAATAGAACATAAATTCAAAATCCCGGTCAGGAATGGGGCGGGACTCCAGTTTAATCACGTTGATGCCCAGCACATACATCCGCGCAAGTACTTTGTAAAGCGCGCCGGGCTTATGGGACAGTACCATCATAATGCTGCTCTTGTCCGAGCCGGGATAGATCTCCAGATTTTTGCTGATACAGATAAAGCGGGTGCGGTTGTTGCCCTTATCCTGCACAGAATCGGCAAGGCTCTTCAAGCCGTACAGTTCCTCACAGGCATGGCTTGAGATGGCAGCAACATCCATTTTTTCGGACTGCGCAACCATACTGGCAGCAACAGCAGTATTTTCAACGGGAATAATCTGCACACCGGACAGCGTCTTAATAAAATCACTGCATTGATTGATGGCCTGTTCATGGGAATAAATAACTTTAATTTCCTCTATTTTTGCGCCGGGATTTGCAATAAGGCAGTGGTCAACTTTCATGCGGAAGGTCCGGACAATGGAGAAATTGTGGTGGATCATCAGGTCGTAAACCTTTTTCACAGAACCTGCGGTGGAGTTCTCAATGGGCAGGATACCGTATTGACACAGTCCTTGCTCAATGGCATTGAAAACGCCGTCAAAGTTCTTAAAGTACATGATCATGGGGGACTTGAACATCTTCTCACAGGCAATCTGTGAGTACGCACCCTCCACGCCTTGACAAGCTACCATGGGCGATTGCGGAAAGAGCTTTTCTGTGTTCTCAATGGAATGGGTAATGTTTTGATAAAGTGGTGTTGTCTCTGTGTTGCGTTTGCGCTGATAACTCCGGCTTAATTCAAAAAGCATGGAGTAAAGGACACGGGTGTAGTTTGCCATATCCGGTCCGGCTTTCTTTGCCACCTCCTGCAGAATCTCACGTTCCCGGGCAGGGACATATATGGGCATCTGGTGCGCCTTTTTATAATCAGCAACCTGCGCAGACAGTGCCATGCGCTGGGTGAACAGTTGTACAAGCTGTTCGTCAACCTGGTCAATTTGCTCTCGTAAATCTTTCAATTCCATACTTAATTTCTCCTTATACGCCTGCTATCAGACACATATCAAAAATCGCAATGGCCGCCGCAGCCTCGATAACCGGCACAGCGCGGGGAACAATGCAGGGGTCATGACGTCCGTGAATGTGCAATTCGCAACTTTCAAGCCTGGACATGCTTACCGACTGTTGCGCCTTGGAAATGGACGGCGTAGGTTTGATTGCCGTCCGGAATACCAGGGGCATTCCGGTGCTAATACCGCCAAGAATACCGCCTGCGTGATTGGTAACAGTCTTAATTTCACCATTTTCTATGATGTAGTTGTCATTATTCTCACTGCCCAGGAGACGGCTGCCGGCAAACCCGGAGCCAAAATCCAGTCCCTTTACGGCGGGTATGCCGTAGATAATTTGCGCAATCTTACTTTCCGTGCCGCCGAACATGGGCTCACCAAGACCGGCAGGAAGCCCAGTGACAATACACTCGATTTCACCGCCCACGCTGTCTCCGTCTGCTTTCGCCTTGGAAATTTCAATCAGCATCTTCTCTCCGGCAGCCGAATTTAGAACAGGGAAGTCCTTTCCAATGGCATTGAGGTCGGGTTTTACCCAATCGAGATGTGCAGGTTCGTCCACAACACCGGCAATGGCACTGATGTGCGCACCGATGTAAACGCCTTTTCCCTCCAGCCATTGCTTACACAGACCGCCGGCTACACACAGTGGAGCTGTCAAACGTCCTGAGAAGTGGCCGCCGCCAGCCACATCCTGAAACCCCCTGTACTTAATCTGAGCAGGGTAGTCTGCATGGCCGGGACGGGGACAGTCTTTCAGTTGACTGTAATCACCGGAACGGGTATTTGTATTTGGAATCATTGCTGCAATGGGCGCGCCGCAAGTAAAACCGTCCACAATTCCCGAGAGAAATTCGGGCTTGTCAGCCTCTTTTCTGGACGTGGCATAATCACTGTTGCCGGGTGCACGCCTATTAAGAAATGCCTGCAGCTGCAAAATATCCACAGGAAGTCCGGCGGGAATTCCGTCCAGCGTCATGCCGATGGCAGGACCGTGGGACTGCCCGAATATGGAGAGTTTCAGTCTTTCACCGTAGGTGCTGCTCATAACAACCTCCTAATGATTGATACACCTGCCAGAAAGCAGGGTAGGATTTGGATACACATTCCGCGCCCAGTATCGTTACAGGGCCATCCGCAACAGTTGCTCCGATGGCGGCAGCCATAGCAATGCGGTGATCGCCTGCGGCATCCACAGTACTGCCGCGGTATTGCCCTGGCTCGACTGTTAGCGTGTTTTCTGTGGCAGAGGTCTTTGCGCCAAGTGCATGGAGCATTTTACGGACACTTTCAACCCGATCGGATTCCTTCAGACGCAGTCTGGCAATATCGGTAAAGACTGCGCCGCCCTTAGCACCGAACACAACCGCCAGAATGGGCACAAGATCAGGAATGTCCCCGGCAGAGATTGTAGGGAAGGTGTCTGTCAATTTAAGCAGTGTTGCCACTGCCCGGTCTCCTTGAGGGGAATTACAATGCAAATTGGTAACATCTACGGCATTACCCAGCGCATTGGCGGATAGGAAGAACGCGCCATTGCTCCAATCGCCCTCTGCTGTGACAGTACCGGGTGAGTGAAAGGGGAAGCTGCCGCAAATTTCGAAATTGTTGGCAGTGACACCGAATGTTTTCAGCGCCAGCATCGTCATGTCAATGTATGGTTTCGACTCCATTGCGCCGGTGACAGTAACGGTGCTGCGTCCTTCCAACAGGGCAGCGGCAAATAAAAGACCGGATATAAATTGACTGGAAACATTGCCTGCAATTACAAAATCTCCGGCATGCAATTTTCCGCTGACTTCAATGGTGGCTTCAGTGGGGCGTGTCAGAGTGCCGCCCATTCGCTCCAGTTCCTCCCAGAGGGGAGATAAGGGCCGGTAGGGAAGCCGCCCGTGCATCTGAAATGTTGCATTTACTCCAAGAGCGCAAACAATCGGCAGCAGAAAACGCAAAGTAGAGCCGCTTTCGCCGCAGTCGAGAACTGCTGACGGCGGAACATAGGTTACAGGGGTAATTTCGTAGCCGTTGTCTGTGCGAAAAATCTCCGCACCCAGGGCATTGAGACACCGGACCGTTGCCTCAATATCTTCGTTGGTTTGGGGGCATTCCAACACAGTAGATGAATCTGAAAATGCGGCGCATATCAGCAGTCTGTGCGCCTGGGATTTGGATGGGATCGCCCGGACTGTACCGGAGAGCTTTTTTGGATAGATGGTGATGTCCATATTACAGACCTTCTTCAATGAATGCTTCCAGTTCTTCTAGCGGCATGGGCACAATGGCGCAACTGCCGATTGACTCTGGAATGATGAGATTGACGGTGCCGCCGGCGCGTTTTTTATCCGACAGTGTGCCGGTAAAAAGCTGATGGGCAGAGAACGCAGTTGCGGTAGGAAGACGGAATTTTTTCATAACCGCAACCAAATCCTCGTAAATTTCCCTGCAGCCTGCCTTTGTGACGATTGCCATACCCATACTTACTGCCTGTCCGTGAGAAACAGTGTAATTGCTTAGGGCTTCAATGCTGTGGCCGATGGTATGTCCAAGATTGAGCATTTGCCTTGCGCCAGTGTCAAATTCGTCCTGTGCAACCACGTCCCGCTTCAGTTCGACACAGCGGCTGATAACATATTCCCGGTTAAAACCCAATCCGTTGACTGAAAGATGGGCAAACAGTTCAGCGTCATAGAGAACGCCATACTTAATCACTTCCGCGCAGCCGTCACAAAAGACGGACTGGGGCAGTGTGTTGAGGGTACTTAAATCACACAGCACCAGACTGGGCTGACAGAATGCGCCCACCAGATTCTTACCGGCAGGCAAATCAATCGCAGTTTTGCCTCCCACGGAGGAGTCTACCATCGCCAGCAGGGTGGTGGGGATTTGTATGTAACGAATACCCCGCAGATAGGTCGCCGCCGCAAAGCCCGTCATATCACCTGTAACACCGCCGCCCAATGCAATAACTGCATCGGAACGGGTTACGTGATTTTCTGCCAGAAAGTTGAGAATTTCCAGATAAGTAGACGAACTCTTGCTGGATTCACCGGCAGGAAATACATAATTTATAACTTCAAAGCCGGCAGCCGTTAAACTGGACACGGTGCTATTGCCATACAGCGGCCATACATTGCTGTCGCTGATGACGGCAACCTTGCATGTGCATTTAAGTGTGTCGTGTAAATGCCAGCCAACGCTTTTCAGCAGGCCGTCTTCAATCAGTACATCATAGGATCTGGATGCATTTATGTGAATCGTCTTCATCCGTCAACCTCCTCCTTGCGTCTGCGGCCTTCGTCCAGCAGTGCAATCAGTGCGTGTTCGTCATTGTTGGATATTGCCTCTTTGTAAGCTTTCAGGCTGTCAATATAGGTATCCAGTTCAAAGAGAATGTTGTCCTTGTTTGACAGAAAAAGTTCAGCCCACATTTGGGGATTGAGCCAAGCGACCCGTGTTAAATCCTTGTAGCTGCCGGCAGAGAATCCCGTGTGCTGCAAGGCGGTAGGGGACTTGATGTAGGCGTTGCTGACAATGTGGGGCATCTGGGAGGTAAAGGCGATTACCTTGTCGTGTTCGGATGCGGTGGTCACAGAGAAAGAGCCGAACTTACAGGGCTCTAATGCATCCTTGGCGCGCTGAAGAAGTTCCGGATCATCAAATCGAGGCGGAACCAGCACCATAGGAGCGCCCTGAAACAGATTTGACCGACTGTACTTAAAGCCGGAATTATGGGAGCCTGCCATAGGGTGACCGCCCATAAAGGTAAATCTGTGTTGCTCCGCCAGCGGAAAGCACCGGCTGCAGATGGCCTCCTTAATGCCGCAGCAGTCAATTACCAATGCGGAGGGGGAAATGAGAGATGCATGTTCTTCCAGCCAACAGGCAGAGCCGTCTGCATAGATCGCTAAAAGAATCAATTCACACTGAGGTACAGTCTCTTTGTCCAATTCACCGTTTACTGCACCTGCCAGCTGCGCGAAAGCAAGCATGCTCTCATCCTTCTCACAGGCGTATACTGTATGACCGGCCTTTGCGTAGGCCCGTGCCAGTGAACCGCCTATTAAACCCAAACCCAATATTCCTACGTTCATTGCAATGCCTCTTTTACTCTCTGAACCTGCCGGTTCAGCTCACCGAATTGCTCCGGCGTGAGGGACTGGGCACCGTCGCACATGGCGCAGGCAGGGTTGTTATGAACCTCGACCATGATGCCGTCTGCACCGGCTGCAGCGGCAGCCACAGCCATGGAAGGCACAAGAGCGGAGCGACCAGTGGCATGGCTGGGATCAACTACAACCGGAAGATGGGTCAGCTCGTGTAGGACCGGAACAGCTGACAAATCCAGTGTGTTTCTGGTATACGTCTCATAGGTACGGATACCGCGCTCGCAGAGAATGATATTCTCATTTCCTTCGCTCATAATATATTCGGCACTCATAAGCAGCTCTTGCAGTGTGTTGGCCAGGCCACGTTTGAGCAGGATGGGTTTTCTGGTTCTGCCCAGTTCCTGCAAAAGGTCGAAATTCTGCATGTTTCTGGCGCCTACCTGAATGATATCCACATCCTCAAACAGCTCAAGGGAGCGGACATTCATAATCTCTGTAATAATGGGCATACCGGTTGCTTTTTTCGCCTCTAAAAGCAGACGGATTCCCTCATCCTTCAGACCTTGGAAGGCATAGGGCGATGTACGCGGCTTAAATGCACCGCCGCGGAGGATATCCGCGCCGTAACCCTTGACAGCGGTTGCAACCTCTGTAATCTGTTCCAGACTCTCAACGGAGCAGGGACCGGCGATCATAGCGAAATTACCGCCGCCGATTGCCACATCTCCGCAGGTGATAATGCTGTCGTTGGGATGGAACTTTCTGTTTGCCTGCTTGAACGGTTCGGACACACGTTTTACGCTCTCTACAATTTCCAAACTGTTCAAAAGCTCAATATCTACACGGCTGGTATCGCCCACAAGTCCCAAAATGGTAAATTCCTTACCGTTGGAAACATGGACATCCAGATTCATGTGCTTGAGCCAGTTCAGCAGGTGCTCGGTTTGCTCGGGGGTGGTACCTCGTTTTAATACAGCAATCATAGTAACATCTCCTAAAATAGAAAAAACACCACACAGCAGCGAATCTGTGCGGCGTCTGAAAATTACGGGTTTGACGGCTTTAAGTGCAACACAAATCGCTATTACCTTTTTGCGTTAAAAAAGTAATAGTAATAAAAGTAACCCTGTGCTGCATTTACGGAAACTGTCATAATAAACCTCCAACAAAGGCTTTTTAACACTATATCACGATGTGTTGGGATTTGCAAGGGAATTTTATATTTTTTGATATTTTTTTCAAAAAAAGACAGCCGCAAAACGGCTGTCTTTTTATATCATTGCGTAATGGTAAATTGCTGCTGGGCGGCAAGGCCGTTGTTGAAGTAAACCTCCATTGTGTATTGGCCTGCTGCGGTGGGCATAACCGGGATGTCCAATTCGCAGTAATTCTTATACCACATATTAACCCATGTGCTGTTTACCACGGCAGTATGTGTAGGTTTGTCGTCCTGATCGCGGATAACAAACAGAGTGGTTACTCCCTCACTGGTGGCAGTATACCGCTTGTTGAAGTATACAAGGAACGATGCAGCTTCACCTACGGTGAATTCCGTCTTATAGTCTCCATCGCTCAAATCGTAACGATCCCAATTTTGGTACGACGGTCTTTTACACATTCTGAAGCTCAATTCATCCCGGGAAACAGTAAATCCGTTAAATTCCAAATACACATTCTCAGGGGATCCGGTTGAAACATCAGTTTGTGAACTGAGAAACACATTGCCGCTTGTATCTTCAACTTGAACGTGATAGGTTGCGTTGGGAATACACGGACTAATGATTGCGGAGTTGTTCTGACAGGGCACAAGCACATCTCCTTCGATACCTGTGATGCTGTATCGCAGCACACAGCTATCAGAAGAGACCAGCATGCTGGGCTTCCATGTGAAGGTGAGACTGCCGGGAGTTGCGGTGTCTACCTGAAAATTGGCTGCGGTTACGGAATTTGCGGGAATACTGGCTGTTTGGCTTGTGCTCATTCCGGCAGCTTTCACTTCCACTGTGTATCCTGCGGTGTGGTCGAGATCCTGGAATGTGACAGTGGTCTCCGTTGTGATGATGGTCTGGTTATAGGTGTCATTATAGCAACGCACAGACCAACCGGATACGGTCGCACCCTCGGGTACAGTCCATGTTGCGGTCAATGCGTTGTTGGCACAACTGACAATTTCCAGATTTTCTGCGTTGACCAGTTTGCGGACTGTAAATTGAATTTCCTCCTGTCCGGTGGTATACAGGTCATCCTGGGCAACCAACCGGAAGGTGTACTCTTTGTCCAGCGTAAGACCGGTAAGGGTAACCATGTGGGAATTGAAGGTGGCGGAACGCTCCTCTTCACCTTCAGAGGAATACACCACTGTCCACAAATCGCAATCGGGTCCTTCAACAGCAAAACTTAGAATAACACTGCCGTCACTGATGCCGTTTACTGCGTCAAATTGGACAATGTTGGATTGAACAGGTGTTGAATACGCGGTGGTCAGGTCTCCTGTGAGCTTGTGGAAACCGTTGGCAACCACTTTGATGTTATATGCGGTGTTGGACACAAGCCCGGTGAACTCGGCCTTTCCGTTGATGACGTCAGCGGGAATTTGATTGCCGTAGGCATCAGAACAAATAACGCGGAGCAATGATTCGTCTACATCAGTATCAATCAGTACGGTCAGGGAATCCTCACTGCCCTCAACAGTAATTGACGCGATAGGGAGCAGATAATAGTTCGTATAGAAATAGTAACCGCCTGTCAACAAAGCTAAAAGTAAAAGAATCAGAATAGTATTGCGAACCCAATGACTCTTTTTTCTCTTCTTAGGAGTCTGCAGGTCGTCCTCCACATCATCCTCGGGCAGAAACTGAGGCTCTTCGTCAGGAACTTCCGTTTCCGCTTGCACCTCGTCTTCAGCCGATTCTTCTTCCTCTTCCAGAGGTTCCGGCATGGGTATATCCACATGATCGGGAACCACTACCGGATCTGGTACGGAATGCGCAGCCAGCTCGTCGGCTTGATCCAGCATTTCCGACACTTCAAAAGAGATGTTCTCATAATCGGTGGGATCGTCATCTTTCTCAGAGCCGTCCTCGTCAAAAGTATCCGGAGAAATGGTCAACTCCAGAAGCTCGCTGTCTGCGATGGGGTCTTCATCAATGGGCGTATCTGTTTCCTCGGCAGCAATTTCAGTTTCCTGCAGTGCATTTGTCTCCTCGGTTGGTGTTTCGTCAGACTCCTGCAGGGCATCAGCATCCTGTGTCTGTTCCGGTTCCGGAGCAGGCATAGGCACAATGGGGGTGTCATTTGCACCGTTTCGTTGCATGTAACTAACAATAGCTTGACCCATTTGCATAGGGTCCTGCCATCTCTGCTGCGGGTCGGGAGAGCATGCCTTAAGGATAATTTCACTCATCTCATAATCGGCATACAGCGGAGAAGGCAGCGTATTGCCGGCAGATACCTCGCTGTTAAAGGGCAGCTCGCCGTTGTTGTATGCCTGATAGAGGATAAGACCTGCTGCGTATATATCCATTGTGGAATTGAGCGCAGAGAAGGCGTCTGTGATCTCCGGGGGTGTGTAAACACTTAAGTACTTTTCAGGTAAGGATGCATACTGAAGGGAATCCAGCGAAATAAAACCCAAGTCGCCGATACGGTATACCCGCTGGTCTGCAACAAACACATTACTGGGCTTTAAGTCTGCATACAGGTAGCCCATCCGCCGGCAGACCGATAGCGCGGCGCACAGATCCAATCCTAAATTCAGTGCATCCAGATGGGTCATGCTGTGACGCTTAAAGTGCTTCTCCAATGTGCGCTTATAGCTGCCCAGGAGGTAAATTTGGTAGCCCTTTCCGGATTCCATAGGCTCCATCTGGCAGCTCTCATAGGAAAGAAAACCCTCCAATTCAGAAAGCTTTTTTAAGATGTCAACCTCTTGAATAACCCCATCGGCAATATCCTTAAAATAGGCCATTGCTGACGCTTCGTCCTGAAAAGCACCGGAAAGCAGAAGCGCGTCCATCTGTGTGGGGGTTGCAGGGACGGAGATAATTTTAACAATATACCGGTTATCGGTGACATTTTCCATGGCCGGGCAGCAGCAAATACCGTGATGCTCACTGATAGGCGCTCCTACCATAAAATTATCAAGCATTGGCGAAATTAACTTTGGTTCCGACAAACAAATCGCCTCCTTTTCCATATACTTCATATCATAAAATAAATTTCTAAAAAAAGCAACAGGTTTATGGTTGTTTTATTCTGCAAGAAATGCTATAATCAGCATGTAATCATTTTTACAGACTGACTTGCTGATCAGGAGGTATATAGAATGAGCAAGATTATATGCGATATTTGCGGCACATCCTACGCAGAAACAGCGAAACAGTGTCCTATTTGCGGAAGTGTTCGTCCCGGTGATTTTCACCGTGTGACCAATGAAGTACAGAGCGACGGTAAGGTTTCTACCGGGTATACCTATGTAAAGGGCGGTCGTTTTTCCAAATCCAACGTGAAGAAACGCACGCAGATGAACGCCACCGGCTCCGGTGCGGCAAAGCCCCCTGTGCACGCCAATGACAGAGATCCGGACAGTAAATCCAATCGCGGGCTGGTGATTACTGCCATTGTTTTGCTGCTTGCCATTATCGGCGTGGTTATTTACGTTGCCATTCGTTTCTTTGGACCGATCTCTGATCCTATCCCAAACAACAGCAGTTCTGCAAGCACCACGGGAGGTTCGCAGATTGATTTGTCCTGCACAGACCTGATGCTGGATGTGGATACCGTATTATTTGAGCAGGTCGGAGAGGCAAGGCTTCTCTCCGTAACCGCAACGCCTGCGAATACCACGGATACAATCACTTTTATATCTGATAATGATGAAGTAGCCACTGTAAGCAGCGACGGTAAGATTACCGCTGTGGGTGAGGGAACTGCAAAGATAACCATTACCTGCGGCAACGTGACGAAGGAATGTCTTGTCACCTGCCAGTTCCCGGAGGAATCCTCCTCTGATGCAACGGAAGATACAACTGTGCCTGATGATACCACCAAGCCTCAGGAGTCCATTCGTCTGAACCGTAAGGATATTACATTTAGCTTCAAGGGTGAGAGTTGGGTTTTGTACAGTGGCTCTGTGCCCAAGAACCTGATTACATGGAGCAGTGATAATGAATCTGTTGCCACCTTTGTTGACGGCAAGGTTGTTGCGGTCGGCGGCGGTACGACAACGGTACATGCCGAATTTGACGGTGAGAAGGTAAGCTGCATCATCCGCTGCAGTTTTAAGGAGAGCACCGGTGTTGGCGGCAACGGCGGTGTTTCTGAGGACGGCGGCGGCAGCAGTGGTAATGGCGGTGTCTCCGAGGACGGCGGCAGTCAGGCAGAAGATACAACCTACGCCATTTATACACAGTACGGAGATAAAACCGAAGACATCAGTATCTCCGTAGGCGAGAGTGTTATTCTGTATTTGAAGGACAGCGCTGGTAACACTGCGCAGGTAACCTGGTCCTGCAACAGCAGTGCAGTTTCTGTCTCCGGAAGCATCGTTAAAGGTGTTTCTAAGACATCGGGTGTGAATGTAAGCACGACATACAATGGCACTACCTATACCTGCCTGGTTCGTGTGGGTTGATTGTATAACTGAAGCGGCAGCATCGTTTGATGCTGCCGCTACCATTATTCTGCATTGATGCTGTCACGGTTTCTGCGGAACAGCAGCGTGATACACCACAATCCGGCAAGACCAACCAGCGCATAGATAATGCGGCTGAAGGCGGCTGCCTGACCACCGAAGATCCATGCAACCAAATCAAATTTGAAGATACCTACCAGGCCCCAGTTCAGTGAGCCAATAATGGAAAGGATCAATGCAATCGTGTCCACAAAACTACCTCCATTCAAGTTATTGGATAGTGCTATCATGTCCCATAAAAAATAAAATATGCAAACCGTTGCAAATAATCTGCTTATTCGATATAATAATGAAAAAAACAGGAAGGAACAGTACTATGACGACCTTATACGAAGGTGCTTTTGCAAAAATAAATCTGACATTGGATGTTTTGGGTAAGCGTCCTGACGGTTACCATGACTTAAAAAGTGTGATGCAGACCATTTCTATTCGCGACGATGTGGAAATTGACATAGACACCGAAAAGCCTTGGGTGCTGCACTGTGATAAAGAGGGGATTCCTACCGATTCCCGGAATTTGGCTTGGAAGGCTGCAGAGATTTTCTTTGCGCAGACCAAACTGCAGACAACCGGTCTTGAAATTCGCATTACAAAACGCATCCCTATGGAGGCGGGCATGGGCGGTGGCAGCGCAGACGCAGCAGCTGTGCTGCGGGCGCTGAACCGCTACTACGGCAATCCTTTGTCCATTATGGCGCTGGCAGAACTTGGAAGCCTTGTGGGCAGTGACGTGCCGTTCTGCACACTCTGCGGCACTGCCATGGTAGAGGGCAGAGGAGAGCGACTGCGGAAACTACCGGATTTTCCGGACTGTTGTTTTGTGGTGTGCAAGCCTGACTTTTCCTCATCCACACCGGAGCTGTATCGGAAAATTGACGAGGTTGCCATTGCCAAACGTCCGGACCATCAGGCCATGGAAAGCGCGTTGCTTGCCGGTGATCTGGGAAAAATTGCGGAGAACATCTATAATGTTTTTGACCCCATTGTGACCCAGAACCATTTGGAGCTAAACTATATAAAGTCTATCTTTAACAGCTACGGTTCCATTGCGCAGCAGATGACCGGCTCGGGATCAGCCGTATTTGCCATTGTGCCGGATTTTGAGTTTGCAGCAGTCATTTGCAATATGTTGAAAGAAAACTATCCGCAGGTTTACATTGCCAAGCCTGTATAATTTTAACGGATTCCGTCCATACTGGGAATATCTCGGTATGGACGGTGTTTTTATGAAGAAATTGATAAAATTATTGCTTTGCTTGCTGCTGGTTGTTACAACTGTAAGCGTCTATGACCTGTGGCAGGATCATCAGACGCTGAAGCAGGATCTCATCCGTCTGCATGTGGTTGCAAATTCTTATTTATCTGACGATCAGGATATTAAACTACAGGTAAAGGACGCTGTTGTTGCGTATCTAGAACCCATTATTGAGCAGTTTTCGGACAAAGAACAGGTAATGGAGTACCTCCGTGAGAATCTGGCGGTGCTGCAGGAGCTGTCAAACAGTGTGCTGGATAGGCTGGGTATTAAGCAGCGGGCAAAGGTTACGCTGCAGCAGGAAGCGTTTGGCGTCCGGGAGTATGATACCTTTTCTCTGCCCTCCGGCATGTATGATTCTCTACGCATTGTGATCGGGGATGGCGAGGGAAAAAACTGGTGGTGTGTGGCATTCCCATCACTGTGTCTGCCGGCAACCAGCGCAGACTTCCGTGACACAGCCGTGTCGTCGGGATTTTCCCAAACCCTCACCAACACGCTTGTCAACGGCGGAAGATTTCGTGTGCGGTTCCTGTTCCTTGACTGTATCGGGAAAATAGAAAATTATTTTAGCAAAACGTAAATATACCCTGTTATTTGGACTGAATTTGTGATATTATGAAACAAAAAGGAGGGGATTGTATGCTTACATTGCTTTTGGGTACTGACTGGACAGCAAACCGCGATGCGGTATTTGATATGCTTTCTCAGGATGTTGCCGATGAGAAAGCAGGGCGAATTTTGATAGTCCCCGAACTTATCAGTCACGACACGGAGCGCAGACTCTGCGCTGCGGCAGGGGATACAGCCAGCCGTTTTGCGGAGGTACTTACCTTTACACGGCTTGCAAAACGCGTATCTGATGCTGCAGGCGTTGGTATGCAGGAGTGCTTGGATAACGGAGGCAGACTGGTTGCTATGGCCTCTGCTGCCCGTCAGCTCCACAGTAAACTTAAGGCGTATGCCGCAGTGGAAACCAGACCGGAGTTTTTGTCCGGACTTGTGGATGCGGTGGATGAGTTTAAGCGCTGCTGTATCAGTCCCGAGGATCTGTATGCAGCATCTCAAAAATCCCAGGGAGTGTTTGCGCAAAAGCTGGAGGAGCTCTCTCTGCTATTTGAGGCGTACGACAGTCTCTGTGCCAGAGGTAAGCGTGACCCTAGGGATCAGATGACTTGGCTGCTGGAACAGCTTGAAGACGGTTCATTTGCCGCTGACCATGTGTTTTACATAGATGGATTTCCGGATTTTACACGGCAGCACGGGGCTATTCTGCGCCACCTGATTGCAGAATCTTCCCATGTGGTTGTCAGCCTTACCTGCGACAGCGTTGATACGGATGAGCCTGCCTTTGAGACTGCAGCCGGCACTGCCGCTGAGCTTCTGCGGATGGCAAAGCAAGCGGGAATCTGTGTAGAGATACGCAGTATTGAGGCACAGAGCCAGCCTGCAAAGGAACTGCTTCCGTTTCTGTTCAGAGGTAAAATCGACAGGCAAATTGAAGCATTACAGGTATATCGTGCTGAGTCAGTCTGGGATGAGTGTCATGGGGCTGCGGAACGGATTGTGAAGCTCGTACAGTTTGGCAGCCGTTACCGGGATATCAGTATAGTGTGCCCTGACATTTCAGCATACAGCAGTACACTGGGTATGGTCCTGTCCAGATATCATATACCCATGTATCTGTCAGGAACAGAGAGCATCCTGGACAAAACCGTGATTACCACTGTTCTGTCGGCCATTGATGCGGCAGTGGATGGCTATGAACAGGCAGATGTACTGCGTTACTTAAAATCTTCCCTTTCTCCGCTGGATTTCAGTATTTGCGATAAGCTTGAAAACTATGCCATTTTGTGGAACATTACCGGGAGCCGTTGGGGTACAGAATGGGAAAATCACCCCCGCGGCTTGGGTGAAACCTGGACGGATGGGGATAGAGAACTGCTTGCAGCTTTGAATCGTGCCCGCAAAGAAGCCATTACCCCCTTGATCCGCTTGGGCAGCGCTATGCATGATGCAGGCACACTGGGCGATAAAGTGGATGCATTGTATGCATTCTTGCGGGATGTACAGCTGGATGTACGACTGAAATCCCTTGCGGTACAGATGGAGCAGGCGGGGGATTTTCGCAATGAACAGATTCTGAATCAGCTTTGGGAAATTCTTCTGTCTGCATTGGAACAGCTATCGGATATGCTGGGCCAAACTTATTGGGACAGTCAGACGTTCACAAAGCTGTTGAAATTACTCCTGGCTCAGTATGATGTGGGTACCATTCCGGCTACACTGGATGCAGTTATGATAGGCCCTGTGAGCGCCATGCGCTGCCAAATGCCGGAGCATCTTATTGTTCTTGGTACCAGTGAAGGGGTTTTCCCCGGGTACAACGGTTCTGCCGGAATACTTACGGATCAGGAACGCACTGCCCTGCAGAAGCTGGGAGTGCCGCTGACAGGCGGCGCAATGGAGGGTGTGCAGGCAGAGTTTGCAGAAATTTATGCGGTCTTCTGCGGTGCCAGGGAAACGGTAAGTGTTTCCTGCGCCGGCAGTCAGCCATCATTCCTGTACCACCGTCTGTCGAATATGGCAGGGGGAGAGACAAAAATGTTACCTCTCGGGATTCCGCCTATGGACGCTATGGAAGTGAGCGCCTATCTGGTGCGCAGTGGTGCTCTGCAGGAGGCAGAACAGTTGGGTGTAGCGGATAATTACCGGTTATTGCAGCGTCAGCAGAGCCATTGTCTCGGCAGAGTGGAGACAGCGACTGTAAAGAAGCTGTACGGTGAATGCCTGCGGCTTTCCGCATCGCAGGTAGACAAGCTGGCAGACTGCAGACTTGCGTATTTCCTTAAGTACGGTCTGCATCTGAAGGAACGCAAAACAGCGACGGTTGACCCTGCTGAATTCGGTACATATATTCATGCGGTGCTGGAAAATACCGGTCGGCGGGTTATGGAGTTGGGCGGATTTCACAAGGTTACATTAGCAGATACTTTGCAAATTGCCAACAATTTCTCCAGAGAGTATATAGAAGATCGGTTCAGTCAGATAGATTCCCAACGCATTAGCTATCTGTTTGAGAGAAATGCGCAGGAGCTGGAGCTGGTGGTTACCGAATTGTGGCAGGAGCTTCAGGAATCGGATTTTGAGCCTGTTGATTTTGAGCTGGCATTTGGTCCGGAGGGCGATGTAGATGCCATTCCCATTATTGGAAAAACCATGACTGCCCAGCTGCGAGGTTTTGTAGACCGGATAGATGCCTGGAAACAGGATGACCGTACCTATTTCCGGATAGTGGACTATAAGACCGGAAGAAAAGATTTTGACTACTGTGATGTGTTTAACGGGCTTGGACTTCAAATGCTGCTGTACTTGTTTGCGTTGGAGAAAAACGGTGGCAGCATCCTGGGTGCGCATCCGGTTGCCGCTGGGGTACAGTATTTTCCGGCGCGCGCACCCATTGTGGCTTTGGATGGCAAACCCGACGGCGACGAAACCTGGCTGGCAAGAGAGAAACTGTGGAAGCGGAAGGGGCTGCTGCTGGCAGATGAAGCGGTTCTGCATGCTATGGAACCCGGCGAGACGCCCAGGCGTTTGTCCTATTCCAGAAAAAAGGACGGCACTATTTCCGGTGATCTGGCGGACAGGCGGCAGCTGCAGCTTCTGAAGGGGTATGTTTTTGCGCTCCTGGGGAAAATGGTTGACGATATTTCTTCCGGATACGTTGATCCAAATCCCTATACCAGAGGCAGCCGCCACAACGCCTGCGCATACTGCCCATATAGTTCAATTTGCCGGAACACAGCCGAAACAGGGAGACGGGACTATGCGGCCATGAGCTCCCAGAAATTCTGGGAAGAGGTTGAAAAGGAGGTTGGAAGCGATGGCTGAAACACTGACTGCGCAACAACGTCTGGCGGTTGAGAACAGCGGCGGCAAGCTGCTTGTTTCAGCGGCTGCCGGCTCCGGCAAAACCAAAGTGCTGGTGGATCGCCTGATGCGTTATATCCTGGATCCTGTAAACCCTGCCAACATTGATGATTTTTTGATTATTACCTACACCAAGGCAGCGGCATTGGAGCTTCGTGGGAAGATTGCCTCGAAGCTGGCATCGTTGATTGCTGAGGATGTTTCCAACCGACATTTGCAGCGGCAGATGCAGAGGCTTTATCTTGCCAAAATATCCACAGTGCATGGCTTCTGTACGGACATTCTGCGACAGTATGCTTATGCGCTGGACGTTCCGGCTGATTTTCGGGTTGCAGATGAGGGTGCGTGCCTTGAATTGCAGCATAACGCCCTGGAGCGGGTGTTGAATACTGCGTACGAAACTGCCGGAAACAACCCTGATTTTTGCGCATTTGTAGATACGCAGGGGTTAGGTCGGGATGACCGTCAAATACCGGATATTGTTTTGCGGGTGTATCACAGCTCCAGATGCCACTTAAACCCTGATCAATGGCTGAATGGGTGTGTCTACGAGGCATCAAACGACATGGATGACGCAGCGCAGACACCGTGGGGGCAGTATCTGCTGACAGATCTGAGACAGTATTTGGACTTGCATATTGACGCTATGAGGCGCTGTGTAACCGCCGCGGCTGGTATTGAGGGAATGGAAAAACCTATTGCCCTGTTCGAAAGTACAATCAGTCAGCTGCAGACTATACGCAACTGTTCTACATGGGATGGGATAGTGCGCAACCGTATGGTAGAATTTGGAAGACTGACCTTCCCGAAGAAATGCGGTGATTTGCAATTAGCCGAACAGATGAAGGCGATCCGCAATGCCTGCAAGGAGGGTCTGGCAAAACGCATGCGGGTTTTCACTGATGACAGCCGCCAGTCACTGCAAGACATCTCTTTGACAGCAGCGGCAGCCAGAGGCTTAGTTGAACTGGTGCAGGTCTTTGCAGAGGAATATGACCGGACAAAGAAACACAGAGGCGTTTTGGACTTTGGTGACTTGGAGCACAAAACGCTGGACTTGCTGTTGGGCAAACATCGGTCAGGAATCACCTCCGTAGCTGCGGAGATAGGCGCGCGATTCCGGGAGGTTATGGTAGATGAATATCAGGATTCCAACGGAATTCAGGATGCCATTTTCCGGGCACTGACCGAGAGAAATCAGAATTGCTTTATGGTGGGCGATGTTAAGCAGTCCATCTACCAATTCCGCTTGGCGGACCCGGGTATTTTTATTGAAAAATATAATGCCTACGCCCCGGCAGACGCGGCAAAACCCGGCGAGGGAAGGAAGGTTATGCTTACCCACAATTTCCGATCCTCCGGTGGTGTTATAGCTGCTGTAAATGATGTGTTTACCCGGTGCATGTCTCCCAATGTGGGTGGGCTTACCTACGGTGATGACGAAATGCTCCGGGAGGGAATTCCCCACATTCCCCTGACAGAACCGGAGGTTGCCCTTTATGGAATAGATGTGGACAGTGACACCTATGGAGAAGAAGCAGCATTCGTGGCAGATAGAATTTCTGAACTTTTGGACGGCAAACATACCGTGCGGGAGGGAGATAATCTGCGTCCCATTGTTCCGGAGGATATTGTGATACTGCTTCGCAGCCCGGGTTCCGTGGGCGGAGAGTTTCAGCATGCCCTTAGCGCCAGAGGTATTCGCTGCATTACCGGCGATACCGGTGACCTGTTGGGAACAGAGGAAATTAAAACAGTCCGCGCCATACTGCAGGTGATTGATAATCCATTGCAGGATATTCCGTTGGTTGCAGTATTAACCAGCCCCATCTTTGGGTTTACCGCTGATGATTTGTCAGCCTTGCGAAGCGCGGACCGCAGTGTGGGAATCTATGGATTGCTGACAGCATCAAAGGAGTCTAAATGTCAGAATTTCTTATCTGTCTTGAATAGGCTGCGACAAACGGCGAGACTGTCAACTGTCACACAGCTTTTATCCGCGGTATATTCGGAAACGCATTTATTGCCGGTGTATTCTGCCATGCCCGACGGGGAAGGGAAGCTGAACAACCTGCAGGCATTCTTCCAGATTACTTCTGACTATGAAGCAGGCGGAGTCTGTGAACTGAGTCGCTTTTTGGAATATCTGAATGCTGCCGAGGAGAGAGGTCTGGGAAACACCGGCACTGCGCAGGACCGGGATGCGGTAACCATTATGAGCATCCACAAATCCAAGGGCTTGGAATTTCCTGTTGTATTTCTTTGCGGCTTGTCCAGAGGATTCAATCAAGAAGATACCCGGGAGCAGGTTCTGTGCGACAAGGACCTGGGCTTTGGCCTTGATTGTGCAGACAGCAGGCTGCGGGTACGCTATCCAACCATTGCCAAGCGCGCCATCCGTACAAAAATGATGCGTCAGAGCGTGTCCGAGGAAATGCGGGTACTGTATGTAGCGATGACGCGGGCAAGGGACAGGTTGATTATGACCTACGCCGCTAAGAATTTGGCCAATGATTTGCGGGAGATTTCCATGCGTTTGGATATGAGCAGCGGACAGCTGCTGGCGATGGAGGCGGACTGCCCGGGTACATGGGTACTGCAGTCTGCGCTGACCCGGACAGAAGCCGGTGCACTTTTTGCGCTGGGAGGACAGCCTGACTGTACCGGTGTAAGGGAGCATCAGTGGCGTATTGAGGTAGTAAATACTGGATGCGCATACGGTGGCTCAGTATTGCGCGAAGACACACAGGCAAAGCCATCGCCTACAATCATCCAAAGGTTGTCCGAGGGACTTGGATACGTCTATGGAAATACTCCAGCAACAACCATCCCCTCTAAGCTTACTGCAACCCAGTTAAAGGGCAGGGTGCTGGATACTGAAATTGCTGACGGCACCCGGGATTTCCTGCCAGTTGATTTTCGAAGTCCCGGCGTTTCCGCACCGGTATCCGGCAGGACTTACGGAAACGCTGTCCACAGAGTCATGCAGTATATACGCTTTTCAGCCTGCGAAAGCCTTGTGAGCGTACAGGAGGAATTACTGAGGCTGGTCAGTGAGGGATTGATTACGCAGGAAGATGCAGATATGGTGGATTGTGGAAAATTGACAGCATTTTTTGAAACACCGCTGGGAAGAAAACTGCAGAATGGAAATCAGGTTCTCCGGGAGTTCAAATTCTCTATCTTGGATGATGCTGCAAAGTACTATCCGGATGGGAATGGCGAGCACATTCTCTTACAAGGTGTTGTAGACTGCGCATTGATAGAGGACGATGGCATTACCGTGCTTGATTTTAAGACAGACAAAGTTTCAATGGATACCTTATCCCGTGTGGCCGACAAATACAGGGAACAGGTCAAGGCTTATGCAGACGCATTGTCGCGTATATATCAGAAACCTGTCAAGTCTGCAGTATTATACTTTTTTGCCGTGAGTACGTTTGTAGATGTGATTTAAGAAAAACCGCCGAAGGAATTTCCCTTCGGCGGTTTGCATTTAGCGGTAATTCTGGTTCTGGTTGTTCTGGTTCTGATTGTTCTGATTCTGGCTGTTGCTCTTGTTCTGATTCTGATTGTTCTGGCTATTCTGGTTGTTCTGGTTGTTCTGATTCTTGTTCTGGTTATTCATAGTTAAATCCTCCGTATAATATCTTTCGGGTTGCCCCAGCATAGTATACCCAATCTGTCAGGCTTTATCCTTTGGCCGAAAAATGAGACTTACAATGAGACCGGCTGCGATTGCCGCAGCAATACCACCTGCAGTTGCCTTGAGTCCGCCTGTAAATATCCCGAGAAAGCCGTCTTCTCCAACAGCTTCCTTTACACCCTTTGCAAGATTATATCCAAAACCTGTAAGCGGTACGGTTGCGCCGGCGCCGGCAAACTCAGCCACAGGCTCATACAAGCCGACGGCGCCTAAAAGAACGCCTGCAACCACGTAACCCACCAAAATTCTGGCAGGTGTCAACTTGGTCTTGTCAACAAGTATCTGGCCGATAACGCAGAAAATGCCGCCCACGACGAAAGCTTTCAAATATTCCATTTTTAACCTCCCGTGATAGATACTGCGTGGCAGACGCCCGGAATTGGTAATCCTTGCTGTGTGGAGACCGGCGAAAGGAGGGCGCCGGTTCCACAGAACAGGATTCTTTTCAGTTTTCCGCTCACCAGCTTGTCCAGCAGATACCCACATAATGTTATTGCGCTGCAGCCGCAGCCTGAGCCACCGGAATGGACATCCTGTTTCAACAAATCAAATACCAGTGTACCGCAGTCGGCAAGCTTTCCGCCGAACCCAAGACCCTCCCGCTGTGCCATAGTCAGCAGGGCGTTTTTGCCAAGCTGGCCCAGATCACCGGTTACTATCAAATCAAAATCATCAGCTGTTACATTCATGTCATTAAAGTGCGCACGGATGGTTGCAAGGGCAGCAGGCGCCATTGCAGGACCCATGTTGTTGGCATCCTGAATACCAAGGTCAGTAATAGTTCCAATGGTACAAGCTGTAATTTTGGGTCCTTTTCCGGAACTGCATACCAGCGCCGCCCCGGAGCCGGTTACGGTCCATTGGGAAGTAGGCGTCCTTTGCCCTCCGTAGCCCAAGGGAAAGCGGTATTGGCGTTCAGAACTGGCAAAGTGGGAGGATGTCATTGCTACCACCCGATCGGAAAAACCACCGCCCACTGTCATGGCGGCCAATAGGAGACTTTCTGCCATGGTAGAGCAGGCACCGTATAAACCGATATGGGGAATGTTGCTGTTTCGCAGCGTAAAAGAGGAGCCGATACATTGATTCAGCAGGTCACCTGAAAAAACCAAGCCGATGTCCTGAGACTGTATTCCCGCTTTTTGTATCAGTCTTTGCAGTGCCAGCTGCTGCATTTTCTTTTCCGCCTGTTCCCATGTCTTCTCGCCAAAATACGAATCAGACCTGGTGATATCAAAGGTTTTTGCCAATGGTCCCTGAGATTCTTTCTTTCCGGCTACACTGGCCCATGCTGTTATTGTGGGTGGATTTTCAAGCAAGAAACTTTGCTTTCCGCATTTTTGATTCTTCATAGACACACCGTCCTTTGTTGCTAGTATGCTGAAAAAAACACAAAATATAACAATGCACCGCTCAATTCAGAGCGGTGCATTTCATTAAATTTTAGGAACAGGTGTGGGTCTGTTTTTATCAAAAACGGTTGCCACATCAAACAGATCGTCAAGCATATCGGGGTTATGATACATTCGGTATCCGTCCAGATTACGCCGACCACCGCGGAAGTAGTTTGAGCCCAGCTGACACCAGGCTATGTTAGCATCCACATTAAAGAAATACCGATAGCCGTCGTCATAAAGGGCTTTGAATTTCTGATTGCTAAAATCATACTTTTCAATTCCGGCAATGTCTGAACCGTGGGGATAGAGGATGATATCTACATCACCGATGACCGGCTGACAGGTGGTTTCCCATTTTTCCGTATCTCTAGCCAGGTGTTCTACGGTAATTTCACCGTAGGCAGGGTGGCCGTAGGAGTGACTTGCCAAAATCCAACCGTGGTCTTTCAGACACTTCACAACTGCACGGGCATCCTCCAGCTCTTTCTGATAGGCCTCTGTGCCCATTGAGTTTTCGTAGGCAGGCTTTGTATGATAGCCCAGCACGCCTTCGTAGCCGGTAACACCCAAAACAGCCCTCGCCCCGTGATAGGAGAAATCCGGATGGGCTTGAATGAATTTTTCCAGCAGGGGGACTAAATCATAGTCACCGGTGGTCAGATTCCCGTTTGCATCTACGTATTCACAGGTGGGGTAGCCGTCCTCGCCAATGACAAGCCGGCAGGCAAAGCCGTCGCCGTCAGCGGTTGCTTCAGCCGGGACATCTCCGGAGCCGTCACCGTTGGAAATCATGTAGCCGTAATAATTTACATCGTCCTGACTCATGACAAAGGGGATTTTCCCCTCTGGCAGGCGGATATTGCCATAAGTAAAGTGGGTTCCGGATTCATCGGTAACCTCGTATGCAATATCGTAAGGTGTGACAAGCACATATCCCCGGTCGTACATCTGCTGCAGCATGGCGTTGAACTCGTCAACAGTTGTCATATACAGATTATAGCCATCGTCGGTATACTCGCCGTCAAAGGCTCTTGCTGTATCTACAATGAGGGAATGGAAGAAGACATGGGTAATTTGGCTCATCTTCGGATACGAAACCAGCTGGCTGTCCAGTGATTCGTATTCCTGCACCCTAGCAGCCAATTCAGAAACCTGTGAATAATATTCAAAGGTCTTGAGCATCTCAATAGCCCGCTGGTAATCATAGCCGGCAGCAATAAAATCTGCATCGGCAATCAATTCATCGGCAAGTGCCTCTATTTCCGCTTGGGAAAGGGTAGACTCCTGAGTCGTTTCTGTTTGTTGAAATATGTTTTGATTATTGGTGTTTGATCTCCGAATTGCCTTTACAATTCCCGAAATGCAGAGGATAATGATTGTCAGTGCGGCAAGAATAATCAAGGCAAATCTGATAGGGGGCCAATATTTACGGAGCAATCGCTTCCATTTCGGCTGCTTTTTCTGCCGCCGTACCGGCGGCCATGGCCGTGGAGTATCCATTTGCTGCATACAATCACCTCCAATAATTATCTACTACTATACCAAGAGAAGCGACTATTTGCAACAAAATTTTACACATTTCTGCAAAAAACAACCGACACGCCTGTGTCGGTTGTTTCAATATTATTTACCTGCCAATGCTCTTTGGAGCCAAACAGAGCCAACATCAAGCGCTGTGTAGAAGCCGGCCTTTTCGCTCTTTTTTACCACACGGTCACGGCTCTTGGCGCTGGGATCAGTCAGCTGCAGCTGGACAGATACGCGGGTAGCAATATCCACATCATTTACCTTTTTGGTTTCTAGAATCTGGAGCATGACAATGTGGGAATCTGCCATAGAACCATAGTAAATCAAATTGTCCTTACGCATAAGCGGATGGCCCTTATAAGTTAATACTTCGGACATAGTGACCTCCTTAAAATTAGGAATCGGGAGACCCTTGCGGCGGCAAAGGCCTCCCATCAGAATTAGATTTTCTCAAACAGATAGCGCCGCACCAATTCCTGCATCAGTTCATCACGGTCAATCTTGCAAATCTTACTGCGGGCATTGTTGTAGTTGGTGATATAGGTGGGATCCTCTGTCAGCAAATAACCAACAATCTGATTGATAGGATTATAGCCCTTTTCGTTCAGAGCGTCAAAGACACTCCGGAGTATGGTTTGCATATTTTCCTTTTCGTCAACGGGAACGGTAAATTTAATGGTACGCTGGTTGTTGTCCATGGTGTTTGACCTCCTTTACGAATAATAAAAGTATTATAGCCCATTTTTTTCTTCCTGTAAAGTGTTTACAGGGAAAAATCAGTAAAATTTACCGCAAAACTGCCCCCAAAGTAGTGTTTAGCGCCGTCAAGACCTTGGAAACTACCTGCTCAGAGTCTGCATCTGTCAGCGTGCGGTCATCTGCGCGCAGCTCCAGAGAGAATGCCATACTTTTCTTTCCCTCAGGGACACCGGTACCCCGATAGATATCAAACAGACGAATGTTCCGGAGCAGCTTTCCGGCTGCCTTTTCCATGACTGCTTCCACCTGCGCCACGTTAACCTGTTCATCACAGACCACTGCAAGGTCACGGGAGACAGTGGGATATTTGGGCAGGGGAGTGTAGGTGGGTTCCGGCTTGCGCAGGGAGATGAGCGCCGTAAAGTTGATCTCAGCGCAATAAACCTCACTGTCCATACCGTAGCTCTTTGCAACAACGGGGTGAATCTGACCGATATAACCCACATCGGTTCCTGCAATGGAAACCTTAGCGCATCGACCGGGGTGGTAGGTGGGATTGTTCTTCTCTGCTTCGTAGCTTGCTTTGGGCATACGCAGTCCGGTGAGGATTGCTTCCAGTTCGCCCTTAAGAGTGAAGAAATTTTCTCCGTTACCGTATGTGCCCAACATCAGCATCTTCGGCTCTTGGGGCAACACTTCTCCATCTACGGGCAGGTAGATTTTTGCCAGCTCATAGAGCTTTGCCGCCTTATTGTGGTAGGCACTGTTTCTGGAAAGAATGTCCAGCATGGAGGGAACAGCAGTGGTTCTCATAATGGAGGTGTCCTCCCCAAGTGGATTCTGAATCCGAAGTGTGTTGCGCAATACGCTGTCCTTGGGCAGCCGAATCTGGTCAAAAATCGTGGGGGAGACAAAGGAATAGGTGATGATTTCACTATATCCAAGGGCGCGGCAAAGACGGCCGCAGGCGGTCTCCATTTCCATAGCAGGGGAGTAGCCGCCTTGGGTGGCGTTCTTAAACTCAGTGGTGGGAATCTCATTATATCCGTAGGAACGGCCCACTTCCTCTGCGATATCTGCCATTAAATTCAGATCAGGACGCCAGGAGGGGACAAGGATATTATCCCCATCAACAGGGATTTCCAACCGGTTCAGGTACATGACCATATCCTCCCGGGTAATGTCCGTTCCCAATAGGCGGTTGATCTTATCCACTTCCAGAGGGATGGTCTTCGGTGCGGGAACGTAGTTGATAATGTCGATGATGCCATCCATTACATCGCCGCACCCCAATAGTTCCACAAGCTCACAGGCTCTGTGTACCGCAGGAACAGTTAGCATGGGATCAAGGTTCTTTTCAAACTTGCCGGAGGATTCGGTACGCATACCAAGAGCCAATGCAGTCTGGCGAATGGATGTGCCATTGAAGTTGGCGGATTCAAAGACCACTGTTTTGGTGTCGTCCATAATTTCGGAATTTTCACCACCCATAATTCCTGCAAGACCAATGGGCTTGTTCTCATCAGCAATTACCAGCATGCCGGGCTTCAGTGCTCTTACATTGCCGTCCAGTGTGGTAATGGACTCACCGGCTTCTGCCTCCCGGACAATAATCTTACCGGAGCCCACATACCGATAATCAAAGGCATGCATGGGCTGACCGTACTCCAGCATCACATAGTTGGTAATATCCACAATGTTGTTGATGGGCCGGATGCCGTTGGCACGCAGACGCTGCCGCAGCCATTTAGGAGAGGGTCCGATTTTTACGTTGGCAACCATACGGCTTGAATAACGGTTGCACAGATTGCTTGCGGGAACTTCTACGTCCAGCATTTCGTACATAGAGCCGGCATTGCTGCCCTTTACCACCGGTTCGTGGTGCTTCATTGGCAGACCGAATGCGGCAGCCGCCTCCCGGGCAAGGCCCATAATGCAGTAGCAGTCAGGGCGGTTGTTGGTAATTTCAAAATCTACAACTGTATCGTCATTTCCGATTACCTTGTTGATATCGTCGCCGGGCTTACAGTCCTCGTCATTGAGAATCCAGATGCCGTCCTCAAATGCACCGGGCAGATCGTTTTGGGTCAGTCCCAGCTCCAGATAAGAGCAGAGCATGCCGTTGGAGACCTCACCCCGGAGTTTGCCCTTGGTGATGTGTACACCGCCGGGCAGATAGGAATTGTGCAGCGCTGCAGGAACCAAATCACCCTCGCAAACATTCTGTGCGCCGGTAACAATCTGCACAGGCGCATCTGCCCCGATATCCACCTGACAGACCCACATGTGGTCGGAGTTTTCATGGCGTACGATGGACACAACCCTACCAACTACCACGTTCTTGATTTCGGCGTCCATGCGCTCGTATGTCTCAACTTTTTGACCGAAGATTGTCAATTTATCTACAAATTCCTTGTCAGACACGGAGGACAAATCCACAAATTCTTCGTGCAGCCATTTTCTGTTCAGTTTCATTGTCGGTACCTCCTTAGAATTGATTCAGGAATCTGACGTCATTGTCGAAAATCAGGCGCAGGTCATTGATGCGCAGGCGACCCATTGCCATGCGCTCCAGACCCATGCCGAAGGCGAAGCCGGAGTACTTCTCCGGGTCAATGCCACAGTTCCGCAGAACCTCCGGATGCACCATGCCGGCGCCCAGCAGCTCAATCCAGCCTTCACCGTGGCAGGTGGAGCAAACCTGACCGTCCACCTCGCCGGTACCGTGACACTTATGGCACTGCATATCCATTTCGCAGCTGGGTTCTGTAAAGGGGAAGTGGTGGGGACGGAAGCGCATGATGGCATCCTGACCGTAAATACGCTTCATAAGGGTTACCAACGCGCCCTTCAGATCGCCCATGGTGATGTTCTCGTCCACAACAAGGCCTTCAATCTGATGGAACATGGGGGAGTGGGTAGCGTCAGCCTCGTCCTTCCGGTATACACGGCCGGGAGCCAAAATGCAGATGGGAGGCTTGGCGTTTTCCATAACCCGGATCTGCATAGGACTTGTTTGCGTACGCAGCAGAACGGAATCATCGTCGTTAAAATAGAATGTGTCGCTGCGGTCACGGGAGGGGTGACCCTCTTCAATGTTCAAACGGGTGAAGTTGTAGTCCGCCAGCTCGATTTCAGGGCCGTCAACAATTTGATAGCCCAAACCAACAAAAATATCCTTGATTTCCTGCAAGACCTGATTCATGGGATGCTCATGGCCCAACAGCACCTGTTCGCCGGGAATGGTAACATCCAGTGCCTCGCCGGCCAGCTTCTGCTCCAGCGCAGCGCTGTTAATTTCAGCCTTGCGTAATTCCAACTGCGCCTCAACCTCTGCTCGCACACTGTTTGCCAGCTGACCCATAATGGGGCGCTCTTCCGCAGACAGTCCGCCCATCTGCTTCAAAACAGCGGTAATTTCACCCTTTTTACCCAAGTAGCGGACACGCAGTTCTTCCAGCGCGGCAGGGGTTGCAGCTTCCCGTAAAGCGGCAAGCGCCTGCGCTCTTAATTGCTCCAACTGTTCTTTCATACTGTTTCTCCTTCCTGATATACAGGTAATTGATAAAAAATAAGCCCATCTCCCATATTGGGACGAAGGACTTTCCTCCGCGGTACCACCCGCAATTCGCCAAAGGCGCACTTTCGGTGCAAACACACCGTAGATTTATAACGGAATCACCCGGCAGACCCTACTGAAAGCTTCAGGCAGCAGCTCCTGGGGGAAAGCCCTGTGCTGCGCGTAAGCGGTTCCCACCATCCCGCTCTCTCTGTGTGCGCGTTACCAACATAAGACGACCCATTCATCGCTTTTGCATATCGAGATGAATAATAGCATGTTTTTAATAAAAAAGCAAGTACTATTTCCAATTCTTGACGAAAAAACCTACCCGTGATACCATAATTCTACCCAAATGTTTTTGAGGTGAGATTATGAAAATAACGGAATTGAATCATGCTGCTGTGCTGAACATAATACCCGACAGAAAAATTGATGCCCACAAGGGTGATTTCGGTAAAACTCTTTTGCTTTGCGGCAGCCGGGGGTATACCGGCGCGGCAGCGCTGGCAGCACTCGGCGCGCTGCGCAGCGGGGCAGGATTGGTGTATTTGGGTGTACCGGAAAGCATTTATGCCATTGAGGCGGTAAAACTGACAGAACCGGTGGTATTTCCCTTGCCGGACAATAATGGTATGTTTTCGGATTCTGCAGTGGATAAAATATCGGAATTGCTGCCGCAGATGGATGCCGTACTCATTGGTCCGGGTATTGGGCAAAGCAGCGGCGTGTTCAATATCGTTACAACAGTCCTGGAAGAATTTAGCGGGCCTGTTGTAGTGGACGCTGATGGAATAAATATCCTTGCAGGTCATATAGATATATTGCGTGGCAGGACAGGTCCTACCATCCTGACGCCCCATGAGGGGGAGTTTCGACGAATTGGTGGCGTGCTGTCTGATGACAGAACCGCTTCGGCAGAAATATTCGCAAAACAATGCAACAGTATCGTTCTGCTCAAGGGACATCGCACGGTTGTTACCGATGGGGAGCATACCTTTATAAACCCCACAGGAAATCCCGGAATGGCGGTGGGGGGTAGCGGTGATGTGCTGGCAGGTATTGTTACAGCACTGTTGGGGCAGGGCATTCCACCGTTACAGGCTGCGGCATGCGGCGCATGGTTGCACGGTGCTGCCGGCGATATTTGTGCCGACGAAATAGGTCAGTACGGTATGCTCCCGACAGATATGCTGCAGGTTCTTCCACGACTCTTGAAATAAGGTGGGAACCCTATGCGGTTGCGGTTGGCTGCTGTTTTAATGGTTTTTGTATTTCTTTCCGGATGCAGCGGTGGCAGTGCGCCATTAGATAGAGCGCTCTCGCTGCGCAGTAAGATCTTGAGCAGCAACGGGTGCAGCTTCCGTGCGGGTATAACCGCTGATTACGGAGATAAGGTTTACACATTCTCTATGGACTGCCAGACGGACAAAGAGGGAAATCTGACCTTTTCTGTTATTGAACCTGGGACCATTGCGGGGATTACAGGCAAGGTAAGTAACCGCGGCGGGGCAATTACGTTTGATGATAAGGTACTTGCATTTCAGACAATGGCGGATGGTCAGGTCACTCCGGTTACAGGACCGTGGCTGTTTATGAAAGCTTTGCGCAGCGGTTACATAAACGGCTGCACTGACGGGGAAGGGAAATTTCAGATTAGCATTGATGACAGTTACGAAGAAAACGCGCTTCGACTCAACGTATGGATAGAGAATCATTTGCCTGTTTCAGCTGAGATATTCTGGCAAGGACGCCGCGTGCTGACGCTTTCAGTCGAAGATTTTACCTATTTGTAGATTTATAGATGATGGCTGCATAGGATAAATTGACAGTACCACCGTATATTTTCCGTGTGTGCGTGGGAGAATAGAATCAGCCGCGTTACATAATGGATTATCCGGTAGCGCTGGCAATGATTCTTCGGAGTGTGAAGCACATGGATAGCACAGTCAGGCGCGGTGATATTTTTTATGCAGACTTATCACCGGTTGTTGGCAGCGAGCAGGGTGGCACCCGTCCGGTCCTAATCGTTCAAAATGACACCGGAAACCGCCATTCTCCCACAGTCATTGCAGCAGCAATCACCAGTCAGACAGGAAAAGCAAGACTTCCAACCCATATTAACATTGCAGGCGGCAGTGTGGGACTAAGTAAGGATTCTGTGATTCTTCTGGAACAGATACGCACCATTGACAAACGCCGTTTGCGTGAACACATGGGTCATCTGGGAGAGCAGCAGATGGCAATGGTGGACGATGCAATCGCTGTCAGTTTCGGCTTAAATGACCTTCGGTAATGAAATACCCCCTTGCAGCATAGATTGTCTGCAAGGGGGTATGTAATTTGTATGAAATCATGTATAACGAAAAAAACGTTGGCCAAGCGGAAATCATAAAAGAGGGCCTTTTCTACCGAATCCACTGTGCCTGTAAACCAACTGACGAGGGAATTCACAGAATTACTGTCAGCGACGGAATTTCTGTGGTGGACTTAGGGATTTGCGTGCCGGTAGGAGAGCGTTTTGTACTTACCACACGGATTCCGGCCAAACGCTTAACGGGTGAGAATCTTTCATTCGCGCTGGTAGGGAAAAATGAAGGCGAACACACAGTGCCTGTTGATACAGGTGCACCCTTTGCCCATCTGGATAAATTGGAAAATGCCCGCTTGGAAGTTACAAACGGGCAGAAGATGATTGTTATAGATCCAATTCAAGACCAACAGGGCAATGATCAGAGCCAAGAATATCAGAATAGATGGGAGCAGCAGTAATCTTATCCGCGATACGGTCTGATACAAGGAAGTAGTCAATCCGCCATCCTGCGTTGTTCTGCCGGGCATTAAACATATAGCTCCACCATGTATAGGCACCGGTAGCCTCAGGATGCAAATGACGGAAGGTATCCGTAAATCCCTGTTCAAGCAAATTGGAAAAGCAAGCCCGTTCCTCTTCGGAAAATCCCGCATTGCCTTTATTGGAAGCGGGATTCTTCAGGTCAATTTCCTGATGGGCCACATTCAAATCACCGCAGAGGATAACGGGTTTATTGGCATCCAGCTCTTTCAGATATTTTGCAAAAGCCTCCTCCCATTGCAAACGGTTGGAAATCCTGGCAAGACCCCGTTGGGCATTGGGTGTGTAGCAGGTGACCAGATAAAAGCAGGGATAATCCAGTGTGATAACGCGGCCCTCGGTATCCAATTCCTCCACACCGATACCCAGGCGGACGGACACGGGTTCTGTTTTGGCAAATATTGCCGTGCCGGAATATCCCTTTTTCTCAGCGTAATTCCAAAACTGACAGTACTGCGAAAGCTGCAGTTCAAGCTGTCCTGCCTGCAGTTTTGTTTCCTGCAAGCAGAAAAAATCCGCATTAACATCACGGAAAAATTCCATAAAGCCTTTCTGCATACAGGCTCTGATACCGTTAACATTCCACGAAATAAAACGCATAATAGCACCTCAATTATTCACCGGCGTCTTCTGTAACCTTGATATACGGCTTCATTTGCTCAAATTTTGACTGTCCGATTCCGCTTACCTTCATCAGATCTTCCGGACACGTAAAATCTCCATGTTCTTCACGGTAAGCGATAATTCGCTGCGCTATGGTTTCACCTACTCCCGGCAACAGCTGAAGCTGTTGAATAGATGTGGAGTTGATATCTATTTTTCCGTCGTGTGTTACTATGTTGCCGTCGGCATCAGTGGATTCAGAAATTAATTTATCCACAGGGATGTACGCGCCGGTGAGATTTCTTCCAATAAAAATTCCCAATAATAGGCAAAGAAATACACCGGTCACTCCCATAAGTATCAACTGATATTTCTTCATTTGCCGCACCTCTCGCATTGACTAGTTTCTCAAAAGCTGATATAATGCTTATACGTTATTATACACAGAAATGTATCGTCGGACAAGTCCGATGATTGCATATTGAGGGAGAAATATGAAAAAAGTCGGTGCATTTTGTCTGATTGTACTTATATTACTGTTTCAGCATCCTGTTATGGCTGCGGAAATTACGGATAATATGTCCGTTACCGGTGGCTGTAATACCATAGACGGCCTGGTTCCTATGCTGGGCAATCAGCAGTTAGTGAGTAACGCTACCGCAGCTTTTCTCTATGAAATCAACACAGATACGCTGATGTATTCCTATAATGCCGATGCATCGGTGCCCCCGGCCAGTCTCCTTAAAATTTTAACAGCCCTGATTGCTATTGAGAAGGGCACGATGACTGACGTAGTGACTGTTCAGTCAGATGTGCTCAGCACCCTTCCTGGGGATGCTGCAGTGGTTGAGTTAGTGGTAGATGAAGTGGTTACTGTACAAGATCTGCTTTACTGCATGATGGTCGGTTCCGGTAATGATGCCGCAGTTGTGCTTGCAGATCATGTAATGGGCAGTCAGCAGGCGTTTGTTGCAGAAATGAACCGTTATGCCGCTGAACTGGGCTGCACTGGGACGAATTTTACCAATGTTCATGGTTTGCACGACAGCGACCAGTATACGACTGCAAGAGATGTGGCAAGAATCCTGACAAAAGCCATACAGAACGAGACATTTCGCCAGGTGTTTGGCGCAATCCAATACACTGTCCCGGAAACCAACAAATCAGAAGTGCGTTATCTCTCTTCCCAAAACTATCTGATGAACAACGAAGATGTGATTATTCACTACGACAGCCGTGTTACCGGAAGCCGTACAGCCGTAGCAAATGACAGAAGCCGCAGTGTAGCTTCTGTTGCGCAGGTTGGAGATATGGAACTGATCAGCGTTGTAATCGGTGCCCAGTCCCAATATGAGAAGGACGGCTATACCGTTAAGGTCTATGGTGGCTTTGATGAGACAAAGCTGCTGCTGGATATGGGATTTGACGGCTATAAAACGGCGCAGATTCTCCATGCAAATCAGGTAATGCTGCAGAGCAGCGTACTCGGCGGAAATTGTGATATTTCTATCGGTACCCGTGATAGCGCTTATTCTGTGATACCTGCCAATGTGAGCGCAGAAACGCTGTCATATCGGTATGTCAATGAGGTAAGCTTAACAGCGCCTATTGAGAAAGGACAGCGAATTTCAACGCTGCAGGTTTGGTGCGGCACTGTATGTATTGCCCAGACAGAAATGTATGCTATGAACAGTGTTTTGTCAAATGCAGCACAATTTGACGACAGCAAGGACTCCGGTAACGGGAGTACGTTTTTTACAGTGGTACTGTATATCATCGGGATAGCTTTTGTAATTTTCCTGCTTGGGTTTATTGTATTATACCTTATGCGCGCGTTCCGGCTTGCAAAGATACGGGAGCAAAGACGCCGGAACAGGAGAAATCGCAGAAGGAGCAGGTAGTATGGATAACTGGGCTGGGCTGGAACAGGCGTGTCTGCAATGCACTCGTTGTGATTTATGCAATGGCCGTAACCGTGTTGTGTTCGGTGTGGGCAAAAAGGCTGCGGATATCCTCTTTGTAGGCGAGGGTCCCGGTGAGCAGGAGGACCTGCAGGGTGAGCCCTTTGTGGGACCTGCTGGAAAGCTGCTGGATGATATGCTGTCTATAATAGATTTGGACAGGCGGAATGTCTATATAGCCAATATTGTAAAATGCCGTCCGCCGCGGAACCGTGACCCGCAGGAGGACGAGCAGGAGGCGTGCATTGGGTATCTGCGTCGGCAGGTTGCGTTAATTCAACCGAAGATCATTGTATGTCTTGGCAGGATTGCGGCAAAGCGAATCATTGATCCGGATTACAAAATTACCCGAGAACACGGTATGTGGATATGCAGGGGCGGTGTTTGGATGACTGCTATCTATCATCCGTCCGCGCTGCTTCGGGACGTATCCAAACGGCCGGAAACCTTTGAAGATTTACTGGAAATCCGACGCAAAATGAAGGCTGTGGAGGCAAAAGTCTGATATCCGGTTAATTAGCGTTGACATTTCCGGCAAATTGTGTTATTTTTAACCCGATATACAAATGCATTGATGGGAAGTTTCTGCTTTTCTTCTGCTTCAGAGAGTATGCGGTTGGTGAGAGCATGCGCAGTGTTTGCAGATTGTCGTCCCGGAGCTTGCTCTCTGAAATCTTGAGTAGGGGAGTGCGGGTCTGCCCGTTACAGCTATTGAGTGTCCGCTGCTTGCGGAAATTCAGGTGGTACCACGGAATAATTTTTCGTCCTGAACCTTTTTGGTTCGGGACGTTTTTTGTTAAGGAGAGTTTTACTATGAGAAGAGAACTGCCTAAGGTTTATGAACCCCAGCAGGTTGAAACCGAAATCTATAAGATGTGGGAGGAGAACGGCCATTTCAAGCCCAATAAGCCCAGAGATGTGAAGCCGTTTACCATTGTGATGCCCCCTCCCAACGTCACCGGACAGCTCCACATGGGCCATGCTATGGATGCCACCCTGCAGGATACCCTGATTCGGTTTAAGAGAATGCAGGGCTATAATGCGCTCTGGGTTCCCGGTGTGGACCACGCGGGCATCGCCACCCAGATTAAGGTGGAGGAAGAGCTGCGGAAAGAGGGCCTGACCCGCTATGATCTGGGACGTGAAAAATTTTTGGAGCGGGTCTGGGACTGGAAGCATAAGTATGGCAACCGGATTGTGGAGCAGCAGAAGAAGCTGGGCGCATCCTGCGACTGGGACAGAGCCAGATTTACCATGGATGAGGGTTGCTCCAGTGCAGTTCGTGAGGTGTTTGTTTCCCTTTACGAAAAGGGTCTCATTTATAAGGGGAGCCGGATTATCAACTGGTGCCCCCACTGTGTGACTGCCCTGTCCGATGCGGAGGTTGAGTATGTGGACAAGCCCGGTCATCTGTGGCATATCCGCTATCCCCTTGCTGACGGCAGTGGTGAAGTGGTGATTGCCACCACCCGTCCTGAGACCATGCTGGGTGATACCGGTGTGTGTGTAAACCCCAACGATGAACGGTATACTGCCATTGTAGGCAAGAACGTAATTCTTCCTCTGGTCAACAAGGAAATCCCCGTAGTTGCCGACGACTATGCGGAGATGGAATTTGGCACCGGCTGTGTCAAGATGACCCCTGCCCATGACCCCAACGACTTTGAGGTAGGCCTGCGGCACAATCTTGAGGTTATCCGCGTACTGGACGACAACGGTGTTGTCAACAGCTACGGTGGGAAATACGAGGGCATGGATCGTTATGAGGCACGAAAGGCAATCGTTGCCGACCTGGAAGCACAGGGCTATCTGGTCAAGATTGAAGACCACGCTCACAATGTGGGCACTTGCTACCGCTGCCACAACGATGTGGAGCCCATTATCTCCGCTCAGTGGTTTGTGAAAATGAAGCCTCTTGCTGAAGAGGCCCTTCGGGTTGTGAAGGATGGGGAGACCAAGTTCGTACCCGAGCGCTTCAGCAAAACCTACCTGAACTGGATGGAAAATGTTCGCGACTGGTGCATATCCCGGCAGCTTTGGTGGGGTCACCAGATCCCTGCATGGACCTGTGCTGACTGCGGTCACATCACCGTTTCCCGGCAGGATGCCTGTCAATGTGAGAAGTGTGGCAGTACAAACATTGAGAGAGACCCCGACGTGCTGGATACATGGTTCAGTTCTGCTCTGTGGCCCTTTGAAACCCTTGGCTGGCCGGAAAAGACAGAGGATTTGGATTATTTCTATCCCACTGATGTGCTGGTTACCGGCTATGATATCATCTTCTTCTGGGTTGCCAGAATGATTTTCTCCGGCTGCGAGCATACAGGCAAAACACCGTTCCATACTGTGTTGATTCACGGTCTTGTGCGTGATGACAAGGGCCGCAAGATGTCCAAGAGTCTTGGTAACGGCATTGACCCTCTGGAGATGATCGAAAAGTACGGCTGTGATGCCCTTCGCATGAATATGGTTACCGGCAACGCCCCCGGTAATGATATGCGTTTCTACGTGGAGCGCTGTGAGGCAATGCGAAATTTCGCCAATAAGCTGTGGAATGCCAGCCGGTATGTGCTGATGAATTTGGGCGAAGACGCATGGAATGAACTGCCCGCTGCGGATGCTTTAACAATCGCCGATAAGTGGGTGCTGTCCAAACTGAACACCCTGATTGCAGAAGTTACGGATAACCTTGAAAAATATGAGTTGGGCGTTGCTGTTCAGAAGGTTTATGACTTCCTGTGGGACACCTATTGTGACTGGTATATTGAGCTGACCAAGGCAAGACTGTACAGTGAGGATGCTGTGCAAAAGCAAACCGCATTGCAGGTACTGGTATATGTTCTTGACCAGACTCTGCGGCTTCTGCACCCGTTCATGCCCTTTATTACTGAGGAAATCTGGCAGAGCCTGCCCCATGATGGGGATGCGCTGATAGTGGCACAGTGGCCCACATATTCCGCTGAACTGGCATTTAAGGCTGAAGAGAGTCAGATGGAGTCTGTGATGGAGGCAATTCGCTCCATTCGTAACCGCAGAGCGGAAATGAATGTACCCCCCTCTAAGAAGGCAGCACTCTATATTCTTACTTCCAAGCCCCAGGTATTTGCCGAGGGTGAAGGCTTTATGCAGCGACTGGCGTATGCCGATCAGGTCGTGCTTTTGGATGCCGAGCCTGCCAATATCGACGGCATGGTCTGCTGCACCACTGCAGACGCAAAGCTGTATATTCCTATGGGACAGCTGGTGGATGTGGAAAAGGAACTGGAGCGGATCGCTAAGGAACTGGAAAAGGCGAGAAAAAATTTAGAAAGCCTTGAGAATAAGCTTTCCAACGAGAACTTTACCTCCCGGGCTCCTGAATCGGTGGTTGCCGATATCCGAGATAAGGCGGCAAAGGCACGGGATCTGATTGTTCAGTTGGAGCAGAGCGAAGCGTCTATGAAAAAGCTGTAATGTTAAATTAACAGCGTGCAAACAAATTGTTTGTACGCTGTTTTTTTATGCCTAATTCCGACGGAATAAATCGGACGAAAAGATTATATTAAGGGTGAATATACAAAGGAGGCGTAGGTATGCACCTAACAAGTTATTTGCAAAATGGGACACTTACTATAGTTTTAACCGGAGAAATAGACCACCACTGCGCAAAACAGTACATGCAAGGCATTACATCTAAAATTGAGGCGTACACACCCCAGGTATGCATATTGGACTTTCAGGAGGTAGGCTTTATGGATTCGTCCGGCATTGCAGTGGTAATTAACGCCTTGCGGATGATGAGCAAAATGGAAGGTACACTGGAGTTGACCGGTTTGAATCAGCAGCCTATGAAGGTGTTCCGTACATCCGGCATTGATAAGCTGGTAAATATAAAGGAGGAAGTAAAATGAAATTCGATAATTATATGATTTTGGAATTTCCCAGTAAATCCACCAATGAGGGATTTGCCCGTTCAGCAGTCGCCTGCTTTGCCGCGCAAATGGATCCCACGCTTGAAGAGCTGGGAGATATCCGGACTGCAGTTTCAGAGGCGGTTACCAACTGCATCGTCCACGCCTACCCGGACGGATTGGGACTCATCAGTCTGCGGTGCAGAATACTTAAGGATAACATCTTGGATATTGTTATTAAGGACAAGGGTGTGGGTATTGAGAACCTGGATCAGGCGCGTAAACCTATGTTTACCACTGGGGGAGCCGACAGAAGCGGAATGGGCTTTACCATTATGGAGAGCTTTATGACAAGCTTTTCTGTCACTTCAAAAGCAGGGAAGGGTACAACCGTACATATGCGCAGAAAGCTGCAACGGCGCAAATGAGCAGAGTAGAGGAACTGATTGCCCGGTGCCAGGCAGGGGATATGGCTGCCAAGGAAATTATGATTGCAGAAAACAGCGGGCTTATATGGTCTGTTACACGGCGTTTTTTAGGTCGTGGAACGGAAGCTGATGACATGTATCAGCTGGCGTGTCTCGGTTTTTTGAAAGCGATTGACGGTTTTGATTTGCGCTTTGGTACGCAGTTTTCAACCTATGCTGTACCGAAAATTGCCGGCGAAATCCGACGTTTTTTGCGGGATGACAGCACTGTGAAGGTGTCCCGCAGCATAAAGGAACGGGCAGTTACCATAAAAGCAGCAAGAAACCAGCTGACGAATACCTTGGGACGTGAGCCTACGGTGAGTGAAATTTCGGACGCAACCGGCATCACACCGGAGGATATTGCAGTGGCTGAAAGTGCTACAGCAAGCATTGAATCCATTCATCAGGTTACCGGTGATGAGGGATTCTCATTGGAAAATGTACTGACAGACACCCAATCGGAGGATGCGTTCTTGGAACAGATGGCACTGCGTCAGGCAATTGAAAAGCTGCCAGAACGGGAGGCGATGGTTATTAAACTGCGGTATTTCCACGGGCTTACCCAACAGAGGGTCTCCAAGGTCCTGGATGTGAGTCAGGTGCAAATATCCAGAATTGAGAAGAAAGCGCTGGAAAAATTGCGGGAATTCATGTCCCAGGAGTGATTTTTTGCTTTACCTTTGGGGGAAAATGCAGTAAAATAGGTATATCTTAATCTTCACAGGTGTACTTATGACTGAAAACATGTTGAGCCGTTTTGCTGACGCGCGGCGCAAATACATTCTATCGCAATTTGACAGTTTGAATGCCATGCAGCAGGAGGCTGTGTTAACCACTGAAGGTCCCTTACTGCTTCTTGCCGGCGCGGGCAGCGGAAAGACTACCGTGCTCATTAACCGGATTGCAAACCTGATCCGGTTTGGCAGAGCCAGTGATTCTGCGGATGTACCTGATACCGTAACAGAAGATGATATTGCCTTTTTGGAATCCCTGCAAGAGCCCATGTCTAATGTGGATATTGCCCGGGCTGATTACCTGTGCGCATTGGAGCCTGTTTTGCCTTGGAACATTATTGCCATCACCTTTACCAATAAGGCTGCAAATGAACTAAAGGACAGGCTCACTGCCATGCTGGGGCCGGAGGGACAGGACGTGTGGGCTATGACCTTCCACTCCGCTTGTTGCCGGATTCTGCGCAGAGACATTGAGCGGCTGGGTTATTCCAAAAGCTTTACCATTTATGACACAGCGGATTCAGAACGTGTAATGAAAGATGTCATACGGGAGATGGGTCTTGATGACAAGACATTTCCCGCTAAATATGTACTTTCCCTTATCAGCAGGGAAAAGGACAATATGATATCTGCTGATGAAATGTTAGAGCGCGTAGAATTTTCCAACGATGTACGTCTTCTGCCGGTTGCAAGGGCGTACCGGAAGTATCAGACCCGGCTGAAGGAAAACAACGCGCTGGATTTTGATGATATTATTTTCCAAACTGTACTTCTTTTGCAGCAGCATGAGGATGTACGCACCTACTATCAAAGGAAATTCCGCTATGTACTGGTGGACGAGTATCAGGATACCAACCATTTGCAATACCTGCTCACCTCGCTCCTTGCCGGCGGATATGAAAATATCTGCGTAGTCGGTGACGACGATCAAAGCATTTACCGCTTCCGTGGCGCTACCATTGAGAATATTCTGAACTTTGAAAAGCAATATTGTGGCGCCAGAACCATTCGCTTGGAACAAAACTATCGCTCTACCCAGTCAATCCTGAGCGCCGCAAATGCAGTGATTGCCCATAACATCGGCAGAAAGGGGAAACGCCTTTGGACTGCAAACGACCAAGGTAAACCCATCACAGTCTATGAGGCGGCAGATGAAGGCGCAGAAGCAAATTATGTTGCCGGACAGATTATCTCAGTCTCCAAAGGGCATGACTTTAAGGATTATGCAGTACTATACCGCACCAATGCCCAGTCCAATGCCTTGGAATTTGCGTTTAAGCGGAACGGAATCCCTTACCGGGTGATCGGCGGCATGCGCTTCTTTGACAGAGCAGAAGTAAAGGATATGCTCGCCTACCTGTGTGTGATCAACAACCGGGCAGATGACCTGCGGCTGCATAGAATCATAAACAATCCGCCCAGAGGTCTGGGCGCAAAGACCATTGAAATTGCCGACAGACTGGCGCAGGCCGAGGGCCTGGGGCTGTACAATGTGGTATCCGATCCCTATTCTTATGGACCGCTGGAAAAAGCAGCCGGTAAATTGCTGCAGTTTACGGTACTGATTGAAGAATTGGCGCGCCTGCTGGATGAGGGTATGTCATTGCCGGAATTCTATGAGGAAGTTATGCTCCGCACCGGCTATATTGCTATGCTGGAGAGTAAGCCAACGGAGGAAAACAAAACCAGACTGGAAAATATCCGTGAATTAAAATCCAGCATCAATGCCTATATTGAAAATGCAGATGTTCCGTCTCTTGCGGGGTTTTTGGAAGAAATCGCACTGTATACCGATTTGGAAACCTATAATCCCGGTGACGATGCCGCGGTGATGATGACCATGCACTCTGCAAAGGGACTGGAGTTTCCCCATGTGTTTCTTGTAGGCTTCGAAGACGGTCTGTTCCCCGGCATGCGCGCCATAGGCGACCGGGAAGAGATGGAAGAGGAGCGACGGCTCTGCTACGTGGCAATCACAAGAGCAAAGAAAAACCTTACCATTACCTACGCAAAACAGCGCATGCTTTACGGACGTACCAACGCGGCGCTGCCCTCCAGATTCCTGCGGGAGATTCCGGAGGAGACAGTGGTCAGAAAAGGCCTCTATCAGACTGCGCCTGCCTATTATACCGCACCGAAAAAGCAAACCACCTATCAAAGCGCGTATTCCTACACCGCTCCGGCATCTAAATCCACCTATGTGGAGCTGAATAAGGGAGATATGGTGCAGCATACCGCCTTTGGCAAGGGTATGGTTTTGAGTGTTGTAAAGATGGGCGGAGACGCATTGCTGGAAATTGCATTCGACCAGATCGGAACGAAAAAGCTCATGGCAAAAACCGCATCCGCGCACCTGAAAAAACTGTAATGTTTTCTTTTCTGCCGCCATATCCTCCCTTGGGGGGGCGTATAAAATGGGAAGGCTTGGAAAACTATTGCGGCTTATTATAATCCTGCTGGCCTTTGCATTGGTTGGACTGATACTTTTTCGCATAAAATACAGCGAATCCATACGCTCACTTGCGGAGACGCAGGTAAAAAACACCACATCAGATTTGATTAACGATGCCATTGACCGTCAGATTGAGGACGGTAATATCCAGTATGACAGGATGGTTTACTTTGAAAAAGATCTGGATGGCCGCATAACCGCGCTGAAAACCAATATGAGTGAAGTTAACCGTCTGAAAACAGATATACTGAATCTGATTAACGACGAAATTCTCGCACTTACCACAGACGATTTGGGAATTCCCATAGGCAGCTTGTTTTTGCCGGAGCTGCTCTCCGGCCGCGGTCCAAGTATCCCTGTCGAAATTTTGTCAATTCGAAACTCCGATGCGTCATTTAGCAGCAATTTTACGGAAGCAGGCATCAATCAGACGCTGCAGCAGATGAATATGTATGTGAGTGTGGATGTGACTGTTCTGGTGCTTGGTCAGACCAACAGTTTTACCATCAGCAGCCAGGTAGTGGTTGCTGAAACCATCATTGTGGGAGATGTACCCGATACCTATTTTCAAACCGGAGGCAATTATGAAAGAGAGAATTAAAAGCCTGACCGAACAGCTGAATCAGGCCAATCACCGGTATTACGTGTTGGATGATCCGCAAATGCCGGACTTTGAATATGATATGCTCCTGCGGGAATTGGAAAATCTGGAGGCAGCATATCCCCAGTTTGCCCTGCCTGACTCGCCAACGAAACGTGTGGGTGGAGAGGCGCTCAGCAAATTTGAGAAGGTTACCCACCCCGTACCCCTTATGAGCTTACAGGACGTGTTTTCTATAGAGGAACTGGATGATTTTCTGAGTAAAATACTCGCCGATTACCCCGATACTTCCTTTACCGTTGAGCCGAAAATTGACGGTCTTTCCGTTTCTCTGGAGTATGAAAACGGAAAATTCATCCGTGGCGCTACCCGCGGTGACGGCTCGGTAGGGGAGGACGTAACAGAGAATCTCAAAACCATCTATTCCATTCCTATGACCATTCCCGATGCGCCGGCAAGACTCATTGTCCGTGGTGAGGTATATATTCCCAAGAAGAACTTCGAAAAGCTTAATGCTGCGCAGGAACAGGATGGAAAGCCCCTTTTTGCCAATCCCAGAAATGCGGCGGCAGGCTCTCTGCGGCAACTGGACCCAAAAATTGCCGCCAAACGAGGATTGGATATCCTGGTTTTTAATGTACAAATGGCAGAGGGCGTTTCTTTCCGGACCCATGCGGAATCTCTTGCATACCTGAAGCAGCTGCAATTTAAGGTGATTCCCTGGGTCACCCTTTCCTCTGTAGAAACTATAAATGACCACGTGCTGTCAATCAATGAGGATCGGGAAAAGCTCCCCTGTGACATCGACGGCGCTGTTATCAAGGTGAACGACCTTTCCCTGCGTGAAAAACTTGGCACAACAGCAAAGTTCCCCCGATGGGCGGCTGCCTACAAGTATCCTCCGGAGATTAAACCTACGGTAATTGAGGATATTGTGGTACAGGTCGGCAGAACCGGTGTCCTGACTCCCAAAGCCGTGGTCAGGCCTGTACGTCTTGCCGGCACTACGGTAACAAATGCCACATTGCATAATCAGGACTTTATAACTGAGCGGGATATCCGTATCGGTGATACGGTTTTAATCCGTAAGGCAGGCGAGATTATCCCGGAAATCCTGGAAGTGGATATAGCCAAGCGGCAGGAGGGTTCGTCAGCGTATGTTTTGCCCAGCTTCTGTCCTATTTGCGGCGCACCCACAAAACGGGACGATGACGGTGCGTTCCTGCGATGCACCGGAGCAGCATGTCCTGCCCAGCTTTCCAGAAATATTGCCCACTTTGTCGGCCGGGATGCTATGGATATTGAGGGATTGGGTGCATCCATTGTGGATGCACTGATTGAGAAGAACCTCTTAAGGAACGCTGCAGATATCTACTATCTGACGCTGGATGACTTAAAACAGCTTTGGCAAAAAGGTGAAACCGCGGCAAAGAAACTGCTCCAGTCTATTGAAAGCAGCAAGCAGCAGGATTTAGGCAGACTGATTTATGCCCTGGGCATCCGCCAGGTGGGCGCAAAAACCGGCAAGGCTTTGGCATCCGCCTTTGGATCACTGGACAATCTGATGGAAGCAACCATTGAAGAGCTGACTGCAGTAGAGGACATCGGGGAAATTACAGCAGCGTCCATTTCCGGTTGGTTCTCTCAGGAACAGTCAAGGGAAATGATAGAAAAACTCCGGGCTGCCGGCGTAAACTTCACCAGTACCCGTTCCCTTACTGACAGTCGGTTTGCGGGCATGACATTTGTGCTTACAGGCGCCCTTGAAAAATTTACAAGGGACGAGGCGGCCGAGGAAATAGAGTCCTTTGGCGGAAAAGTATCCGGTTCGGTCTCGAAGAAAACAACCTATGTAGTGGTTGGAGAGAATGCCGGCTCTAAGGAGCGTAAGGCAAGAGAATTGGGAATTCCCATTCTGTCTGAGGATGATTTCCTTAAGATGATCCACTAAAATGAACAGCCGGAAAGTAAGCACTTTCCGGCTGTAGTATTTATAGGGAGAAATCCGCGTCACGGTACTTTTCAAAATCCAGCGCCTTCATCTTCTTCGGTTGGCGCTTACAGGGAGCATAACGGAATTTTCGACAGCTGTGGTATGCAGAGACAACTCCGCGTTTTATGCAGAGAATCTGATCATCACCCATGGAAGTACCATGCTGACAGTAGCTGCAGGACCGGGCAATATTCTTGCGAAACAGCATGTTATTGCTCCTTTCATTGGCTTATATTCGTATTATACAACATTCTGTCTCTAAATGCTACAACTTTTTTTCCACGAATGAAATGTATGGAGATGGCGATAAGCAGAAGCAGGAGCATGAACGCCGACGCAGGCAGAATGAACATCTCGTCCTTTGGAAAAACAATGGGTTGCAACAGACAGCTGAAAAGAATACTAAACAACGTTTGTAAGACTTTTCCCGGGAAATAGAGTCCGGTACCCATTGTTCCGGTTACGGACAGTGTCTGCATCCAGACGCACAAACCTCCAAATGCCAAAACAGCACTGGACAGTACAAACCGCATCCCTTCTGTGAGCAGATTCTTCATAAGAACACAACCGTTTGACAACTCCAAAAGGCCGGATAACAATGCCTGTAATTCCGGGGGAAATTGCCACAGAAACCAACGGGTGATGAACATAAGAATTATCCGAAATGTGATTACCCAGCCGCAGATCAATGCCATTGTTTTAACAGCGCGCTCCACAGCCTGCGGCAGGGTTGTTGTCTTACTTACAGGCGCTATCGTGCCTGCGCAATGCCATCCCGGAAGCAAACAGCCTGTGATGAGTGCGCTTATGATATGAATTCCCCACAACAACCACGGCGCTGCCGGGTTTACAAACAAGGGCGAAAGCATTCCGAAAATGAAGGCAGGGCCGGCGTTGCTGCAAAAACCCAGCATTCTTCTTGCGGTTTTTAAGGACAGGTTACCGTTATGATATGCCTGAGATACAAGCTGCGCACCAACAGGGTAGCCGGTAAGAAGTCCTAAAATAAGAAGGGACTCCGCACCTTTTGGGATTTTGCATAGTCGCCCCACTGGCCGCAGATACGGAACGCAATGGCCCAATAGGTTGTCTTTTATGATCCCTGTCAACACCAAAAAGGGGAACAGGGCAGGGACAACGGTTTGAAGACATAGCTGTATGCCCTCTTGTACACCCAGCAGGGCGGTTTTTGTATCCAAAATTACCACCAGCATAGCACAACCTGCCAGTATTCCGCCAACCAACTGCTTTTTAATCTTCATCGTATCACCTCATAAGAAACTATGAATATGCGGTTCAATTTAACCCAACCAATTCATAGACTTTTCAAAGGGAGGGGACAGCATGCGATATAAGGACTTTCGCGCACATATTAGAAAACCCGATGTGCTGTCAAAGATTCCGCTGGTGGAGCTGGCAGGGCAGAAACGAGTGTTAATTGAGAATCATTCTGGTGTTTTGGCATATTCACCGGAGGAAATTCAAATCAAAGTCTCTTATGGGAAATTGTCTGTTTGCGGAGAGGGGCTTAGCCTTCTTGAAATGAGTCATGAGCAGTTAGTAATCAGGGGACAGATTGAGTACCTGCACCTTATGGGGAGGTGAACTATGGCGCAATGGCAGTTTTTACTTGGCCGGCGTGAACTGGAAGTGACATGCGCAGACCGTGTGGCACTTATCAATGCCTTAAATAACGCAAAAATACGGTTGCAGAATGTGATATACAACAATGATCTTACTATTCGTGTGACCATTGCAGAATGTGATTTGAAGCGCATGCTGAAAATCGCGGAAAAACTGGGGGCATCCGTCAAGGAGCGAGGTAGATCCGGCGCTTATCCCTTTGCTATCGCTATTTTACAGCGGCCCGTTCTGCTGGTGTTCCTGGGAATATTGCTGCTGTTGGTTTGTTATATACCAAGCCGGGTTTTCTTTATATCAATTGAGGGAAATACCACTATCCCATACAAGCTTATTGTTGAAACAGCGCAGGAATGCGGAATTGACTTCGGTGCATCCCGCAGGCAGGTACGAAGTGAGAAGATGAAGAATGCCTTACTGGAGAAAATTCCGCAGCTTCAGTGGGCAGGTATCAACACCCGGGGCTGTACAGCAGTGATTTCTGTACGGGAGAAGACTACACAGGATGTAGAAAAGACTGCAGAAAATACAGTTTGCAGCATTGTCGCAGCCAGAGACGGCGTTATTCAGAACTGCACGGTGTTTCAGGGAAACCCGCTGTGTTCGGTAGGTCAGGCAGTAAAGGCGGGGCAAACATTGGTGTCCGGTTACATGGACTGCGGAATTGTTATAAAGACAACCTGTGCTGACGCGGAGATTAATGCCCTTACATTTCGGGAATTGGAGGTAATTTCACCTGCGCCCGCTGCTGAGAGAGGCGAAATGATAAAACAAAAAAACTGTTACAGCTTACAAATAGGAAAAAAACTCATAAAATTATCAAAAGACAGTGGAAATTCGGGGACAGAATGTGTTAAGATATATATGGAAAAGTATTTGTGTTTGCCGGGAGGTTTTCGACTGCCGGTTACCCTTGTGAAGGAAACCTTCTGTTTCTATGAAGATGCGGCAGAAAGTCAAACAATGTCCGATTCCGGAGATTGGTTGAGTGGTTTTTCAAAAAGCTATTTAGAAGGCGCCATGATCGCAGGTAAGATCATGACTGCCCAGGAGGAGATTTCCTCCGGAGAGGATGCCTGTTATCTTTACGGTAAATACGCCTGCATGGAAATGATTGGACAGGTAAAATATGAACAAAAGCTGTTAAAGGATGAACAAAATGACTGAACGTATTGTAAATTCCGATCGTGTGGAAGACCTGATTGCTGTATTTGGCTCCTTTGATGAGAATATTAAACGGATTCAGGAGGCGCTGGATGTTACCATCGTCAACCGGGGTACGGATCTGCGTGTCACCGGCGAGCCGGAAGCTGTGGATAAGGCCTCCCGGGCACTGGAGGGGCTTCTTGCCTTGGCGGCAAAGGGTGAGGTAATTGATGAGCAAAGAGTTCGTTACCTGATCACGCTGGTGCAGGAGGGCAACGATGACTATGTTGCCCAAATGGCCAAGGACGTGGTATGTATTACCGCAAAGGGAAAGCCTATCAAAGCGAAAACCGTAGGTCAGCAGAAATACATGAAAGCCATCGCGAAAAATACAGTAACGCTTGGCGTTGGTCCTGCCGGTACAGGAAAAACCTACCTTGCGGTGGCAGCTGCAGTAGCCGCATTTCGGGCAAGGACAGTGAACCGTATTATCCTGACCAGACCGGCGGTGGAAGCGGGAGAGCGATTGGGCTTTCTGCCGGGTGATTTGCAAAACAAGGTTGATCCCTACCTGCGCCCCCTGTATGACGCCCTGTATGAGATGCTGGGTGCGGAAACCTTTCAGAAGTATCAGGAGCGCGGCTCTATTGAGGTAGCGCCGCTTGCCTATATGCGCGGCCGTACCCTGGACGACAGCTTTATCATTTTGGATGAAGCGCAGAACACAACCAGGGAGCAGATGAAAATGTTCCTTACCCGGTTGGGTTTTGGCTCAAAAATCGTTATCACCGGTGATGTAACGCAGATTGATCTGCCCAGTGATAAGACCTCCGGGCTGAAGGACGCCATTCGTGTTCTGGAAGGCGTAAAGGATATCGCAATCTGCCGGCTCACTGCCGCTGACGTGGTGCGCCATGCCCTTGTGCAGGAAATTATCAGCGCTTACGAGCGTGCAGAGAAGAAGCCTGAGCCTCCGAAACCGGCGTCTGGCCGTTACCAAAGGAAGAAATAATATGAGTAAGTATAAAATCAATATCACATTTGACTGTTTCACACTACAGCAGATACCTGTTACTGCCGTTATCCGCAAATGTGTGGAGGAGACATTGGTATCTGAGGGAATTGCAGTTCCCTGCGAAATCAATGTTCTTATCACCAACGACAAAGGAATTCAGGCCATCAATCTTGCCAGCAGACAAATAGATAAGCCTACTGATGTGCTGAGCTTTCCCATGTTTACCTTGGAGGCGGGAAATCCTCCCGATAACTGGGACAGCTACATAGATGGTGAGACCGGTCTGTGTCCCTTGGGAGATATGGCGATTTCTTTGGAACGTGCGGTTGCGCAGGCCAAGGAATTCGGACACAGTACCCGCAGGGAAGTGGGTTATCTTACCATTCATTCCATGCTTCACCTGCTTGGTTACGACCATATTGACGATGGCCCTCAAAAGGCGCAAATGCGCTGCAGAGAAGAAGCCATTGCCGCACAAATTCCCCGTATGCAGAGAGATTAAGGAGAAAGCTATGTCTACCAGAACCGCTATGATTACCATTGCCGGACGTCCCAATGTGGGTAAATCCACACTGATTAACCGTTTGGTAGGTGAGAAGATCGCCATTGTTTCCAATAAGCCGCAGACCACCCGCAACCGGATCTGCGGCATTGTCAGAAGAGATAATACCCAGTACGTTTTTGTGGACACCCCCGGCTTCCATAAGCCCAGAACCAAACTGGGCGACTATATGGTAAACGTTACCCGGGAATCCATTGCGGATGTGGATATGACTATCCTACTGGTTGAGCCCATCGCTTCCATCGGGCAGCAGGAACAGGCGCTCATTGAACAACTGCGGACAAGCAAATGTCCGATGGTACTGGCAATTAACAAAATTGATACTGTAGAAAAAGACAGCCTGCTGGAAGTGATAGCCGTCTATTCAAAGGCGGCTGATTTCAGCGCAATTATTCCCATATCCGCTAAGAATGGCGATGGCGTTGATGCGCTTCTGGAGGAGTGTGGGAAGTATGCTGTTGACAGTCCCTTCCTGTTTCCTGAGGATGTTACGACAGACCAGCCGGAACGGCAGGTTATGGCGGAAATCATTCGGGAAAAATTGCTGTGGACACTGGATCGGGAAGTTCCCCACGGAACTGCCGTAGAAATCACAAAATTCTCTGAACGGGAGAATGAAATCATTGATATAGATGCCACCATTTATTGTGAAAAAGCCAGTCATAAGGGCATTATTATCGGCAAAAACGGTGAGATGCTGAAAAAAATCTCCTCTATGGCCCGTGTCGACTGTGAGCGTTTTATGGGGACAAAGGTGTACCTGACCACATGGGTCAAGGTGAAAGAGAATTGGCGCGACAGTGATTTCCTGGTACGCAATTTCGGCTACAGAGAATAATTTCCAAGGCTAAACCTTACTCTGCCTGCAAACCCTATGGGCGGAGGGGATGAGAATGACAGCGCAGGATTACTGGCAGATGTTTTTGGAGACCGGCGCGCCGGAGATGTATCTGCTGTACAATAACGCACGAAAGATGGAACATGCTCATGTATTTGACAACTCAGGCTCTGGTGCTGCGGGTCACAACCTATAATGATACCGATGCACTGCTGACACTGCTGACTCCAAATCACGGAAAACTGACGGTAAAGGCAAGGGGCCTGCGCAGGAAAAACAGCCCTCTGACAGCCACCTGTCAGCTTCTGGCCTACGGAGAATTTACGCTGTTTGAATACCGATCAGCCTATACAGTAAATGAGGCGCGTTCCATAGAGCTGTTCACACCGCTTCGCAGGGATTTGCAAAAGCTGTCCCTGGGTACATATTTTGCTCAAGCCGCCGAACTTCTTTCTCAAGAGGATTTGCCAAATCCCGAACTGCTGTCACTGGTTCTGAATTGCCTGTATGCACTGTCAAAACTTGATGTGCCGGAAACCTTAGTCAAGGCTGTATTTGAGCTGCGGGGCGCCAGCCTTGCCGGTTATGAACCGAACCTATACGGCTGCCACAAATGCGGCAACCCCTTCCCGGACCGGTTTGACCTGTCGGAAGGACGCCTGGAATGTGAATGCTGCCGCGATCCCGCTTCTTCCGGCATACGAATGCCACTATATGGCGGCATGCTGGAATGCATGCACTATATCACCACCTGCGACCCAAAGAAGCTGTTTTCTTTTCAGGCCGGGGAGGATACCCTGAATCACCTGTCTTCAGTAACTGAGGGTTATTTAACAACCCAGCTGGAGCGGGGCTTTTCCACATTGGATTTTTATAAATCGTTGCTGATTCCCCCTGACGGGAAGTTGTAATTTAGGAGTAAAACATGTCTGAACTATATGATAAATCCAGGTTAAAACTGGAATTGAATCAGGTGCTGGAGTTGCTGTCAGACTGCGCAGGGAGCAGCGACGGCAAGGCTGCCTGCATGGCGCTTACACCATCATCTGATTTAGAGACAGTGCAGGAACTGCTGGACGAAACCACTGCCGCCTTCACACTCTCTACAAAAAGAGGATATCCCGGCTTTTCTGATGTGCGGGATGTTTCAGCCTCTCTCGACCGGGCAGAGCGGGGCGGCACATTGCAGCCAAAGGAGCTTTTGCATATTGCAGGTGTTTTGCGCTGCGCCCGCAGTGTGAAAGGATATCTTCCGGAGGACGAGCAGGAAACAGTTATTGCGCCACTGTTCCGGATGCTCACACCCAACAAATATCTGGAAGACAGGATTTTTTCTGCTATACTGACCGAGGAAGAAATTGCTGATACAGCCAGCCCTTCCCTTGCTGATATACGCCGCCATATCCGTATACAGAGCGCAAAGATAAAAGACGGCTTGCAGAAGATCATTTCTTCGCCGGCGTATTCCAAATTTCTTCGGGAGCCGATTATTACCATTCGTCAGGGACGCTATGTAGTTCCTGTAAAAAGCGAGCACAAAAAGGACGTACCCGGATTGGTGCATGATATGTCTACCACCGGCTCAACCTATTTTGTTGAGCCTATGTCAGCAGTGAACGCCAACAATGCCCTTAGGGAACTGGAAATTAAGGAAAAGAAGGAAATTGAGCGGATTCTGTCAGAGTTATCCGTGGAGGCTGCCGGACATCGGGAGGGGATTGCTGATAATTTCCGCATTTTGGTGCGTTTGGATGTGATTTTTGCCAAAGCGAAGCTGGCATTCCAGATGCGCGCATGGCCGCCTGTGATGAATGATAAGGGCAGGGTGGAATTGCGCAACGCCCGCCACCCGTTAATTGATCCGACAACAGTGGTTCCGATTTCTCTGCGGCTGGGTTCTGATTTTGATACGATGATTATCACAGGTCCCAATACCGGCGGCAAAACCGTTACGCTGAAAACTGTGGGACTGCTGACCCTCATGGCGGAATGCGGACTGCATATCCCGGCCGGTGACGGCAGCTGCCTTTCTACCTTTGATTCAATACTGGCAGATATCGGTGATGAGCAGTCCATTGCACAGAGCCTGTCCACGTTCTCAAGTCACATGCGCACCATTGTGGATATTGCTGCCCAATGTGACAGCAGAACACTGGTGCTCTTTGACGAACTGGGCGCAGGTACTGATCCGGCAGAGGGCGCAGCGCTTGCCATTGCAATTATTGAGTTCTGCAGAAAAATGGGCAGTCGCGTAATTGCAACTACCCACTATGCTGAACTGAAGCTGTACGCTATGCGCACGGCAAACGTTATCAATGCTTCCTGTGAATTCAGTGTAGAGACACTGCGCCCAACCTATAAGCTGCTGATAGGAATTCCGGGTAAATCCAATGCTTTTGCCATTTCCCGCAAGCTGGGGCTTTCGGAGGATATCCTGAAGGAGGCTTCCGACCTGGTTAGCCAAAGCGACAAAGACTTTGAAGATGTGCTGGCTCAGTTGGAACAGCAGCGCCAGCAAATGGAGACTGCCCGTGCAGAAGCGGAACGCCTGCGGCAGGAAACAGAGAAGATTAAACAGCAGAGTGAAGAATTCAATGCGCAGCTGCAAAAAGAGCGGGAGAAGGCGATGGAGCTTGCCCGCAGGGAGGCGCAGCAGATTATTGAAGACGCGCGCCGCACCGCCAATGCGGCAACAGAGGAAATCAAGGCGCTGAAAAAGCAGCTTGCTGAGAACGCCGACACCCAAGGCATCAATCAGCGGCAAGCAGAGCTGCGCAGAAATCTTAACGATGCTGAGGCAAAACTCCGCGCCGGTGAAATTCAGAGGAGCAGACCTACCCCTACAAGACAAATTATGATAGGGGATACTGTTGAACTTCTGAAGTTGGGAACAAAAGCAAGCGTACTGGATATCCTTAAAGATGGCACCTATCAGCTTCAGGCAGGAATTCTGAAGCTGACTGCTAAAGCCGATGAAATATATCTGTTGGAGCAGGACAATCCCTATAAGCAAAAAGGGGGACGACCTGCCCATTCCGGCCGTGAGATGAAGATGTCAGCAATGTCTTCAGAGATTGACCTGCGGGGTATGGATTCCGTGGAGGCTATATGTGTGCTGGAGCGTTATCTGGATGAGGCTATGCGCTCTAACCTAAGCTCTGTCCGGATAATTCATGGCAAGGGCACCGGTGCTCTGCGTTCTGCCGTGCAGCAATCCCTGCGTAAGAATAAATTTGTGAAAACGTTCCGGCTGGGAGTTTACGGTGAAGGTGAGGACGGTGTAACCATCGCAGAAATCTGATTCTTACAAAATTTTACAGAATTTATATGTTTTATGGAAAACGAGCGGAAAACAGTTGACTTTTCTGCAAGATTTGTTATCATATATCAAGTGGGTCGTGTTTGACATCACGACAGTAAGGAGTGTTTGATATGTACAATAAGGAAGTCGTTGTCCGCTGTGAATCCGGTCTGCATAATAAGCAGGCTACATACTTCGTACAGAGGGCAAATGAATTTGACAGCAGCGTATGGATGGAGATAGGTGAGCGCAAAATGAATGCCAAGAGTTTGCTGGGCATTATGTCCCTCGGAATTGTAACCGGGGCAGTCGTTACATTAAGCGCTTCCGGACCTGATGAAGAAGCTGCGGTAAATTCCTTGGAGACCCTGCTTCAGCGGGACGTTTATTGATTATCCTATTGCCGCCTCAATGCGAGAATCTGCGTTGAGGCGGTGCTTTTTGGTGATGTTTATGTGTTTTGATGCGTTAAAGGAGAAAGCCGCAGGTTTACCCCTTGCGCCCGGTGTCTATATTATGCGGGACAAAAGTGGCACTGTCATATATGTGGGTAAAGCCAAAAAACTGAAATACCGTGTGAGCCAATATTTTCAGGATACGTCTTCTCATACTCCAAAGACAAAAATGATGGTCAGCAGAATTGATGCCTTCGATGTGATTGTAGCCGCGTCGGAGTTTGAGGCGCTGGTGTTGGAATGTTCTCTGATTAAGCGCTATATGCCAAAGTATAACATTCTGCTGAAGGATGATAAAGGTTACCCATATATAAGGCTGAATATGCAGGACGCTTATCCGCGAGTTACGCTTGCTACAAAGAGAGCTGATGACGGCGCGGAATATTACGGCCCCTATGGCAGCCGTGGGGTTACACAGAGCCTGTTGGAAACGATTCGGACCACTCTGAAGCTCCCGGATTGCAGCAGGGAATTCCCCCGCGATATCGGCAAAGACCGCCCCTGTCTGAATTATCACATGAACCAGTGCGAGGGGTGGTGTCAAGAAAAGGAGTTGGCAGACAAATACCGTGAGAGAATAAAACAGGCGCAGCAGCTTCTGCGTGGAAATTTCAAGCAGGTTGCCGCACAAATCCGGCAGGAGATGCTGGATGCATCGGAAAATTTGAATTTTGAATTGGCTGCAAGCCTGCGTGACCGCTTGAAATCCGTGGAGGCACTGGGGCAAAAGCAGTTGGTTACCGCAGTTGAGATTGCGGATACAGATGTTATCGGTTTTTGGCAGAACGATGCAAAGGCATGCTTTACGGTGCTGCACTTTAGTAACGGTAATCTGATTGACAAAGATTATCAGATTCTGCCTGCTGTGGATGAACAGGAAACGGCAGTTTCCAGCCTTCTGATGCAATTCTATTTGAATCGTTGCTATGCGCCTAAATTTGTACTGTTGCCATTTCCTCTTGAAGACAGCGAATTGTTTGAACAGCTGCTGGAACAGAATTTTAGCCGCCGTTCAAGGCTGCGCGTTCCTCAAAGAGGGGATAACGCCCGTCTTGTGGAACTGGCAAGAGTCAATGCTATGGAGGAAGTGGAACGTATAACCTCCAGAGAAGAGCGCAGCCACGGCACCCTTTCTCTGCTGGGAAGGATGCTGAATATCCCAACACCGCACCGGATTGAGTCTTTTGATATTTCCAATATTTCCGGTACAGATATAGTGGGGAGTATGGTGGTGTTTACTGACGGCAGACCAAATAAAAAAGAGTACAAGCGCTTTTCTGTGAAAGACTTGCCGTATCAGGATGATTACGCTTCTATGCAGCAGGTTGTCACCCGGAGGTTTACCCGGTTGTGCAGCGGTGATACAGGGTTTGATGAAATGCCGGACTTGCTGTTAATTGACGGCGGTATAACCCACGCCCAGACTGCATTGCATGCCCTTGAACAGTTAAATTTAGAGGTTCCGGTATTTGGCATGGTAAAGGATGACCGTCACCGTACAAGGGCACTGGTGTCACCTGATGGGGCGGAAATCAGTATCAGCGCTAACCAGACAGTGTTTTCTCTTATTGGTACCATACAAGAAGAAACACATCGCTTCGCTATTGGTTATCACAGACAACTGCGCAGCAAGCGGTTGCGTTATTCCGAATTGGACACGATTGCAGGTATCGGTCCGAAGCGCAAACAGGACCTGCTAAAAACATTCAAATCCATCGCGGCAATTCGGAGTGCCTCCATGGAGGAATTGCTGCGTGTTCTGCCTGCCGATGCGGCCAGCAGCGTTTTTGCGCATTTTCACAATACAGAGGAGTAGGTATTTATGCGTGTAATCACCGGAAGAGCAAGAGGTGTAGTGTTGAAAACGCCGTCGGGTATGGCTACCCGACCCACTACTGACCGTGTCAAAGAGGCGATGTTCAGCATAATACAATTTGATATCCCTAATGCAAAGGTGCTTGACTTATTTGGCGGAACGGGTCAGCTTGGCATCGAAGCCATCAGCCGGGGCGCGCAAAGTGCCGTTTTTGTGGATGAACGGGAAGATGCCTGCAGGTTGATCCGGGAGAATCTGAAGCGTACGCAACTGGAGGACTCTGCGCGGGTCGTACGGGGAGATTATATAAGCTTCTTGAAAAATTGCAGAGAATCCTTTGATATTATCTTTTTAGACCCGCCTTATGCTGAAGTTTTTTTAGAAAATTCATTAAAAATCATAACAGAAATTGACATTTTGCAATCTGGTGGTATAATAGTAGCGGAACGCTCTGCGGAAAAGGAGCTTTTGTTTGATTTTCCCGGGTATTCCCGCTCGAAAGATTATAAATACGGTAACACAATTCTGACAATTTACCGTAAAGCATAAGGTTTGGTTCTTAAGAGGAATTCCATGAAAATTGCCATTTATCCGGGAAGTTTTGATCCCATAACAAGCGGTCATCTGAATATTATCCGACGCGCTGCCAATATATTTGATAAGCTGATTGTCTGTGTGATGGTTAACAGCACCAAGGCGCCCTTGTTTTCTCAAGAGGAACGGGTGCAGATGATACAGGATGTGGTATCTGATATCCCCAATGTTGAGGTGGACTTCTCCTCTGATTTATTGGCTGAATATGCTAAGCAGCGGGGCAGCTGTGTAATTGTGAAAGGACTTCGCGCCGGCTCTGACTTTGAAAATGAATTCAGTATGGCGATTATTAACCACAAAATAAATCCTAATTTAGACACGATGTTCTTAACAGCGGAACACCAGTATATGTATCTGAGTTCCAGTACGGTTAAGGAGCTGGCAGGCTACGATGTTGATTTGTCAGAGTTTCTGCCGGAACAAATTATTCCAGTATTCAAACAGCGAATAGCTGATGTACGTCAAGGAGGAAACAGAAAATGAATGAGCAGAACATTGAAGAAATTATCTCCGCGTTATATGACATGGTGCAGGATGCTCGTGCACTTCCTTTGGGCGCTGACAAGTGTATTCTGGAGCGGGATAAGGTTCTGGATATGCTGGACGAGATTATTGCCCAGCTGCCTGTTGAACTGAAGCAGGCCCGTACCATTGTCGAATCCCGTAACGAGCTGATCGGTCAGGCTCGCCGTGAGGCAGAAAGCCTTATCCGTCAGGCACAGGACCAGGCTGCAAAGCTGGTTTCTGAGGAAGAAATCTATCAGGAGGCTAAGCGCCAGTGTCACGAGATGGTTCTGCAGACCAAAAACCGCATGGCAGATCTGCGCAGAGCAAGCAATGACTACATGGACGATGCACTCCGTCGTACTGAAGAGGCTGTTGCTATGTCTTTGGAAGACATCCGTGACACCCGTGCTAAGTTCAAGTCCTTGATTGAAGCACAGGAAAAGCGTGCAGATACGGCCGCCAGCGAAGCTGAGATATAATATTGAAACAGCTCAAAAAGGATTTTTTGAGCTGTTTTTTTAATCAACCAGGAGGTATATGTTATGAATTATTTGGAATGTTATAAGTTTTGGTGTGATGCTGAACTTCCGGAAGAGGCAAAGAACGAACTTGCTTCAATCCGTGAGGATACAGAGGAATTAAAGGGGCGTTTTGGCAGCGAATTGCAATTCGGAACTGCCGGTATGCGCGGCGTTATGGGTATGGGCAGTAATCGTCTGAACCGTTACACTGTCCGTAGAGCCGCACAGGGTATGGCTGCGTGGCTGGCATCTACAAATCTTCCCCAAAAGGCTGCTATCGGTTATGACTCCCGCCACAATTCTGAACTTTTTGCGCGTGTTTGCGCTGTGGCATTTGCCGAGGCCGGTATTCATGTCTGGCTCTACGACCGTCTTGCGCCCACACCCATGCTGTCGTATGCTGTTCGTGAATTGGGCTGCGGTTGCGGCATCGTTATCTCCGCCAGTCACAACTCCGGTATTTATAACGGCGTTAAGTGCTATGGGCCCGACGGATGTCAGATGACAGATGAGCCTGCAGCCATTGTAACAGATAAAATATCTTCGATTCCTTATTTTATCCCGGAAAAGAAATCCTTTGAGGTCTTTATGGAGGATGGTTTGATCTCTTATATTGGACAGGATATTTGGGAGAAGTACTATCAGACTGTCCTTGCAGAATCCATCGCTCCGGAAATCATTGCGAAAGCGGGTCTTAACATTGTCTATACGCCGTTGTGCGGAACCGGAAATGAGCCTGTTCGTGAGATCTTAGGCAGACTAGGTGTGAACATTGCTGTTGTATCCTGCCAGGAGAAGCCGGATGGTGATTTCAAAACCTGTGAGTATCCCAATCCTGAAACCGATGCAGCCCTGAATGAGAGCTACAAGGTCGCTGCCGGCGTTCCCTGCGACGTAATCCTTGGCACCGACCCGGATGCGGACCGGGTGGCAATCGCCGTCCCGGACGGACATGGTGGCTACCGGAAGCTGTCCGGCAACGAGCTGGGCTGCCTGTTGATGGATTACATCTTAAGTGCACGCTCCGCAAAGAAGGATATCCCAGAAGGCGCGATTGTGGTACGTAGCATTGTCTCTTCGCCGCTGGCTGACCGCATTGCGGAAAAATACGGTGTAGAAATGCGCGCAGTGCTTACCGGTTTTAAGTACATCGGCGGTGAAATTCTGGCGCTGGAAGAAAAGGGTGAAGAAGAGAAATTTATCTTTGGCTTTGAGGAAAGCTGCGGATATTTGAAGGGTACATACGCCCGTGATAAGGACGCGGTTGTTGCCTCCATGCTGGTGTGTGAATTGGCATCTGCATTGAAACTCCAGGGCAAGACCATTCTGGATGCGCTGGATGACGTGTATGCTACTTACGGTTATTACCTTGCCTACGTACAGAGCATTGAGCTTACCGGCTCTGATGCGATGGAGAAGGCTGCCAATATGATGAGCCAGCTTCGCTCCAATGCGCCTGCCACAATTGCGGGTGTGCAAGTAACGGATGTACGGGATTACCGCAGCAGCATCGATAAGAACATGCTGGACGGCAGTGAAACGGAAATCAACCTGCCGAAATCCAATGTGCTGGAATTTTTGCTTGGAGAGAGCGGTAGTGTAATTGCCCGGCCCTCCGGAACGGAACCTAAGGTTAAGTTCTACTACACAGCTGTAGCAAAGGATCAGGCTGCAGCCAAGGCGCTTCTGGATGGTATGGTCGCTCAAATGGCAAAGTAATTCTATAATTATAATTACAGGGACAGGACACTGTCCCTGTTCTTTTTTGCTTGTTGGCGGAATAGCATAAAACAGAAAGGGGAGGGGAGTATGAAACAAATTAAACGCACTGTAAACCAGTCGCCCAGTCGCTCCATGGTTAGGAGCGCCGAAATGGGTTTGGCGGCTGCATTATCCGTCAGCGCCCTGCTGACATTGCTGCTGACAAGCCTTATTATAAATGGCAGACTGGGAGAGGAAAACGGAAATGCATTGGTGTTTGTGATTCGCATTCTTTCGGTATTTGTAGGTGGCCTTATCGGAGCGAGCTTGGCGCAGGGTAAGTACCTGCCGGTGATTTCTTTGGTGTCGTTGGGATATCTGATTACGAACATTGCCTTGGGGATCGCACTCTATGACGGAAGCTTTCGGAATTTTATCGGAGGTGTTATGTCCGTGCTGATCGGCGGCGCGACAGCGTGTCTAATAAAACTTATAGAACCCAAAAGACAGAATCACGGTGTCAGACGCATAAAATAATTGTACATTTTTTACAAGTGAACGGTTCCTGCTTGCTTTTCGTAAGGATATATAAGTATCAATGGATTCTCAACATTTGGTGTTTGAAAAACACATAAATCTCAATATGTTGATATAACAAACCAGAATTGCATAAATATACACGATATTCAATGCAGGTTTACATAATCATGTTGACATAAAAATAAGCACAATTCACAAAAAAAGAAAATTTATACGTTTTTACTTGAATTCGACAGCATTTTGGTGTATAGTATACGAGCACATGGCTTTTTTGGGGGGATTATGCCCAAAATGTTATGTCTGCCTCTTTTTTGCAAAGTGCTGTAATCTTACAGTTGGAGGTAGACATGCGAATGAATACACATTTTTTATTGATGTGTCCCGGTTCTCGAATTAGCAAAAGCATTGCCCTAGTGACTCTGTTTTGGTTTCTAGGTCTGTTGACAGGCATAGGGTTAGCGGTTGTTTCTCCCATGGATGTAACAGCCATTTTTCGCTCTGCTGTGTCAGAACAAGCATCACCCGTTTTGTTGTTCTTTGTTTCTGCTTTCCCGATCATGGCCCTGACGTTTGCTCTATATTTGGGAGCATTTCCTATCTGCTCTGTCCTGGTATTCCTGAATGCGATTTGCCGAGGTTTTTCCGGCATGCTGATATATCTGTCATTAGGCAGCGCTGCATGGCTGATCAGACCGCTTTTTTTATTTTCAAGCAGCTGCGTATCCGTGTATATGTGGTGGCTTATCATACGACATTTCAGCAAAGGCAGATACCATCTATTTAAGGATCTTTCCATTGTGATCATTCTGATTTTTGTTACTGTAATGTCAGATACGTTTTACATCTCTTGTTTCTTAACCGTTTTAACAAAGTACTTTTAGCGGAAGGGTTCACGTATTCATGTTGGATTTAATTAAAGCCTATGAGAATTACCTGACGAAGGTAAAGCAGGCATCCACCAACACAATCGCATCCTATATGCGCGACATCCGGCAATTTGCCGAGTGGTTGGGCACGGATGTATTGGATGCCTCCCAACTGAATATCAGCAGCTATTTGAGCGCATTGACCCAGGAAGGTCGCTCCGCCGCTACCGTGTCCAGGACGCTGGCCAGTCTAAAGAACTTCTATGCGTATCTGGTCACCTCCGGTTTCTGTGAAAAGACTCCGGTTACGGATATTCGGATTAACAGAGGAGAGAAGAAGCTGCCTCAAATCCTGACCGGCAGAGAAATTGAACTGTTGCTTTCTCAGCCTGTCTGCGTCGATGCCAAGGGTTATCGCGATAAGGCAATGCTGGAGGTTATGTATGCAACCGGCATCCGTGTCAGCGAGCTGATCGACTTGGACCTGGATGATGTGAACCTGGAGCTGGGCATTATTAAATGTACAACCGCCAAGAAAGCGCGCGCGATCCCACTGTACCCGGCAGCGTTGCGTGCTTTGACCATTTACATACGGGACATCCGTGAATCTATGCTGGCAGCCTCTGACGAGCCTGCGCTGTTTGTGAATGTAAACGGTTCCAGAATGAGCCGACAGGGTTTTTGGAAAATCCTGAAGCATTATCAGACCACCGCGCATATTGATAAGGAAATCACGCCCCACACACTGCGTCATAGTTTTGCAGTACATCTGCTGGAAAACGGCGCTGACTTGGGATCCCTGCAAGAGCTTATGGGACATTGTGATATTTCTTCTACCCAGATGTACACTCAGCTTATTAACCAAAAAATTAAATCTGTTTATGAAAAATGCCATCCTAAGGCATAAAAAGTCTGTCATTTATCAAAAAATGACAGACTTTTTTTGCATTATAAACCCCTCTCCGGGGGTTCCGAAGAGGGGAGAAGCGGTATATTTACAGGCCAGTCATTGCTGCAAGAACCTCAACTTCCATTTTCTGAATTCGTCGCTCCATTGCTAAGCCATCATCAATAGCAACATCAGTGAAGCGGCCGTCCTTGGTGCAGACGATCCGGTTGGTTTTTCCCTGTAATAATAACTCAACGGCAAGAAAACCCATTTTTGTAGCATTGACCCGGTCACGACCGGTGGGAACACCACCGCGCTGAATGTGTCCCAAAACCGTAACGCGGGGATCTAAATCAAGGTGCTCCTTGATCTTAGCGGCAATTTCAGATGCAGAACCGGAACCTTCAGCTACCACGATCATATAGTGTGTGAATCCGTTAAAACGCGCTCTGCGGATTTTTTCTACCACATCACGGTCAAAGTCAACAGGCTCTTCAGGGACCAGAACGGCGGTTGCGCCACCCGCCAGGCCTACATACATTGCCAAAAAACCTGCGTTTCTGCCCATAACCTCCACAACAGAGCAGCGTTCATGGGACTGCATAGTATCACGAAGGCGGTCAATGCATTCAATAGCGGTATTGGCAGCAGTATCAAAACCAATGGAGTAATTGGTGCAGCTAATGTCATTGTCAATGGTTGCAGGGATGCAGATCACATTAACGCCATGGGAGGATAAAGCCCTCGCGCCGCGAAAAGTTCCATCGCCGCCAATGGCAATAATTCCATCCAATCCGAGGAATTTACAGGTAGAAACTGCCTTTTTCTGGCCTTCCTCAGTCATAAATTCTTTGCTGCGGGCAGTATAAAGAATTGTTCCGCCGCGGTTGATGGTGTGGGAAATATTCTTTTCATCCAGGCGAATAATATCACCGGATATTAGACCGTTATAACCACGGCGAATGCCGTAACATTCAATACCATGGAACATGGCAGTACGTACAACAGAACGGACTGCAGCATTCATGCCAGGCGCATCACCGCCGCTGGTAAGTACACCAATACGCTTTACACACATAAAATAAGCCTCCCGGGATTCGTTTTATTCCCCGATATTTTATCATCAGAATACACGGTTGTAAAGGAAAACATTTCAATACAATAAGATGTCTTCCAGGAAACCTCACACAGGGGAACGATAATTCTAACAAAATTATATAAAAACCGCCAACAGTTCACACCTGTCAGCGGTTAAGAGGGGAGGGGGTTAGTTTGATTGTAGAAACCGAGTACGGTTATCTGTACAATGGCGTGTTATATGCAACTCACACAGAAGCAGAACACGAAAAAGCAGGTAACTAAGTAACTCCCCAGTTCGGGCGGTCTGGGTCAGCAAAACCGCCTACACAAAGAATACCACAACCTAATCTAATTTGCAAGGAGAATTTTACAATGATTTATTATGCCGCAACACCTAAATTCATCGCAGTTACAAGATACCGACACGAAGGAGACAACCAAGGAATATACGAGCTGATTATGGAATTAACCCAAAATCATACGGAAGCAGAAAACGCAGCCGGCTGGACTTACGTAGCAGAAATAGGAGAAGTCTACGAACACGAATTATTCACCATCGAAATAATAGACGACTAAAATACAAAGCATATCCCAATTAAAGAATCCCCGTCCGAAAGGGCGGGGTATTCCTATGCACAAATCCGTCTTGTGGTCTTGTACTTGAACGCAACAAAATAAAAGTTTGGCAAGCGTTTACTTAAAAATGAAATGATATACCCAAATAACAATCTTCAAAGACAGGGTGAGGAACTGCTTGCCAATAATATATACAGCAAGACCAGTTACTGCAGATCGAGCCCAAGGGGAAAGTAAATTGTTAATTGCACCTCGAGCAAACTTAAATCCATCGCCACAAACATTTACAAGAGTAGTAATGCCAGAAGTAAACACCGGAATATCAATGTACTTCTCCAAAGGCATTGCTAAGATCAAACCAATTATAATAATGGCTCCGGCAACCAACAATCCCCATTTAACAATATCAGACATTCTTATTATCCACCTTTACTTGATTTACTGGGTTTTCTTGCACCATTGGCTAATTGTGAAACCAAATCATAAAACTCATAAAAACAAAATCCTACGATAGCTATATCAAATAACGCCCTAGTTACAGACATAACTTCAGAAGGCATTCTGTCAAACCATTCCTTAAGATTTACTTTTTGCTCATCAAGTAAAACATACTTTTGAGTAGTTACTCCAGGAAGAGCCGGAATAGTTAATGCCGGCATAGTTAGAACGCAATCTAATCCTTCATAAGACATACATGCAGCCAAATTTTTTACTCCCTCAATCAATCCGGTAGAATAATCCGGAATAATCTCGATCATGTCATCCACCGAAGAATTGCCCGAATTATTAGCCTCATTCTTTTCATTATCCAAAATGCCCTGCATCTGATCACCAATTTCGCCAGGCAATTTATCAACTTTATCATTCAGCTCCTCGACTTCACCAGTGAGCTTATCAAACTTCATACCTTGCTGGGCAAGCAGCTGATCCATTTTGTTTATCAGGCCTTCGTCACCGCTTTCATAAGCTGAGCTCATGGTCATTTCCAAAGAAAAAGAAACAGGCTCAATCTTAACGAATATATCCCGGTCAAAAGTCATACGAGA
>JAZQGT010000017.1:0-2205 GCA_045540155.1 Faecousia sp.
TTTGTATTGGTTTTTTCATTTTACTGCCGGGAAATTATAAAAAACCACGAAAGAGGAAAGGAAATGCCGGGAAATTGCTCGACAAAAATGGGGCAGTGATTGCAAGGTTTTCCAATGTGTGCTACAATAGAACAAATTTCCTTTTGCCGGTCATAAGACCGACAGAAGGAAATAATGCTGAATTCTAAATGCTGAATGCCGAATTATTGTGTTTTCTTCGAAAGTGATTTCAAGCAGCCGCCTTTGGCAACACATTCATTTAGCATTGTTTATCGGGCAACACGCCCGTTAAACCGTAATTTTTGGAGGAACTATGGAAACTCGAAAGCTATATTACGAAGACTGTCATCTGCGGCAGTTTACCGCCCGGGTGCAAAGCTGCGTGGAAACAGAGAAGGGATACCTTGTTATATTGGATCAAACTGCCTTCTACCCGGAAGGCGGCGGACAGGCCTGCGACACCGGTATGCTGGACGATGCCCGGGTCACCGATGTGCGGGAGCAGGGCGGCTCTGTAGTCCACCTTTGCCACAAGCCTTTGGCTGTAGGCTCTGCAGTCACCGGCATCATCGATTGGCAGCGGCGGTTCGACCTGATGCAGCAGCACACCGGCGAGCATTTGCTCTCCGGGCTGATCCATGACCGCTTCGGCTACCACAATTCCGGCTTCCATGTGGGCGCCCAGGTGATGGAGGTGGATTTTGACGGCCCCATCCCTGCCGATGCCCTGGCAGAGCTGGAGGAACAGGCAAACGCCCTGGTGTGGGCAGACCTGCCGGTAAACTGCTACTACCCCTCCCAGGAAGCGCTGCCCCATGTGCAGTACCGCACCAAGCGGGCACTTCCCTGGCCTGTGCGGATCGTGGATATTCCCGGTGGCGACACCTGCGCCTGCTGCGGCGTCCATGTGGCACGCACCGGTGAGGTGGGTCTGATCAAGATCCTCTCCTGCACCAAATTCCACGGCGGTGTCCGGCTGGAAATGGTCTGCGGTCAGCGGGCATACCGCTATATCCGGGATGTATTTGACCAGAACCGCCAAGTCTCCCAGCTTCTGTCCGCCAAAATGCCGGAAACCGCCCAGGCAGTGCGGAAGCTTCAGGAGGTCCTGGGCGCGGAAAAGCTCCGGGCTGCCGAGCTGCAGAAGCAGGTATTCGACAGCATTGCCTCCGGTTATCGGGGCAGGGAAAATGTGCTGCATTTTGAAGACGCTCTCTCCGGCGGTGCCGTTCGGGACCTGGCAGACCGGATCGCTCAGGTCTGTAGCGGCATAGCCATCGTCGCTTCCGGCAATGACGGTGCCGGCTACCAGCTTTGCCTTGTCAGCAGAACTACCCAGGTGAGAGAATTGGGAACACAAGCCGCCCAGGCGCTGAACGGACGGGGTGGCGGCAAGCCGGACGCCTTCCAGGGCACCTTCCACGCCACCCGGCAGCAAATTGAAAGCTTCTTCCGGGAAGTGTAAATCGCGGCTTATCGCTCAGCATCAATCATTGGAACGTAGGGCGGGGGCTTGCCCCCGCCCTACACGCACAAACGAAAACAACCTGACAAACCGGGATTTGTTGATATATTCTAATTTTTATTGGTAAAAACCGATGATTTTTACAAATCAGCCACTTTACAACAGCTTTTTGTTGTTGTATAATGAAGCCGTATGGGGAAATTTCCCTGTATGGAAAAGTCTATTATGCTGCCACCGCGCAGCAATAAAAAATGGAGGAATATACCATGTCTGTAAAAGTTGCTATTAACGGTTTTGGCCGTATCGGCCGTCTGGCTTTCCGTCAGATGTTCGGTGCTGAGGGCTACGAAGTTGTTGCCATCAACGACCTGACCTCCCCCAAGATGCTGGCTCACCTGCTGAAGTACGACTCCACTCAGGGTAACTACGCTGCCCAGGGCCACGTTGTCGAGGCTGGCGAGGACAACATCGTTGTCGACGGCAAGAAGATCACCATCTACGCCAAGGCTAACGCCGCTGAGCTGCCCTGGGGCGAGCTGGGTGTTGACGTTGTGCTGGAGTGCACCGGCTTCTACACCTCTAAGGCTAAGGCTCAGGCTCACATCGACGCCGGCGCCAAGAAGGTCGTTATCTCCGCTCCTGCCGGCAACGACCTGCCCACCATCGTTTACAATGTTAACCACAACACCCTGACCAAGGAAGACAACATCATCTCTGCTGCTTCCTGCACCACCAACTGC
>JAZQGT010000018.1:0-5827 GCA_045540155.1 Faecousia sp.
CGGTGTTTGCGGACCGTCGGGGACGCCGGTCCCTACGGTTTAGGGGACCTTGGGGGGACGGGCGATTCGTGAATCGCCCCTACGGGATTGGGGATCGGGGGTTTTAATCGTTGGTGAGGTTGCCGTCGCCGTATACGGGGATTGCTTCGCCCAGGTAGGTGGGGGCGGGTTGGAAGATGGAGGTAGCAAAATCCTTATTCCGGGCAAGGATTTCCCGAATATCCCGGGCGGTTTGCCCTGCATAGGCGCGGTAATCGGCGGATACGCCATAGGCCTCCAATCCCAGTGCATCGGCAATGTGCAGCGCCCGGTGCAGGTGGTATTTTTGGGACACGATGATGATTTTCTTAGCCTGGAATACGTCCCTTGCCCGGTATACGCTTTCATAGGTGGAAAAACCTGCGTGGTCCATAAACACATCGGATGAATCCACATTACGGTCTATGGCATATTTCTTCATGGCATTGACTTCGTCGTAATCGGTCTGTCCGTGGTCACCGCTCATCAGAAGCTTGGGCGCTGCACCGGCATGGAACAGCTCTACACCCCGCCGCAGGCGGTCTGCCAGCATGGGGGTCGGCTGCCCGTCCGGCCGGACACCGCAGCCAAGGACCAGAATACAGTCTATGTCCTGCAGGGCGGCAGCTTTTTCGGGCGTGAGAATACGGCCTTGGGTGGAATGGACCACATAGGCGTTGATGCCGAATACAAGGCTCGCGCCCAGGATTCCCAGAATGAGTATGGAAATAATGGCAGTTTTGATCTTCTTCATTCTCTTTGAGCCGGGCATAGCGATACCTCCTGATGGATTCATTGATTTTATTATAGCATAAAGAGGGGAAATGACAAGGGGGGGAGGGACGGGTGGCAGGAGAGCGCCACGTCGCTTCGCTCCTCGCAATGACAATGGGGAAAGCGGGCGAGCGATGCTCGCCCCTACAATTATGAAGGGGTGGTGTTTGCGGACCGTCGGGGACGCCGGTCCCTACGGTTTTCGATGATAGGTGGGGGAGGGGGAAAGCGGACGAGCGATGCTCGCCCCTACAATTTTGGAGGGGCGGTGTTTGCGGACCGTCGGGGACGCCGGTCCCTACAATTTGGGGTCAAAAGGTTGGTAAAATGTTGGGAAGATTTTTGTGTTTTTATGTGGTAATATGATAGTGCCAATAGTAGACAAATGAAAGACAAGCGGAGCAAGGGTCTGTCCCTTGCTCCGCTTTTTGCGAAAAGGAGGAGATGCTGGGGTTATTATGGCGGGGAAGAAGGTTTCCCCCAAGCAGGTGATGAAGGAACTGGCTGCCATCGGTTTTGCCAGAGTGCCGGATTGTTTGGAGCTTGAGGACGGGGATGTGCGGCTGAAGGAGGGGTTAAGACCTCTTCAGCGGGCGGCAATCGCGTCCGTCGAGAAGACCAGTACCGGCGTGAGGGTGAAGTTCTATGACAAAATGAAGGCGCTGGAACTGCTGGGCAAACATTTTGGCCTGTTTGAGGGGAAGGATTATCAGGAAAAAATAAGCGAAAACAATCTACTGGAGGCAATTTTACGCGCGACACAGCAGGAGGTGGATACCCGTGATGTATGGGAGCTTCAGCAAACGGCAGCTTCTTGCCATGACTTGGTGGAACAGACCGGCACTGAAGGACTTTGACGGCATTGTGTGCGACGGAGCGATTCGGTCGGGAAAGACCTTAAGTATGGTGACGGGGTTTTTTCTTTGGAGCATGAGCCGGTTTGACGGGTGCTGCTTCGGTTTGTGCGGCAGGACCATCGGCGCGCTGCGCAGGAATGTGGTGGGGAATCTGACTGCGTGGCTGGGGGATGTGGTAGAGATTCGCGAAAACCGCAGCGAGAACAAGCTGGCGGTACGGTCTTGGGAGGGAAAAACCAACACCTATTATCTGTTCGGCGGTCAGGATGAAAGCGCCTACAAGCTGATTCAGGGCATTACGCTGGCGGGGGTATTGCTGGATGAGGCGGCGCTGATGCCCCGCTCTTTCGTGGAGCAGGCCTGCGCCCGGTGCTCGGTGGCGGGGTCGAAGCTGTGGTTTAATTGCAATCCCGAGGGACCGGAGCATTGGCTGTACAAAGACTGGATTCAAAAGGCAGAGGAAAAGAATCTGCTGCATCTGCACTTTACCATGGAGGACAACCCGGGGTTAGACCCGGCTGTGAAAGCGCGGTATCAGGCGCTCTACACCGGCGCGTTTTACCGGCGGTACGTATTGGGGCAGTGGTGCATGCAGCAGGGACTTGTGTATGATTTTCAGCCGGAAAAGCACATTGCAAGGGAACTGCCCCGGGGTGGACGGTATTATATCTCTGTGGACTACGGCACACAGAATCCCTTTTCTGCGGGACTTTGGTGTGTGGCGGGGGGCAGGGCGGTACGTATAAAAGAATTTTACCACAGCGGTCGGGAAACCGGGCGAATGTACACTGATGAGGAGTATTATGGGGCGCTGGTGGCGCTGGCAGGAGGCCTCCCGGTGGAGACGGTGGTGGTTGACCCCTCGGCAGCGTCCTTTATTGCCACCATTCGCAGTCACGGCAGGTTTTCTGTGCGGAAGGCAAGAAATGATGTACTGCGCGGGATTCGTCTGGTGGCGGAGCTGCTGCGGCAGGGCGCGCTGCAATTTGCGCCGGCGTGCCATGACAGCATCCGGGAGTTTTTCCTCTATCGCTGGGACGAAAACAGGGAATCGGATCGGGTGGTGAAGGAGAACGACCACGCTATGGACGATATCCGCTATTTTTGCGCCACTGTTTTACGCAGGGACAAAGAAATACGAAAGCTAATCGGAGGAGATTTCAGTGAAAAAATGGTTACAGAATAACTTTCTGCCTATGTGGGCCAAGGAAACGCTGCTTTGGGAAAACCGGCGCCTGGAACGGGAAAATCATGCGCTGCAGCAGAAGATTGATGAGCTGGAGGCCCACATCCAGGGAATACAGGTGGGCCTGCGGGCAGTGAAACGGATTCATATTGTGAACCACGGAGGGCAGGTATGAGCATTTACAGATATGAGCAGGCCTTTGGAACCGGGGACAAGACCGGTTCTGCTATGCGGAAGGCCATTGAACGGTGGTTTCAGATGTATTATGATGCCGCGGAGGGCAGGGAAACGGATCCCTGTCAGCGGATTCCCTATACGATAGTCAACAAACTGGTCAAAAGTGTATTCGGGGAGTATAGGGCATCGGCAAGCACCCCGTTTGGCGGGGAGCTGCTGGCAGGTCTGGATGAAAAGAAACGGCTGGCAATGCAGCTGGCGCTGGTGGGTGGCGCGTGCTTTCTGAAACCCTGTCCCGGAGAGTGGGGATTTACCTTTACACTGGTGCCCAGAAACCGGGTGCTGATTTTCGGTAGGGACGGGGACGGAAAAGCCACGGACGTGGGACTGGCGGAGACCAGCATATATGGGAACTATTACTACACGCTGCTGGAAAGACGTACGGTGGACAGCCGGGGATTTCTGACTATTACCAATAAGCTGTACCGCAGCCGGGACGCTCAGAATCTGGGGGCGGAAGTAAAGCTTAAAAACGTGCCGGCTTACAGCGCACTGGCGGAACAGTACTGCTTCCAAAAGCCTGTGGGGTCAGTTGGCCTTGTGGAGATGAAAGCGTCCATGCTCAACTGCGTGGACGGATCCCATGACGGTGTGGCGGTATATGCTGCCGCCGAGGGGTTGATTCGCAACATTGACCGTAACGAGGCCCAGATGAACGGAGAGTTCAGTCGGGGTGAGAGCCGGATTATTGCCTCTAAGGATTTACTGGACGGGGAGATGGGGCTGCAGGACCATCTGTTTGTGGGCCTGGATGAGGACCCGGAGCGGGTGGGTCTGACTGTTTTTTCGCCGGAGCTGCGGGAGCAGTCGTACCTTGCCAGAAAGCAGGAGTATCTGCGGAATGTGGAGAGCATGATTGGTCTGAAGCGGGGTATGCTTTCAGACGCCAATGTGGAGGACAGAACCGCTACGGAAATCACCGCAAGCTCCGCGGAATTCTCTCTGACGGTGATGGATTTTCAGCTGATGTGGCAGCAGGCTGTGGTTGAGATGCTGGCGCTGTGCAAGGTTTTGGCAGAGCTTTACGGCTATGCCCAGCAGGAGCCGGGCACTGTGTGCTTTGACTGGGGCAACGGCACGCTCTATGACCAGGAAAAAACATGGGCCGATTACATGGAGATGGTTAGCAAGGGGATGCTCAAGCCAGAGGTGGCCCTTGCGTGGCGGTTCGGCCTTGACGGTGAGGACGAAAAGACCATCAGAGAAAAATATATGCCCAATAGGTGACAGAAGCGACCGGTTGGTCGCTTTTTTCATAGCTGCCGTGGCTGGCGTTAAAAAGCTGTAAAACATGGGATGCGACCCCGTAAAAAGCGTAATTTGAAAGGAGATCCTATGAAACGGGAATTTTTGCAAGGGTTATTGGTTGGCGACATGCCGCTGCCCAAAGAGGTAATTGACGCCATCATGGCGGAGAACGGACGGGATATTCAGAATGTGAAGTCCCACTATGCCGACTATGAGGACTTAAAGGAGCAGCTTGCCCACACCCAGGAGGCGGCAGAGGCGGCCCAGGCGGCAGCGCAGTGGGAGGAGAAGTACAATCAGGCGGTGGACACACATCGGCGGGAGATGGATGCACTGGTGTTCGGACACAATCTGGAAAAGGCGATTCTCTCAGCCAAAGGCCGCAACGCCAAGGCCATCACGGCGCTTCTGGATGTGGACGCCATCAGAGCCTGCGAAAATCAGCAGACCGCGCTGGAGGAGGCGCTGCAGAACCTGAAGAAGGACTGCGCGTATCTGTTCCAGACGGAGACCCCGCCCCCCTACGCAAGGGGCACCGGCGCTGCAGCGCCGGAAGAAAACAGAAGTCCTGCCACACTGGCAGGCGCATTACTGGAAAAATTTGAAAGGAAGTAAAAATTATGGCTATTACTCTCGCAGAAGCAAAGGTCGGCATGGCCGACAAGGTAGATCAGCAGATCGTGGATATGTTCCGCAGAAGTTCTCTGCTGCTGGATCAGATGGTGTTTGACAATGCCATCTCCCCCGGCACCGGCGGCTCCACTCTGACCTACGGTTACATTCAGCTGAAGACTCCCTCCACCGCCGGTGTCCGTGCCATCAATGGCGAGTACACCCCCGGCGAGGCCAAGAAGGAGAAGAAGACCACCAACGCCATCATCATGGGCGGCGCTTTCCAGATGGACAGAGTGCTCCAGTCCACCTCCGGCGCAGCCTCCGAGCTGGCCTTCCAGGCAGAGCAGAAGATCAAGGCTACCGCAAACTATTTCCACAACCTGGTGATCAACGGCTCCGCCGAAGCAGCTGACGAGGGCTTCGTGGCAGGCACCTTCGACGGTCTGAAGAAGCTGCTCTCCGGTACCCAGAACGAGCTGGTCTGCGCCACCAGCTTGACCACTTCCCAGGACCTGGACGACAACTACAATGCCTTCCTGGATGAGATGGACGCATTCCTGAGCTGCCTGGACGGCGCGCCCTCTATGCTGCTGATGAACCGGGCCATGCTGGTGAAGCTGCGCTCCATTGCCCGCCGTGCCGGCTACTATGAGCGCTCCCAGGACGACTTCGGCCGCACTGTGGAGACCTACGCAGGCGTTCCTATGGTGGATATGGGTCAGTACTTTAACGGCGAATCCATCCAGGATGTGGTGGAGACCAAGGACGGCAAGACCGCCATTTACGCAGTCTCCCTGGGTCTGGACGGCTTCCACGGCATCTCCCCCCTGGGCGACGGCGTGATCAACTCCTATCTGCCCGACCTGAACGCACCCGGCGCGGTGAAGACCGG
>JAZQGT010000019.1:0-8775 GCA_045540155.1 Faecousia sp.
GGCTTGCTTGAAAGATATTTCAAGTAAGCCGCAACCGAATCAAAGCCCAGCGAAGCGGGTTTGATTCGGAGAGGACGAACAGCGAAATGACTGAGCTTTCGTGCTTTTGCACGGAAGCGAAGGATATGAAGCTTGTGAGGACGAGAAGGGCCTGCTGGAGCGTTACTTCAAATAAGAATAACCGACGATAAACATTCACCGCCGGTCCCCGCGCCCGGGATCGGCGGCATTTCTATAACCGAAAGGAGATTTATTATGAAAATTCGTATCAATAAAGATATCGTGGAATTTACCCCGGAACACGCAGCAGAGGCTGCAGAACTGGAGGCGTTGTGGATCAAAATGGGCAACTGCGTGGGCTCCACCAAGCAGCTGCAGCCCATCGGCGTTTACGTCCCCTCTGAAAACAAGACCGCTCAATTCCACATTGAGGGACTAAGCCAGCAGGAGGCTGACGCCATTCCGGAGATCCGTGCCCCCTACGACACCGACGTGTACTGCGTCACCTGCAACAAGACCGTCCATGTAAACGCCGGCGAAGTGGTTCCCTTCTGCTGCGGCAGACTGATGGAGATTCTGGATTAACCATGGAAAATGAACTAAAATCCGGCCTGCTGCCGGTAGTCCGGGCAGAAAAGGAATGTGATGTTTACTGCCCCATCTGCCACAAGCTGCTCCACGTGGAGGCGGGGCAGGTGATTCCCCGCTGCTGCGGAAAACCCATGCAGGTTTTGGACTAACATAGAAAACGGGCGGCCATGAGCCGCCCGTATATTATATTCCCAAAAAGTCGCCGCCGGTGCGCTGATTCCTGTTCCGGTAGAAGATATTCATGTATTTTAAGGCATTGAACCGGCTGCCGCCCTTGATTTGATAGAGGGCATCCCGGTGATAGACATTCAGCTTGTTCTTACCCAGCACTGTAATCACGGAGATATCCTCAAAAAACAGCGTTTTATCCCCCGCCTGTATGCGGTTGCCGTAAAGCATGGCAGAGGCGTCTTCTTCCAACACAATCTTGCGTTTATAGGGCTCTACCAGGCTGACCGTTACCGTATCCCGGTACAGGGGCGTTTCAACATGCGCTTGTGTATCCAGCGCGTTTACAAAATCGCACTGGTACTGATACCACTGGGCAACGTAGGAAAAAGGGAATTCGCAATCCACGCCCTGTAACTGCTGATTTGGTAAGTATCTCACTTGTCTGCCGCAGGATTTGCAGCGAACAACATCATTTTCCGAATGAAATTCCGCCAGGCCGCACCAGGGACACACATACATCGCCCGTTCCAAATACTCCGCCAGGCGTTTATGGTGGAATTGCTGCGAATTCTTCGTTTCGTCCACATACAGCTCCTGTTGCAGCAGGGTGGACAATTCCTCTTTGGACAGGTGAGAGAATTCCTCCGGCTCAATAATCCGGCTGACATAGGCACGCATTTGGCCCTTGCGGCACACATCGCTCCACCGGGGCTGGATGCCGTAACCGCCTTCAATGCGGAAGACGGCGATGGGCAGATTCAGCTTTTTAATCAGACCCGCAATGGCAGGATTCATATAGCAGGGCAGGCCGCTGAAGGTACGGTTGCCCTCCGGCGCCAGCGCGATCGTGCCCCCCTCCCGGGCCACCCGCAGGCAGGTCATAACCGCCTGTACATCGGTGGTCTGCTTTTTGATGGGAATGGGCGCTACTGCCCACCGCAGCAGCCGGGACAGAAAGCCCAGAGAAAATAAGTCCTCCGACGCGATGTAATACACATGGCGGGGAAACAGGGCCTTGCTGACAAAAAACTGGTCAAAGGCGGTCTGGTGATTCATGACCACCAGGCACTGGCGCTTTTTCAGTTCCGGGCACTTTTGCACCCGCACCCGGTATTTAAGTTTCATCCAGGGGAACAGAATCAGCGCCGCCAAACAGATAATCACCCTATGACGGGGCCGCGTCCAGCGTTTGGCTTTGGTTTTGGTCTGCATAGGGTTACCTCCCTTTGAGAATACGGATATTTTACCATTTCCAACGTGGGCTTGTCAATAAATCGCCGTCTTTTCTCCCCGGCGGGGATTTTTTCTTGCTATTTGCAAAGGAACGGGCTATAATAAACACTGAGATTGTATGCATATTTTTGGAGGTGCTGCTATGGATCCCATCTATGTCACCGGACACCGCAATCCGGATACCGACTCCATCGTTGCCGCCATGGCCTATGCCGCCCTGCGCAATGCGGTGGGTGACCGGGAGTATGAGGCTGCCTGCCTTGGGCATGTATCTGACGAAACCCAAATTGTGTTGGATCTGTTCGGTTTCCAACCGCCCAAGCGGATTACCAACATGTACACCCAGGTAAAGGACCTGGATTTTGATACCCCGCCTTTTTTGAGCACTGCTGTCACCGTTGGCAGAGCGTGGACGATTATGGAGCAGCAGAAAAACATCTCCGCAGTGCCTGTTATCAATGAGGACGGCACCCTGTTCGGCATGCTCTCCCGGGAGAACGTGGCAAGCTATAATATGGAGCTGATTTCCTCCGGTGTGCTGGAGCCGGTGCCCCTGTTTAATGTGCTGTCGGTGCTGGAGGGCAAGGTGCTCAACGATGCCGGTGACCACACCGATACCATCAGCGGCGAGCTGTCCATCGCCCTGCCCCAGAACCGGGAGAATCTGCTGTTCAACCGGAAAAATGCCATTATTCTCTGCGGCCACCAGCCGGATATGATCCGCAGAGCCTTGGAAATGAACGTGAACTGCCTGGTACTGTGTCAGGCGGAGTTAAGTGATGAGCTGCGGGCGCTGCCCACCTCCACCTGTATCATTTCCACCCCCTATGACGCCTATCGCGCCGCCCGTCTGATCTTCCAGTCCACGCCCATCGGCAGAATCTGCCGCACAGGAGATCTGGTATGCTTCCATTTGGAGGACCGGGTGGACGAGGTGCGGGAGCAGGTGCTGAAATTCAGGGAGCACTGCTATCCCATTCTGGACGAAGAAGAAAAAGTTGTGGGCGTGCTCACCCGGTACCATCTTCTCCGCCCCCGGAGGAAGCGGGTGGTGCTGGTGGACCACAACGAAGCCTCCCAATCCGTGCCGGGTCTGGAGGAAGCGGAAATTCTGGAAATTATCGACCACCACCGGCTGGCGGATATTCAGACCACCAATCCCATATACGTGCGCAATGAGCCCGTTGGCTCTACCAACACCATCATTGCCAGTATGTTCCAGGACAAGGGTCTGATGCCGTCAGAAAAGATGGCGGGCATGATGGCAGCCGCCATTATTTCCGACACGGTTATGTTCAAATCCCCCACCTGCACCGAGCGGGACATTCGCACCGCCGAGCGCATGGCGCGGATTGCCAACATCTCTCTGGAGGAACTGGGCAAGGAGATTTTCTCTGCCTCTCTGGAGCACCGCACCGCAAGGGATTTACTCTATGCCGACTACAAGGACTTCCACATTGCCGGCTACGATCTGGCGGTGGCGCAGGTCACCTGCGTAGACAGCCCCAAGATGCTGGAGCGCAAGGACGAGTTCCTGACGCTGATGCGGCAGTCTGCGGAAAAAGACCGGCTTTCCATGATGATTCTCATGCTCACCGATGTGCTGCGGGAGGGCAGCCAGCTGATTTATGTAGGTGATGATGAGGTTATCCAGCAAGCCTTCGGTGTGACCCCCAAGGATAACACATTGTTCCTGCCCGGCGTAATGAGCCGGAAAAAGCAGGTCATTCCCATGCTGTCTGCCCTGTGGGGCTAAAAAGAATGCAAAATGCAGAATGTAAAATTGAAATATAAGCAAAAGTGTGTTATAATTCTTTTTTACGAAATAAAAGGGAGGTAAAGTATGGGATTTGAAAGCCTTTTGGGCAACCAGCGGCTGAAAGAAAGCCTGCGCATGAGCGTGGGACGGGGCCGTATTTCCCATTTTTATCTCATTTCCGGTCCTGCCGGCTCCGGCAAGCGCACACTGGCGCAGCTGTTGTCCGCCGCTATTTTGTGTAAGAGTGAGGAAAAGCCCTGCTTATCCTGTGCCGCCTGCCGGAAGGTGATGGGGAACACCCACCCGGACTGCATTTCCGTGACCGACCCGGAGCACAAGACCGTGGCGGTCAGAATCGTCAGAGATGCCCGGGCGGATATGTATGTGATGCCCAACGAGGGCAGCCGCAAAATTTATATCTTCCCCCAAGAGTTGGGAACGGAGGGGCAGAACGCCCTGCTGAAAATATTGGAAGAGCCGCCGGAATACGGTGTGTTCATTCTCCTGTCAGACAATCCAAACCGGCTGCTGCCCACAGTCCGTTCCCGGTGCACGGAGCTGCGTCTGCAGGCTTTGCCGGAAGATACCCTGCGTCAGGCGCTGGGGCAGGAATTTCCCCATGCGGATGCGGAAAGTCTGACAGCCGCCGTCCACCGCAGCGGCGGTTACTTAGGACAGGCAAAGCAGTTATTATCTGACGGCGCTGCCGTCAGCCCCCAGACGGAGGGCTTTGTCCGGAGCTTTTCCCAGCGGGATGCCCTTGGTCTGACCCAGGTTCTGGTGCCCATGGAAAAGTGGAAACGGGACCAGGCACTCCCCGAGTGGCAAGGCTGGCTTCTGCTTTTGGAAAGCGCCCTTGCCTGCCATGCCGGACAGCCGGCGGCATCCGCTTTGGCAAGGCAGTTAAGTGACAGCCGCAGTTCCTGGGAGCTGATGGAGGCAATCAGAAATTTACAGAAAATTATTGAATATGCGCAGGGTAACGTATCCGTAGCCGCCATCTGCGGCTATCTGCAGTGGACTCTGCGCTAAAAGGAGTATACAATGGAAGACCAAACTTTAGCCCCCGCCCAGCTTCCCGAAGCATTTGAGGTGGTGGATATTCAGTTCCGCCCCGGACAGAAGGTTTACTTTTTTGATCCGGCAGGCCATACGCTGAAGGCCGGTGACCATGTAATCATCGACACCGCCCGAGGCCCGGAATACGGTATATGTACCGGCGGAAACCACTCCGTTGCCGCAAAGGATGTAGTTGCGCCCCTGCGGCCGGTTATCCGCCTTGCCACCGGGCAGGACGAGAAGATTGCCGCGGAAAATCAGGCCAAGGAAAAGAAGGCCTATGAAGTCTGCCTGCAGAAAGTGCAGGAGCAGGGGCTTGATATGCAGCTGGTATCGGCAGAATGCGCCTTTGACGGCAGCCGGATTCTGTTCTTCTTCACCGCCGACGAGCGGGTGGATTTCCGGGAGCTGGTCAAAAGCCTGGCCAGCACCTTCCACACACGGATTGAGCTGCGGCAAATCGGTGTCCGGGACAAAGCCAAAATGGTTGGCGGTCTGGGCATCTGCGGCAGACCCTTCTGCTGCGCCAGTTTTCTGGACGATTTCCAGCCGGTGTCCATAAAGATGGCAAAAACCCAGAATCTAAGTCTGAATCCCACCAAAATCTCCGGCACCTGCGGCCGGCTGATGTGCTGTCTGAAATACGAGCAGGACGCCTACGAGGACCTGCTCCGCTCTGCACCCAAGGCGGAATCCTTTGTGGACACCCCCGAGGGCCGCGGCACTGTGGTTGAGGTGGATTTGCTGCGGCAGCGGGTAAAGGTGAAGATGGAGGACCACCCGGAAATCATCAACACCTTCGCCAATACGGACATTGCTGTTCTGCGCAGCGGCAAGGCGAAAAAGACTGACGCTCCCATTCCCGCGGATTTGGCGCCCATCTCCGGCAACGGAAAGCGGGCAAAGAAGCAGGAGCAGGAGGACAGCCCTGTGTTCCTGGACTCTATCCGCCTGCGGTATTCCAATGAGACCATTGCCGAGGAAGTGGCGCAGGAGCAGGAAACAGAGCACGCCGAACCGGCAGAAGCGCCCCGTCATAACGGCAACCGCCGCCGTCGGGGAAACCGACCCAAGAGTGCGCCTGCAGCAAACAAACCGCAGGAGGCTAAGCCTGAGCAAGCAGCCCAGCCTAAGAAGCCCAACAGTCACCACCATCATCGCCGCCGTCGAGGAAACCGACCCAGTGGCGAAAAGAAGGCTGAAAACGAATAAAAAGCCACCCAAGAAGAGAAATAAACACTCTTCTTGGGTGGTTTTTTGTCGATATGCTTCGCTCAATATTTTGCTTTGCAAAATCAATATATCCCGTTGCGATTCGATATGCTATAAATCCCCTCTCGTCCCGCAGGACATATCGCGTGCGTCAGCACATATCGATTCCCACAGGGAAATATCGAAAATCCCGCAGGGATTTATATCGATTTCTGAATTAAATCTTTAATGACTTCTCCGGCAATGATCATACCTGCCACAGCCGGCACAAAGCACACGGAGCCGGGCAACGCATTGCGCCCCTCCGGCAATTCCGCCCATGCCGGGTCATCCGGAGGCAGGGTGGTCTTAATGGGGTCTTCCGTGGAATAGACCACTTTTAACCGGTCAATACCCCGTTTTTTACATTCCTTGCGGATAATCCGCGCCAGAGGACACACGGAGGTCTCGTAAATATCCGCCACCCGGAACCCGGTGGGATCCAGCTTGTTGCCGGTGCCCATAGAGCTGATAATGGGCGTACCGGCCGCCTGCGCCGCCTGCACCAGCATGAGCTTTCCCGTGACCGTATCAATGGCGTCCACCACATAGTCATACTTGGTAAAATCAAATTCTCCAGCCGTTTCCGGCAGAAAAAACGTCTTACGGGGCGTTACCGCAATGTCCGGGTTGATAGCAGTCACCCGGGCGGCTGCTGCGGCGGCTTTGTCCATACCCACAGTATCCCGGGTAGCCAAAATCTGCCTGTTGATATTGGTTAAACTTATGGTATCGTGGTCAATCAAATCCAAAGCGCCCACACCGCTGCGGGCCAGCGCTTCTGCCACATAGCCGCCCACGCCCCCCAGACCGAACACAGCCACACGGCTTCGCCACAGTTTTTTCATTGCCTCTTCTCCCAGCAAAAACCGGGTGCGGGTATAGGGATTCATACTTTTCCCTCCTTTTGTGTTATTGTACCATGATCCCCCAAAAGTGTCAAATAAGGCTTGCAAGTTCCGCCCATTTGCGGTATTGTATGGGTATATTTCAGAAAAGGTTGTGTTTACGTGGGTAAGAATTACAAAGAGCTGTGGAAGGTATTTACCACCTTCCTGAAAATCGGCGCCTTTACCTTCGGCGGCGGCTATGCCATGATTCCGCTGATTCAGAAAGAGGCGGTGGAGAATCACGGCTGGGTTACCGATGATGACATTTTGGAAATCATCGCCATTGCCGAATCCACCCCCGGCCCTATTGCCATCAATTCCGCCACCTTTGTGGGCTACCGCACCTGCGGTGTGCTGGGCTCTGTGTGCGCTACCTTAGGTGTGGTGCTGCCATCCTTTGCCATCATTTTCGCCCTGTCCTTTGTGCTGCGGCAGTTTCAGGAACTGAAAGCGGTGCAGTACGCGTTCCAGGGAATCCGGGCAGGCGTGATGGCGCTGCTGTGCAAGGCGCTGTGGGGTATGTATAAGAAGAATCAGAAAAACTGGGTATCGTACCTGATTATGGCAGCCTCGTTCCTGCTGACAGCTGTGCTGAATGTGAGCGTGCTGCCAGTTCTTGTGGGCTGCGCGGTATTCGGTCTGATCACCGCGAAACACATGGAAGGTAAGGTGGAGAAATGATTTATTTCGAGCTGTTCCTCACCTTTTTTATGATTGGTGCGTTCACCTTCGGCGGCGGGTACGCCATGCTGCCGCTGATTCAGGAGCAGGTGCTCCTGCGCTGGGGCGACCGGATATCCCAAGAAGCCATTATCGACTTTATTGCTGTCAGCGAATCCACCCCGGGCCCCTTTGCCGTGAATATGGCTACCTACATCGGCTCTGAAATGGGGGGACTGCTGGGTTCTGCCTGCGCCACGCTGGGTGTGGTGCTTCCCAGCTTTATTATTATTCTGATTGTGGCAAAGTGCTACGATAAATTCCGCAACTCCCGGGTGGTGCAGGGCTGTATGACCGGCTTAAAACCTGCGGTGGTGGGTCTCATCGGCGGCGCCATCGTGTCGGTTGCCGTGAGTGTATTTTTCCCGGCAGGGCTGGCCCTTTCCGTGGTGCAAACCCCTGGATTTTACCTGTCGGCTGCCATCTTCGGCATTATGCTGGTGCTGGCGCTGAAGAAGGTTCACCCTATCTTTATTATTCTGCTGTCTGCCGCTGCCGGAATCGGAATCGGCTATTTGGGATTATGGTAAAAAGAAAGCCGCTGCCGGGATCGGCAGCGGCTCCTTTTGCAAAAAGGGATAAAAAAGAAGAGAGGTAGAAAAGAGGGTGAAAGAGCGCTTGCGGCATTGCGCCCTTCACGGGTATATCGTACCGGCCTGTTTTGAACGCCCGGTTACCAAAATAAAAACTTTTTGTAAATATGCCCCTTGTGTAAAGGGAGGCAGAAAAACAGCGCCGGGAAACTCCCGGCGCTGTTTCAGCTTTGCAAATTAACCCTCTGCACGCATCTGAGCGAAGCACTCGCTGCAGAATACGGGACGGTCGGACTTGGGCTCGAAGGGAACCTTTGCCTCGCCGCCGCAACGGGCGCAGGTAGCGGTGAAGAACTCACGGGGGCCACGGGCTGCGTTCTTGCGAGCGTCACGGCAAGCCTTGCAGCGCTGGGGCTCATTCTGGAAGCCGCGCTCTGCGTAGAATTCCTGCTCACCGGCGGTGAAAACGAATTCGTTGCCGCACTCTTTGCAAACTAAAGTCTTGTCTTCGTACATTGATGTTACCTCTTTTCGGTTGTTTATGCCCCGTGAAAGCCTGCCGTTGTTG
>JAZQGT010000020.1:0-17386 GCA_045540155.1 Faecousia sp.
ATGCTCACGCTTCTTAACTTCGGCGATAACGCCCTCCTTGGCACAGCTGCGCTTGAAACGACGCAGAGCGCTCTCCAAGGACTCGTTTTCCTTCACGCGAATTTCAGACATTGTTTTCCCTCCCTCCGATGGTGTCCGGCTAAATCCTGGACACTTTCAGGGCCATATCGGCTCGACTATTATATGCTGAATTTGTGTATTTGTCAAGCAGGTTTTCTGCCTTTTTGACAGTTTTTTAGATTCTGTGGCTCATTTCACAATCAAATTGACCAATTTATTCTTTACCACAATGGTCTTGACAATGCTGCCGCCGTTCTTTTCCAAAAATGCCGCAATTCTCTGATCTGCCAGCACATTGGCTACCACAGTATCGTTGTCCAAATCCGCATCCATTACCACAGTACCGCGCATTTTGCCGTTGACCTGCACAGCAATGGTAACCTCCGCGTCCTTGCACTTCTCCTCGCTGTAAGTGGGCCAGCTCTCATAGGCAATGGTATGGGTATGACCCAGCGCCTGCCAGATTTCCTCACCCACGTGGGGGATAATACAGGAAATCATCTTGATAAAGCCCTCGGCATATTCTCTTGGGCAAGAGCCGTTCTTATAGACCTCGTTTACAAAGACCATCATCTGGGCGATGGCAGTGTTGAAGCCCAGCTCCTCAAAGTCGGCGGTAACCTTCTTGACGGTCTGATGGTAAACCTTGGTCAGCTTTCCGTCGTCGGTATCGGTGATGTTGGCAGGCTCGGTGAAGAAGTTCCACACCCGGTTAATGAACTTTCTCGCGCCGGCAACCGCGGTGGTGCTCCAAGGCTTGGAGACCTCCAGCGGTCCCATGAACATCTCGTAAAGACGCAGGGTATCCGCGCCGTACTCCCGGACAATATCACTGGGATTGACCACATATTTGGGGAAACGCTTGCCCATCTTGATGCCGTTTTCGCCCAGAATCATGCCCTGATGCACCAGCTTTTTGAAGGGCTCTTTCACCGGGGAAAGGCCGTTGTCGTACAGGAATCGGTTCCAGATTCTGGAGTAAATCAAATGGCCCACCGCGTGCTCCGGTCCGCCGATATACAGGTCCACGGGCATCCAGTGCTTCAGTAGCTCCGGGTCACAGAAGGCATTCTGGTTCTTGGGGTCGATGTAGCGCAGGTAGTACCAGGAAGAACCGGCAGAGCCGGGCATGGTGGAGGTTTCACGCACACCCTTTACACCGTTACAGTCATACTGCTTCCACTCGGTGGCGTTTTCCAGCGGCGCTTTGCCGCCCTTGCCCTTATAGTCTTCCAGCACGGGCAGTACCAGAGGCAGTTCTTCGTCCGGCAGGAACACGGTCTCGCCGTCGTCCGTATACACGCAGGGAACAGGCTCGCCCCAGTAGCGCTGACGGGCAAAAATCCACTCACGGAAGTGGTAATTAACCTTTCTTCTGGCAACACCGGCCTGCTCCAGCTTGACGGTGATGGCCTCCTTTGCCTCTTCCACAGTCATGCCGGTAAATTCCTCGGAATTTATCAGCTTACAGCCCTTACCTAAGTAGTCCTGCTTTTCAAAGGCGCACTGGCTCACATCTGCGCCGTCAATGACCTGCAGCATGGGGATATTGTGGGCAACGGCATATTCAAAGTCCCGCTGGTCGTGACTGGGAACTGCCATTACCGCGCCGGTACCGTAGTTACCCAGCACAAAATCACCAATGAATACCGGCACTTCCCTGCCGTTGACCGGGTTGATGGCATACACACCCTTCAGGGGGCAGCCGGTCTTGGTCTTGCTGGCATCGGTACGGTCGATTTCGCTCTTCTTGGCAGCCTCGGCAATATATTCCTCTACTTCCTCCCGATTTTCCACCCGATCCAAAAGGCTCTGGGTAATCTTGCCGTCGGGCGCCAGCACCATAAAGGTGATGCCGTAAATGGTTTCGATACAGGTGGTGTAAATGGAGAATTCTCCGCCGCCCACCAGCTTGAAATCCACCTCTACACCGGTGGACTTGCCGATCCAGTTGCGCTGGATTTCCTTGGTGGATTCGGGCCAGTCGATTTCATCCAAGCCCTCCAGCAGTTTCTCTGCGAAAGCAGGCTGGTCGATGACCCACTGCATCATCATTTTCTTTACAACAGGATAGCCGCCGCGCTCGGACTTGCCGTCGATAACCTCGTCGTTGGCAAGGACTGTGCCCAGCTCTTCGCACCAGTTCACGGGCATTTCCACCCGCTTGGCATAGCCGGCTTCATAGAGCTTCTTGAAGATCCACTGGGTCCACTTGTAGAAATCCGGGTCGGAGGTGGCAATCACCTTGGACCAGTCATAGTCAAAGCCCAGTTCCTTCAGCTGTGCGGAAAAGGTAGCGATATTCTTCTGGGTGAAGCCGTTGGGATGGTTGCCGGTATCCACCCCATACTGCTCCGCGGGCAGGCCGAAGGAGTCATAGCCCATGGGGTGCAGCACGTTATAGCCCTGCATCCGCTTCATACGGGACATAATGTCCGTGGCAGTATAGCCCTCGGGGTGACCTGCGTGCAGACCCACGCCGGAGGGGTACGGGAACATATCCAGTACATAGTATTTGGGCTTGGAGAAATCCCACACATCGGTGTGGAAGGTGTTGTTCTCTTCCCAGTATTTTTGCCACTTGGCCTCTACACTCTGATGTTCATAATTCATAGCCGCGTTCCTTCTTTCTCACTGCTGCATTATGATACCGCTTAAATCCACCTGCTCGGCATCTGCCCACAGGCGCTCTAACGAGTAAAACTCCCGTGCTTCCTCGGTGAAAATGTGAATTACCAGGCTGCCGTAATCCAGCAGCTCCCAGGAGTTGCCCCGATGTCCCTCACGACCCAGCATGGGCTCGCCCAGCAAATCCAGCGTGTGCTCTGCATAGTCGCACAGGGTCTTGACGTGGGTATTGGATGTGCCGGTGCAGATCAGAAAGTAATCCGCCAGAGAGCTTACCTCGTCAATTTTGATGAGTTTAATATTCATGCCCTTCTTTTCATCCAGAGCCTTGGTTACCTCATAAGCAACTTCTTTTGCACTTCTCATACTTTTCTTCCTCTCCAATTTCTTATACACCGGCGTTCTGCAAGAAGGCAGGCGCCTCCGCAGATGCCGGAGAAATGTCCTGTTTATTCTTTTGCAGCAGTTCCAGCGTCATCTCAAGGCCCAGTTTCAGTGCCTTGTCCAAATCCTCAAAAGCAAGGCGGCGGAGGGTTTCCACCCCGGGGAAATCCCGGTTTGGCTCCATGTAATCTGCCACATATATAATTTTTTCCAAGGTGGTCATATTGGCTTTTCCGGTGGTATGGCTGCAAATGGCGCTGACCACTGGGGTATTTTCTCCAAAAATCCGCTCCGCTACCAAGCTGCCCGTAAGGGCGTGGAGGGTTTTGGGATTTTGTTGGAAAAAGGCATCCAACATGATACCATATTCCCTGCACAAAGTCAATTGCAGAGGGCCATCCAGCGCCTTGGTGATATCGTGCAGCAAGCCTGCCCGGGCAGCGTCGGTTTCATCCGCGCCCCAGCGTCTTGCCAGGGCAGCTGCCGTATCCCGGCAGCCCAGTACATGGGCCACACGACCCGGTTTCAGCAGACTTACCACAGCCTGCTCCAATTCCGCCATAGGCAGCTTCCGGTAATTTTTCTTTGTGCCGTAAAGGCCATTCTCCCGGATATAGCTTTCCACATTCCTATGGAGAAAATCACCGGCACAGTCAAATGCCAGCAATCTTCTGATTTGGGTGGAGGAAATGGCGGTAACCGGGTTATCCAATACGTAAACAGCAGCGCCTTCTGCTTCCAGCGCGTCTTTCTGCGCCGCAATCTGCGCCCTTTCACCGGTATCTCCCCGGAAAAACACGCCGATGGATGCCTTTCGGAGGATTCTCTGGGGCTCTTTCCATGAGAAAAAGCTCAAAAACATATCCGTGCCCATCAGCAGCACCAGTTCCTTGTCAGGATACCGCTCACACAGGGCTTCCACCGTTTCATAGGTGTAGCTGGTGCCGCCCCGGCGCAGTTCCATATCGCACACTTCCATGCTCCCCTCTGCAGCTAAGCTGAGCATCTCTGCCCGCTGCTGGGCTGTGGGAGAATCCGGTGGAAGCGCTTTATGGGGGGCAACACAGGACGGAATCAGCAGCAGCTTTTGCAGATTCAGCTTCTCCGTGGCATACGCCGCCGCACGGATATGACCCAGATGAGGTGGGTTAAACGTGCCGCCGTAAATACCGATCCGTTCCATTGCATCGCCCCCTTTTCTATCAGTCAGAATTTCTTAATTGCCGCTCTCTGTCCCGCTCAATGGCCTTTTCAATGGCTTGCTGGCGGAAGTATTCGTTCCTCTGCTGGCGCACCTTTTGGGCTGCCTGACGGCGTGCCTGCGCGCCCTGCCGCACGGGATTCTTCCTGCCGTTGGGCGTCTCCTTCCGCTTGGCGCGTCCGGTCTGGTTTCGTTCTGCCTGACACTTTTCGCTGAAACGGTAGATAATAAACTTCGTGCCAATCACACCCACGCCCTCGGCGCCGGTGGCCTGACAGATTTCGTCGCAAACCTCTCTGGGGGTCATCATTGCGCCCTCTAATACCTTTCCCTTTACCAGTTCCCGGGCAATCAGCTGGCTCTCCGCCTCGGCTATCACCGCGTCCGTTACGCCGCCCTTGCCTACCATGAGGGTCGTATCAATCGTCGTTGCCTGTCCTCTCAGCTCTGCCCGCTGCTTACTTGTCAGCATATCCTGCCTCCTTCAGTTTCTCATAAAACACCTTTAAAGCGTTGGCTCTGTGGGATACCCCGTTCTTCTCCTCCGGGGTCATCTCCGCTGTGGATTTACCCATGGGGGGATAGTAAAAAATGGGGTCATAACCAAAGCCGTTTTTTCCCGCAGGCGCACGGAGCAGCTCGCCGTGGATTTCGCCCCGGGCCTGAATGGTCATACCCTCGGGGGTAACCATGGTAATCACGCACACAAACTGCGCCTGCCGCTGACCGTCGGGCACGTGCTGGGTATTCTTCAAAAGAAGCTCCAGTCTGCCCCAGTCATCCAGGGAATCGTCAAAGCCGTACCGCGCCGAGTAAACCCCCGGCGCCCCGCCCAGCGCGTCCACCGCAATACCGGAATCATCTGCCAGCGCCGGAAGTCCCGTGGCCTCCATCACAGCCCTTGCCTTAATAAGGGAATTTTCCTCAAAGGTGGTGCCGTTTTCCTCTACATCAATGTCAACACCCAATTCCGATTGCAGCACCAGCTCCATATCAAACTGCTCTGTAATCTTGCTGATTTCCACCAGCTTGTGCTGATTTTTGCTTGCCAAAACTACCTTCATTTACAATAGCGCCTCCACAAAATCCTTGGCATCAAAGGGCATTAAATCCTCCGCCTGCTCGCCCACACCGATGAATTTCACCGGTATTTGCAGGGCATCTGCCACGGCAATCACTATGCCGCCCTTGGCAGTGCCGTCCAGCTTGGTAAGGGCCATGGCGGTCACGCCGGCAATCTCCTTAAACTGCTTTGCCTGTATAAGACCGTTCTGCCCGGTGGTACCGTCCAGCACCAGCAAAACCTCTCTGGCTGCATCGGGCAGCTCCCGTTCCACAATACGGCTGATTTTGTTCAGTTCGTTCATTAAATTCTGCTTGTTGTGCAGCCGTCCGGCGGTATCAATGAGAATCACATCCGCGCCCTTTGCCTTGGCAGACTGGATGCCGTCAAACACCACAGAAGCCGGGTCTGCGCCCTCATGCTGGCGGACAATCGTGCTGCCGGAGCGCTGCGCCCAGATTTCCAGCTGGTCGGCAGCGGCAGCGCGGAAGGTATCTCCCGCCACCAAAAGCACATTTTTGCCCTGATTTTTCAGTTGCGTGGCAATTTTACCGATGGTTGTGGTTTTGCCCACACCATTGATACCGATGACCAGCACAACAGACGGCTTTGTGGAGAGGTTCAATGCAGTGTCCCCCACATTGAGCATTTCCACCAGAATTTCCTTCAGTGCCGCTTTGGCCTCGTCAGTGGTCTTTATGTGCTGCTCTTTAATAGCTTTTCGCAGGCGTTCCGTGGCCTTTACAGCGGTTTCCACACCCAAATCAGCCAGAATCAGACTCTCTTCCAACTCGTCATAAAAATCGTCGTCGATTTCCGAGAAGCCGGAGAACACACTGCCCAATGTATCGGACAGGGCTGTTCTGGTTTTGCCCAGGCCTGCCTTGATTTTTTCAAAAAATCCCATTTCTTGTTCCTTTCGCATTGCAAGTCAATCCGATAGATTGCCACGCCGGTGCGCGCACCGGCCCGCAAGGATTATTCCATAATGCCAAGATAGGTTTCCATCTGGTTCAAATCCAGCCGCAGCAGCTTACTGATACCCTGCTCCTGCATGGTCACGCCGTAGAGCACATCGGATGCCTCCATGGTGCCACGGCGGTGGGTAATGACGATAAACTGGGTCTTGGCGCTTAAATTCCGCAGGTACGAGGAGAACCGCTCCACATTCCGGTCGTCCAGCGCCGCGTCAATCTCGTCCAGCATGCAGAACGGGGTAGGCCGCACCTTCAGAATCGCAAAGTACAGCGCAATGGCCACAAACGCCTTTTCACCGCCGGAGAGCAGCGTAATGGTCTTGACCTGCTTTCCGGGAGGCTGGACACGGATTTCAATGCCGCAGGTCAGGGGATTCTCCGGATCTTCCAGCAAAAGCTGACCCTTGCCGCCACCGAACATCTCCTCAAACACCTTACCGAAGTACTCGTTAATTTTGGCAAATTCCGTTACGAAAATTTCCGTCATCTGCTGGGTGATTTCCTTAATGATACCCTCCAAATCCTTTTTTGCGCCCAAAACATCGTCCCGCTGGCCGGTGAGATAGGTATAGCGCTCATTCACCCGGGCGTATTCCTCTATGGCGCCCAGGTTGGGTGTGCCCAGCGCGGAAATCTTCCGCTTCAGCTCCGCAATCAGCCGATTGCCCGCAGCCACTGACTCAATCACGCCCCGCTTTTCCACCGCAGTGCTGGGTGTCAGGCCGTAGGTATCCCACAGCTTGTCAATGGTATTGCGTTCCTCGATAACGGTGGTTTCCTTTTTATTTTCCAGCAGCGCGCAGGTGCGTTCCATGGTAAGAATAGACTTATTCTTCTCCTGAATTTCCCCCTCCGCCTTGGACTTGGCAGCTTCCATGCGGGCGTACTCGCCCAGAGCCTCGTTCATGGTCTGCCGAACCCGGGCAATTTCCTTTTGGTTTTCCTCCAAGCGAAGCTGCTGGTTGCGGATTTCTTCCTCCAAACGGGTGTTGTCTCCGCAAATCGCTTCAATGTCTGCCAGTTTTTTGCTCTTATCACTATCCGCTGCAGCCTGCAGCACACGCAAATCCGCAATATGGGCAGCCGCAGTGGTACGCTCCGCCTCCAAGGCAGCGGCGTCGGTACGCAGCAGGTTTATCTGGTCGGTAATAACCGCCACCGCATTGTCCGCCTCGGATTGCGTACCCTCCAGCGCGTGAATCTGCTCCCGGGTTTCCGCCAGCTGCCGGGTATATACATCAATCTGCGCCGCAACCGCAGCCTGCTGCTGCAGGTCGGCGCTGTGGCGGTTTCCCAAACTGTCCAGTTCCCGGACAGCCGCCTCCTTGGCATCGCATATAGCTTGCAGCCAAATCTCATGCTGCCGCACCAGACCCTCGCCGGTGAGCACCTGCTTCTCCGCCTCCAAAAGATGCTCCTTGGCGGTATTGAGCTGGAACTCCACCTGATCTGCCAGCCGCCGCGCCTCCTGGAACTCCGTTTCCAGCGCCTGCAGGGATTCTTCCAAATCCTTTTCCCGGGCAGTGAGCTTATCCAACTCATTGGCACGGCTCAGAATGCCTGCCTCTTTATTGACAGAACCACCTGTCATTGAGCCGCCGGCATTGATTACCTGTCCATCCAGCGTGACAATTTTGAAGCGGTTGCCGTACTGCTTTGCCATGTACAGCGCCGCATCCATATCCTCTGCAATAACAATTCTGCCCAGCAGGTTCTCGATAATCCCCTGATAGGTCTTTTCATATTTCACCAACTGGGAAGCAAGGCCCACATAGCCCCGGCACTTCTCAACGCCGTTTTCCTGCAAAGTTCTTCCCTTGATCACGGAAATGGGCAAAACCGTTGTGCGGCCGCCGCCGGTACGTTTCAGAAACGCCAACACAGCCTTGCCGTCCTGCTCGTTGCCCACAACGATTTGCTGCAGCGCGCCGCCCAGAGCGATTTCAACAGCCACAGTGTAGCGGTCCTCCGTGCGGATCAGCTGGGAGACCGGTCCGTAGACATTCCGCAAAGAGCCGTGCTTGGCTTCCTGCATAACCTGCCGCACAGATTTCTGATAGCCCTCAAAGTCCTGCTCCATAGCCCGGAACACCTGCGCCTTCGCTTTCACGCCGTCCAGCTGATTGCGCAGTTTCTGCACCTGCTCGGAAAGTTCGTCCCGGCGCTTTGCCCGGGTGGTCTGCCGCAGGGTATAGCCTGCAATGGTGTTATTGTTCGCCGTGACCTCATCGCGCGCCTTTTGCAGCTGATTCTCACTGTCAGCCAACTGGTTGCGCGCATCCTGCTCACGGCTTTCGCCGGAGAGGAGATCTGCCTTGATCTGTTCCATGCGAGAAAGACCCTCTGCGGCATTGGCTTCCAAGGTCTTGGCATCTGCCTCACGGGCAGCCAAGTCACCGGTAAGGGTCACCTCCCGGGTACGCAGCTCCATAAACTGCCGGGTCAGGCCCTGGGCGTCGGCCGTCATTGCCATCAGCTGCTTTTGCAGTTGCTCCAGCTGCTGCGCCTTCTGGGCAAGCTCTGTGTCAATCTGCGCTGTACGGGCATTGGCCTGCTCCAGCTGGGCGGCGATGCCGCCGCTTCGGCTCTCCTGTCCCTGTAAATCCTCCTGACTGCGGCGAATGCTCTCCTCATTATGTTCAACGGTGCTGCGCAGCAGGGCAATCTGTCCCTCAATCTGCTGACGGGTTCCCTCCAGCAGGGATACCTGCTCCCGCAGGGTATCCACAGCGCCGTTCTGGTGGCGCAGGTCCGCGCCCATCTGCTCGGTGGACTGATACAGCTTTTCCAAATCATCGTGAGCCTGCTGCAAAACAAAGGCCGCAGAGGTATAGTCCTCCTCCGCCTTCTTCGCCTCGGCAGACAGCTTATCCAGCTTATCCAACCAGACTGCCACCTCAACACCCTGCAATTCGTCCCGCAGGGTCAGGTACTTGGTGGCCTTCTCCGACTGCACCCGCAAAGGCTCCAGCTGCAATTCCAGTTCCGATACCTTATCGCCGATGCGCATTAAGTTATCCTCGGTATGCGCCAGCTTCCGCTCGGTCTCCTCCTTGCGGTGACGATACTTGGAGATACCTGCAGCCTCCTCAAAAATCTCCCGGCGGTCAGCGCTTTTCAGAGAGAGAATCTCATCAATTCTGCCCTGACCGATATTGGAATAACCCTCCCTGCCGAGACCGGTATCCATAAACATTTCGTTAATGTCACGCAAGCGGGCAGACTGACGGTTGATATAGTATTCGCTGTCTCCGGAGCGGTAGTACCGGCGGGTAATCATCACCTCGTCGGAATCGTAGGGCAGCGCTCTGTCGGAATTATCCAGCGTCAGCGTTGCCTCTGCAAAGCCCACCGCAGAGCGCTTTTGGGTGCCGCCGAAAATCACGTCCTCCATCTTTGCGCCCCGGAGGGTCTTGGAGCTCTGCTCGCCCATTACCCACAAAATAGCGTCGGAAATATTGGATTTGCCGGAGCCGTTGGGGCCCACAATGGCGGTGATATCGTCGCCGAAGCGAATGAGGGTTTTGTCAGGGAAGGACTTAAATCCCTGCACTTCCAAGCTTTTTAAGTACACAGCAAAAACCTCTTGTCAAAAAGTAAAATGTATCAGCTTATTATACCGGAAAACGCTGAAAATTGCAAGGATTTCTTTCCATTTTTCAGGGTAATAACTTTTCCCCTTATGCGTGAATTTTTTATTGCGAATACGGGGCATTTTTGTTATAATATAGGCGTTATGGAAAAAAGAACACATTTTTATGTCAGCAGCAAGAATGCGCTGACCTGGCTGGTGACCCTATGTATGGTCTGCTCGGCAGTGGCCCGCGTTATATTTGTCGGTGTGAAAGGCGCCGATATGTGGAGCCAAATCCTTCTGCCAATGGCAGCAGTCCTGCTGTACGGTCTCCAATGTCTCATCTCCGGCAAGGAGCGTTTCTACAAAACCGCGATCCCCGTCTGGATGCTTTGCATCTACTACGCATTTACGTTCTTCGGCTACGACTTCGGCAAGTTTGATGCGCTTATCGGCGGTCTGTTTGCTGTCGCATTGCTGTTTGTGGCTGTTCTGTATACGCAGATTTCCTGCGGCAAGGTGGCTGCCACATCTCTGATTATACCGCTGGCTGCATTTCCCTTTGCCGCCCGGCTATATCTGGAGCGGGACGCGGTACTCGCCGGTGACTGGCAGAACCTCACCCACCTGCTGCCCGACGCCCTTGCAACGCTGGGTCTGATTTTGGTGGTCTTTGCCATCCGCATTCACGCTGCCGGGGAGTATCACCCCACATGGGGTGACCGGACCGATGGTCGGCGTATCCGCACCGAGCCCCCTATGAATCAGGTATCCCCTTATCTGATGTGGACCCGCTGCGGCTCCATGAACCTGTTCAAAGAGGCCTTTGAAATCACCAATGTGGAGCGCTATATCCGCCAAAAGCGGAAGGAGGGCTTAACCTCCTTCGGACTGATGCACGTGCTGCTGGCTTCCTATTGCCGGACACTGTGCCGGTATCCGGCGCTGAACCGGTTCATTGCAGGACAGAAAATCTACTCCCATGGAGACGATATTCAGTTCTGCCTGACCGTAAAGAAAGAGATGACCTCCACTTCTCCGGAGACCGTCATCAAGGTACATCTGTCCCCTACCGACACCGCAGAGGACGTTTACAACAAGCTGAACAAAGAAATCGAAATTGTAAAGAACACCCCGCTGGATTCCAGCTTCGACAATCTTGCCCACGCATTCATGCTGATTCCCGGGCTGTTTTTGAAATTTACCGTGTGGCTGCTGCGGGTGCTGGACTACTTCGGTCTGCTGCCCAAATTCCTGTTGGAGCTGAGTCCCTTCCATGGAAGTGTGTTCTTTACCTCCATGGGAAGCTTGGGTATCCCCCCCATCTTCCACCACCTATATGACTTCGGCAATCTGCCTGTTTTCTGCTCCTTCGGCTGCAAGCGGCGGGAGCTGGAAATCCAGGAGGACGGCACTGTGGTGCAGAAAAAATATCTGGACTTCAATGTATCTATGGACGAGCGGATTGCAGACGGCTTCTACTATGCGGCATTTTTCAAGCATTTTAAGCGGATTCTGCACCGTCCCGAGCAGCTGGACAATCCTCCGGAAGAAGTTCTGCAGGATATTGACTGATTTATGAAACAGAAAATTTTAGACCAATTAAACGCAGAGTGTCCCTGGGGGGACACTCTGTATTGGTATGATACCGTGGACTCCACCAACACCCAGGCGAAAGCTATGGCGCAGGCCGGCGCGCCCCACGGTACCGTGCTCCTCTCCGGCAGCCAGACCGGCGGCCGGGGCAGAATGGGCCGCAGCTTCTCTTCCCCTGAAGGAATGGGCGTGTATTTATCCGTTATTCTCCGACCCCAATGTCCGCCCCACAAGCTGATGCATCTGACCTGCGCTGTGGCGGTGGCGGCCCGCCGCGCCATAGGGCGCTGCAGTGGTGTCTGCCCGGAAATCAAGTGGATTAACGATTTGGTATGGCAGGGAAGAAAGCTTGGGGGTATCCTCACCGAGCTGTCCCTGAACAGCGCAACCGGGCTTGTGGACTATGCCATTGTGGGTATCGGTATCAACTGCTGCGGAAACGCTGATTATTTCCCGGCTGAGCTGCGGGATATTGTCACCACGGTGGAGGAAATTGCAAAAACACCCTGCTCCCCTGCCCGGCTGGCCGCCGCTGTTATCGAGGCGCTCTATGAAATGGACAAGATTCTCCTGTCCGAAAAAAAAGAAATCATGGAAGCCTACCGCCGCCATTGCATAACGTTAGGAAAAGAGATTACTGTCATCAGCGGAGAGGACCGCCGCAGCGGAACTGCCCTGTCTCTGGACGAGGATGGGGGCTTGGTGGTGGCCTTTGCCGACGGAAGCGCAAAAACTGTCAATTCCGGTGAGGTCAGCGTGCGGGGAATATGCGGTTATTTGTAATTTTCTATTGCTTTTCTCCCGCAAATTGGTTATACTGATTGTAGGATAATCTTGAATGGAGGTTATAATTATGAAAACATTTTGGAAGATTCTGGCCGCCTTGGCCGCGATCGCCGGCGCTGTATATGTGGCGGCAACCTATGGCGACAAAATTGTCGCATGGGCAAAGAAGCTGTTGAACGGCTGCTGCGATTGCTGCTGCGATGACGAGTGCTGCTGCGGCGATGAGTGCTGCTGCGAAGCAGAGGATGCTGTGGAAGCAAACGAAGCTGACTTTGAAGGCTGATACAAAGCAAAAACCTCGGAGAGTTCACTCTCCGAGGTTTTTTATATCCCCGCATCGGGAAAGTATTCTTTTACAAAGTCCACGGTCTCCACAGAAAAGCTCTTGCCGTTGAGATATTCCAGGCAGCCTGCATCCGTAGTAAACCGGAAGGTCAGCTTATAAGAATAGAGCGCCTGATAGGTTCTGTCAAACCGCTTGTTCAGCTTTCCGTACTTGCCGTCACCCAAAAGGGGGTGTCCTGCGTGGGCAAACTGGGCGCGAATCTGATGGGTTCTGCCGGTAACCAGCTCACACTCCACCAGAGACAGGCTGTTGCTGCTGGCCAGCACTCTATAATTGGTCTGACAGGTTTTGGCGCCGGGCTGGGGCGTATCTGTAACGTACACCCGATTCTTCTTGGCATCCTTAAACAGATACCCTTTCAAGCTCCCCTTTGCAGGTCTTGGCGTGCCCTCCACAATGGCAAGGTAACGCTTATCCAATTCCCTGTCCTTGATTTTTTGGTTCATAATCCGCAGGGTTTCCGCATTTTTTGCCGCAATTACGATACCGCCGGTATTCCGGTCAATCCGGTTGCACAACGCCGGCACAAAAGCGTTCTCTCCCCGGGGACTCCATTCCTTTTTTTGATAGAGATACGCCTGAATATGGTCAATGAGCGTTCTGCCGTACTCCGCGCCGTCGTGGGGATGCACCGCAAGACCCGGACGCTTATCTGCCAAAAGGATGTTTTCGTCCTCATACACAATATTCAATTTCGGCGTTGCCACGGTCAGGTAGGCATTATCCTCCCGGGGCTTGTCAAAAAACTCGTCGTTAATATATAGCTGAAGCACGTCTCCAACTTCCAGACGGCTGTCCCGCTCCACCCGTCCGCCATTGCGCTTAATCCGCTTAATGCGGATATATTTCTGCGCCAATGATGCCGGCAGCAGGGGTACCGCCTTGCTCAGAAAGCGGTCCAAGCGCTGGCCGCTGTCATTGGTACCTATGGTAAATTCCTTCATGAAGCGCTCCCGTCAGTCAAGGCTGTTCTGCTTAAAATGGCTGTCAATCTGATCGGTAAACTCCTTGGCAGGATTATAACCGATCTTTCGCTGCCGGTTATTCATAGCAGCCACCTCCAAAATCACCGCCAGATTACGGCCGGGGGTGATGGGAATGGTATACATGGGCACCTGAACGCCCAGGATTTCCATATACTGCTCTTCAAGTCCCAAACGGTCATAGGCCGCATGCTCTTTCCACGGGACGATGTTCACCACAAGGTTGATCTCGTTCTCTGATTTTACCGCGCCCATACCGAACAGCTTTGCCACATTCACAATGCCAATGCCCCGCAGCTCCACATAGTTACGGATCAGGTCGGGGGCTGTACCGATGAGCATACTGCCGGACACCCTGCGAATCTCCACCGCATCGTCTGCAATCATCCGGTGACCACGCTTGAGAAGCTCCACCGCAGCCTCACTTTTACCCATACCGCTCTCACCCAGCAGCAAAATGCCCTCGCCGTAAACCTCCATCAGAACGCCGTGGCGGGTAATTCTGGGAGCCAAAGCCGCAGACAGGTACGCAATAATCGCCGACACGACCGTGCTGGTCGCCTCACGGCAGCGGAGAATGGTAATATCATGCTTCTTCGCCAGCTCCAGGCAAATCGCTTCCAGGGGATTGTAACGGGTCACAAGCAACGCAGGAAATTTGTAGGAATAATACCGGTCAAGGGTCATTGCACGTTCCGTATCGGATAACTTCTGCAGGTAGCTGACCTCCACATTGCCCACAACCTGCAGACGCATAGGCTCAAAATGGTCAAAATAGCCCGCAAGCTGCAGACCGGGTCTGGACACGTCCGCAACCGTGAGCTGAATGGATTCGTAATCGCTGGCCTTATAGGCAACCTCCAACTCAAATTCGCTGACCAAAGTAGTCAATGGCACACTATACACATTGAACATTGCGTCAATCCCCCGTTTCATCTCATATCTGCAAATATTATAACGGCGAAAGGTCAGAATAGCAACATTATTTTGAAAAACTAAAAAAAATACAAAAAAACACTTGCATTTTGCAAAAAACTTTGGTATCATATCAAAGCGCCTGTTTGGGGCGCGGCTGAATGAAAATGATTTTACTATGCAGATAGGAGGTGCAGCAGAATGGCGAAGTGTGATTATTGTGGCAAGGGCGTTACCTTTGGTATTAAGGTTTCCCACTCCCACAGACGTTCCAATCGGACCTGGAAGCCCAATGTAAAGCGGGTCAAGGCCATTGTCAACGGTGCTCCGTGCCATGTGTACGCTTGTACCAGATGCCTCCGTTCCAACAAGGTTGAGCGAGCTGTCTGATTCCCTGCATTCAAAAGCGGCATTGCGTTGGCAATGCCGCTTTTTATTTTATGCAAACAAAAACGCGTGTGTTTTGCAACACACGCGTTTTTATTATTTTACATAGTCCATAGAGATCCAGCCGGTGGAGATTTTTCCCCAGGTGCTGCCGTCAGACGCCTTGGCGGTTTCCAAAATCTGCACCTTGGCGCCATAATACAGGTAACCTACAATGGTATTGCTAGTACCAGGACCTTTCCGCACCCGCAGGCAATCGGCTGTAATGGTGCCGGTCTTGGTCTGAGTTTGAGAAGTTGTATTTCCGGAGGTGTTGCTGCCGGAGGCATTGCTGCTGTCCAGAATCACATAGTCCAGGGAAATCCAACCCTTGGAAATCTTACCCCAAACCGTGCCGCCCACGGTCTTGCGTTCGGTGATGGTAACCTTCTGTTTGGGCTTTAGGTAGCCGGCTACGGAATAGGATGTGCCGGGACCGCTGCGAATCCGCAAAAATTCCTGCACATTCACAGTACCGGTAACGGTTTTCGGCTTTTCGCTGCCACTGCTACTGTCGGTATTGTTACTTCCGGTATTGTTGTTGCCTGCGCTGCTGTTAGCATTCAGCTTCACATAGTCCATAGAAATCCAGCCGGTGGAGATCTTTCCCCAGGTGCTGCCGTCAGATGCCTTGGCGGTTTTCTGAATCTGCACCTTAGCGCCGTAATACAGGTAGCCCACAATGGCATTGTTTGTGCCAGCGCCCTTGCGCACCCGCAGACAATCGGCAGTAATGGTGCCGGTTTTGGTCTGGGTCTGAGAGGAATTGTTTCCGGAAGTGTTGCTGTCGGAAGCATCGTTGCTGTCCAGGATCACATAATCCAAAGAAATCCAGCCGTTGGTAATCTTACCCCAGACAGTACTGCCCACGGTCTTCTTCTCCAATATCTCCACCTTCTGCTTAGGCTTCAAATAGCCTGCAACAGAGTAGGAAGTGCCGGGACCGCTGCGAATCCGAAGCCAATCCTGCACATTCACCGTACCGGTAAGCTTAGGTTTCTCCGGCTCGGTTTCGGGAGGCGCGGTAGTTTCAGGAACGGTTGTTTCGGGAACAGTGGTCTCGGGAACGGTGGTTTCCGGAACGGTAGTTTCGGGAACGGTAGTCTCGGGAACAGTGGTCTCGGGAACGGTAGTCTCCGGAACAGTAGTTTCCGGAACAGTAGTTTCGGGAACGGTTGTTTCGGGAACAGTGGTCTCGGGAACAGTGGTTTCCGGAGGTGTTGTAGTTTCAGGCGGTGTGGTCTCAACCCCGCCACCGATAATGGTATCGTAATCGGTAAATTCCAGCGCAATCCATCCGCCATCGTACTTACCCCAGGTATAGCCGGAGCCGGTAGCAAGCTCTGTGATCACAAACTGGTCGCCCTTCTTAGCGGAGCCAACCCGGGTATAATTTGTGCCGGGGCCCTTGCGCAGGTTCACATCTGTGCCGGTTACCGTAACCGTTACAGGATTCTTTTCAGAAGCATTGTTATCGGGGGGCGGATTACCCGCTTTATCCTTCCATTGGGCGTAAAGGGTCTTGCCCTTGGTGGATGCATCCAGCACCGTTACCTTTTTGCCGCCGGTTTTGGCAGTGTACCAGCCCTTAAAAGTATACCCTTTCAGTGTAGGCACGGGAAAGGGCTTTGCCGTCAAATCGGAATCGTAACCCTGGCTGCGGGGACTGGTAGTGCCGCCATTGGCATTATACAGTACATAGCAGTAATTATCCGGCGGCGTCAGAGAATACTCGCCGTTTATGTACAAATTTGCTTCGCACAGTCTGCGCCGCAGAAGGTAGGTCCGAATCTGATTGCCGGCGCTGCACCACAGGGCAAAGGCGCGAATCAAATCGTTACCGGTTGCGCCGCCGGCAATGGCAGTGTGGAACGTACCGCCGGTCTCACGGGTCCAGCTGGTACCGCAATTAAAGGAGAACATCACCAAAGCATCAAATTGATGCTGTTGCAGCTTCAGCTTGTATTTATCAATAATCTTGACTTTGAGATCATGCTCAACAGAAACAAGATAATTGCGAAGCAGGGTTTCTGCTTCCTTCTTTGTAATGCCGTTTTGTGTATATTCTTCAACCATATCATCGGGACAGCGTGTGCCGTACCCTACTGTATACTGGGTGAAATCCCAATAAGGTGTTTTACTAAAACCCTCTTCCGCTTTCAGAAGAGCGATACACGCATCGCTGGTGGTCAAACCCTTCTTGGTGGTAGATTCGGGTTTCGATTCCGTTGTAGACTCCGTGGTGGACTCAGCGGTAGTCTCAGTGGTCGTCTCGGTTGTAAACTCAGTGGTGGTCTCGGTCGTGGACTCGGTTTTGGACTTCGCCGCAAACGCATCCACGGGGAGCAACCCAAGCAACAGAACCATTGCAAACAAAAAACTGGCTAGGCGTTTCTTCACCGGTATTTTCTCCTTTCAATTTCGTTGCCAGTATATTATAGCAGAGA
>JAZQGT010000021.1:0-14096 GCA_045540155.1 Faecousia sp.
CAATAGCGATTGCAAAAGCCGAAACACTGATAAGCTCAAAGCTATATCCGAAACACGCCGTTATTATTACGCCTGCAGGATACAGTATTGTCAGTGAAAATAGTAAGCATATCAAAATTGATATTGCTTTTTTCATACATATCACCTTACTCTTTCCCCAACATCTTTGCGTATTGATTTGAGAGTGTCTTGGATAAGGTGCAAAATACAACCGTCAACAATATGCCGATTCCGTTGAGAAGTAATAATGCGTGTAGAATTTCTAAAACATTAGCAAAATCATTTCCTGCAAATAGGTCGATAAGATTCATCTCATAATGGAATCCAGACCATATATAAGCGCATAGCGTAACACCAAGTGTTGCAATTAAAGAATAATTGGAAAAACATTTTCTGCTTTTATAGACTCTTACAAAATACCAGTCTGCCAAAGAAAGCATAAATCCGGTTGCCGGAATAACGAGATTCAATGCCCAAAAGCCATTTCCAATACCCGATGGTGTTCTTGCCTCTAATGCAACGCCGAGCGTAATCAGCGCAAACGAAAGGAACAACAAAATCGACTGCAAAACAGAGGCCTTCCAATCGTCAAGTTTGCTAAACGTTTTAGGTGATTCCGAAACGGTGATAATATCGGAGGACGATTTCATATCTTCAAGAAGCCTCTTGCAATCATCGCAATCTCTAATATGTTCTTCAACAACCTTTTCGCTTTCCGCACTGCAACATCCGTCAATGTACAGTGGGATCAAATCTTTAACAATGTTACAATTCATATTATTACCTCATTCTTTCTGATAGTTTTTGTTTGGCACGGTAAAATGTAACCCGTGCCCAGCTTTCGCTTTTTCCAAAGATGGAACTGATATCTTTAAGTGAAAAACCGCCAAACACAGAAAGCATAAATACTTCCTTGTACGGTTCATCCAATTTGTGCAAGCATAGCAGGGCTTTTTGAGAAAGTTCTTTTTGGACAAAGACCTCTTCTATACTTGCGCCATCGTCACTTGCAGTCCCGATATCCTCCAGAGAAGCTTTTTTCTTTTGCTCGTTATACCACGCATAATATAAATTCTTTGCAATCTGGCAGAGCCAGGAAGAAGCCTGCTCTTTGCTCCGAAGAGAAGCATAGTTCATATATGCACGAAAAAAGGTTTCTTGTGTCAACTCTTCGGATAGCGTAATATCCCGAGTCATTTTCATCAAATATTTGAAAATGAATTCCCGGTTTTCGTTGAAAAGCTTTTCAAACTCAGTCACAACTTCACCGTCCTTTCAGCTATTAGATCGCTAAAACAGTAAAACGTTACAACTATTGTAACATTTTCTTCCACAAAAAGCAAAAAGTCCGTGGACATAATATAAGTTCCTGCAAATTTATTGTTCGAATCCCTTTGCTGACTTAAAAATAAGACCCACCCCAAAGGGCGGGTCTCATTTTTGGCACGCCAAAAGGGATTCGATATGCATTTCTGTCCCAGTGGGGCAGAAATAAATGTAGTCACCAGTGTTTGCACTGGTGTCAGGAGCTGTCCACCGGACAGCTCCACTGCTATGGGTTCGAGTCCCTTCCTTACATAAAAATTAAACAGGATATCCCGGATGGGATATCCTGTTTAATGGCACGCCAAAAGGGATTCGAACCCCCGACCTTCCGCTTAGGAGGCGGACGCTCTATCCAACTGAGCTACTGGCGCATATACTAGTGTATTGTATCGGAAAAAGAATGTGCTGTCAACCTGCAGATTTCAACAGCTTATGCAGCGCTTGGCGCATATACTGTGTCTTTGGTGCGGAAAGGAGGGTGCGTATGCGAGAGAACAATGACCCCTATGCGGATTTGGATGACCTGATTTTCGAGGAAGGGGACGGCGGTCCCAGTGAAAGATAAGGCATTTTCTGATTTTCCTCTTTACAGAACGGGGGAATTGGGCTATAATAAACGGAAATGTCTAAACTTTATGAAATGAGGGTACAAAACCCATGAACATCGAATTCGACAGCTATAAACAGAAACTCAATGAAATCCAGCCGGCCCTTGTCGGTCTTGCAGACTCCTTGAATATTGAGGGCCTGCGTAATGAACTGGAGCGCCTGCACGCCATGCAGGAGGCGCCCGGCTTTTGGGACAATCCGGAAAAGAGCCAGCAGATTGTAATGAAGGCGAAAAGCTGTGAGACGAAGCTTGAGAAGTATAAGCAGATGACCGCGTCCTGGGAGGATTTAATGACCATCTGCGAGATGGCTGCGGAGGAAGATGACGATTCTATGCTGCCGGAGCTGAAGGAGGGGTTCCAGAAACTCACCGAGGATATGGAAACCTGCCGCTTGCAGACGCTCCTTACCGGCAGCTATGACCGAAACAATGCCCTTGTCAGCTTTCAGGCAGGCGCAGGCGGCACCGAGGCACAGGACTGGTGTCAGATGCTTTACCGTATGTACACCCGTTGGGCAGAGCGCCACGGCTTTACCTACAAGATTATGGACTACCAGGAGGGTGAAGAGGCGGGCCTGAAATCCGCGGATATTCTCATTGAAGGTGAGAATGCTTACGGCTTCCTGAAGGGGGAGAACGGTGTGCACCGGCTGGTGCGTGTGTCTCCCTTCGATGCCAATGCACGCCGTCAGACCTCCTTCTCTGCCGTTGAGGTTATTCCCGAGATTGAGGACGACAGCGAGGACTTTGAAATTAAACCCGAGGATTACGAAATGCAGGTATTCCGTTCCTCCGGCGCAGGCGGTCAGCATATCAACAAGACCAGCTCTGCTGTGCGACTGATTCACAAGTCCGGCATTGTGGTTTCCTGTCAGACTGAGCGCAGCCAGTTCCAGAATAAGGAAACCTGTCTGCGGATGCTGCGCAGTAAGCTGGTGGAGATCCGGGAGAGAGAGCATTTGGAAAAAATCTCCGATATTAAGGGCGTGCAGAAGAAGATTGAATGGGGCAGCCAGATTCGCAACTATGTCTTTATGCCCTATACGCTGGTGAAAGATACCCGCACCGGATGCGAAACTTCCAACGTCAACGGCGTGATGGACGGTGCGCTGGACCCCTTTATCAATGCGTATTTGAACTGTTTAGCCACCGGAAATTGGGTAACCAAGTAAAAAATCAGGAAAAACACTTGCAATTCTGATTTTCTTGTGTTATACTGTCTAGGCTTGAAATAACCCGGCATTGCCGGATGTCTATACAACCGCTGCTCGTATGCGGCAGGCGGAGGGAGGTTACAAGGATGGAGATTGTTAAAATTATTCTGACTGCTCTGGAAGTGATTGCCAGCATTGCGCTGATTTTGGTGGTTCTGTTCCAGTCCGGTAAGGAGTCCGGTTTGTCCGGCGCTATCGCGGGCAACAGCGATTCTTACATGAATAAGAACGGCATGGGCGGCATGGACAAGAAGCTTGCTTCCGCTACCAAGTGGGTCGCTCTGGTTTGGATTGTTCTGACCTTGGCATTGAGCTTGATTTAACAGAATAAAAAGAGGTGCGATTGCACCTCTTTTTTATTTCTTCTTTTCCAGCTTCCGCTTAGTTCCGTCGGGACTGACAATGTAGGTGTTGTCCAGCTGACCGGTAAGGCTTGCCTTTACGGAATCAATGTAAATGCGGCGGAGCTTATCCCGTTCCGCCAGCTCCTCATCGGTAAGAGAGCCGGTCTTTGCCTTGGCGGCCAGTTCGTTGATACGTTTGATAACTTCGTTCATGTCCATTTTCTTTACCTCATACATAGCGGTGGATCACCACGGATATTCGGCCCTTTTTCGTCTGACCGTTGACGCTTGTTAACCTGATCTTTCCCAGACCCCGGACGGAGATTTTAGCCCCTTCAGGAACTGTTTTGTCCGGTTTCTCACAGGGCAACCCGTCGATGGATGCTCTTCCGGCGGTTACGGATTCCGCTGCGGCACTTCTGCCGATGCGAAAGCCGGCGGAAATCACACTGTCCAGCCTGAGAGATGCCAGCGTGTCCTTAATTTCCTTAATTTCCGGCTCCGGTACATAGACCTCGTTAAGAGGAATCCGCTGCAAATGCAGCTTGGTGTGCCCGGCGGACGTGAAATTTTGCTCTATAAAAGGCGCAATCTCTCCGGTTACAAAGAAATCGCACTGCCCCTTGCCTACGCAAATATCGCCAACGGTTTCCCGTCCGATACCGGCGCCCATCAGCGCCCCCAGAAAATCCCGGTGTGTTGGCGTGTCCCCCTCGTAAAAGGTTGCACGCAGGCATATCAGCGGAGAATCCTCCCCATACAGAGCGTTTTGGTCCAAATAGTTCGGCAGGTATATGAGCATTTTGCGTTCACTGTCCGGATAGCCGCCAAAGGCATGCAGACCATCTGCCTGGCCAAACAGATATTCGGTCATTTCCAGCTCCCTTGGAGACAGAAAGCAGGAATTGGACGGAATATTCTTGCGGATCCCGGTGGTGATTTTATCCCAGACCTTGGCAAGCAGCATCCGGTCTTCCGGATTTTTGGCGATTTTATCAATATTACCCCTGTCCATAGTCCCGTCCTTTCTTGGGAATCACGAGGCTATTATACCACAGGATTTTTGCAATGCAAGAAAGTTTTACTTGTATACATTGGGGCTTTTTACTATAATAGACTGCAGAAAGCAGGTGAAAGGTATGGTTGTTGGCATTATCGGCGCCGGCGCGTCCGGTATGGCTGCCGCATTGGCAGCGGCAGAAAACCCCAATGTGTCTGTGGTTCTGATGGAACGGCAGACACGGGTGGGCAGAAAATTGCAGGCCACCGGAAACGGTCGGTGCAATCTGACCAATTTACAGGCAGACCGGGGCGGCTACCACGGAGAGCATCCGGATTTTGCAAAGGCGGCAATCCATGCCTTTGCTCCGGAGGCCACCTTGGCGTGGTTTTTACGTCTGGGACTGTATACTGTGGCAGAGGACACAGGCAGAGTCTATCCCTATTCCGACCAAGCCAATTCTGTGGTGGATGTGCTGCGGCTGAATCTGGATAAACCAAATATCACCCTGAAACTGGGCTTTGAGGCGGAGAAAATACAAAAAACAGGGGGTAGCTTTGCGGTGGTGGGCAAAGAGGAGACCCTTGTTTGTGACAGGCTGATTGTTGCCTGCGGCGGACTTGCAGGCAGTAAATTGGGGGGTACTATGTCCGGCTATAAGCTCTTGGCAAAGCTGGGCCATAAATCCACCCGCCTGCGCCCTTCACTGGTGCAGATTAAAACAGCATGGAACGGTATTGTGGCGCTGAAGGGCGTCCGCGCCAACTGTCATGTGCAGATACTAAGGGACGGCAAGCTGTTCCGTGAGAGCACCGGCGAATTGCAGCTGACCGAGCAGGGGATTTCCGGACCGGTGGTCTTTGAAATCTCCCGGGATGTATGTTACGGTCCGGGGGAATGGACAGCAAAGCTGGATTTCCTGCCGGATTGGTCGGAGCAGGAACTGCTGCAGGAGCTGAACAGGCGGAAAAATACCGACTTGCCCATGGACGAGCTGCTCACAGGTATTCTCCATAACCGGTTAGGCCGCACCCTTACCAAAACCGCCGGCATTAAGGGAAAAACCATGGCAGGTCAGATCAGCAACCTGGAAGCGGAAGCGGTGTGCCGGGCGGTAAAGGCGCTGGAGATTTTGCTCACAGAGCCGCTAGGCATGGACAGCGCGCAGGTTACCGCCGGTGGAGTGCTCACAGAGCAATTTGATGAAAATACCATGGAAAGCCGTATTGTGCCTGGGCTGTACGCCTGCGGTGAGGTGCTGGATATTGATGGCGACTGCGGCGGTTATAATTTGCAATGGGCGTGGAGCTCCGGCCGGTTGGCAGGGCTGAGCGCCGGAAAGGAAACCCGATGATTCGGATTCGAGAAATATCCCTGCCGCCGGAGCATAACGTGGCGCAGCTGTCCTTTGAGGCTGCCCAGGCACTGCGAGTCTCCGTGTCCAAAATCCGCCGCTTGTCCATTGTGCGACGCTCGGTGGATGCCCGGAAAAAGCCGGATGTAAAGATTGTGTACACGGTGGATGTGGCGGTGGACGGCAACGAGAATAAAATTCTGCGGCAGTCCGGCTGCAAGCGGGCAAGCCTGGCGGCAGATAAATACTATAAGGTTCCCAAATGCGATAAAACGGCTCCGGATCGCCCGGTGGTGGTTGGCTTTGGCCCTGCGGGGATGTTTGCGGCGCTGGTGCTGGCAATGGCGGGTCTGCGCCCCTTAGTTCTGGAACGGGGTGAGGATGCGGTAAGCCGCCATGCAAAGGTGCAGAAATTCTGGAAGACAGGGGAGCTCGACCCCAAAAGCAATGTGCAGTTCGGGGAGGGTGGCGCCGGTACTTTTTCCGATGGCAAGCTCAATACCGGCGTGAACAATCCCAGAATCGGCTGGATTCTGGAACAGTTTGTAAAAGCAGGCGCAAGGGAGGACATCCTCTTTGATGCCAAACCCCACGTGGGTACGGATGTGCTGCTGACGGTGGTGCAGAATCTGCGGCAGCGCATTATTTCCCTTGGCGGCGAGGTGCGGTTCTGCGCCCAGGTAACGGGAATTCTGCAGTCCGGCGGCGCGGTTACGGGAGTAGAAATCAATGGAACGGAAAGGATTTCCTGCAGCAAGGTGATCCTGGCCATTGGCCACAGCGCCCGGGATACTTTCCGGTATTTGCAGAAAATTGCAGTCCCTTTGGAAGCCAAGCCCTTTGCCATGGGCGTGCGGATTGAGCACCGCCAGCAGGCGATTGATCAGGCGCAGTACGGGCGTTATAATCCGGTGCTGCCCCCGGCGGACTATAAGCTGGTAAAGCATTTGGATGAGGAAACGGTGTATACCTTCTGCATGTGTCCCGGCGGCTATGTGGTGGCGGCGGCATCGGAAGGCGGTGGCGTGGTGACCAACGGCATGAGCTATGCTGACCGGGAAGGGGAGAACGCAAACGCGGCACTGCTGGTGACCCTGAACCCCAAGGATTTTCCCTCCGGCGATCCCCTTGCGGGCATGTACTGGCAGCAGGAGATTGAACAGGCGGCATACCGCATGAGCGGCAATTACTGTGCGCCTGCCCAAAGGGTAGAGGATTTTCTGAAACACCGGCCCTCCGCAGGGGCAGGCGCGGTGCAGCCCACTTATCGACCCGGGGTGGTTTGGTGTGATTTGCATGAAGTGCTGCCGGAGAAAATTACGGGCGCCCTTGAAAAGGCATTGCCCCAATTAGAGGAGAATCTGAAGGGCTTTGCAAACCCTGACAGTGTACTGACTGCGCCGGAGACCCGAAGCTCTTCGCCGGTGAGAATTATCCGGGACGAGAGAAAGCAGAGTGCCGGATTGGGTGGCTTGTTTCCTGCAGGCGAGGGCGCAGGCTATGCCGGCGGCATTATGTCTGCTGCCATAGACGGCATTGTGTGCGCGGAAGCGCTGATGGAAAGCTTATAATGAAACAACGGCGCAGAGTGATCTGCGCCGTTGTTTATTTCACAAGGATAGCTGCAAGCACTTGCAGCACAAGAATCAGGGGGACTCCCAGTGTAAATTTTGGGTGGCGGGTTTTGTGCCGCGCCGCGTACATACCGCAGTAGACCCCCAAACTGCCGCCGATGACGGCAATGCCAATCAGCGTGGCTTCGGGGATTCGCCACAGGTTATTTTTTGCCAGATACTTGTCGTAAAGCATAATGCCGAAGCCTATGGCATTTACTGATAGCAGGAACAGCAGCATAATCAAAATCCTTTCAGGAGGGGTTCTTATGAGAAAACTTTGGGTAATTCCAATCATTGCCCTGCTCCTTGCCGGGTGCGGCAAGGAAAGGATGTTGGAAACGGTTTCGGATGTGCAGGACACGCCGGTAATTGCAACTGTGCAGCGCGTTTTGGTGCAGCTGCCCACGGAAATGGCAACGCCTGTGCTGGAAAGCCAGGAGGCGGGGAAATTATACCTATGTGATGACTTCTCTGTGACAGTGCAGACTGTGTCTGCCGGGGATCTGGCGCAGACCATCCGCAATGCCACCGGTATGAGCAAGGATGATTTGCAGATTCTGCAAACACAGACCGATGGTGTCAAGCGCTATCAATGGGTGTGGGCATCGGCCGGTGATGCCGGCATACAGGTAGGCAGAGGCTGCGTTCTGGATGACGGCGCCTACCACTATGTACTCACGGCTTTGGCGGATGAAGCGGTGGCAGGGGAGGTCCAGCCCCAGTGGCAGGAGATTTTTGCATCGTTCCGACTGACCGATGAGAAGGAAGAAGTCAGTACTGGCTCATAGCCTCCCGGCACAGCCGGCACAGGGAATCGGCAACACTTTGGGGATAAAGGATTTTTGCCTTGTTGCCAAAACCCATAACCCAGCTTAAAAACATGGGGGAGACTGCCACGGGCACAGTGAAATTGAAGTACTCCTCTCCGTCGGGGATTAGCATGGTGTCCTTGCCGAAGCGGTCGATCACCACATTGATCAGACTGTTGTGAAAACGGAGCTTCACGTCCACCGCGTCTCCGGAATACATCTGGAACAGACGGTTTGCATGGTCTATAAGAGCTGCGCCCGTCAGATCTTTGCAGGGGGTGCGGGGCGTATCCAGCAGAGAAATATCTGTCATTCGGTCCAACCGGTAGGCAGTGATGCCGTGGCGGTCGGACAGCGCCAGCAGATAGCAGTTTTCGTTGTCCTGACACAGGCCGTAGGGACTGGCGGTGTAGGATTTTTCCCTGTACTTCCGTTTGCCGCCGAAATCCCAGTCGAAATAACGGAAGGTAATCTGTCTGTTTTGGCCAATGGCCTCCTGAATGGTGTCTACGCTGTAATAGATGGTCTCGTTCATGCTCTTGACCCGACCGGATACCAGCACGTTACGCTTCATAAGGCGGGCGTCCTGCTCGTTGCACTGGTTCAGCAGCTTTTCAATCAGCTCCCGGGACTTTTTCTCTGTTAAGTAACGGCTGGAGAGCACCGCGTCAATCAGCAGCTTTAATTCCGGTAGTTCAAAGTTCCGGGAGGCTATGTAATAGCCGCCGTTCTTTCCCGGCAGGGAAACAATATCTATGCCGTATTCCTGCAGGGCTGCCACATCGGAGTAGACGGTCTTCCGGTCGCAGGAGATATTGTGCTGCCTGTCCAGCATGGCAATAATTTCAGCAGCTCTCACGGGGTGATTCTCGTGGGAGTTTTTTTGCAGGTAATCCAGAATGTAAAAGATTTTCAGCTTCTGATTATCGGATTTCGGCATGACGCATACCTCCGTTTTTCTTTTAGTATAGCATAGAAATCCCTTTGTGGAAACGGTAAATTCCATATTTTGCTGATATTCTCTTTTCAAAATGGGAAGAATGTGCTATGATACCGTTATAATGTGTGAGATGGAGGGATTCCATGCTGGATTATATCAGAATCGGCTGTGCCGTGCCGCGGGTTGCGGTGGCGGATGTGGTGGAAAATGTAAGCAATATCTGCAGCAAGATTGCAGAGGCTGACAAGGCGGGCTGCGATTTGGTGGTATTTCCCGAACTGGCGGTTACCGGCTATACTTGTGCCGACCTGTTTTTTCAGAAAACCCTTTTGGATGCGGCTGTGGCGGGCTTGGCTGAAATCTGCGCATGTACCCGCAGTTATCCCCGGCTGACTGCTGCGGTGGGCGTGCCGCTGGTGATTGGGGGCCAGATGTATAATTGCGGTGTGGTGCTCTCCCAGGGAAAGGTGCGCGGAATTGTGCCCAAAACATTTCTCCCCAACTATCAGGAGTTTTATGAGCGCCGCTGGTTCTCCTCCTCGGAGGATTTGCACCAAAAGCAGGTAAGCAGTTTGGATTTATGCCTTGCAGATGCTTATGACATTCCTGTGGGTCGTGATTTGGTGTTCCGAATTGGCGAGGGCGCAATGATTGGCGTTGAAATCTGTGAGGATTTGTGGACGCCAATGCCGCCGTCTACCATGCTGACGCTCAACGGCGCCGAGGTGATTCTGAATCTGTCTGCTTCCAATGAAACTGTGGGAAAACGCTCACACCGGCGGGATTTGGTGCGGCATCAGTCCTCAATATGCAGCTGTATCTACGCCTTTACCTCCGCAGGTTACACGGAATCTACCCAGGATCTGGTGTTCTCCGGACACAGTATAATAGCGGAAAACGGAAACCTTGTGGCGGAGAACGGGCAGCAATTACAGACGGACTACCTGTTGGTGCAGGACACGGATTTGGGCAAGGTGCGCTGTCAGCGTCGGAAGAATAAGAGCGTCCGGGATGCGGCGTCTTTTTACGGCAGTATTGAGCCGGTGCGAACAGTGGACTGTGGCGGTGAGAGCCTCCGCGCTGACGGTGCGTTGTATAAACCCAACAAGCTGCCCTTTGTCCCCGATGATCAGGTGAACCGCGAGGAGCGGTGTCTTTCTGTGTTCAATATCCAGGTGACCGGCCTTGCCAGACGCCTTGACGCGATAGGCGCTAAGGCGGTGGTGGGTATATCCGGCGGATTGGATTCTACCCTGGCACTACTGGTGGCAGTGGAGGCTATGCGCCGGTTGGGAAGACCTGCCAGTGATGTCCACGGTATCACCATGCCCTGCTTTGGTACTTCCGGCCGCACCTACAGCAATTCCATGAAACTGATGCAGGCGCTTGGCGTGACCTGCAAGGAAATATCCATCAAAGACGCGGTGAATACCCATTTCCGGGATATCGGTCACGACCCGCGGGTTTTTGATACCACCTATGAGAATGCGCAGGCCAGAGAGCGCACGCAGGTGCTTATGGACTATGCCGGCATGGTGGGCGGTATAGTGGTGGGCACCGGCGATCTGAGCGAGCTTGCCTTGGGCTGGTGCACCTATAACGGTGACCATATAAGTATGTACGGGGTTAATTCCTCTGTCCCCAAGACGATGATTCGCTGGATTATTGCGTCTGTGGGCAATCTGCCGGAGTTTTCGTCTGCGCAGGAAACCCTGTCGGATATTCTGGACACCCCCATCAGTCCCGAACTGCTGCCTCCCGATGAAACGGGAAGAATATCCCAACAGACAGAGGATCTGGTGGGACCCTATGCGTTGCATGATTTCTTCCTGTATCATATTTTGCGGTTCGATTGCACGCCGGGGAAGGTATATGCGCTGGCATGCCGCGCTTTTGCAGATGATTTTGACGGCGAGACTGTTAAAAAATGGCTGAAGGTATTCTATCGCAGATTTTTCAGCCAGCAGTTTAAGCGCAGCTGTATGCCCGACGGGGTAAAGGTTGGCAGTGTGTCCATCAGCCCCCGGGGAGACTGGCGTATGCCCAGCGACGCGGTTGCGCGTATCTGGCTGGATGAAGTGGACAAGCTATAATATAAAAACGGGCGAGAATTCGCCCGTTTTTATATTATAATGGGTTGTATCTGTTTGCCCTCCAAGGCAAGCTGCACAGTGGCCGGTATTTTGGAAAAATCCGCCACCATGCTGGTGGGCTTTTTCTCCGGACTGTCCTGCCCGAAGGGGACAAAATAGTAATGCTTCCTTGCCAACAGTTTGCCAATGTTCTCCGCTGCGCCTGCCAGCGCATCGTTGGTAGATACGGCGACAATTACAGGTCTTCCGTTGCGCAAGTGACTTTTGGCTGCCATGGTCACCGGCCCGTCGGCAATGCTGCCAGCAAGCTTTGCCAGTGTATTGCCTGTGCATGGGGCGATAATCAGTGCATCCAGCAGCTTTTTGGGACCGATGGGCTCCACCTGTTCGATGGTGTGCAGCACACTGCGCCGGCAGATGCGCTCTGCGTTTTTAATGTGGGTATCGTGGGTTCCGAAACGGCTGTCAGTGGTATAGGAAATTTGTGAGAAAATAGGAACCAGTGTGTGCTCCCGGGCAAGTTCTTCCATAACCGGGAATACCTGATCATAAGTACAGAATGAGCCGCACAGGGCAAAACCGATATTCATACTTGCTCCTTTCTTAGCTGTGGAATGAGAATTTGCGCCATAAGTGCGCCGGAGCTTTCCGGAGCGTCCTTGCCGGGCAGACCCCGCGCCCAGATAACATCCTCGCTGCCCAGACCCAACCTGGAAGCAAGGTCGATTTTCAGCGCGCTGCCCTTACAGGTGGGAAACAGCATGGTGGGAACGGTGTTAAATACCATCCGGTATGCGGTAAGATCCACTGCCTGGAAATCGGTTGTTCCATACCCCAGCGCCGACAGCAGACTGCGATGGGACTCCCTTCTGGCGCAGACGGTAACCTGTGCGCCCAGTCGTCGCAGCAGCTGAGCAAGACATTTTCCGATTCGCCCCCACCCGATTACCAGCACAGGACAGCCGTCCAAAATAACCGGAAGCTGATTCATTGCCAGCTTTACGGCGCAGTGGGCGGTAATTTGTGCGTTCATGGCAAGATAGTGCTCATCCTGCAGCAGATCCACAGTGGTATAATAATCCAGCTCCGGTCTGTCCAGATTGCCGCCGATGACCACAATGTTTTTTGGCAGCAGGGTCAGCAGCGTGCTTAAATTTCCGCCTCCCACAATGCCTCCGTCCGACGCAAAGCTTGGCACGGGCAGCAATAAATGGGTTACCTGCATGCTCGGTTCGGATAATATGGTAAATCCTGCCTGTTTCAGCGCCTGGGTACAGTAACTCATGGCAGGGGAGTACCCGGCTGCAAAAATAATACATTCACCCATAACCATTCCTCCTTTTATGACAGATTATGCTGGGGGTGATGGTGTTGTGCTTGATTTTTTTTCGGTATTTTGTATAATAAAAATGAGGTGATAAACATGCAGAGATTAGGCTTTATCCATGATATGATGGATGTGAAGGTTTTGATTTTGTTTGTGGCAGCCCGGTCCAGCTACCCAATGACTGCTCAGGAGGTTTATGAGCTCTGCTATCAGGATGAGAGCTTGAGTTATTTTGATGTATGTACCGCGCTGCCGGAGATGGTGGCGTCCGGCCACCTGCAGCAGGAGGCAGACCGCTACGAAATCACGGAGAAGGGCAGAGCGGACGGCAAGCTGACGGAAGATTCCATTGCGTTTACCGTAAAGCAGCGGGCAGAAAATGCCGTCTCCCGATTCAATCGCCAGCTGCGCCGCAGCAGTTTTGTAAAAACCCGGATTATCCCCCGGGACAGCGGCGATTTTTCTGTGGTAATGGCGCTGGACGACGAGATGGGAAATCTAATGACCCTGGAGTTGGTTGCCCCCAATCAGCGTCAGGCAGTCCGTCTGAGTAAACTCTATGAAAAGAAGGCAGAGCTGCTTTACAATCTGACCATGACAGAACTTCTGGATCGTGGGGAGGATTTTGAGGACTGACCTTGTCCCAAAGGGAAAATCGTGGTATAGTAATAATGTACCGGAGTACCGGTAAAAAGAAAGGAGCGACCGCATTATGAAGTTTCAGTACAGTGAGAAGAAGGTTAAGCTGCCCGGCAATGTCCATGCGTATGCCGAGAAGAAGGTAATGAAGCTGGCTCGGTATTTTGGTGAGGATGCGGAAGCACTTGTGGTATTTTCTGTGGAGAAAAACCGTAACAATGTGGAGCTTACGGTGCACGGAGCCAATACCTGGTTTAGGGCAAGTGAAAGCACGTCTGATATGTTTGCGTCTATTGATGCGGCTGTTGGCACCATTGAAGGGCAGATTCGCAAGAATAAGACAAGACTTGCCCGCCGACTGCGGCAGGATGCCTTTACCCGCACTGTGGAGGAGACCTCCTTTGCGGCAGAGGAGCCGGAGGACGATCTGAAAATAGTCCGGGTGAAGCAGTTCTACTTTGAACCCATGACCCGGGAAGAGGCGGTTATGCAGATGAATCTGCTGGAACACAACTTCTTTGCTTTCCGGGATGCAGATAACGGCGGCACATTTGCGGTGGTTTATCGCAGAAATGACGGCGGTTACGGACTTATTGATGATAAGGAATAACAGGCAAATATTGGTTTTGGGAGCCTTCTTGGAAGGCTCCCAAAAATTTTATAAAAATTTTGCCGAGAAAGGTAAAAAACTTCTTGACAAGGGTATGCGGTTATGCTAGAATGAACAGGCTCACCGCGAGCGGGGAGCGATGTACCTTGCAAATTGAATAACGCAAAGACGAACAGAACACCTTGGACAATAAATGGATTGTTTAAGCGTTATA
>JAZQGT010000022.1:0-2596 GCA_045540155.1 Faecousia sp.
TCGGCCTTACCGTTGCCGTAGGACTGTTCCTTCTCCTTGATGGTGCGCTTGCGGAAGTTATCAAACTCCGCTGCCACCCGCAGATGGGCATCCCGTTCTGCGTTGTATTTTACCTCCCACTCGTTCACCTCGGGAACTTCGGGAGTTTCTTCTGCAGTTTCTGCCGTTTCGGTTACGACTTCCTCCACGACTTCTTCTGCCTTTACTTCTTTCTTCTTATCTTTTGCCACGGTTTATGCCTCCTTAGGCGCTTCATTCTCTTCGTTTGCCGCCTCCAGCTGGGGATTCACAGGCTTTGCAAACATTTTGGAAAGGCTCTCGGCAAAGTAAGAAAGTCTTGCCGTGACCTTTGCGTAATCCATTCTTGTGGGACCCACCACACCGATCATGCCCTGCATACCGTCGCCGATATCGAACTTGGTCATGACCACGGAGGTGTCCTTCAGTTCCTGGGCCACATGCTCGGGGCCAACCAGCACCTGGGTGCCGTTCTGATTCCGCATGATAGCCGGAAGATTGCTTAAGCCCTCCTCATCCAAAGAGGACATGAGCCGCTGGGCCTTTTCCACATCCCGGTACTCGGGCTGGCCCAAAAGCCGCATCTGACCGGCAACCGCCATATTGGTGTTGCCCTGGCTGCGCATGGTCTCGCTGGCAAACTCCATCACGATGGGTACCAGGGAGGCCGCCGCACCGGCGCTGCTCATAACCCGCTCCAAAAGCTCGGGAGTAAACTCCTCAGCGCTGAGTCCTGTCATAGTTGCGTTCAGCACAGCGGAGAGAATTTTCAGGTCACTGTCATTCACGTTCACAGGCAGCTTGATCAGCTTGTTGACCACCTGTTCATCGGTGAGCATCAGCACCAGGATCACGCTGCCCTGGCCGGCTAAAATCAGCTCAAACCGGCGAACCGTTGCGCCGCCGTAACGGGATGCCATGGAGATGGCCGGAAGGTCCGTCGCCTGGGAAACAAGCTTGGCAACCTTTTCCACCATCTTGTCTACCTTCTGCATTTTCTCCTCGATGGCAAGATTGATGGACTTGGTCTCGTCCATGGAAAGACGGTAGTCCGCCATCAGTTCATCCACATACAGCCGGTAACCGGCAGCAGAGGGAACACGGCCTGCAGAGGTATGGGGCTGTTCCAAATAGCCCATGGCAGTTAAATCTGCCATTTCATTGCGGATGGTCGCGGAGGAATACTGCATGTCGGGCAGGGCCGTGATGGCCTTGGAGCCAACAGGCTCAGCGGTGCGGATATACAGGTCTACCACGCTGCGCAGCACCTTCTTCTTACGCTCGGTAAGTTCCATAGGGTTCCTCCTTTCGTTGTTAGCACTCAACACCTTTGAGTGCTAAGCACACTATAACAGAGAGTGCTAAAAATGTCAAGGTTTTGATTTTGAATTATTTTTGAACATTCCAAGGCTTTTTATTCTCAATAAATAAACAGACAGGGGCAGCCATCGCCGCCCCTGTTTACACGCATTATGTTTGGGAAGAAACCAGCTGGATGGTCACAACGGTGGCGTCGTCCTGGCCGCTTCTGTGTTTCAGCAGCTCTGCTGCCAGTACCGCCGGGGAGATATTCTTTTTGCCGTCTTCCAGAATATCCCCTTCCTCCAGCCCATCGCTGACCAGCAGCAGGGTCTGCCCCTTTCGCAAGGTCAAGGCGCAGCGAACCTGGCAGCGCTCCGCCGCTGACCTCCCCGGCGGTGCAGAGGATGTACCCAGTTTTTCCATGGTGCCTCCTGCCAGCAAATAGGAAGGCGCGCTTCCCCATTTGTAAATGGTCACTTTTCCCGAATCCAGGGAGACCTGCGCCAAATCCACGGTCACCGCCCCGGCTCGGTCCCGGAGCGCGCAGATGCTGTTCAGACTTTCCAGGGCTTCCTCTGCCGGAAATCCGCAGGATAGCATCTGTTTTAGAAGGCTGCATGCCCGGTTCCCTTCCTGCACAGCTCCCGGCCCGGTTCCCATGCCGTCACATAATATAATATAGTATTGATTCTCCACCCCGGGAAAATACAGGCACCGATCTCCGTTGTTTTCCGGCCTTCTGTTACCGTAGACCTGCACCAGGGGTGTGTAAATGCTTTCGGTTCCGGCCCGCCGATCCCCCAGCCGGTCGGATAAGCGCCGCAGGAAGGTGCCTAAAAAAGCATACTGCTGGATCACCGCCTGGCGATATTCTGCTTGCCGCTGCCGATCTGCCTGGATGGTGCGCAGCTGCTCCTGAGCCCGGCGCAGCTGGGCCAGCACCCGGCCGGATTTTTTGCACCGGACCGGCAATTCCTCCACATTTAAAAGAGGCGCCGATAAAACATTTCCCGTCAGCTGTGCCATCCGCCGGGTATCCCGGCAGCGATCCCGGGCAGAGCATCCGGCGCAGGCCTCCCCCACTGCCCGCTGCGCCAAGGCATCGGTATCCACAAACCGCTCCGGCTGATCCTTTAGAAGCTGCAGCGTTTGGTTCAGGGTCTCCGCCGCCATCTCCAGCCGCACCTGTACCGCTCCGGTTTGTCCCCAGCGCAGGACCCCCTTTGACTTCTGCCGAAAAAATCCGGTGGCGATTCCGCCCAAGAACAGTCCCGGC
>JAZQGT010000023.1:0-30437 GCA_045540155.1 Faecousia sp.
AGATACATTCACTTCTACAACCACGAGCGCATCCAGAATAAAACTGGAGTGGCGCCGCTGACGCTACGCCACTCCGCTTAAAACAGAATATATCCTACATAGGTGCTTTTTTGTGCTGTCCGCACAAACTGGGGCAGTTTACTTAATGTCCTGTGCTTTTTCTTATTTTACCACCGGCAGCAAATTACTGCGCTGCAGGGCAGGGCGCAGGGCGAGGTAGAATACCGTGGCGGCAATCACCGCCACCACCGCATTCACAGCCGTGGTTACAGCGCCCATCTTCGCCCAGATCTGAGCAGCCTCCTGGGGAATTCCCAGTACATAGGTCTTGTAAAAGTATCCCACCACCGGGTCTGCCACCACATTAAAAGCCATGCCGGCCGCGCAGCTGATTGCTGTTGCTGCAGGCAGGGGCACTTTCCGCTGCCCATCGTGACTCAGACGGAAAACCTTATGGGCAAGCAGTCCCGTAATCAAACCGATGCACAGCTTCAGTACAAAGGTTTTGGGCGCAGAGGTCACATAGGCAGTGGTTAAATCCGCAACGGTCATGCCGATGGCCCCGGACATTCCGCCCCAAAAGCCACCTAAAAATAACGCTGCCAGCACGCAAAACACATTGCCCAAATGGAAGGCAGTTTTCTCCCCGCCTACCGGAATGTCGATTTTGCAGTAGGTAAAGCCAATATAACACAGAGCGGCAAATAACGCCGCCATACACAGCTTCCGCAGAGATTGATTATGTCTTGCTCCGTCACCCATAAGGGCACCTCCTCAAACGATTTATCTGCATTATATCATCTTCTGGCAATAAATACAGCCCCAAATATTTCACAATTTTTAGGGTCAGATTTAATTTTGCAACAAAAAAGCCTGCCGTTTGATTACGGCAGGCTTCTCTTTGTTAAAACTGGGTAGGCTCAATGTGCCAGATTTCCTTGGCATACTGGGAGATGGTGCGGTCAGAGGAGAACTTTGCGCCGCTGGCAATGTTCCAAAGGCACTTTCTGCCAAAGGACAGCCGGTCTGCATAGTCCCGGTTGGCGCGGAGCTTCGCCTCCAGATAGGATTCATAATCCATCAGCAGGAAGTAATGGTCTGCTCTGTGCCAGTGCGTGCCATCCAACAGCGCGTGGTACAGCTCTCTCTGGTCATCATCGGTGGGCACAGTGCCGTCAACCAGGGTGTCAATGGCCCGGCGCAGACGGGGATTGCTGTCATAAATGCCCCGGGCGTAGTAGCTGTCCCTTGCGGCATTGATTTGCTCCACGGTTGCGCCGAAGATATAGTTGTTCTCCATGCCTGCTTCCTTGACAATTTCCACATTGGCGCCGTCCAGCGTGCCCAGTGTCACAGCGCCGTTGATCATCAGCTTCATATTGCCGGTACCGGAGGCTTCTGTGCCCGCAGGGGAAATCTGCTCGGAAATATCGGCGGCAGGAATAATCGTCTCGGCATAGGAGCAGTTGTAGTTCTGAACGAACACCACCTTCAGCTTGCCGTCCATATCCGGGTCATTGTTAATCATTCTGGCAATCCGGTTAATATAGCGGATAATCGCCTTGGCGCGGGCATAGCCGGGAGCAGACTTGGCGCCGAACAGGTACACCGTGGGCTGGAAGTCCGTCAGGCTGCCGTCTTTCAGCCGGAAGTAGATATCCACAATGGACAGGGCGTTCAGCAGCTGGCGCTTATACTCATGCAGCCGCTTTACCTGCACATCAAACAGGAAGTCGGGATTCAGCTTCACGCCCTCGCGCTTATACACAAGCTCGCACAGCTGCTCCTTCTTCTTGCGTTTCACATCATTGAACTGACGCACCAAATCGTCGTCAATCATGGGTTTGAGATTGTTGAGCTTCTCCAAATCCTTCAGGAAATCGCCGCCGATGCGGTATTTGATCAGCTGGGTCAGCTCCGGATTGCACAGGCCCATCCACCGACGGGGGGTAACACCGTTGGTCTTGTTCTGGAAGCGCTCCGGGAATGCTTCATACCACTGCTTAAACACGTCGTCTTTCAGAATCTGAGAGTGAATCTCCGCCACACCGTTGACGTAGCTGCCCACGTAGACAGAAAGGTTTGCCATGTGGGCGGTATTGTCCCGCACAATGAACAGATGGGGATGTTCCCGCTTCAGCTTCTCGTCAATTCGCAGGATAATGTCCACAATCTCCGGCACCACAGACCGCAGCAAATCCAGATTCCACTTCTCCAGCGCCTCACCCATAACGGTGTGGTTGGTGTAGGAGAAGGTCTTCTGGGCAACGGCAAAGCTCTGTTCAAAGTCCATGCCCTCCAGCATAAGCAGCCGGATCAGTTCGGGGATAGACATTGCCGGGTGAGTGTCGTTGAGCTGCACACAGTAAAAGTCCGCAAAGTGGCTCATATCACTGCCGTGGGCGGTCTTATACACCCGCATCATATCCTGCAACGATGCAGAGGACAGCACATACTGCTGCTTGATACGCAGGCGCTTGCCCTCCCAGGTGGAATCGTTGGGATACAGCACGCGGGTAATGTCCTCGGCCTTGTTCTTTTGGGTCAGGGCGCGCAGGTAGTCCTGATCGTTGAAGGCATTAAAGTCCAGTTCTTCCTCTGCCTCACACTGCCACAGGCGCAGCGTGTTAATATTCTGGGTGCCGTAACCGATAACAGGCACATCATAGGGCACAGCCAGCACCGTATGGTCGGGGAACTGCACCCGCACGGTATGGTTATACCGGCGGTAGGACCAGGGGTCACCGAATTTGGACCAGTCATCGGCATTTTCCTTCTGACTGCCATCCGCATCAAAGCTCTGCTTAAACAGACCGAACTTATACCGCAGACCGTAGCCGGACAGGGGAATATCCGTGCTGGCGGCAGAATCCAGGAAACAGGCTGCCAGTCTGCCCAGACCGCCGTTGCCCAAGGCCGCGTCCTCAATCTCCTCCAAAATGGCCAGATCCACGCCCCGCTGGGCAAAGAGCTGCTTCATTTCGTCCAGAATTCCCAAATTATAGAGATTGGAGTACACCAGACGGCCGATCAGATATTCGGCAGAGATGTAATATGCCTTTCTGGCAGGCATACGGGTGTGCTTGGCGTTGTTCCAGTTATCGGAAATCGCCATCATCACCGCCTCGCCCAGAGCCTCATGCAGCTCCTGTGCGCTGGCTTCCCGCAGGGATACGTCGTGGGTGTACTTCAGCTTGGCTTCCGTCCACTTCACAATATTCAAACAATTATAGCTCATATCAAGTCTCCGTTTCATGTCAGTGCTGTTATTAAAACCGGCCATAGATACGGGTAAGGCCTTTTATTTTTTCTGCAAGGGTATCGTCGGCAAAGCCGTCCCTGGCGCGCCAGACCCAGTTGCTTCCGTCACAGGTGCCGGGGAAATTCATACGGGACCGGCCGTCCAGTTCCAGATAATCCTGCATCTGAATCACTGCCAAATCCGCCACACTTGCCATGCACAGGCGAATCATTCCCCACACGGGATTTTCGCAAGGCCCTATGTATTCCAAGGCATTGGCTGCCGTTTTCTCCTCCACTTGGGCAAACCATTGCTTCAATGGCATATTGTCATGGGTGCCGGTGTAGCAAACGGTATTTGCCGGATAGTTATGGGGCAGGTAATCGTTGCTGCTGTCGGAATCAAAGGCGAACTCCAGCACCTTCATGCCGGGGAAACCGGAATCGTCCCGAAGCCTATGTACGTCAGGGGTCAGAAAACCCAAATCCTCCGCAATCATCGGTGTCTCCGGCAGCGCAGCTTTCACCGCCTGCAAAAAATCCAAACCCGGACCGGGCAGCCACTTGCCGTTGCGGGCGGTTTTGTCGCCGAAGGGCACGGCATAGTAGCCGGCAAAAGCCCGGAAATGGTCAATCCGGAGTACATCGTACCGCGAAGCCGCAGCCCGCAGCCGTCGCAGCCACCAACCATAGCCGTCTTTTTTATGCAAATCCCACCGATAAAGGGGATTGCCCCAAAGCTGACCGTCTTCATTGAAATAATCCGGCGGGCAGCCGGCTACTGCCCCGGGCGTGAGGGTTTCATCCAGCTGGAACCACTCCGGCTCGCTCCACACATCAGCCGAATCATAGGGCACATAAATGGGCACATCACCGATAATGGATATGCCGGCTTTGCGGGCATAGTCCCGCAGCGCCTCCCACTGCCGGTGGAACAGGTACTGCACAAAGCAGTAAAATTGAATTTCCTCCGCCAGTTGACAAAAAGATTGGTTCAACGCTTCCTTCTGCCGGTACTTGATGGCATCGGGCCATTGGTACCAGGGCTTGCCGTCAAACTGCGCCTTCAGCGCCATAAAATGGGCAAAAGAGGGCAGCCACCGGTCATTCCGGGCGCGGAACCTGGCAAAGGCTTCCTCTGTGTCCCGGAAGCGGTTGAACGCCTTGCGCAGCACCGCCAAACGGCCTGCATACAGCGCGCCGAAGTCCACAGAGTCTTCCCTGTCGCCCCAGTGATAAGCGGCGATCTCCTCCGGCAGGAGCAAGCCCTCCTCCATCAGCAAATCCAAATCAATCAGATAGTGGTTACCCGCGTAGGTGGAACAGGACTGATAGGGGGAATCCCCATAGCCAGTGGGGGTCAGAGGCAGGATCTGCCAGTACTTCTGGCCCGCTCTTTGGAGGAAGTCTATAAATTTATAGGACTCTCTGCCCATCGTCCCGATTCCGTAGGGGCCGGGCAAGGAGGTGATGTGCATTAAAATGCCGCTTGCACGCATACAGTATTCCTCGCTATTCTTCATTTGCTCATAAAGCAGTGTATGGCGGGGCAACTCCAATGGTTCCGTTTACACCGGGAAAGTGTTTCCAAAACAGGCGCAGTCAATACCTTTTGACAGCTTTTTACCCGTCTAGAGTAATATGTTTTCAGTGCTTTGTCAAGGAGAAACAAACCGTTTCCAAAAAATTCGACATTTTCGCAAAATGTGGAAAAAGAACAGTCCAATTTGTATAGAAAATGCCAAAAACGGAGCTGAAAACCAGCTCCGTTTCCAGAAAATGTATACGGGGAAAGCTGCCGCGCCTGCAGACGAAAAAACGGAGCCCGCAGGCTCCGTTTTTATCATGTAAATCAAGCTTCCAGATTGATGCCGGTTTCCTTGCTGAACACGTGGCAGTTATGACCGCCGAAAGCAAAGTTAACGGCAGTACCTGCCTTCATGCTGGCAACCTCGGCCTCGCTCATGTCCATGGTGGAAACCACGGCGATGATGTCCTTGCCGTAGGTATTCAGGTGCAGGTGGACGGAGGAGCCCATCAGCTCGTGCACGTCGATGGTTGCGTCAACGCCGCCCTCACCGATGGTGATGTGCTCGGGACGGACACCCAGGGTAATCTCCTGCTCGGCAACGTTGTTGGCAGCCAGAGCAGCCTGCTTCTCATCGCTGAGCACTACTACGTGACCGTGGAGGTCAATGGCGTACTTGCCGTCCTTCTTGATGAGCTTGGACTCGAAGAAGTTCATCTGAGGAGCGCCGATGAAGCCTGCAACGAACAGGTTATAGGGATGGTTAAACACTTCCTGAGGAGTGCCGATCTGCTGGATGAAGCCGTCCTTCATGATGACGATACGGTCGCCCAGAGTCATAGCCTCGGTCTGGTCATGGGTAACGTAAATAAAAGTGGTGTCGATACGCTGACGGAGCTTGATGATCTCAGCACGCATCTGGTTACGCAGCTTGGCGTCCAGGTTGGACAGAGGTTCGTCCATCAGGAAGACCTTGGGGTCACGGACGATAGCGCGGCCGATAGCCACACGCTGACGCTGACCGCCGGACAGAGCCTTGGGTTTCCGGTTTAAGTACTCGGTGATCTCCAGGATCTCAGCTGCCTGCTTGACCTTCTTGTCGATCTCGCCCTTGGGGGTCTTGCGCAGCTTCAGAGCAAATGCCATGTTATCGTACACGGTCATGTGGGGATACAGCGCGTAGTTCTGGAAGACCATTGCGATGTCCCGGTCCTTGGGCGCTACGTCGTTGACCATCTTGTTGTCAATCCACAGCTCGCCTTCGGTGATTTCTTCCAGGCCGGCCACCATACGCAGGGTGGTGGACTTACCGCAGCCGGAAGGACCAACCAGAACGATAAATTCCTTATCGGCGATTTCGATGTTGAATTCCTGAACCGCCACGACACCCTTATCGGTGATCTGCAGGTTCACTTTCTTCTCCACGCCTTCGTTCTTCTTGGCCTTTTTCTTCATGCTCTTGGCATCGTCGCCAATGTAGGGGTAGATCTTCTTGACGTTCTTCAGGGTTACAGTTGCCATAGGTTTACGACTCTAAGCATACCGACTCCTCGCGTATGCTCTCGCTGCCGACTGTAAAAAGCCGCGCAGTATTACGACAGGTCTCCACACTGCCGCACCGTGAGTCAGACGGGGCTTTTTCCTCCTTTTTATACGTCACAGCCTCTATTTTGTGGAGTAGAGGCTATGCGTTGGGATGATAATATAATACCACAACAGACAGCAAGCGCCAACTGTGATTTTTCACAAACTTGTCCTTGTATTTTGTGAAATTTTGACAGAATTCCTTATTTCAGGCGATACTGCCCACCGGATACCTCCAAGGCAGCGCCGTAGTAGGCGGTCATGGCGTCCACAAGGTACTCTGCGTCTTTGACCGCCGCCGTCTCATAGCAGGAGTGCATTGCCAGCTGGGCAAGACCGATATCCACGCTTGGCACCGCCACCTGAGACAGAGAGACATTGCCCAGAGTAGAGCCGCCGGGAATATCCGCCCGGTTGCAGTAGGTCTGCACCGGCACATTGGCCTTTGCGCAGATTTTCCGGAAGATGGCGGCGGATACGCCGTCAGTGGTGTAGCGCTGGTTGGCGTTGAATTTCAGCACGATGCCGCCGCCCAGCACCGGAGCGTTGTTGACATCCGCCAGCTCCGGGTGATTGGGATGCAGCCCATGGGCATTGTCTGCCGACACCAGGAACGACCGGGCAAGCTGCTCGCCCAATTCCAGGTCAAGTGCCTTGCAAATCCGGCTGAGCGTACCTGCCAGCAGGTCCGACCCTGCGCCCTGATAAGAGGAAGAGCCAACCTCCTCGCTGTCAAACACGCACAACACCGGAATGCTTTCAGCAGGCTTTGCCTGCAAAAAGCCCTGTGTACAGCCCCATGCGCACTCCAAATCGTCCAGCGCCTGGGCGGAGATAAACGCCTCCTCCGCGCCCCACAGACAGGATTTCTGCCGTACATATAAATATAAATCGTGTCCCAGAACCTTGCCGCCGGCAAGGGCCTCCAGTTCCTGCATGAATTTTCCGTCGGCTTCCTTGCTGCCAAACAGAGGAATCGTATCCACTGCCGGATTCCACTTATAGCCGTCATTGGCAGAGCGGTTCATGTGAATTGCCACATTGGGCATCATCAGCAGATCCCTGTCGAAATCCACCAGCCGGCTCTCTGCGCCGGACTCCGTTTCCACCAGCACCCGTCCGGCAACGGACAAAGGTCTATCCAGCCACGGGGCAATGAGCATGCCGCCGTAGCGCTCCACCGCCAACCGGGTGTAGGCGCCTTTCAGCTCGCAGTTCTCTTTTACCTTAAAACAGGGTCTGTCTGCATGGCTCGCGCTGATGACAAAGCCCTTGGGCGCGCTCTCCGGAATCCGGAACGCCAGCATAGCGCTGCCGTTGCGGATAAGATAGTACTTGCCCCCCGGTGTCAAGTTCCAGCGCCGGGATTCTTCCAGACGGGTGTAGCCGGCTGTCTCCAGCTGTTCTGCCAGCGCCGCTGCCGCGTGGTAAACGCTGTGGGCGCTGTCCAAAAAGCTGCGCAGATTTGCGATTGTGTCCATACTTATTCCTCCACCAGGGCGCAGAACAGGTCAATCTGATCTGCAATGGTCTGCAGGGCGCTGCGCCAGAAGTCCTTGTCACCTAAGTCAATGCCTGCCACCTTTGCGGTATCCTCAGCAGTGGCAATGGGGGTGGTGTACAGCAGCTTCTTGTACTTGGGCACAAAGGCTGCGCCCTCCTTCTCATACTGGGCATACAGACCCCGGGCAAACAGACCGCCGAAGGCATAGGGAAAGTTGTAGAAGGTGGGGCCGTAATAGTGGCTCTTACACAGCCACATATAGGGGTGCTGGCAATCCTTGTCAAGGCCGTCGCCGTAGGACTGTCTTTGGGCCTCCAGCATGAAATCGCACAGGGTGTCCGCGTGCATAAACTGCTTCTCCCGGTTCTCGAACACCATGGTCTCAAAGCGGTAACGGGAGTAAATGTCGCAGATAATCTGGGTGGCATCCTGCAGCTGAGACTCAATCAGCGCTATCTTTTCCGCCTTGTCCGCCGCTTTATTGATGGCAGATGCCATTACCACGCACTCATTGAAGGTGGACGCAGTCTCTGCCACGGGCATGGAATAGCCGTGGTTCAGGGTGCGGTGGGAGCGGATGCACTGGTTGTGGAAGGCGTGGCCCAGCTCGTGGGCAAGGGTCACCACATCGGAGAACGTTCCGTCAAAATTGGTGAGAATCCGGCTCTCACCCAGGCACTCCACACCGGAACAGAATGCGCCGCCGGTCTTGCCGTCTCTGGGATAGAAGTCAATCCACGCATTGTCAAAGGCGGTGGCGACCATATCGGACAGTTCCTTGTCAAATTCCCCGTACAGATTCACAAGGTAATCCCGGGCCTCCTCCGCGGTAAACTTGGAAGAGGTTTTGCCCATGGGGGCAAACAGGTCATACCAGGGAAGACCCTTTTCGTGGCCCAGTGCCCTGCTCTTGACTTTCAGGTACTGCCAGAACTTGGGCAGGTACTCGTCAATGGCGGCAAACATGGCATCCAGGGTGGACTTTTCCATGTGGGCGTGCTTCAAGGTGCGCTCCAAAGGAGAATTATAGCCCCGCAGCTGACAGGAGGAGATGGTCTCCAGCTTGATGGAGTTCAGGGCGAATGCCACCGCGTCCCGAATCCGCTCGTAGCAGGCAAGCTCCGCTTCGTATGCGTCCTTCCGCACCTGGGGATCGGGGTCGTATGCCAGATTCCGCACCGCGGACAGATTGATGGTCTCGCCCCGGTAAGAAACCGGCACGGTAGCAGTCAGATACTGCTGCAAATCGCTCCACGCAGAGCCGCCGGACAGCTGCATTTTCGCCATAACCGCCTCACCGATGCCGGGCAGCAGGTACTTACTGCTCTCCTTCTCGTTTTCAAAGAGGAAGGTGTAGTCCTTCAGATTCTCGTCTCCGGTAACCAACTCCATCAGATTGGGCAGCTTGCTTGCCCAGTCCTGAAACGCCGCCATGGGCGCGGCAACACCGCTGTAAACAGCCATAATCTGCCCCATACGGGAGCCGGCTTCAGAGTCCCGGGTATCGGCAGCCTGCCGCAAAGAGGCGAAACCGGCCAGCTTATCGATCAGGTCGGAGAACCGCTCCTGCAGGGCAATGCCCTTTTGCAGGCCCGCAAGGGGCTCTGTATTCTCCAGCTGTGCGCAGAATTCCGTCAGTTCCTTTGCGCACTGCCCCAGAGACTGCATATCGGCGTCAAATGCGGCATCGTCAAAGCCGGTATAAATGGGGTCCAAATTCCAAACATCATTCATTACGGGTTTCCTCCTGCTGTCATTTTTAGATTTATTTTACACGAAAAAGGCATCCCCGTCAACTGCGCCGTGCAAAGTTATCCACAGGTCGAATTACGTCGAAAAGTTTTATTTTTTCCGATTTTTATTAAATTTTGTCGGTTTTTGTCGATAAATTCTTTTTATTTTTCCTTGCAAAAAGCAAACCGATATGCTAAATTATATTTGTCGCAACGCGGTAGGCCGCCTACCACAAAAGAGCAGACGGTTTTTATCGTCTGCCCCAGGGGAATATCTTCAAAAGTCAGGAGAGGAAGTTATGGACAATCACACCTCCGTAATTATTGCGGACAATTCGGAAGAATTTTGCAGCAGCCTTACCGCAGCCCTACATCAAACCGACCGTTTTCAGGTTCTGGACACAGCCAGTGACGGAGAACGGGCCATCGCCCTTGTGTCAGAGCGCAAGCCGGATATCCTGGTGCTGGATATGATGCTGGCGAAAAAGGACGGCATCAGCGTCCTCAAGGCCATCGGCTCTCTGGAGCGCAAACCCACTGTACTTGCCACTTCGGGCTTTATTACCGATTATGTGGCATCCGCCGCAGCCAATCTGGGTGTGCGGTACCTGATGCTGAAGCCCTGCGACATGAGCGCGCTGGTGGAACGGCTGGAGGAAATACGCGGCGGGGAGAGCCTGCGGATGCCTGCCGCCCGTCACACCGGGCAGCAGAACATCGAAACCATGGTCACCAACATCATTCACGAAATCGGCGTTCCCGCCCATATTAAGGGCTACCAGTACCTGCGGGAAGCAATCATTATCGCCGTGGAGGATATGGACGTGATCTACGCCATCACCAAAATTCTCTACCCTCAGGTTGCCAAAACCTTTCAGACCACACCAAGCCGTGTGGAGCGTGCCATCCGCCATGCCATTGGAGTAGCCTGGGACAGAGGCGACCTGGATACTTTGCAAAGATTTTTCGGGTACACGGTCAGCAATACCAAGGGAAAACCCACCAATTCCGAGTTTATTGCCCTGATTGCGGACAAGCTGCAGCTGCAAATGAAATCCGCCGGTGTGGCATTTTAAGATAATCTATCCAAGGAAATTGTAGGGGCGACGATTCGTCGCCCGCGGGCGGATAGCATCCGCCTCTACATAGCCTCTCCCGCGTCGCGCATTGACAGAAGCATTTTTATCTCCTATAATATTCAAAAACGCAAAGGAGATTGCCCTATGGAAAAGGAAGAAATTCTGCAGGAGGAAGAAGCCTCCGTTCTCACCCTCACCGACGAAAACGGCAAAGATACCAATTTTGAATACTTGGACTGCATCGAATACGAGGGCACTGAGTATCTGGTGCTGATGCCGGAGCAGTCCAACGAAATTGTCATTCTGCAGGTGGAGCCGGTGGATGCGGAAAACGAAAACTACCTGGCTGTAGAAGACGAGGACATCTTAACCGCGGTCTACGGCATTTTCAAAGAGCGCTACAAGGATATTCTGCAATTTGAAGACTAATAACAAACGACCCTTGGAAATTTCCAAGGGTCGTTTGTTGTATCCGGTCATTGCAAAGAGTGTAGGGACTGGCCTCCGGACAGTTCGAAGACGGCATTTGCAAGCAGACCGTCTGGGATGCCGGTCCCCGCAGAGTGTTTGCAGTGCTTTTTTTAATCAAATATCCGCCGGGTGCGCAGGACATAGAAAAGCGCTGTGCCCAGTGTCAGCAGCACCGCTGTCTCCCCGATGGCAACATACAGCGCATTGAGCCAGAAGCCGCCGCCCATATACACGCTCAGCTCCCAGCCAACCAGCAAGGCGTTGCTGATTGCCGGCAGCAGCATGGCAACCAGCGGATACCCCCGCACTGTAACGTTCCGCAAAACATACATACCCCCTGCGGCAAGGGCGGTGGCAAGACTGCCCACCAGAAAATCCAGCGGCAGCGCGCCGGCGAAGCTCACATTGAACAGCAGGCACCCCAAGGTCAGACCCGGTATAGCTGCCGGGGTCATCAGCGCCAGCACGCACAGCGCCTCCGACGCCCGGAACTGAATGGCCCACGAGGCAGAGCCGGGAATCAAAAAGTTTTGCAGGTAGGTCAGCGCTGTATACAGCGCCGCAATCAGCGCGCCCCTGGCAAGAAACAGGCTTTTTTTTCGCATAAACGCCTCCGAAAAAGAAAATGGGCACAGCTGTGCCCATAAACAAAAATGAGCGCACTGCGCCCATCTTCTCCCCTAGTTTTGTTTACCGACAGGATGGTCACGAACTGTCCTATATGTTTTTTCTTCATTATACACGTTTTTTTCTCCTTGTCAAGGATATGTCCAAATCGTGAACATTTTGGATTTCTCTTGCCATTTTTCTCCTCTGTGGTATAATAACCAGGCAAGTAATGGAACAATCAGGTGATGATTTTGAAAAAAATGTTGTTCATCTTAAACCCCTGTGCAGGTACGAAAAAAGCAAACAAAGTGCTGGTGGAGATTCTGGATATCTTTAACCGGGCGGATTTTGACGTGCGGGTGTATATTTCTGCCGGGCAGAGGGATGCGGTTTCCGCAGTGAAAGCCATGGCGCCGGGTATGGACTTGGTGGTCTGCTGCGGGGGAGACGGCACGCTGAACGAGACTGTTACAGGTCTTTTGGAAGCGGGGCTGGACATTCCCATCGGCTATATCCCCGCAGGCTCCACCAACGATTTCGCCAACTCCCTCGGCATCCCCACCGACCCGGTGGCTGCCGCCCGGCTGATTACAGAAGGCGCTCCCCAACGGATTGATGTGGGGCAGTTTGGTGACCGCTATTTTTCCTATGTGGCATCCTTCGGCGCGTTTACCAAAGCCAGCTATAACACACCCCAGAGCATCAAAAACGCCTTGGGCCACACCGCCTATCTGCTGGAGGGCATTCACGAGCTGTCCCAAATCCGCAAAACCCGTGTACGCCTGGAGCTGGATGGAGAAACCTTGGAGGACGACTACCTGTTCGGCGCTGTGTGCAATTCCACCAGTGTGGGTGGTATCCTTACCCTTGACCCCAATCAGGTGGATATGGCTGACGGACAGTTTGAGGTGCTGCTGGTACGGGCGCCCCGGGATTTGTCGGAGATTACCGAGTGCATTCTGTCGGTGCAGAAGCAGCAGTACAACTGCCGCATGATGACCTTCCGTGGCGCAAAGAGCCTTACGGTTTACGCCGATGCGGATATGTTCTGGACGCTGGACGGAGAAAAGGCAGCCGGTAGCGAAGCCATCGCCATCACCAATCTCCACCACGCCATCCGACTGATTAAATAGGAGAATGTTATGATCAACTCTACCCTTTGCTATATCACCCGGGGAAACGATGTGCTGATGCTCCACCGAAACAAGAAGAAAAATGACGTAAATCAGGATAAATGGATTGGCATCGGCGGTAAATTCGAAGCGGACGAAACCCCCGACGAATGTCTGTTGCGGGAAGCAAAAGAGGAGACGGGTCTCACGCTCACCAGCTGGAAGTGCCGGGGCGTGGTCACCTTTCTCACCAACGGACCGTGGGAGGGGGAATACATGTACCTGTTCACCGCCGACGGCTTTACCGGGGACTTAAAAGAATGCCCCGAGGGGGATTTGCAGTGGGTCAGCCGGGAATTCCTGAACACGCTGCCCCAATGGGAGGGCGACCGGATTTTTCTGGACCTCTTATGGCAGGATGCGCCCTTTTTTCTGCTGAAGCTGCGCTATGAGGGCGACACCCTGACAGAGGCCGTCCTCAATGGCAAAAAAATCAAATGACCACCGGCGGAGAGGGGCGCGTCCCCTCTCCGATTGTTATATAAAAGGATTGTAAAATTCCACCAACTGTGTTATAATAACTGGAAATTCAAATAAGGAGGCGGGCGCTTTATGATATTCGGAAAGCACATAAACCGCTATTACTTAAAATTTGCCCCCCGTCTGCTGCTGGGTCTTGCCACGCTGATATTGATTGACTATCTGCAGCTGGTGATTCCCGGTCTGTACCAGATGGTGGTTAACGGTATGAATACCGGCTTTGTAATCGTAGACGGCCAGCAGCTTCCCTTCGATATGGCGTTTCTCATTGACCGCATCTGTATGCCCATGGTGGGCGTGATTCTGGGCATGGTATTCGGCAGATTCCTGTGGCGCATCTGCTTTTTCAGCGCCGGCATCGGCGTGGAGACGGACCTGCGTAACCGGATGTTCAGCCACTGCAAGGATTTAAGCCGGGAATACTATCAGGTGAACAAGGTGGGCAATCTGATGAGCCTGTTCACCAACGATTTGGACACCATTCAGGAGTCCTTCAGCTGGGGACTGCTGATGATGTGTGACGCGGTGTTTCTGGGAATTCTCGCTATTAGCAAAATGGCGAGAATGAACCTTCTGCTCACCGGGCTGTCCTTAATCCCCATGGCATTCCTGCTGGTATCCTCCATTATTGTGGGCAACCAACTGACCAAGAAGTGGGACGCCCGGCAGGAGGCGTTTTCCAACCTGTCCGACTTCTCCCAGGAGAGCTTTTCCGGCATCGCGGTCATCAAGGCCTTTGTGAAGGAAGCCAAAGAGCTGCTGTTTTTCAAAAAGCTCAACAAGGAGAACGAGGAAACCAACATTGCCTTTACCAAAGCCTCTGTAACCTTCCGGGTTATGGTGACGTTATTTACTGAAAGCGTCATCTGCGTAATTCTGGGTTACGGCGGATATCTTGTGCATAAGGGTGTCTTTAACGCCGGCCAGCTGGTGGAATTCATCGGTTATTATGTGGCTATCATCTGGCCCATTATGGCAGTATCCGAGCTGATTGATATGTCCTCCCGGGGCAAGGCATCCGTGAAGCGGATTGCCGAGCTTCTGGACGCCAAGCAAGACGTGGCAGATAAGCCCGGTGTGGAAAGCCTTCCCCACATCCGGGGTGACATTTCATTCAAGAATCTCACCTTCCGGTATCCCGACGGGGAATTCGACGCCCTGGAAAACATCAGCTTCACCATTCATGCCGGTGAAAACGTAGGTCTGGTGGGCAAGACCGGCTCCGGCAAAACCACGTTGGTGGATTTGATTCTCCGCACATACAATGTGCCCGACGGCACTCTCTTTATCGACGGTCATGATGTAAATACCGTATCCATCCGGGATGTGCGGGCAGGCTGCGCATACGTGCCCCAGGACAACTTCCTGTTCTCCGACACCATTTCCAACAACATCGGCTTCGGCGTGGACAGCAAGCAGGCAGAGCGCATCCGGGATGCCGCCAAGCTGGCAGATGTGCACAGCAACATCAAGGAGTTCTCCCTGGGCTACGAGACCGTGTTGGGTGAACGGGGCGTAACCGTCTCCGGCGGTCAGAAGCAGCGGATTTCCATTGCCCGTGCGCTGCTGAAGGACGCGCCCATTCTGATACTGGACGATTCCGTCTCCGCGGTGGATACCAAGACGGAAAAGACCATTTTGGAGAACCTGCGCACCACCCGCGCCGGAAAAACCACCATTTTGATTGCCCACCGGATTTCCACCATCGAGCAGATGGACAAGATTCTGTTCATTGGAGACGGCCGCTTGGAAGCCGCAGGCACTCACGACCATCTGTATGAGACCTGCCCTGCCTACCGGAAAATGGTAGACCTGCAGCGGCTGGAAGAGGAAGGAAAGGAGGCGCACCATGGCTGATTACTTACCGCTTCTCATCGTCGGCGCCATCATCGGCGTATTTACGCTGGTGTTCCTCGTCGCCTTTCTTGCCATGAAAAACAAAAAAGCCGCCGTTGGCTTTGACCGGAACATGGCGGACAAGGAGATTGTGGGCAGACTGGTGAAGTACGCCATTCCCTTCTGGAAGGACTTTGTGGCAGTATTCATCATTATGCTCCTGTCCATCGGGCACAGCATTCTCTCCCCCCTGCTCATCGGCCGCATTGAGGAAATCGTCAAGGATGCCTTCGATCTGTCCTATCTGTTCACGCTGGTGGGCTTGTACGCGCTTATTCTGCTGATTAGTTTGGTTTGCACCTATTTACAGGCCATTCTTCTGCAGAAAATCGGTCAGAAAATTCTGTCCAAGCTCCGCATGGACATTTTTACCCACATCGAAAGCCTGTCCCACGAACAGCTAAACAACATCCCCGTGGGCAAGCTGGTAACCCGGGTCACCAACGACACCAATGCCATCTCCATGATGTTTACCAATGTGCTGGTAACCATGGTGAAGAATGTCATGGTGCTTCTGGGCGTGCTGATTTCCATGCTGGCAATCAACTACGCCATGACCCTGATGATGCTGTGCTTCGTGCCTTTTGTAGTGCTGTTCACGGTGATCTTCCGGAAATTCTCCCGGAAAGCCCACCGGGCCGTCACCGACAGCCGCACGGACTTGAACACCTACCTGTCCGAAAACCTCTCCGGCATGAAAATCATTCAGATTTTCAACCGGGAAGAGGAAAAAATGGCAGATTTTCTGGAGAAGAGCAAAAAGCTCTCCGGGGCAAAGCGTCAGAGAATGTTTGTCTTCGGCATCTTCCGCCCCATGGTGTATATGCTCTACATCAGCTCTGTGCTGTGCCTGTTCTACTTAGGCGCAAGAAGCTATATTCAGGACTTTACATTTTTAGGTCAGGTCATTACCAGCGGCACGGTGGTTACATTCTATATGTATGCCAACCGGTTCTTTGACCCCATTCAGGCACTTGCCGAGCAGTTTGACACCCTGCAGTCCGCCTTTGCCTCTGCGGAAAAGATTTTCACCATTTTGGACATGGTTCCCGAGGTAGTGGACGAGCCGGATGCCATGGACCTGCCGGAAATCAAAGGCGAGATTGAATTCAAGGACGTTTGGTTTGCCTACAAGCCCGGTGAGTGGGTGCTGCAGGGGGTTTCCTTCCATGTAGAGCCTCGGCAGACGGTGGCATTCGTGGGTTCTACCGGCTCCGGTAAGACCACCATTCTGAGCCTGATTTGCCGCAATTACGACATTCAGAAAGGGCAAATCCTCATTGACGGCATCGACATTAAGAAGATTAAGATTTCTTCTCTCCGCCGGCACTTCGGTCAGATGCTGCAGGACGTGTTCCTGTTCTCCGGTACCATCCGCAGCAACATCCTGCTGCGCAAGGAAGGTGTCAGCGACGAGGAGGTGATGGAAGCCTGCCGGTATGTGAATGCCGACTCCTTCATCAATAAGCTGGAGGAAGGGCTTGACGAGCCGGTGCGGGAGCGGGGCAACAACTTCTCTGCCGGTCAGCGGCAGCTGCTTTCTTTCGCCCGAACCATTATCCACAAGCCCTCTGTGATGATTCTGGATGAAGCCACCGCCAACATTGACACGGAAACTGAAGTGCTCATTCAGGACTCCATGGAGAAGATGAAGAACATCGGCACCATGCTGTTTGTGGCGCACCGGCTGCCCACCATTCAGCACGCAGACAACATCATTCTGCTGTCAAAGGGCAAAATACTGGAGCAGGGCACCCATCAGGAGCTGCTCCGGCAGAAGGGTCGGTACTATCACCTTTACACCCTTCAATACCACAAGCAGCAGCTTGCGGAAAGCTAAGACCCGTCCGGGTGTGCATTTTGCGCACCCGGATGTTTGTTATTCCCGATAATACTTGCATAAACGCCAAACTTTCAGTATAATAATGTTACCAAGCTTTTTAGAAAGAGAGGCGCTCCCATGGCAAAGCTTTATTTCAAATACGGCGCAATGGGTTCCAGTAAAACCGCACAGGCGCTGATTGCCAAGTATAACTACGAGGAAAACAATTTGAAGGTGTGGCTGCTCAAGCCCAGCGCAGATATCCGTGACGGCGCTGACCTTTTGAAAAGCCGGATCGGGCTGGAAGCCCGGGTACACATCATTCCGCCGGAGACCGACATCTATCAGCTGTTCGCAGATACCCGCAAGGGAAATTGCGATGTGATTATTGTGGACGAGTGCCAGTTCCTCACCCCGGAGCAGATTGACCAGCTGCGCTACATTGTAAATGACTTCAATGTGCCGGTTATGTGCTTCGGTCTGCGCACGGACTTTCAGACCAAGCTGTTCCCCGGCTCTCTGCGGCTGATGGAGGTGGCTGACACCATACAGGAAATCAAAACCATCTGCGACTGCGGCGCCAAAGCCACCGTCAACGCCCGAATTGATAAGGACGGGTACATCGTCACCCAAGGCGCGCAGGTATTTTTGGGTGGCAACGATGCGTACATCGCCATGTGTCATAAGTGTTATGTAAACGGAATCCGGGAGCGCAGAAAGATCAAACTCCACGGACAAACAGAATAGATTAGGAGCGTAAATTATGGAATTATCTGAGATTTTGGCAAAATGCGACCATACCCTGCTGGCACAAACCGCCACTTGGCAGGAAATCAAAGCCATCTGCGACGACGGCATGTTCTACAAGACCGCGTCTGTGTGTATCCCCGCCTCCTTTGTGAAGCAGGCAAAGGACTATGTGGGCGAAAAATTGGCTATTTGTACCGTCATCGGCTTCCCCAACGGCTACGCCACCACCAAGGCCAAGTGCTTTATGGCAAGTGATGCTGTGGATAACGGCGCTGATGAAGTGGATATGGTTATTAACATCGGCTGGGCAAAGGAGGGCAAGTGGGCGGAAATCACCGAAGAAATTGCCGCCATCAAGGCCGCCTGCAAGGGCAAGCTTCTGAAGGTCATCATTGAAACATGCCTGCTCACCGACGAGGAAAAAATTGCTCTGTGCAAGTGCGTCACCGATGCAGGCGCTGACTATATCAAAACCTCCACCGGCTTCTCCACCGCCGGCGCTACCTTTGCCGATGTGGAGCTGTTTGCCAAGCACATCGGACCCAATGTAAAAATCAAAGCTGCCGGCGGCATTTCCAGCTTAGAAGATGCGGAAAAGTTTATCGCTCTGGGTGCCTCCCGCCTGGGCACCTCCCGCATTGTCAAGATTGCCAAGGGTCTGAAAAACGACGGCACTTACTAATTGAAAATGTAAAATGGAAAACGTTGGGACCGGCCTCCGGACAGTCCCAAAACACGATTTCCGAAACGGACCGTCGGGGACGCCGGTCCCTACAGTCTCTGTCCCACCGCGTCCGTAGGGGCGAGCACTGCTCGTCCGAGTCAGAAAAGGACAGGTAAGGAGTTACTATGAAACGAGTTTTTTTAATTGTGCTGGATTCTCTTGGCATCGGCGCCATGCCGGACAGTGAAGCTTTCGGCGATGTGGGTGTCAACACCCTTGCCGCCTGTGCCGCCTCATCCCACCTGCACATTCCCAACTTAATAAACGCCGGTCTGGGCAACATTGACGGGGTCACCTGTCTGCCCAAGACCCATACCCCCACCGGCGCATTTGCCAGACTGGCAGAAGCCTCTAAGGGTAAGGACACCACCATTGGCCACTGGGAAATTGCCGGTATCTTGTCGGAAAATCCCCTGCCCACCTACCCCCAGGGCTTCCCGGAGGAGATTTTAGAGCCCTTCCGCCGGGCAACGGGACGGGGAATCCTTGCCAATGCCCCCTGGTCGGGTACGGCAGTGATTGAGCAGTACGGCGCGGAGCATATCCGCACCGGAGATTTGATTGTCTACACCTCCGCCGACTCTGTATTCCAGATTGCCGCCCATGAGGATATCGTTCCTCCGGAGCAGCTTTACGAATACTGCAGGATTGCCAGAAAGCTCCTTCAGGGCAAACACGGCGTGGGCCGCGTGATCGCCCGTCCCTTTGTGGGAACTCCCGGCAGCTTCACCCGCACTGCCAACCGCCACGATTTTTCCCTGGAGCCTCCCAACCCCACGCTGCTGGACGTGTTGCAAAAGGCAGGTCTTGCCACTATTGGCGTGGGAAAAATCTACGATATTTTCGCAGGTCAGGGCGTTAGCGAACACGTATACAACAAGAGCAATGCCCACGGCATGGCGCACACCTCCGCATACGCAGACAAGGACTTCACCGGTCTGTGCTTTGTGAATCTGGTGGACTTTGACATGCAGTTCGGCCACCGCCGGGACGTAGACGGCTACGCCAAGGCGTTAAGCGAATTTGACAAGTGGCTGGGAGAATTTCTGCCGGGTCTTAATGATGATGACTTGGTCCTCATCACCGCCGACCACGGCTGCGACCCCGCCTACACCGCCACCACCGACCACACCCGGGAATACGTGCCGCTGCTGGCGCTGGGTAAACAGGTGCGGCCTGTGAACTTAGGCACGCGGGACAGCTTTGCCCACATCGCCGCCACCGTTGCGGATCTGTTTCATCTGCCTCTGGACACCCCCGGAAAAAGCTTTGCAGGAGAATTGCTATGAAAGAAAAACTCATTATGTTGGCAAAAGAAGCCATGGGTCGCGCCTACGCGCCCTACTCCGGCTACAAGGTAGGCGCAGCCCTGCTGTGCGCTGACGGCACTGTTTACCAGGGCTGTAACATCGAAAACGCCGCCTTCGGCCCTACCAACTGCGCCGAGCGCACCGCCTTTTTCAAGGCGGTCTACGACGGCCACCGGGACTTTACTGCCATTGCCGTCTGTGGCGGCAAGGACGGGCAAATTACCGGCAGCTTTCCTCCCTGCGGCGTATGCCGGCAGGTGATGCGGGAATTCTGCGACGATACCTTTACCATTCACTTAATCGGCGCAGACGACACCTGCGAAAGCCTCACCCTCGCCCAGCTGCTGCCCTACAGTTTCCGACGGGAAGCACATATAGAATAACACCCATTGGTTATTTTTGACAAAAAGCAGAAACGCAGTTGATTTTCTTATATAAATATGCGACAATAAGTGTCAGCAAATACTCTGAAAAATATTTACTTTATGGAGGAACAAACAATGAAGAAGCTTTTTGCACTCCTGCTGGCCTGTCTGATGGTTATCGGCATGTTCGCTGCCTGCGGCAATAAGGCAGAAACCAACCCCGCCGATAAAATCGCTGACGAGATGACCAGCGCCGACGGCAAGTACGAAATCGCGTTCATCACCGACGTGGGCCAGCTGAAGGACAAGTCCTTCAACCAGGGCACTTATGACGGCGTGAAGCTGTACGCTGCTGCCAACAACAAGTCCTACAAGTACTACATGCCCGCCAACGGCGACCAGGCTACCGACGATGACCGTATTGATGCCATCAAGGCCGCCTGCGACAACGGCGCAAAGGTGGTTGTAGCTGCCGGCTTCATGCAGGAAGGCGCTCTGCGTTTTGCCGCAAATGCATATCCCGACATCAGCTTCATCTTTATCGACGGCTATCCCATCACTGCCAGCACTGAAGAAGGCAGCCCCATCCTGAAGAACGTTGCAGGCATCTCCTTCCAGGAAGAGCAGTCCGGTTATCTGGCCGGCTATGCCGCTGTTATGGAAGGCTACACCAAGCTGGGCTTCACCGGTGGTGGCGGCGGCACCAACCCCGCCTGCTGCCGTTTCGGCTACGGCTTTGTACAGGGCGCTGACGCTGCCGCTAAGGCAAAGGGCGTAAAGGCTGAAATCAACTACTCCTGGCTCCACGGCGCAACCTTCTCCGCCTCCAACGAGCTGCAGACCATGGCTACCGGCTGGTATCAGAACGGCACTGAAGTGATCTTCTGCTGCGGCGGTTCCATGTTCAACTCCGTCGCTGCCGCTGCCGGCGCTGAGGACGGCAAGGTTGTGGGCGTTGACGTTGACCAGTCCAGCCAGTCTCCCGCCGTTATCACCTCCGCTATGAAGGGCCTGGCCGACTCCGTGCAGTGGGCGCTGGCTAAGTTCTACGAGGGTAAGTTTGACGAGCTGGGCGGCAGCTCCACTGCTCTGGGCGCAAAGGACAACGCTGTTGGCCTGCCCACCGCTACCTGGGCTCTGAAGAACTGGTCCGTTAAGGACTACGAGGCTCTGCTGGCCAAGATCGTTGACGGCTCCGTTAAGGTCGATGCTGACTGGAATAACCTGAAGTCCACCGACAACATCACTGTCAATATCGTGGAGTAATTCCCAAACAACCAAGAAGAGGAAGGGTTCGCCCTTCCTCTTTTTTTGCAAACGGCTAAAAATGGAAATATGCAAAAAAAGTTGTTGACCTTGGTGGTTTTATCGGTTATACTATGTTAGCGTGACTATGTACGGTCACTGGTTTTGTTCCGCTGCAGCCTTACAGGCTGTCGAGCATAAGTGATTTTGAGGAGGTGTATACCAATGAAGCGTACCTACCAGCCCAGCCGTCGCCACCGTTCCAAGGTGCATGGTTTCCGGCAGAGAATGGCTACTTCCAACGGCCGCAAAGTGCTTGCCCGCCGCCGTGCCAAGGGCCGTAAGGTCCTGTCTGCTTAAGCGCAATTTGGTAGCTGAATGATAGCAGGCCACCGCTGAAAAGCAAAATGGGAGTCCAAGCGGGGCGAAAGATGTTCGCCCCGCTCCCCTTTTTATTTGGACAAACTCTCTGAAATATCCCGCCGTGCTTCATGGGATCTTTCGACCTGTCCCTTCGTTTTGCATACCTTGCAATACGCAAAGTATTCCTGCGGTACGCAACCTGGGTACACGTCAAAATCTCTCCATGAATCATCGTCGCTCTATTTCTTTGAGCTTGCCTTGTTTTGGACCGTTTGAGGGAGAAGCGATATGAAATTTTCCTGCGCGTTGAAGCTGAATCATATTTTCCGGCGGCTCTATGCCACCTCCGGTCATGCCAATGGCTTCCTGGTGCTTTACGCCAGAGCCAACCGCTCCAATACCAATCGGGTGGGCATTACCGTAAGCAAAAAGCTGGGCCACGCTGTGGTCCGGAATCGGGTGCGCCGCCGTCTGCGGGAGATCTACCGGCTCAACGAAGACCGGTTTAATCCCGGTTGGGACATTGTTGTGGTGGCGCGAAGCCGGTGTATTGGCGCCGACTTCCAAAAGCTCACCCATGCGTACCTTTCCCTGGCCGAAAAAGCAGGGATTCTGAAATCCCAATGAAGCACATTCTGCTGAAGCTGATTCACTTCTACCGGCGACACATCTCTCCCTACCGTCCTGCCTGCTGCCGTTTTACCCCTACCTGTTCCGCCTATGCACTGGAAGCCATTCACAAATACGGGGCGCTGAAAGGAGGCCTGCTGGCACTCCGACGCATTTTGCGCTGCAATCCCTTCTACAAGGGGGATTATTACGACCCCGTTCCTTAAGGAGGACTATTGATGATTCTCGCATTTAAGCTGGCTGATATTATCCAGGTTCCCTTCGGTTATCTGCTCTCCTGGCTGTACCAGCTGACCACCAATTATGGCGTAGCGCTGATTCTTTTCGCCATTGCGCTGAAGCTCATTCTGTTCCCGGCTACCGCCAAGGGAAAGAAGAGCACCATGAAAATGTCCCGGCTCACCCCCCGGCTGCAGGCCCTGCAGAAGAAGTATGCCGGCGACCAGCAGAAGCTTAACGAAGCCACCCAGGCCCTTTATCGGGAAGAGGGTGTTTCCATGGGCGGCGGCTGCCTGTGGAGTTTCGTCCCCCTGTTGGTTCTGATTCCTCTGTACGCCGTTGTCCGGCAGCCCATCACCTATATGCTCCATGAGAGCGCAGAGGTTGCCGCCAAAATCGTGGAGACAATCAGGACAGCGCTGCCCGATGCCTTCGGCAAGAACGAATACTACTACCAGATGATTGCCGCTCCTCTGATTCCTAAATTTGCAGAGGAATTAAAGGATATTGTTGCCAACCCCGCTACGCTGGAGGGTCTGAACTTCAGCTTTTTCGGCATTGATTTGGGCTTGGTTCCCACCTTCAACGTGTTCAAGTGGGAAACCTGGAACTGGGCAAACATCGGTCTGTTCCTGCTGCCGGTGCTGTCCGCAGGCGGTCAGGTGCTGAGCATGTTCATCTCCCAGAGAATGAACAACTCTGTCATCACCAACGAAAAGGGTATTCAGGACAAGGAAACCGCCAAGAATTCCCAGGCAAATCAGACCAACAAGACCATGCTGTTTATGATGCCGCTGATGTCTTTGTGGATCGGCTTTACCGTTCCCGGCGCCCTGAGCCTGTACTGGCTGGTGCAGGGTCTGGTTTCCACGGTCATGGACGTGTACCTGACCAAGAAATACCGGAAGATTTACGATGCTGAGGACGCTGTCCGACTGGCCAAAGCCATGGAAGAAGACGCCATCGAGGCGGAAAAAGAGCGTCTGCGGGCAGAGCGCCGCGCCGCTAACCCCGACGGCATCACCACCAATACCAGCAGAAAGAAGCTGCAGCAGCAGCAACAAAGAGAGCAGGAGGCCGCAAAAGCCGCAGCCGCCAAGGAGTATGCCGTGAAAAAGGGCATTGCGGTAGAGGAAGAGGATACGCCACAGGTGATGTCCGGCATTCCCAGCCGTCCCTACTGCAAGGGCCGCAACTACGACCCCAACCGGTACGCTCCCCAAAATACGGAGGAATAATCATGGAAAAGACCATTGTTACCACAGGCAAGACCATTGACGATGCCATTGAGCTTGCCCTGAATCAGCTGGGTCTGGATCGGGACAGCGTTTCCGTTCAGGTTCTGGCGCAAGCCAAGTCCGGTTTTCTGGGCATTGGCGCAACACCTGCCAAGGTGCAGGTAACCTACGAGGCTCCGGACCCCGCCCCCAAGGTAGCGCTGTCCTCTGCCTCCCGTTCCAAGCCCAAGCCCAAGGCAGCCCCCGCGCCCAAGGCAGAAGCGCCGGCTGCCCCCGCACCCAAGGCGGAAGCTCCCAAAGCACCTAAGGCAGAAGCACCCAAGGCACCTAAGGCAGAAGCACCCAAGGCGCCGAAAGCACCCAAGGTAAAGGCGCCTGTTGCCCCCAAGGAGTATGCTGTTGCCGAGCCCGGCTCCATTGAGGAGAAGATCGAAATTTTCCTGAAGGGGTTGCTGGAGCACATGGGCTCTGCCGCTGTTCCCCACGCCTGGAAGGAAGACGGCAACACCTACATGGTAGAGCTGACCGGCGAGGATCTGGGTTACCTGATTGGCCGCAGAGGCGATACACTGGACGCTCTGCAGCATCTTGCCAATTACACCATCAACCGCGGCATTGACGGTCATATCCGCATCAATGTGGATGCCGAGTGCTACCGGGAAAAGCGGGAAGACTCCCTGCGCCGCTACGCGCAAAAGAAGGCCCAGCAGGTACTGAAGGCCCACCGCCGCACCACCCTGGAGCCTATGAATGCCTATGAGCGTCATGTAATCCATGCCGCCCTGCAGGACACCGACCGCATCACCACCTACTCTGTTGGCACCGAGCCCAACCGTCGCGTGGTAATTGAATACGTCCGCTGAACCGAAACCGGGAGTACAGGCTGTACTCCCGGTTTTTGTCACTTGCCTTTGGGTGCCGGATATAGTAATATGGTGATGTAGAAAAAGAGGATAGGTATGCAATTATGAAAATCAAAACCAAACAGCTTTCCTATGAGAAAGTGATGGCGCTTCCCCGTCCCAGGCACCGCAACCCCTTAAAGCCAATGTTCCTGCTGCAGCTGGTGGTACGGATACTGGCAATCCTGGACCTGTTCCCCACCAAATTCACCTATGAAACCCATGGCATGGAGAAAATCGGAAAAAGAGAGCCCTGTCTCATTCTGATGAATCACTCCAGCTTTATCGACCTGAAAATTGCCTCCCGGATTTTCTTCCCCAAGCGCTACGGCATCGTCTGCACCTCTGACGGTTTTGTGGGAAAGAACCTGCTTATGCGTCTGCTGGGCTGTATTCCCACCCAGAAATTCGTCAGCGATATAACCCTGATCCGGGACATGGAATACATGCTGAAAAAGAAACGCACCAGTGTGCTGATGTACCCGGAAGCCAGCTACTCCTTTGACGGCACCGCCACCCCTCTGCCTCGGAAAATGGGCATTCTGCTGAAAAAGCTGAATGTGCCGGTGGTAACGGTAATTACCCAAGGCGCCTTTGCCCGGGATCCTCTGTACAACTGTCTGCAAAAGCGGCGAGTCAGGGTGCGCGCCGACGTAACCTGCCTTGCAACCGCCGAGGAAATCAAGACCATGTCCGTGGCGCAGCTGGATGAGATGCTGGATAACGCCTTCTCCTTTGACAATTTCCGCTATCAGCAGGAAAACAAAATCGCCATCACCGAACCCTTCCGTGCAGACGGACTGAACCGGATTCTCTACCGCTGTCCCCATTGTCAAACCGAGGGGCAGACTGTGGGAAAGGGCACTGCCCTTACCTGCAACAGCTGCGGCAAGGTCTATACCTTGGACGAATACGGCTATCTGGCTGCTGAAAACCCCGCCTTTACCCACATTCCCCATTGGTACGCCTGGCAGCGGCAGCAGGTGCGGAAAGAACTGGAAGATGGCACTTACCGGTTGGAAACAGAAGTGGAAATCGGCATACTGGTGGACACCAAGGCGCTGTATCTGGTTGGCTCCGGCAAGTTAACCCACGACGAAAACGGCTTCCGACTCACCGGCTGCCACGGAAAGCTTACCTACGAACAGGGAAATGTTGCCTGCTACGGATTGTACGCCGACTACTACTGGTACGAGCTTGGCGATGTGATCTGCATCGGCAACAAGGACGCGCTGTACTACTGCTTCCCTGAGAAAAAGGATGTGGTTGCCAAAGCCCGGCTTGCCGCCGAGGAGCTGTATAAACTCAAGAAGAAGCGGCAGGCTATCACAGAAGTGGCAAATTGACAATGGACAGTTGACAGTTTTCCTCCGCGCCCAAAGGCCCCCCTACACCCACATTCGGCAACGCCCGTAGGGGCGACCATTGGTCGCCCCCCACCTGCCCACCTCCGCCCCGCTTCCCGGACAGGCAATCCCGCCCCTACACCCGCCTATTGTCAACTGTATAAAACTCTTGCTTTTACCGGCTTTTCCCGGTATAATCTAACTATAACACCCAAAAATCAGTGGGAAGGAGGGCAAATTCAATATGTCCGAATACATTATTGAAATGCTCAACATCAGGAAAGAATTCCCCGGCATCGTGGCCAACGATGACATCACCTTGCAGCTGCGCCCCGGCGAGATCCATGCGCTTTTGGGGGAAAACGGAGCAGGTAAGTCCACACTGATGTCCGTTTTGTTCGGTCTGTACCAGCCGGAGCAGGGCGTGATCAAGAAGAACGGGCAGGTTGTGACCATCAACAACCCCAACGATGCCACCGCGCTGAACATCGGCATGGTGCACCAGCACTTCAAGCTCATTGACGTGTTCACGGTGCTGGACAACATCATTTTGGGCGCAGAGGACACCAAGCTGGGCTTCCTGCAGCGGCAGGCCGCCCGCAAAAAGGTGCAAAAGCTGTCCCGCCGCTACGGTCTGAAGGTGGACCTGAATGCCAAGGTCGAGGACATCACCGTGGGTATGCAGCAGCGGGTGGAAATCTTAAAAATGCTCTACCGGGACAATGAGATTCTCATTTTTGACGAACCCACCGCCGTGCTGACCCCGCAGGAGATTGACGAATTGATGGCCACCATGCGGGGTTTTGCCGATGAGGGCAAGTCCATTCTCTTTATCACCCATAAGCTCAATGAGATTATGGCAGTGGCAGACCGCTGCACTGTCCTGCGGAAGGGTAAGTGCATCGGCACGGTAAACATCTCCGACACCAATAAGCAGGAGCTGTCCAATATGATGGTTGGCCGTCCCGTGCAGCTGCAGGTGGAAAAGGACGAGGCAAAGCCCGGCGATGTGGTGCTGGACATTCAGAATTTGACTGTTCCCTCCAAAATCCACAAAAACGATGCGGTGAAAAACGTGTCTTTCCAGGTGCGCGCCGGAGAAATCGTGTGTATCGCCGGCATTGACGGAAACGGTCAGACAGAGCTGGTTCACGGTCTGTCCGGTCTGGAGAAGGCAAGCAGCGGCACTGTTACCCTCTGCGGCAAAGACATCAGCAAAGAGCCCATCCGCCGCCGCAGCGATGCCGGCATGAGCCATATCCCCGAGGACCGGCACAAGCACGGTCTGGTGCTGGATTTCACGCTGGAGCAGAACATGGTGCTGCAGGACTTCCAATCCCCCCGATTCCAGAAGATGGGCTTCATCCGCAACGCTGCCGTCCGGGAATATGCCAATGCGCTGATTGAGCAGTACGATGTCCGTTCCGGACAGGGCGCCATTACCGTCTCCCGGAGCATGTCCGGCGGCAACCAGCAAAAAGCCATTATTGCCCGGGAGATTGACCGGGACAAGCCGTTAATCGTAGCGGTGCAGCCCACCCGCGGTCTGGACGTGGGTGCCATTGAGCACATTCACAAGGAGCTGGTGGCCCAGCGGGATGCCGGTAAGGCGGTGCTGCTGGTGAGCTTGGAAATGGACGAGGTTATGAACCTCTCCGACCGGATTCTGGTGATGTACGAGGGCGAAATTGTAGGTGAACTGGACCCGAAAACCACCACCGTGCAGGAGCTGGGTCTGTATATGGCAGGCGCCAAGAGAACCGGGAAAGGGGGCAACTAACCTATGAAAAAGAATATAAAGCTACTGGACAGTGACAGCAGCCGGAAGATTTTTGCCTCCCTTTTATCCATTGTAATCGGTCTTGCGGTGGGCGCAGTGGTAACTGTCATTGTGGGTCTGACCAAGAACACCATCGGCATCAACGGCATCTGGGACGGTGTCCGGATTATCTTCCTGGGTCTGTTCTCCACCGGACGGGACGCAGCCGGCGCATTGACCTGGGGCTTTAATCCCACCTCCTGGGGCAATATGCTCTTCCGCGCCACGCCCCTGATTATGACCGGTCTGTCCGTTGCCGTTGCCTTCAAAACAGGACTTTTTAACATCGGCGCGCCCGGTCAGTACCTGATGGGCACGCTGGCTACGCTGTTTATCGCGCTGAAAATCCCCTCCGATGCAGTATCACCCGCCATTATCTGGCTGCTGGCCTTTATTGGCGGCATGCTCGCCGGCGCGGTGTGGGGCGCTATTCCCGGTCTTATGAAGGCATTTCTCAACATCAATGAGGTGCTGGCCTGTATCATGACCAACTGGATTGCCGCAAACCTGGTAACCTGGGCCTTCGATATCAGCAATCTGAAAAATGTGGCCGAGGGCACCAAAACCGGCTATATTTACAAGACCACCTTCAACGGCGTCGCTACCTCCAAGCTGGGGCTTGACAAGCTGTTCCCCAACTCCCAAGTCAACGGCGGCATCCTGATTGCCGCGGCCATTGCGGTGATTGTATATATCATTATGAGCAAGACCACCCTGGGCTACCAGCTGAAGGCCTGCGGCGCAAACCGCCACGCAGCGCGGTATGCGGGTATCCGGGACAAGCGGAACATTGTGCTCAGCATGGCCATTGCAGGCGCGTTGGCTGCCGGCGGCGCCGGTCTGTACTGGCTCTCCGGCAATACAGAGTTCTACTGGATTACCTATCAGGCGCTCCCTGCTGCCGGCTTTAACGGAATCCCCGTGGCGCTGCTGGCACTGAATCACCCCATTGCAGTGATCTTCTCCGGCATCTTTATGGCCATGCTGGACATTGTGGGTCAGCAGCTTACCAACCTCACCGCTTATAACGAATATATCACCGATGTGGTGATTGCGGTGATTGTGTATCTGAGCGCATTCTCTCTGGTGATTCAGATGTGGCTGCGCCGGAAGAAGACCGCCCGGAAAGGAGGCAAGACGCTATGACCTTTGTTGTACAGCAAACGTTGCTTTTTGCCATTCCGCTGATGATTGTGGCATTGGCGGGTGTCTTTGCTGAGCGCAGCGGTATTATCAACCTGGCGCTGGAGGGCATTATGATTATGGGCGCCTTCATTGGCGTGTACTTTGTGCGGCTGATGCAGGGACTGGACGTGTTCACCGACGCTGCCCGGCTGGGCAATTACTGGACCTTGCAGGGTCTGGAGCTGGCCACCATGGCGGTTGCAGCTTTGTTCGGAGCCATTTTCTCCCTTCTTTTGTCCTTTGCCGCCATCAATCTGAAAGCCGATCAGACCATCGGCGGCACAGCGCTGAACCTGCTGGCACCGGCGCTGGTGCTGTTCCTTGTGCGGATTCTCGCCAACCAGAACACCCTGCAGATGACCACCGGCGATGCCGCCTCCTGGTTTATGATTAAAAAATCCACCTTCGGCGTGGACAAGAATGCAAATTGGGGCTTCTTCGGTGAGACTTTCCTGAACAAGGTCTACCTTGCCACCTATGTATGTATTATCGTGTTCATTGTACTGTCGGTGATTCTCTACCGCACCAGATTCGGTCTGCGGCTGCGTGCCTGCGGTGAAAATCCCCAAGCGGCGGATTCTCTGGGCATCAACGTGTATAAAATGCGCTATGCCGGCACCACCATCTCCGGCGCGCTGGCTGGTATGGGCGGTTTTGTCTATGCCCTGACCGCCACCAACTGCACCGCCAACGGTGATGTGGCAGGCTTTGGCTTCCTGGCGTTGGCTGTTATGATTTTCGGTAACTGGAAGCCGCTGAATATCGCTCTCGGCGCGCTGCTGTTTGGTTTGTTCAAGTGCATTGCCGCCGGCTACGGCAGTATTGACATCAACGGTGACGGGGTCTTCTGGTTGGCGGAGATTGGCATCAGCTCCCACCTGTACAGAATGCTGCCCTACCTCATTACTCTGATTGTCCTGTCCTTTACCTCCAAAAAATCCCGCGCCCCCAAGGCAGAGGGCATCCCCTACGATAAGGGCAGCCGTTAGTAGATATAAAAAAGCAAGGCTTTTCATGAACTGAACCAGTAAAAACGGACAATAGACAAAAAGCCCCCTGATGTAGGATAATAACTACATCAGGGGGGTGTTATTATGTCCGGTAAGAAAGGCATGAAAAAGTATCCTATGGGGATACGAAAAGAAGTTGTTATGAGGATCCACGCAGGAGACAGCCAGTGTGCGCTGAGCCGGGAGTATGGGATAAGCAGATACGCAATCCAA
>JAZQGT010000024.1:0-12223 GCA_045540155.1 Faecousia sp.
AGATACATTCACTTCTACAACCACGAGCGCATCCAGAATAAAACTGGAGTGGCGCCGCTGACGCTACGCCACTCCGCTTAAAACAGAATATATCCTACATAGGTGCTTTTTTGTGCTGTCCGCACAAACTGGGGCAGTTTAGCTTGAGCATCTGCTTTTTTATATTACAGAAGGGAAACAAAGGTTTGCTCCGCTTTATCCAGCCGGGCAAGGACCGTTGCATCCAGATGTTTTTCTATCACAGCATAGGCATTCCTGAGATCGGGTATCCGGGTCCCGACACCGTGGCAGTCTGAGCCAAGGAAATCGATATATCCATCTTTCACCAGCCTCAAAGCAGCACGCTGGGTGAGGCGGCGGGTCAGAAAGTCCCCATTCATCTGCACCAGTACAGGCAGTTTTTTTAATTCCCGCAAAAAGTGGTTAAAACTCCGGTGCGGGAGCAAATATCGGTCGATATGGGCGATGACAGGGGTCAGTCCCAGATCCTTGTATATGTTCTTCATTTCCCGGCACAGGGTGTTGCTCCATGGCGCGAAGGGCATCTCTATGAGAAGGTAGGGCGTTGCCCCCAAGGTCAGCTTTTTCAGCTCCTGGGTGTGACTCATGCCCGGATAGTAATACACCTCCGCACCGGCAATCAGCTCCATATCCGTGGCTGCGGACAGCTTTTCCAACGCTGTGTGCCGCCGCTGCAAAAACTCCGCCGGCGTCTCCTGATGTGGATAGAAATGGGGGGTCAGCACTACCCGTCGGATACCCTGCGCTTGCTCTTGGCGGAGCAGCTGCAAGGATTCCCACAGACTTTGACTGCCGTCGTCCATTTCCGGCAGGATATGGGTGTGAAAATCAGTGGTCATCATACATATTTTCCGTCTTCACGTTTCTTTAGGCTCTCATTTGCCGGGCGATTGCTGTCGGTTTTTTTTGGAGACCTCCTGCAGATAGGACATATACGGTTTTTGCGTATAACGATTTCCGTAACGATAACCATAGCGATTGCCGTAACGATAGCCATAGTGGCGGCCGTACCGGTAATAGTATCTCCCATAGTGGTACTTTTTGCCGTAGCCGGCAGAGGATTCCACCGTCTTATTCAGAAGAATACCTAAAATCTTTGCGTCCACAAAGGCGAACTGGTGAATGGCATCTTTTAATGCAGGACGCGTGCAGTAGTTCTGCCGGGTTACCATCAGGATGCCGTCTGCCAGCTTGGTGGCTGCCAGCGCATCGGAAACCTCACCGATGGGGGGCATATCCAGAATAATGTAGTCAAACAGGTCTTCCAGCTTCCGCATAGTCCATGCCATTTTTTCGGAACTGAGCAGCTCCATGGGGTTGGGAGGTGTGTGGCCTGCGCTGATGACCCGGAAGGAACCCATATCCTGTCCGATATGGTACTCCTGACATACATCTTCAACGTCCAGTTTGGAGATCAGATAGTCGGAAAGCCCGGGGGTCTTCATCAGGGTCATTTTTTCTGCCAGGGTGGGACGGCGCATATCGCAGTCAATAAGCAGAACCTTTTTGTTCAGCTGTACCAAAGAACAGGCCAGGTTGATAGCGGTGATACTCTTACCTTCACCGGGCATAGCGCTGGAAATGGCGTAAACCCGGCAGTGCTTGCTGTCAGTAAAGGAGTATTGCAGTTTGGTACGCAGCAGCTTATAGGCCTCGGATGCGGCGAAGGAAATAGCGCCACCGATAATTTTGCCCTCAGATACGGAGGCTTCCTTGCCGTCCCGCTTGCGGTAACCGCCCTTTACCGGGGCCAGCATATCCGGCACAGTGGCCAGTACCGGGTAAGCACTGCAACGCTCCACATCTTCCTCTTCTTTGATGGTCACATCAAACAGTTCCAGCAGGACGATAATACCCACTGCCAACGCCAGACCCAACAGAAATCCGAACATCATATTTCGGGAATAGCTGGGGGAGCTGGGAGAGGTGGGGGTTATGGCGTAATCCACCACCTTGGCAGAGGAGCCCTCGATGATGCTGGCAATTCGCTTAGGCACCACATTGGCAATGGCGTTGGCAAGCGTTGTGGCTTCCGCCGGATCGCTGCTGGTGATGGTGACCTTAAAGATTTCCGTACTGTTAACCGGCGCGGAGTTGAGCATGTTCTTTAATTCCGACGCTGCAAGATCGGAATCTGCGTATTGAATAACCTCTTTCAGTGTACTGGTAGCCTTCAGGATAACAATATAGGATTCTACCAAGCTCTTGGAGGTGGAGATATCACCGGAGGAAATGCCGGCAGAATCGTCCGGGGAATTATTGTTGTTTACATAGAATAGAACAGAAGCGTCATATTTCGGCGTAACCATAAAAAAGGTATAGGCAAAGGCTGCACCGCAACCCAATATTGCCGCTAAGATCACCAGAATGATCCGGCGCCAGATGGCGTTCCACAGGCGCAGAAGATCCACTTCTATTACATCTGTATTCTGGTGCGTTGCGGTTTGGTTCATTTGCTGTTCTGCCATAGTATTTCCTCCGATTTTCCAATCCGGTAATTCATTGCGTCAAAAAGTATTGTCGCATTCCTGTTAAAAAGCGACAATATAACGAATACAATTTTAGCCTGTTTTATTGAAAATGTCAATCATTATCCCACATTATTCGGGAGAAAAGCGTTGAAAAAAATAACCTTTTGGGTAATTCTGTAAAAAATTAACAAATCATGTAAAACAATTTGCTTAGAGGTAGGAGCGTTTCGGGGAAAAATGTAAAAAACCCGCGTGTTATGGGGCATTTCCCAGTAACACGCGGGTTTTTTATCAAAGATAATTCCGGTTAGCCGGCAAGTTGGGCATCGTCCAGAGACTTGCCCAAAGAGTAGTAGAAAATATTGTCCCGGGCGGGGGTCAGGTCGGAAATCAGTCCCCGGGTGGCGTAGATTGCATAGCTGCGGAACAGCACCGGGCACAGCAAACCCTGGTCCATTACCAGCTTGTGCAGGGTAAAGTAGTTGCCGTGGTTTTCCAGCGCCTGCAGGCTCAGGGCGTAGGCGCCTACATCGTTGACGCCGCCCCAGCTCAGCTCTCCATAGGTTGCGAAGAAGGCAGACAGGTCCATATTGGGGGACAGCCGGGTTTGTCCCAGATAAATGTCGTAATTCCAGGATTTCAGCGCCCCCACAAAAGAGTTGCCGGCCAACGGCTTTAATTCCAGCGCCAATCCGCAGTCAGTGAGCATCTGGGCGATGCGCCGCGCCACCCGAAGCCGCAGGCTGTCATCGCTGTTCACAAGAAACACAACGCTGCTGCCCTCCATACCGGCATCCTTGACCGTCTGGGCAAATTTCACCCCGTCGTATTGATACCGTTCCGCCAGATTCTGGCTGTAATAGGGGGACAGAGGGGAGGCAGGCAGGGTGGCAGCCCGGGCAAAGCCCCGGTAATACTCCTCCACCAGCAGATTCCGGTCGATGGCGTGGGTCAGGGCAATGCGCACACTGTCATTGGAGAATACCTTGCTGTTGGCAGTGGTGCCCAAATACAGGAAAATGCCGTTTTCGCAGTCCCACAATTCAAAATCACAGCGGTAGTCTGCGTATCGGTCGGAGCCGGGATCGGCGCACACCATACGCAAATCGTGAAATTCAAACTGATCCCGGATCTGGGTGGGGGATTCTGCCGAAAACAGGGCGATGGTTTCCGCAGTAACCGCCATGTCCGGACTGCACCACCAGTCGGTGCGCCGGCGCAGGCTGTCACCGCCGGAGGCGGCGTAGAGAATATAAGGACCTGTGCCCATGGGGCGGTCCAGCGCCACCTGATTGGCCTTTACAATGGGAATATCCAGCAGCAGGGGGAGGTTCTCATAAGGGGTGTCCAAATTCACGGTGACACCGCCCTCAGGCGATTTTGCGATTTCCGTTATGTGGAGAAAACGGCCCTTATAGAAAGCACTTTCCTTGGCGGCGTTCAGGCTGGCAACCACATCGTCGGCAGTGAGCACAGTGCCGTCGGAGAAGGTTGCCGCCTCCAAAAAGAAGGTGTAGGACTTCATATCCTTGGACATAACGTAATTTTTGCAAAGCAGCGGTTCCACGTTATAATTCCGGTCCACGGAAAACAGGCTTTGGTACAGCAGGGAAAACAGCGCCCGGTTGGTAAAATCCCCGCAAAGATAGGGATTTAAGGAGCGGTCCTGATAGTAGGGCAGGGAGAGCTGCTGAGGGGTTGTGTCCGGCTTGTGGGTATTCTGAGGGCCGGTGTAGCCCTCATCGTAGCTCAGACCGTCGCCGGTGGGCACAATGCTTCCTTTATTGGCGGCGCAGCCGCAAAACAGCAGACACAGGCACAGCAAAAGCGCCAATAACCGCTTCATTCGTTTCCCTCCTTGCAAACAATAATAGCTCCCTGTGAGCCTCGCTGTGCCCCCAGCACCCGATGGGACCAGAACCGGTCAGGGGCGCAGGCGGTACAGTCATTGGAAATCACAATATCGGCAACACCGCTGCGGCGGAGCCACAGGGCGTTTAAGCCTTTCAAATCCACGTGAAATTTATCCCCCGTTGGGTGGATAAAGGCTTGGGCGTCCTCACCCAAAGCGGCTGTCATGGCATCCGGCACGTCCCGGTCTGTCTCAAAGCAGCAGACACTGATGTTGGGTCCGATGGCGGCGTGGATATCCTCCGGACGGCTGCCGAAGGCGGAAGCCATGGCCTCCACGGTTCTGGCGGCGATCCCCCCGGCAGTACCCCGCCAGCCGGCGTGGGCAGCGCCTACGGCGCCGGTTACCGGGTCATGAAACAAAATGGGGGTGCAGTCGGCGGTAAAGACCGTCAGCGTTACGCCCGGGGTGTTGGTCACCAACGCGTCACAGGCCGGATAGTCCCGGTGGGAGAGACTGCCAAGGCAGTCTTTTTCTGTCACCACACGCACAATGTCTGTGTGGATTTGGTGGGCAAGCACCAACTTTTCTGGGGAAAAACCAAGGGCTTCGGATAAAATCCCGTAGTTTTTCTCCACATTTTCCGGCCTGTCGCCCCGATGGAAACCCAAATTCAGACTACGGAACGTCCCCTCGCTCACACCGCCCAACCGGGTGGTAAAGGCATGGGGCGCGGAGATGTTTTCCGCCGCCAGATATTCCAAAGAACCAAACTTTTTTGTAATGATAGACATAGTGATTTAATTCAGTTTGTCCTTCTGCATGCAGCATTTCTTATACTTCTTGCCGCTGCCGCAGGGGCAGGGGTCGTTGGGGCCGGTCTTGCCGGCAGAACGCACAGGCTGCTTTTTTATCACGGAATCTGCCGTGCCCACAGCGCCGGTCTCCTTGGCGACCTTTTCCCGTTTGACCTGCTGGGTGGGGCGCAGCTGCACCAGGAACATACGGCGGACGGTCTCCTCCCGAATGGCGGTTACCATCGCCTGGAACATCTGATAGCCCTCTTCCTTGTAGGCCACCACCGGGTCATGCTGACCGTAGGCCCGCAGACCGATGCCCTGCTTCAAATCGTCCATGGCATCAATGTTGTCCATCCAGTATTCGTCCACCACCCGCAGCATGACCACACGCTCCAGCTCCCGCATGGTGTTCTCGCCCAGCAGGGCTTCCTTGGCATTGTAGGTTTTCACAGCCGCGTCATAAACGCAGTCAGCAAGGTCTTCCGCAGAGTGTGTTCCCTCCGGCGCGCACGCGCCCTTGGCAAAGTAAAGTCCCTCAAACCGGGAAAGAACCTCCTGCACCATTTCCGGTTCGGCAACACCGCCGGTGGCGCTGAGTACGTCGGTGACGGTGGAATCCACCACCTCCCGTATCATGTTCAGCATGCTCTCTTTCAGGCTTTCTCCGTCCAGCACCTTCTGCCGCTGAGCGTAAATCACCTCACGCTGGGTGTTCATCACGTTGTCGTATTCCAGCACATTCTTTCTGGAACGGAAGTTCCGGCTTTCCACACTGCGCTGGGCGTTTTCCACCGCGCCGGAGAGCATTTTCGCGTCAATGGGGGTATCCTCGTCCAACCCCAATGTGTCCATAATGGACATAATCCGGTCCGAGGAGAACAGGCGCATCAAATCGTCCTGCAGGCTCAGGTAGAACCGGCTCTCGCCCGGGTCGCCCTGTCTGCCGGAACGGCCGCGGAGCTGGTTGTCAATACGGCGGGATTCGTGGCGCTCTGTACCGATGATAAACAGACCGCCGGCCTGGCGCACCTGCTGAGCCTCCTGAGCCATCTGCTCCTTGTATTGCGCCAAAAGGGTTTTGTACTGCTGCCGGATGTGGAGGATTTCCGGGTCGTCGGTTTCAGAGTAGGCGTTGGCCTGCTGAATCAGTTCTTCCGGCGTATCGCCCTTGCGGAGCTGGTTCAGCGCCATGAATTCCGGGTTGCCGCCCAGCATAATGTCCGTACCGCGGCCTGCCATGTTGGTGGCGATGGTAACAGCGCCCAGCTTGCCTGCCTGCGCCACAATCTGCGCCTCCTGCTCGTGGAACTTGGCGTTGAGCACGTTGTGGGGGATACCGGTGCGCTTTAACAGCTTACTGAGAATTTCGCTCTTTTCAATGGAAACCGTACCCACCAGCACCGGCTGACCCTTCGCATGGCAGGCTTCCACCTGCTTGATAATGGCGCGGAATTTGCCTGCCTCGGTTTTGTACACCGCGTCGGGGCGGTCCTGCCGGGCAATGGGGCGGTTGGTGGGAATTTCCACCACGTCCAGCCGGTAGATAGCGGCGAATTCTTCCTCTTCGGTGAGCGCTGTGCCGGTCATGCCGGAGAGCTTTTCGTAAAGCCGGAAGAAGTTCTGGAAGGTGATGGTGGCAAGGGTCTTGCTCTCGCTGGCAACCTTTACCTTTTCCTTGGCTTCGATGGCCTGATGCAGACCCTCATTGTACCGTCTGCCGTACATGAGCCGTCCGGTGAATTCGTCTACAATGATGATTTCGCCGTCTTTGATCACGTAGTCGATATCTCGCTTCATAATGCCCCGGGCCTTCATAGCCTGATTGATGTGGTGGGAGACGGTGGCATTTTCCGGGTCGGCAAGATTGTCAAGACCGAAGAACTTCTCCGCCTTGGCAATGCCTGTGGCGGTAAGGGATACGGACTTGGCTTTTTCGTCCACAATATAGTCGCAGTCGTAACCGTCCAGCTCTTCCTTTTCGTCAGTCTTGGCAAAGACCATCTTCTTCATGGTGGATACCAGATGGTCTGCCATTTCGTAGAGCTTGGAGGAGTCCTCGCCCTGACCGGAGATAATCAGCGGTGTCCGGGCTTCGTCAATGAGAATGGAGTCCACCTCGTCCACAATGGCAAAGGCGTGTCCCCGCTGGACAAGCTCCTGCTTGTAAATGGCCATATTGTCCCGCAGGTAATCAAAACCCAGCTCGTTGTTGGTGCAGTAGGTGATGTCGGCGGCGTAGGCCTCCCGACGCTGGGCAGCCGTCATACCCGGCACGACCAGTCCCACCGTAAGACCCATAAACCGGTGCACCTTTCCCATCCACTGGGAGTCACGGGTGGCAAGGTAGTCGTTGACGGTGACCACGTGGACACCCCGGCCGGTAAGGGCATTCAGATAGCAGGGCAGGACTGCCACCAGGGTCTTGCCTTCGCCGGTTTTCATCTCCGCGATGCGGCCCTGGTGGAGCACGATGCCGCCGATCAGCTGCACAGGATAGGGGCGCATACCCAGCACCCGCCAGGCAGCCTCCCGCACAGCGGCAAAGGCTTCCGGCAGCAAATCGTCCAGAGTTTCGCCCTTGGCAAGCCGTTCCTTGAAAAGGGCGGTCTTTCCCTGCAATTCCTCCTGAGAAAGGGCCTTATACTCCTCCTCCAGAGCCAAAATGCTGTCCACAATGGGTTGAATTTTCTTAATCTCCCGCTCACTGCGGGTGCCGAATAATTTAGAAATAAGTCCCATGCCAATCTCCTTTGGGCATAATTTTTACCATTATAGCACATTCGGCAGGAAAATAATAGACAAATTTGTGAATTCTCTTCTGAAAAAGAAACCCGTGGGCAACTGCCCACGGGTGATTGGTTTTACTTTGCTGCCTTTGTCAGCTTTCTCTCTTCCTTGGTCTTGCAGAACTTCTCCAGAACGGGGACCAGCAGGACACAGATGAAGATTGCGGTGAAGCCGCCGTTGTACAGCAGGAAGCCGCCGTGCATATCGGGGACAGCGGATACCAGCAGATAGTGCAGACCGCCGGCCAGAACGCCGTAACCGAAGCCGTACTTGCCGGAGATGGGGGACAGGCCGTTGGCGTAGCACAGACCGATGAGAATGGACTGGCTGCCGATGGTAAGGGCGAAGTTCTCTGTGCCCAAAAGGCCTGCAATCCAACCGAACAGGTAGGAAAATACCACATATCCCACCATAATGGGCAGCACATTCCGGGGGTGGCTGCCGGAGTTGCAGGTGGCAAGCATACAGAAAACGATGCCGAAGGTCATACCCGTCCAGGCACCCGACATGGTGGCAGTGCCGTCGATGAGGGCGGCAAAGTTAAAGTAAGCCACGATCATCAGACCGAATACACCCGCATTCATCAAAAACGGGGCAAAGCCGTACTTGGAAGTAAAGCTGACGCCGTGGCCGGAATCCTTCATCAGATTCCAGTAGTCCTTGAATTTGCAGCCCATCAGAAGGGCAAACACAATAAACAGGGCAAACAGCGCCACGCAGAAGATGTTGCAGGCGTAGAAGAAATTGGCATCAGGGGCTGCCATGGTGGACAGACCCTGCTTTGCGGGGGTGGTGCCCAGCATCACATTGTACAGCACTGCCCGCAGGAAGAAAGCGGTCACGCCGATGGGCAGGGCGGCAGAGTAGTGGTCATAGCCCTTGTGGACAGCGGGGGCGTGGGCAAGACCGGCGGGCAGGAAGAAGCCGATCATCAGACCTACGAAAAGGCCGATACCCAGACCCAGCCAGTTAAAGCCCAAATATTCCGTGCCGGGATACCGCAGCAGCAGGTCGGAAATCAGGGGGGCGATGCCGGTGGAGTAGAGCATGGCGTTGGAAACAGCGCCCAGCTTTTCCTTCTTCACAGCGGCATATAGCGCCACACCCAAAACGGTGGGGAGCATATTCACCAGGTTCATGCCCCAGGAGGCAAAGCCCACGGTGAGCAGTACACCCAGGGTGGTGACGTTGTTGGGCTTGGCGCCGGGAAGACTCACCAACAGGGTGCAGAACAGGCCCACAATACCCATGTTCAGGAAGGTGGCTGCATAGCCGCCCAGGGCAAAGTAGTTGGTGGAAATCTTACAGGTGGAGCGCATAATATTCCACAGGCCGGTAAACATGGTGCTTCTGTCCGGCAGAATTGCCGCCGCGACTATAAAGCACAGGGAAACGAATGCGAAAAACAGTCTCAGAAAGCTGCTCTCAGACAGATTGTTAATCTTTTTCATAGCATTTACACCTCAATAAAAATCCGGGCAATCCGAGCCCAAAAGTTCGAATTGCCCAGACAGTCGGCTTTCTTCTCCCATACTCCCATGCGGTGCTCCGCAGATTCTGTCAGTTATATGGGATGTTATTTTGTTTAGATTTTCTCTGCAGCCTCTACCACGTGCTTCATCAGCACGCTGGTGGTAACAGCGCCCACGCCGCCGGGAACGGGGGTGATTGCGCCCACAATGGGCTCGACCTCGTCAAACACGCAGTCGCCGGACATGCCGCCCTTGCCCTTGGAGGTGATCTTCTCGGGATTCCAGTTCATGGAAACGTCGATGACCACCTGACCCTCGCTGACAAAATCCTTGGTCAGACTGCCCAGCACGCCGGCAGCGGTCACAATAATGTCAGCCTTCTTGCAGATTTCCGCGGTGTTTACGGTGCGGGTGTGGCAGATGGTAACGGTGGCGTTCTTCGCCATCAGCATCATAGCGGCAGGCTTGCCTACTACCAAAGAGCGGCCGATAACCACTGCGTTTTTGCCCTTGCAGTCGATGCCGTAGTGGTCCAGAATCTCCATGCAGGCGGCGGGGGTGCAGGGGGCGTAGCCCAGATCCTGACCTTCAAAAACACCGGCGTTGCTCATGTGGGTCATGGAGTCCACGTCCTTCTTGGGGTCTAAGCGGTTGCAGATCTCGTCCTGATCGTTCTTCAGGTGCTTGGGCAGGGGACGGAACATCAGTACGCCGTGGACGGAGGCATCGGCATTGACTTCGTCAATCACCTTCAGCACATCCTCCTTGGAGGCGTCCTCCGGCAGAATGTAATTCTTCACCGCTACGCCCACTTCCTCAGCCCGCTTGGTAGCGCCCTTTTCGTAGGACAGGTCGGAGGGGTTCTCACCCAGACGGATGATGCCCAAAGTGGCGGTAATGCCCTTTTCCTTCAGAGCAGCGGTGCGCGCCTGCAGCGCGGCTACCAGCGCCTCGTTTACTTCTTTGCCCAGTAATTGCTTTGCCATTTTATTTTCTCCTTAAAATCTTGTTGTAGGGCGGGGGTTTACTCCCGCCGGAAATGGCTCGTTGTATCGGCGGGAGTAAACCCCGCTCTACGGTTATACGCCGAAGCCGGCTTTTACGGTATTGAAAATTTCGTCAGCCAGCGCGCCGTACTCGGCCAGCATGCCCAGCGCCTTGGCGTTCATTTCTTCTGCCGTCTCACGGTTTTTCAGGGTCTTGGTGTTGATGAACACATTCAGGCTGGCTGCCTGCAGGGCTGCCTTGCAGCACACAGCGCCGCAGCCGGCATCGGAAACAGCCAGACGGCTGCCCTTGTCGGCAAAGACTTTGATGTAACCGATGGCCTCACAGCACAGCTCCATAATCTTCATGGGGGTGGAGCAGGCGATGATGGTGGCCTCTTTCATAACCTTGTCCCGGTTGGGGTCGTCCTTGGGAATGCCGTAGGCCTTGGCAAGGGGCAGGAAGTTGACCTCGTCAGCTTCTACCTGATTGAGAAGCTGGGTCTGCAGAGCGTCGCACTTTGCCTTCAGAGCAATGATCTCTGCTTCAACGTCGGCATACTTCTTCTTGCCTACGGTGAGACTGCCTACCATATTGCCCAGGGCAGTGCCGATGGCGCCAACCAGAGCGGCAGCGCCGCCGCCGCCGGGTGCGGGCGCGTCGGATGCCAAAACCTCCACAAATTTGCGGCAGGATTCAAGTGTCATATCCATACTATATATCTCCTTTATTTTGACAATACACCTCGTAGGGGCGAGCATTGCTCGTCCGCCCTTCGCCATGACTGAAATTGTAACGGACGACCGATGGTCGCCCCTACAAGGCGTACATATATTGCGGTACGATTAAACGCCACACAAGGCACAGACAGTGGCCTGCCTGTGCCTTGGGGCAAATTGCTTAGAACAGACCGCTAACCTTACCGGTCTCCACGTCAACGTCAACGCGGCGGTATGCGGGGTCAGCAGCAGTACCGGGCATCATGGAGATAGTACCGGCCATGGGGCACAGGAACTTGGCGCCGCCGTACTCCAGAATGTCGCGGATGGTCAGCTTCCAGCCGGTGGGAACGCCCTTCTTGGTGGGGTCGTCGGACAGGGACAGGTGGGTCTTAACCATCATGGTGCAGTAATCAGCGTTCTTGGGATCGCTCTCAAAACGCTCAGCCTTCTGCACAGCCAGGGGCTGCCAGATAACGCCGTCAGCGCCGTAAACTTCCTTGGCGATCAGCTCAACGCGCTGACGCAGGGGCATCTCCAGATCGTACAGGAACTTAACCTCCACGGGATCCTCACAAGCCTCAACAACCACGCGGGCCAGCTCAGCAGCGCCTTCGCCGCCGTAACGCCAGTGGTTGGACTCGGCGCAGCGAACACCGCGCTCAGCGCACAGCTTCTTCAGCAGGGCGATTTCGGCATCGGTATCGGTGTAGAACCGGTTGATGCAGACCACGGGGTTGATGCCGGACTTCTTGATGGTGTTCACGTGGTGGAACAGGTTGCAGGTACCCTTCTCCAACAGCTCCAGGTTCTCTTCCTTGTATTCCTTGGGCAGGGGAGCGCCGGGGGTAACCTTGGGGCCGCCGCCGTGCATCTTCAGGGAACGGACGGTAGCAACCAGAACGGAAACGTTGGGGGTCAGGCCGGACAGTCTGGTCTTAACGTTCCAGAACTTCTCGAAGCCGATGTCAGCAGCGAAGCCGGACTCGGTAACATGGTAGTCAAACAGTTTCAGAGCCAGACGGTCGGAGATAACGGAGGACTGACCGATAGCGATGTTTGCGAAAGGACCGGCGTGGATCAGAACGGGCTGATGCTCCACGGAGTAGCACAT
>JAZQGT010000025.1:0-9560 GCA_045540155.1 Faecousia sp.
ACCCTTTACATAGTCTGCCCACTGCCCATCTGTGCAGTAATAGGTCAGCAGTTCAAAGCCGCCGAAGCCATACATCAGATTGTACCGGTCGGTGTAGTACCGGGCTTGATAGGACAGCAGAGAAGCCTGTATCGAGCTGGCCAGCGGAATTCTGTAGTACTTTGCCAAGAATTCCTTTTCCATGGTGGCCAAAATCTGCAGCTTGGTAGGAAGGTCGGCTGCGGCGTAGGCGCCAACCCCCTCCATGGCATTGGACCATGCCTGCCATGTCATGGTAACCGCCTCACCGTTGACCTGAATTGTCAGCAGCTCGGAAGACGGGTCCCAGCTGCCGCCCTCATGGAGTCTGTTCTGGGCCGGGTCACAGTAAAGCTGCATCATGCCGAAGGGATATAGGGCCGCGCCGCCCCATGCGCCGTAACCGATGGCGTACTCGCCCTTGGCTACATCGCCGTAACGGTCGGGAATGTTGTCAACGCCTTCCAGAGTGACCTTGCCGAAGCCGGAGCCTTCGATGGCAGCGTTCAGATACTGGTTCATCTTGGCGATCTGGTTCTGGTCAGCGGTCTGCATTGCGCCCTTGGCCCAGCCGATACGGATCTTGATTTCCTCACCGGTCTTGTACAGACCAGCAGCAACCAGCTCGTCGTGAGCGGCCTTCATCAGCTTCTTAGCCTCGGTCAGGTTGTAGCCGTTGATGGACTTGTAAGCGTCTTCCAGAGTAGCGTAAGCCTTGCCCTCACCGTACTCAACACCGTACAGGTCGCAGATGCCCTGCATAGCCTGCTCGGAGGTGCGGTAGTAGGAGGTGGGGTCGTTGTAAACGTCGTAGAAGTACAGGTTGTTCATCAGGGAGTAAGCGGGCTTGTAACCGGCAGTAGCGGTAACCCAGTCCTTACGATCAACAGCCAGAGAGAATGCCTTACGGAAGTTAATGTTGGACAGCACGATGGAGTTGGTGTTGCCCTTGGATGCATCCATAGCCTTCAGAGCGGTCTCGTCAGTGTTGAAGAAGAAGGACATGGTGTAGGTCTCGTCAACCTGATACATCTGCTCGGAGGTGGTGTAGTTTGCAATTTCGTCAGCGGGAGGAGCCCACTCGATCAGCTCGCCCTTCATGAATGCCTGCTTTGCAGCCTCGTCGGTCATCACGTCGATGACAACCTTGGTGGTCTGGTAAGCGGTAACCTTCTTGCCGTCAACCTCGTAGTCGGTAGTGCCGGTCAGGGTGCCGTCTTCGTTCTTGGTGTACTGGTAGTAGTTCTCGTTCTGCACGAATACCAGCTGCTTGCCGTCCTGCAGGGACTCGATCTTGTAAGGACCGTAGGACATGGTGGTTTCCTTGGAGGTAGCGTAGTCGGTGGTCTTCAGCTCGCCGGTGGTGTCGAAGCCAGCCTCGTACAGATCCTTGTAAACCAGCCAGTTGGAGGTGCAGGAGGTCAGGAAGTAGTTGATGTCGATGGCAGCCTGGGTGACATAACGGATGGTGTAGTCGTCAACCTTGTAGCAGCCGACAGTTGCGTCGTAGTTAACCTTCTCGCCGTACTTGTCGTTGAATACCCACAGAGCTTCCATCAGCAGCTCCTTCTGAGCAGCTTCGTCCATCTCTTCCCACTTCATGCTGAAGGGAACCAGAGCGGCACCAACCAGGCTCTTAACGGTTTCCAGGTTCTCAGCGGTAACGGGGGTGTAGCCGTAAGCGTTAGCGCCGTCAGCGACCTTCTTCAGGAACTCAGCGCCAGCGGGGTTGTAGGTGTTGATCAGGGTGTTCAGGGAGTAAGCAGCCAGAGTCATGGACTCGGTGGATACGTTGATGTAAACCTTACCCTCGGAAATGCCCTTATCCAGGTCGTAGGAGTAGTCAGGAGTCTCGCCCTGACCGTAAGGAGCGACCATTGCGTCGTAGATGGGAGCGCCGGAGTTGTAGTAGGCGTTGCCGCCGGCAACAGCGGACTCGCCGTTGTAGTACAGGTTGGCGCGGTAGTTACGCATGGTGGGATCCAGCAGAGCCTGCATGGAGTAGATGTAAGTATCGGCATTGATAGCAGTGCCGTTCTCCCACTTCATGTTGGGGTTCAGCTTGATTTCGAATACGTAACCGTTTTCGGTCTGCTCAGCGGTCTGACCCTCGGGCAGAGTGACCTTATACTTGGTCAGATCGTCCTTGTGGTCCTTGGTCACGTCGGTGACGGACAGAGCAGCCTTATAAACCCACTGGTAGATACCGTTCACGGAGTCCTTGATGGACATGGTGACCAGCGGAGTCTCCAGATAGCTCATAATGCTCTGGTCAGCGTTGGTTTCCCAAGTGTGGGGGTTCCATGCAGTACCCAGCGCAGTAGTGTAGCTGCGGTAGGTGTATTCGGTCTTGGCATCGGACTTGGCGGGCTTACAGCCTGCGAGGCAGGCAACGAGCATAACCATAGCCAGAACCAGGGCCAAAATCTTGGTGGTTCTCTTCATTTTAGTTCCTCCTAAAAATTATATATTTTATCGAAAGCCGGATTGGCTATTCGAGAAAATACCCAATAATCCTCCGTGTCTCCCCCTTTCTTTGGACCGGAAAAATCCGCCATACAGAAACAAATGACTGGCGCAGAAAGACATAGAAAATTTTTGCATATTATATCATATTTATCTGGAAGAATCAATATCTAACTTGCTTTTTGTGAAAAATTTTATAAAAAACGAGGCTTTTTATGGGCAGTTTGCAAATAATTTCAAGCTTTTGTCTTTCAGCGGGACACACCCTCCGGAAAGCGCTCACAGATATAGTATGCCCCACCTTCCTGCGTATGCAATATATAAATGAGGGACAACAGAAACACAGGGACGACCGGCAGTCGCCCCTGTGTTTCTGTTACAACGGATTTTGTTTGATTTTGGCGTAACGGCGGGGATACTGCACCGGGGTGGGCTTCACCTTTTTCAGTACAATCACCGTATGCTTGGTGCCGTCTGCGGGGAATTCCGCGACTTGTTCAACGCGCAAGCCCAGCTTGACAATGGCGTTTTTTGCCTCTGCCAGCTCTTCTTCTGCTGCGGTGCCCTTCATGGCAAGCACCTTGCCCCCCACCTTCACATAGGGCGCAGTCAGCTCCAGCAGGATATTCAGCCGCGCCACAGCCCGGCTGGTGGCAATGTCGTAGGTCTCCCTGCAGCCTGCTACCGCTTCCTCCGCCCGGGCGGTAATGCACTGCGCTTCTACACCCAAAGTGGGGAGCACCGTCTCCAGCCAAGCCATACGCTTCCCCAGAGAATCCAGCAGGGTCAGGTTTACTTCGGGACAGGCGATTTTTACCGGCACGCCGGGAAAGCCTGCGCCGCAGCCCACATCTATCATTCGCTTCCCCTTCATATCTTCCAGAGTCAACAGGGAAAGACTGTCCAGCAAATGCAGCTTTGCCACCTGCTCCGGCTGGGTAATGGCAGTCAGGTTCATTACCTTGTTCTGCTCCACTACAGCCGCGCCGAAGGCGCACAGCCGGTCCTGCCGTTCTTCTGGCAGAGAAAGTCCCAGCGCGGGCAAGCCGCCGGCAAGTGTTTTTTTCATACAATCTCCTATGCGTTGGGGTTGTCGCTCAAATCCACCTGCGTCTTATCCAGGGGGTTAAACAGCTCCTCTTCCTCAACAAGAGAGGGCAGCACCACTTCCTGAATGTGCCAGCTGACCAGCAGGTCGCAGGTGTTCGCATCGTCCATATCCTTGCTGCTGAAGAAAACATCACACAGGGCAAGATCCCGTTTTAAGTTTCTGCTTTCCTTGGCGGAAATCTGCGCGGCGGTCTTGGATTGGGTGACGGCGTCCAGCTGCTGCAATGCCTTGATGCAGTACCGGTAGCCCATCAGCGCGCCGGAATACTTAAATTGGATATCCTCATTTGTGGTGCAGGCAAGGTATGCGGCAAAGCTGGCATCCTTAGGGATGACAATGCTCATTCTCCGCGCCATTTCCCGACACATGGCAAAGGGCAGAATTACCGGAGGCGTCTGGGGGTTGACTGCTGCCTCACCGGTGAGCCCCACGGTCAGACCGATAATGCCCTGACCGGAGAAGAATTCCGCCCAGCCCAGTTTTTTCACCGGATCCGAGGGCCCGGCAAATACGGACAGGGACTGGTCGTACACCAGCGTGTCAAAGCCGTCGGAAGCCCGGTCAGCCAGCTTTTCAAAGCGCTCGTATTCCGCGTCACCGTTGGTGTCCCGGTCAATCTGGTCTGCCAGAGTGTTGGCAAGATCCCGGTAATAGGCGGCGGCATTGGCAAGCTCTGTGACGGTGTAGTCGGTCTCTGTCAGCCGGATATCCTCCGACAGAGGGCCGGAAAACTGGTTCAGGCCGTACACAGCGGTATTGAGAAACACCACCGCGGCGATTGCGGTGCATACCCAGCCCAGCCAGCGAATGGGATTCCACTTGAAAATCACCATCAGCACCACGGTCACCAGCACCAGCACTGCCATTACCAGCAGCAGCGCCTGCCACAGGCAGAATTCCACACCGCTGCTCCAGTCTACCAAAAACAGCTGGGTCATACGGGAAACATAGGGATAGATCATATCCACCAGGAGGGTATGGGCTCGGGCGAACTCCCGCAGCGCCCATGTGCAGGCCAGCAAAATTGCCGCCGTTAAATAGCCTCTCCAGTATTTCAAAGGGCAACGCCTCCTTTTCGTCAACTCAATGGGAAATATCAGTATAACACAAATCCGTTTACTTGTCCAGTGTGCCGAGGACACCGTCCCGGTATAATCCGGTAATGTGTACCGGGCAAACGGTGTTGTGCAGGTTCTCGCCCTGGGCGTATACCTTAATATAATTAGGTGTGTGTCCGGTATAGTATGCCCCGTCCTGCTCTTCAAAAAGCACAGAAACGGTGGTGTTTATCATGGTCTGCAGATAAGCGTGGCGCATTTGCTCTGCCACCGCTATGGCTTTTTTGCTTCGCTCCTCCTTCACCGCGTTGCCCAGCTGCCCGGGCATTTTGTCCGCCGGCGTGCCGGGACGGCGGGAATAGGGAAAGATGTGCATATCCGCGAAGGCGCATTTTTTGATAAATTCCAGAGATTGGGCAAATTCCTCCTGGGTTTCACCGGGGAACGCGACAATCATATCCGTGGTCACGGCGCAGCCGGGGAAATGCCGGTTCAGAAGCCCCACGCTTTCCAAGTAACGGGCAGTGTCGTATTTTCGCTTCATGCGGGAGAGCACCGTGTCGCAGCCGGACTGCAGGGAAAGGTGAAACTGGGGGCACAGATTGGGCAGCTTCTGCAGCCGCTGACAGAATTCTTCCGTGATAATCCGCGGCTCCAGCGAGCCCAGCCGCACCCGCAGATCCGGCACAGCGGCGCACACCGCCTCCAAAAGGACGGCAAGACCCGGCTTTTCCGGTAAATCCATGCCCCACCCGGCAATCTCAATGCCGGTAATGACAATTTCCCTGTAGCCCTGTTCCGCCAGCATTTTTGCCTGCTCCACCGCCAAGGACACCGGAGCAGAACGGACAGGCCCACGGGTGTAGGGGATAATGCAGTAGGTGCAGAAGTTCACACAGCCGTCCTGCACCTTCAGCATAGCCCGTGTGCGTCCCTCCAGTCCGCCGGCGGGGAGCACTTCAAATTGCCGCCGCTTCAGCGCCTCGTCCAGTACCTTGGACTTGGTCTTGGCTTGCACAGCGGAAATTACCTGCTGCAGGAATGCCTCACGCTGGCTGCTGCCGCCAATGACGTCAATTTCCATGCCCTCCAGCGCGTGGGCGGCGTGCTGGGGATAACAGCCGCACACGGCAACCACCGCCTCCGGATTTTCCCGGCGGCACCGGCGGATCACCGCCCGGTTCTTTTTGTCTGCCACCGCGGTCACTGAGCAGGTGTTGATAATATAGGCATCACAGCGCGCCCGGAAGTCCGCAACTGTGTGGCCCTGCGCCGCCAGCAGCTGCTCCATGGCTTGGGTTTCGTATTGATTCACCTTGCATCCAAGGGTATAAAATCCAACTTTCATTGTATGTTTTACCAATAATCGCTTTCTTTCTGAGATAAATTCCTGTGTTTTGTCTAATTGCTATGTGTCGGTCTTTCGCGTATAATAAATACGATGCTATTATACTCCAAAAATTTCTTTTTGTACAGCACCGGAGGCTATTTTCATGAGTTTTCACATATCCCTGACTACCTTTGAGCAAATCAAGACCTTTGTGGCGCTGGTGGCGCGGCAGCCCTTTGAAGTACACGTGGGCAATGACCGCCAGAAGATCAACGGCAGACACTTAATGAGCATGTTCACCTTGGATTACACCCGTCCCGTTAAGGTGCACGCGGATTGCTCCGCCGATGAATTTGCCGCCTTCCAGAAGGCAGTTGCAGAACTGGTATAATCACCGTCCCGGTAACAACCGGGGCGGATTTTTTATGGAAATTCCTAAAAAACAGTAGGCAAATGAAAACAAATGTGCTATCATAACAGGAAAAGGAGGTGGCAGCGGTGCGGATTTTGGGCATTGACCCGGGTTACGGAATCACAGGCTTCGGTCTCATTGAGGCAGAGCGGAATCAGTTTAAGCTCCTGCACTGCGGCGCCATTACCACCCCCGCCGGCATGGATTTTTCCGCCCGGCTGGAGATTATTTACAACGACATGACTGCGCTTTTGCAAATGGCAAAGCCGGACGCGGTGGCCATCGAAGAGCTGTTTTTCGGTCAGAATGTGACCACCGGCATCGGTGTGGCCCAAAGCCGGGGCGTGATTCTGCTTGCCATAAGGCAGGCGGGTCTGGAAGCAGCCCAGTATAAGCCCATGCAGGTGAAGCAGTCGGTGGTGGGCTACGGCAATGCCACCAAGCATCAGGTGATGGAGATGACCAAGCGGATTTTGAAGCTTCCTCAGCTGCCAAAGCCGGACGACGCCGCCGATGCCATTGCCATCGCCCTGTGCCACGCCCGGTCAAGCACCAGCTTACTGGCAAAAATACAAAAATAAACGATATCATTGCGAAATCGGTGTGCAGACAGGTTGTGGTAATCTATGCTGAATCTGTTAGACTGCCACGTGGGGCAATCGCCCTCCTCGCAATGACAGGATTTTAGGAGGTTTTCCTATGTTATACTATGTTTCCGGTCAGGTGGCTCTTCTGGAGCCGGGTCTTGCAGTGATTGACTGCGGCGGCGTAGGCTACGGCTGCCGGATTACCGCCTATACCGCAGCGCAGCTGAAGCTTAATCAGACCGCAAAGCTCTATATTACCGAATCTGTTCGGGAGGATGCTTATGATCTGTACGGCTTTATCAGCCGGGAGGAGCAGCGGTGCTACGACCTGCTGACTTCGGTTAACGGCGTAGGTCCCAAAGCGGCGCTGGCGATTCTCTCTGCCGGCCCGCAGAATTTCACGTTGGCAGTGATGACCGGGGACGAAAAGCTTCTCACCGCGGCGCAGGGCGTGGGCAAGAAGATTGCCCAGCGTATCATTCTGGAGCTGAAAGAGAAGGTGGGCGGCAGTACTGACGCGCTGGATTTCTCCGCGCCTGTGGCGGCAGCGCCCATAGCCGGAAACAACGCATCCCTCGCCCATGCGGCATTGCAGGAATTGGGTTACGCCCCCTCCGAAATCGCTGCGGCGCTGAAAGGCGCTGATCCCAATGCCTCCACCGAAGAATTGGTCCGCTATGCCCTGCGCGCTATGGTGATGAAGGGTTAAAAATGGAGCTTCCTAAAAGAAAGCCCAATCGATTGCCGGATTTCGATTACAATACCCCGGGCGCGTATTTTATCACAATTTGTGTTGAAGGCAAGCGGTGTATATTAGCAGACATTGTAGGGGGCGGCGCCCTCGACGCCCCGCAAATACATCTGACTCCATTGGGAAAGATTGCCGAAAAACACATCCTTTCCGGGAACCGCATACCCAACGTCCGCGTAGACAAATATGTTATTATGCCAAACCACATACATTTGCTTATTGCGGCGGATTATGACGGGACGTCGAGGGCGCCGTCCCCTACAAATGCGGTTATTCCTCATTTTGTGTCAACATTCAAACGTTTTTGCCATAGGGATGCCGGCATAAGGCTATTCCAGCGATCCTACCACGACCATGTGATTCGCGGGGAGGCGGATTATCTAAAAATTTGGGAATACATTGACAACAATCCGGTGCGATGGAAAGAGGATTGTTTTTACAAAGAGCAACCGTTATGGGTCGCCGAAAGCGCCGACCCTTATAATACTCCAGGGGAGGACCTGCTATGAGTTTGGAATTTTCACAGGAATTGGACAATCCTATTATATCTCCCACCTTTGCGCCCCAGGACGCGGGGGAAATCGGCCTGCGCCCCCGGCTGTTGTCGGATTATACGGGGCAGGAGAAGGCCAAGGGCAATCTGTCGGTGTACATCGAGGCCGCCCGGCTGCGGAATGAGCCGCTGGACCACACCTTGCTCTACGGCCCTCCCGGTCTGGGCAAGACCACCCTTGCCGGCGTCATTGCCAACGAGATGGGGGTGAACATCCGCATCACCTCCGGGTCTGCCATTGAAAAACCCGGTGATTTGGCGGTGTTGCTTACCAACCTAAACCCCGGCGAAATTCTCTTTATCGACGAAATTCACCGGTTAAACCGGGTGGTGGAGGAGATTCTGTACCCCGCCATGGAGGATTTTGCCATCGACATTATTGTGGGCAAGGGCCCTTCTGCCAATTCCATCCGACTGGATTTGCCCAAGTTCACATTGGTGGGCGCTACCACCCGGGCAGGTCAGCTGTCCGCGCCTCTGCGGGACCGGTTCGGCGTGAATTTGCGGCTGGAGCTGTATACACCGGAGGAGCTGGCAAAGATTGTCACCCGTTCTGCCACCATTTTGGGCATGGAAATCGACCCTGCCGGTGCGATGGAAATTGCCTCCCGCAGTCGGGGAACGCCCCGGCTTGCCAACCGGTTTTTGCGTCGGGTGCGGGACTTTGCCCAGATTATGTGCGACGGTGTGATTACACGGGAGGCGGCGGATTTGGCGCTGTCCCGGTTGGAAGTGGACGCGCTGGGACTGGATACCATCGACCGGCGGATGCTCACCGCCATCATCCGCAATTACGGCGGCGGCCCGGTGGGTCTTGAGACCTTGGCTGCTACCATCGGCGAAGAGGCAGTTACCTTGGAGGATGTGTATGAGCCGTATCTGATGCAGCTGGGCTTTTTGACCCGTACCCCCCGGGGACGCTGTGTCACACAGCTGGCCTACCAGCACCTGCATATTCCCTATGACGGGCAGGAAAGTTTTTCCATCTGATGTTGGAAAACACCGGAAAAATGCACAAAATACAAAAAAATATAGAAAATTTTTCATAAAGGATTGACAAAAGTTTTTCTTTTGTGTATAATCCCATTCGTGGCATTCTGCGCCACAATATATTGACCCTGCGTTATACCAGTCAACAACGGCAGGCTTTCACGGGGCATAAACAACCGAAAAGAGGTAACATCAATGTACGAAGACAAGACTTTAGTTTGCAAAGAGTGCGGCAACGAATTCGTTTTCACCGCCGGTGAGCAGGAATTCTACGCAGAGCGCGG
>JAZQGT010000026.1:0-4687 GCA_045540155.1 Faecousia sp.
CAATGTGTCGTCACCGTCTAGCCGGTGACGAGCAATGCTCCACCGGAGCATTGCATTTAGATGGGTTCGAGTCCTATCTCTAGTACCATACCAAAAAGAAAAAGCCATCCCGTTTGGGATGACTTTTCTTTTGGTGGACGATATAGGACTCGAACCTATGACCTTCCGCACGTCAAGCGGATGCTCTAGCCAGCTGAGCTAATCGTCCAAAGGCAGGAGTCATTATAACCAAGAATAGGGGGTTTGTCAAGTGCTTGGAAAAAATTTATCCTGCGATTTCCATTTCTTCGTGGGTTTCTTCCACTTCAGACAGCTCGATGGTCATTTCACCCTTGGGAATCAAAAATCTGCGAATGGCAAAAAGGCCCGCAATACACAACACACTTGCCACATTGCTCCAGGGATTGTCATGGCTCAAAATAACCTGCCGGGCGATGGCGACAATCAGCACCTCCAAGGTGTTGGCAGGGGTCATATCCAGCAGCATGCGCACAAACTCCAGACCCACAACCAGGGTCAGAATGTTATGAAGTTACGTGTTGATGGTGGAAAAATATTCCTACACCGTGAACATCCGGTAAATTTCCATGCCCAGCATACCTACCAGCACTACCAGTGTGATGAGGGCGATGATGACTTCCAGCGTATGCAGAACCTTATGAATCCAGGTAGCGGTTTTCTTATGCATGGCGCAATCTCCTTATTTCTGCATAATCCCGGCAGCGGCAGACAAAAGTGTCTGCCGGTCGTTTGTCAGCAGTTCGTCCTGTACCTGCTCCAGCAGCCAGTCAAGGCACGCTCCCAGCTCCGGTCCTGCCGCAAAGCCCAAATTCTGCAAATCCCGACCGTTGATACACAGGTCCTTCACTGTCAGGCAGGCCTGCTCCGACAGTACTTCCTGCACAAGCCTGCGTGTGGCTTGGAACGGGTTGTCTTCTCCCGTGCCTTTGCCGGAAAAATCCGCCTGCTGCAGGTCCAATAGTTCCCCGAAAGCTTCCGGCCCGTACTTGCCAAGCCAGCGGCGTATAAGACGCTTATCAGGCTCCAGCTGCATCATGTGATGCGCCACCAGAAAGACCACCCGTTCCCGCAGGGATGTGGGCGCTTTCAGTTCAGAGAGCAGCGCCTCCGCTTTCTGCGCGCTGATTTGCGCATGACCGTGAAAATGCCCTCTGCCGTTTTCGTCCAGGAAGAAGCTCTCCGGCTTGCCGCAGTCGTGCAGGAGCGCCGCCCAGCGCAAGGAAAGGGTGGCAGGCGTTCTCTCCACTACCTGGGCGGTGTGGGTATACACATCGTAAAGGTGATGGGGATTGTGCTGGTCGAAGCCAACACAGGGAGCAAGAGGGGACAGCACCTGGGTCAGAATCCGCTGGTAGGCCAATAAATCCTCGGCGGTTATCAAGGGGAGAAGTTTACATAATTCTTCAAATACCCGTTCTCTTGCCAAATACTCCATAGTCGGGGACAGCTCTTCCATAGCCCGGAGCGTATCGGCCTGGGGGGTGAGCCGGAAACGGACAGCGAACCGCACACCCCGCAAGATTCGCAGCGCGTCCTCGGTGAACCGCTCCCGGGCATTGCCCACGGTACGCAGAACCAGGTTTTGCAGATCTTCTCTGCCGCCAAAGGGATCGATATACCCCTTTGTAGGACTGTAAGCCATGGCGTTTACGGTAAAATCCCGCCGCGCCAAATCCTCCTCTACCCGAGGCACAAACCGCACCCAATCGGGATGCCGGCTGTCCCGGTAGCCACCCTCTGTGCGGAAGGTGGTAATTTCAATGATCTCTTTTTCCATGACAACACCGATGGTGCCGTGCTTTTCACCGCTGCGCACCAGCGTGTGACCGGAAAACAGCCGGGCGGTTTCCTCAGGAATGGCGTTGGTGCATAAATCGTAATCGTGGGGCGTTATTCCCAGCAGGGAATCCCGCACGCAGCCGCCTACGGCATACGCCTGGAAGCCGGCCTGTTCCAAGACCTGCATGCAGTGGAGCACATACTGGGGCAAGAACATAAAACGTCCTCCTTTACGCGCGGGGAACAGAGGGGGGGAGCACACAGCAGTCCGAAGCCATCCAAATACCGGCGGACAGATAGAACAGCTTGTCTTCCCCGGTCAGACACAGAAAACAGCACAGCAGCGCCGCCTGACTGAAGAAAACGTACGCCCGGTAATGCTTTGTGTGCACATCCAGCTCTGTCCGGTAGTAAAAGGCCATCAGCAAGAACAGTGAGGCCAGAAGCTGAAACAGGTATTGCTGCAGCTGCGGTTCTGCGCCCCACATCCGGCAACCGGCCATGGTTTTGATAATCATATACACGGCGGCAACACAGTGAAAAAGGTAGCTGGGTCGCTGACGCCAATAACGCTTGTGGGTGGCAAGAAGCAGCCCGCAGGCACACAACCCCCCAAACACGGCAAGCAGGATTGCCAAAGGACCGGAGGCAGAGGAGAAAAAGCCAGAAACACCCATGCCCACCGCGCCTGCCGCGCAGCCGACGGTTGTAATGCGGGAGGAGGGGAACAGGCGCAGGTAGTCTTCAGCAGGGCCGGCTTTGCGCAGGATGATCAGATAAACGCCCAACATCAGCGCTGTCAGAACCATGGACAGTATACCGGCAATGTGATTTTGCGGCAGCAGACCGCTGCTGTCCCGAAAGGAATACAGCAGCACCCGCAGCGCCAGTCCGGCCATGCCTGCCAGTATGGTGATCCATGGGAAAAGGTTGGATTTGGATGATTGGTCCATAAAAATGCCTCCTGCGTGCTGATACAGCACCACGTACAAATATTGAATCTATTATATCAGTGTTTTCCGGAGATTTCTACCCTTTTTGGAAAATTTACTCTTGTTTCCGTGGGGGATAGCGGGTATAATAGATGCAAATTTGGAATTGTAAACGGAGGATGTGCTCTATGCTGCGGTATATTGCGTTGGCGTTGGCGCTGCTGGCTGCGGTCGGCATCTGTTTTTGCGTGGGCGGTTTTGCGGAATTTGCATGGCTGTGGATTCTGCCGGTGAGCTTTGCAGGCAGTCTGCTGGCTATGGGAATCGTGCTGTTTCTTGCTGCATGGGTTGCCTGCGCTGTGGTGGATATGGACAAGCCCCAGGAAAAAGACAGCCCCTTTTACAGGCGCCTTACTTACATTTTGGCAGATACGGTGGTATGGCTGCTGCGCATGCGGGTACACACCGAGGGCTTGGAGCAGACGCCCAGGCAGGGGCGGTTCCTGCTGGTATGCAACCATATTAACGATTTGGATCCGGTGGTGCTGTTTTCTTATTTTAAGAAAAGCCAGCTGGCCTTTATCTCCAAACGGGAGAATACCACCATGTTTATGGTGGGAAAGGTGATGCACAAGCTGATGTGTCAGCTGATTAACCGGGAGAATGACCGGGAGGCGCTGAAAACCATTCTCACCTGTGTACGTCTGATTCAGGAGGATACGGTATCCGTGGCGGTATTCCCGGAGGGGTACACCAGTCTGGACGGCAAGCTCCACCCCTTCCGCAGCGGCGTGTTCAAGATTGCTCAGAAGGCAAAGGTGCCCATCGTGGTGTGCACAATGCAGAACACCAACAAGGTGTTCAAAAACATCAAGCATCTGAAGCCTACGGACATACACCTGCACCTTTTGGGCGTACTCACGCCGGAGGACGTGCAGGGTATGACCACTGTGGAAATCGGAAATCAGGTGCATGCCATGATGGCGCAGGATTTGGGGCCGGATCTGGTGTTGGAAGAAACCCCTTGATTTTACAAGGAAATACAGCTATAATAAAGTGTCATTTGCGGAAAGACGGAGGTTAGAAATATGAAAAACAGCGAAAAGACCTTGGATATGATTGTAAACTTATGCAAGAACCGGGGCTATGTGTATGCCGGTTCCGAGATTTACGGCGGACTTGCCAATTCCTGGGATTACGGCCCTCTGGGCGTGGAGTTTAAGAACAATGTGAAGAAGGCATGGCTGAAAAAGTTTGTGCAGGAATCCGATTACAATGTGGGTCTGGATGCTGCTATTATCATGAACCCCACCACTTGGGTTACCACCGGTCACGTAGGTTCTTTCTCTGACCCCTTGGTGGACTGCAAGGGCTGCGGTTCCCGGCAGCGCGCCGACCAGCTGATTGCCGCTTCCGAATCCGGTAAGCTGGTAAATGTGGACGCCATGGACACCAAGGAAATGAACGCATTCATTGAGGAACACGAGGACGTGATCTGCCCCGTCTGCGGCAAGCATCACTTCACCTCCATCCGTAACTTCAACCTGATGTTCCAGACCAAGATTGGCGTTACCGAGGACTCCTCCTCCATCGCGTACTTGCGTCCCGAGACTGCTCAGGGTATTTTTGTCAACTTCGATAACATTCAGCGTACTACCCGGAAGAAGCTGCCCTTTGGCGTGTGCCAGGTGGGCAAGGCATTCCGTAATGAGATTACCCCCGGTAACTTCACCTTCCGTACCCGTGAGTTTGAGCAGATGGAATGCGAATTCTTCTGCCAGCCCGGCACAGACCTGGAGTGGTTTGCTTATTGGAAGGATTTCTGCAAGAACTGGCTGATCTCCCTGGGCATTAAGGAAGATAGCCTGCGGCTGCGTGACCACGATCCCGCTGAGCTGGCATTTTACTCCCGGGCTACCACCGATATCGAGTATCAGTTCCCCTTCGGCAATGGC
>JAZQGT010000027.1:0-5723 GCA_045540155.1 Faecousia sp.
GGTAAGAGCCCACCCGGCCCATGGAGACATGGGTTGGGCGCTTCGCCGAAATAATTTTTAAGCGGACAGCGAGAGGTTTTGACCCAAATCAAGCTTTGGAAATTGCAGGAATACTTTGTGTATTTCAAAATTTCTAAAGTGCAGAGTTGGGGTAAAAAATCCGCTGCTCCGACAAAAATCATTTCAAGAAGCGCCCCTAGTACGATGTAAACTCTATCCGAAGCAACGCCGTGGAGGAGCATAAGGTTTGCCCGACCGCTCCAGGGAGGCGGCTCGATCTTACAAGCGATTGTAAGGCTAGATAGATGGCTGTCAAGACAGAACCCGGCTTACAGACCCGTGTTGTATAGCAAAAAGCACCGCATAAGCGGTGCTTTTTGCATTATTCTGTTGTTTCTCCCTGTTTCGGCTCTGCCCTGGGGGCAAGGCCCGCCACATCGCTCACCGGCAGTGAGAATACAATTCCCTTTGCCTGCTTGGACATGCCCATTTCCTTATAAAGGGCATTGAGAACCTTGTTGCGAATGTCTCTTTCCACCACCATCATCAGCACATCCTTATCCGGCTGAATGGTGATGCCGAAAAAGGCAGCCTCTGCCTCCCGGGCAACGCCCCGGGCACTGAGAATCGTGCCGCCGCGGACTCCCTGCTCTCTGGCTACGTCCATGGCCTCCTCCGCATAGCCTGCATTGACAATGGCAAATATTACCTCGTGGTTATTGGTGGTCATGGCTCATTCCCCCTTTTTCAGTCGGTTATTGCTCAAAAATTGATACAGATTCACACCAATCACGCTGGAAAGCGGCACTGCAAAGGCTATGCCCTTACCGTTTTTGATGGTTTCAAACTTGGTCTCCAGGCACTTCATAATCTCCTCCGTCCGGTCCTCCCGGACAACGCTGAACAGCACCGCCTTGTGGAGATTCAGTTCCAACATGTCCACCAGCTCTGAGGTGGCAGTTCCCAATCCGGACAGCACCATCTGGCAGTTGACCTCAAACTGGCTCAATACATCCAAATAAAATTCGCTCTTGCTGCGCTCCACCACAGTGATGAGCAGCTTCAGCTTTTTGATAGCGGCTTCGTTAACAGAGTTTGCCATGCCCATCCCTCCGGTTTACATAAAATTGATAATTTGCTGGTCGTCCGCATCCAGGATCCGTTTCATAGCTCTGCGCTCCTTCACGTGGCTGGAAATCAGCGCTCTGAAACCAAGAAGCTGAATGGTGATCAGCGGGGTCATCGCTACCAGCGCCACCACACCAAACGCATCCCGCAGCACCGCCGCCTCCCCTTGCATAGCTACACAGATACCGGTGGCAAAGGGCAGAATGAAGCCGGAGGTCATGGGACCGCTGGCCACACCGCCGGAGTCAAAGGCGATAGCGGTATACATAGGCGGCACAAACAGTGACAGCGCCAAGGAAATAAAATAGCCGGGAATTACATAGTAAACAATGGAAAAATCAAAAATAATCCGCACCACGCTAAGCGCAATAGACGCGCCCACGCCGATACACAGGCCCATGATCATAGAGCGCTTGCTTACAAGGCCGCCGGTGATTTCCTCCACCTGCTCGTTGAGCACGTGAATGGCAGGCTCCGCCAGTACCACCAGCACACCGATGACAAGCCCCAGTCCCACCATCATCCATGGGTGGATATTGGCGGACAGCTCGTGACCGATTTTATAGCCGATGGGCATAAAGCCCACATTGACGCCGGTGAGAAAAAGCACCAGTCCGATGTATGTAAAGACAACACCAAGGCCGATTTTCAGCAATCTGCGCTTATTCAGCCGCAGGAACGCGAATTGACAAATCAGAAAGAATGCCACAATCATGCCTAATGCAACGGCAACTTCCTTGCAGGTATGGGCAAGCGTGTGGATAAAGGCATGGGCAATATGGGTGCTGACACCGTACTGGGGTACGGTATACGACAGCTCTCCCCGGGAAAAAATGCCCAAAAGCAGCACCGCCATAATGGGTCCCACAGAACAAAGCGCCACCAAACCGAAGGAGTTATCCTTTGCATGGCGGTCGCCCAGCACCGCGGAAATACCCACGCCCAGCGCCATAATAAAGGGCACGGTGATGGGTCCCGTGGTAACACCGCCGGAATCAAAGGCCATGGGCATCAGATCCATATTACCGTTGACAGTGAGCATCAGCGCCAAAGCAAACAGCAGCATATAAAACAGCAGCAAAATCAGAGAAAGAGGCTTGCGGAACACGATTTTCAGCACCGCGATCACCAAAAAGCCGCCAACGCCCAGTCCCACCGTATAAATGAGCACTGTGCCATTCACCACAGAGCCGATTTGCTTTGCCAAAACCTGCAAATCCGGCTCGGCAATGGTAATGAGCACGCCCATAACAAAGCACACTATCAGCAGAAGCCACAGCTTCCGCTGCCGGGAAAGACCTGCGCCCACGTGGGTGCCCATAGGGGTCATAGCAAGGTCTGCACCCAGATTAAAAAGCCCGATTCCCAAAATCAGCAGCACGGCGCTGACGGTAAAGGTAATCAGTTCGGCTGGGGTAAGGCTGACCCAGGGTGTCAGGGCAATGAGATAAACCAGTAATGTAATGGGAAGCGCAGATATGAGCGCCTCCACGACTTTATTCTTTAACGCATACATTCCGTTATCCCCTCCCGTCTTTGCAATTCTATTGTCGGTATTTTACCATAAAAAGGCCATCAGAACAAGGGGAATTCACAAAATGTTTACCCACTTTCGAAAACGGCAGCCACGCACCGTGTTTGTCTTTTATGACCTTTGCCTATTTTGGTATTCATATTTTTAGTTTATTTTACTGCTTTCCTTGCAATTCCAATAATGTTACAATAAAGTAAATTCTTTATTGGGAGAGGTGATTTTATGAGCAAAAAGAGCCGCATTATCGTCGGCTGTACTGCTTTCATTGTGATTTTGGGGATTTTGGCGGCGTTTTTCCTGCCCTTTGGCAAACAGGAACCGCCAAAAGCCGTCAAAAACGTGATTTTTATGATTGCCGACGGCGGTGGATACGATAACTTTACGCTGGCTGATAAAGTCAAGCAGGAAATGGTTGCAGACGGTACGCAAAAGCTTTCCGGTGCCAAAACAGAAATCACCACAGATCTGTTGGCAGATTTGGGCATTCCTTCTGTGGACGGACTGTACCTGAATGCGCTTCTGGTAGGCTCTGCAAATACGCTTTTGCTCACACCCCACGGTGACGAAGATGAGTACACCAGCTATATCACCGACTCCTCTGCTGCAGGCACAGCGCTGTCCTCCGGCTACAAGACAACCTACTGCTACGCAGGCGTTGATTCGGAGGGGAATCCCCGCGCGTCCCTGGTGGAGCTGGCAAGAATGAACGGTATGTCCACCGGTGTAGTCACCACCAAATCCTACATTGATGCCACACCGCTGGCATTTATGACCGGCCATTCCATTCACAGAAATCAATACCAGGACACCAGCCTGCAGGCACTGTTAAGCGGCATTGATGTGGTCATCGGCGAAGGAACGGAATACGGCGATGTGTGCAAAGAGGGCGAGGTCACCTCCCACCCGGATATATCCGCTTCCACAATGGGATATACTGTGGCCAAGACCAAGCAGGAGCTGCTATCCGCAGCCGGCAATTCCGATACCAAAAAGCTGTGGGCGCCTATTGTTGGCGTGGATAACAAAACAAAGGAATTGAAGGAAACTGCTTATGGCGCCACCTCCGATCATATTTCTTATGATGTGGACGCAGCGCTGTCTGCCGAACAACCTTCACTTCTGGACATGACCAAGGCAGCACTCACGGTGCTGGGCAGCAACATCGACAATCCGGAAGGCTTCTTCCTGATGATTGAGGGCGGCGCACTGGACAATGCCGCAGAGCAGGGTTATTTGCGGCCTGCCATTGGTGAATATCTTGCCTTTGACGAAGCGTTTGGTTATTGTGTAAATTGGGCGGCCCAACGGGGTGATACCATGGTAATTGCCGTCCCCGACCATGACTCCGGCGGTTTTACAGGTATCAAAAGCTGCGAAGATGTGTTGATCGACAGTATCATCAGCGGTCGCATCGGTGATGCGGAATTCCATAATCGTTTGGACTTCGGAGAAATCATCGAAGCACTGAACAGCATAGGCGCGGACACCAAGCAAATGATGCTCCACGGCGGGCATACAGACATGCCCGTCCCCATCAGCCTGTACGCGCCGGACAGCGTAAAGGAAACCTTACTGACCAATATGACCCTGCCCACCACGGCAGGAGATGTGCGGCTGGGGACAGATGAATACTATGTGGGAAACTACAGCAAATCCCTCACGTGGTATTCCTCCTACGCAATAAACGAGGACTACCTCATTGACAACACCGCAATCGCCCCGGCCATTGCCAAGACGCTGCAGCTGGGCTCCATGGAGGAAGCCACAAGGATGCTGTTTCATAAGATTGGTCACACACAGAACCTGACTGAATTTACCGGTGACTATGGCGGCAGCATGATATTCGTCGATTCCTTCCAAAACGGCTCTGTTGTTTACGTACAGTTTGCATACGAAAACAAAGATGCCGGTCTGTGGATTGACAGAGACACCGCTACCTACACTTACAAAGGCACGGAACACACCAATCCCAAAATCGGCAATCTGCAGCCCCTTTCCCTGATGATTCTGGATAATTACCAATACGCAGGAAACGGTACCCTCTATGTGCCCTACAACATATTGGCAGATACGGAATTGGGTTGGAGCGTTACCATCGCCGGCAGCGAATACGCCTTTGACAGAGTGCTGGCAGCCGGAAGACACCAGGATATTGTCCTGCCGGAATCTCCCGACGGAAGGCAAATCTCTTACACCGACGGTACCCAGACCTACAAGCCCGGTGATGTGCTGAAATACACCGGCGAGAACATAAAATTGACTGCAAACATAGAATAAAACCTCAAAAAGCCGGGCATTTTTCAATGCCCGGCTTTTAATGCGCAGAAAATCCCCCGGTCTGAAGACCGGGGGATTGATTCATTTGACAGTCAAGAATTACTCGTAGATCTCGGTAACAACGCCGGAACCAACGGTACGGCCGCCTTCACGGATAGCGAAACGCAGGCCCTTCTCCATAGCGATGGGGGTGATCAGCTCAACATTCATAACAACGTTGTCGCCAGGCATACACATCTCAACGCCCTCGGGCAGGGAGATGATACCGGTAACGTCGGTGGTACGGAAGTAGAACTGAGGACGGTAGTTGTTGAAGAAGGGAGTATGACGGCCGCCTTCCTCCTTGGACAGGACGTAGACCTGGCCAGCGAACTTGGTCAGGGGCTTGATGGAGCCGGGCTTGCACAGGACCTGGCCTCTCTCGATCTCCTTCTTGTCCACGCCACGCAGCAGAGCGCCGATGTTGTCGCCGGCCTCAGCGTAGTCCAGCAGCTTGTGGAACATCTCGATGTCGGTGACGGTGGTGTCCTTCTTCTCCTCACGCAGGCCAACGATCTCGACCTTGTCGTTCTTGTTGATGATACCACGCTCAACACGACCGGTAGCAACGGTACCACGGGCGGAGATGGTGAAGACGTCCTCGACGGGCATCAGGAAGGGCATATCAGCCTTACGGTCGGGAGTGGGGATATAGGAGTCAACATTGTCCATCAGCTCCTTGATGCAAGCATACTCGGGAGCGTTGGGATCGTTGGACTCGGAGATCAGAGCGTTCAGAGCGGAG
>JAZQGT010000028.1:0-8961 GCA_045540155.1 Faecousia sp.
ATAATACTGGCAGAAGATGGTAAAGGCACTGTAATCGGCGCTGCCGGGCTTGGCGGCGATCCGCTGGGCAACCTCTTTCTGTACCATTACCGTCACCGCCTCAAAGCACTCTGCCTCCAAAAGGGCGGACAGAATGGGAGAGGTGATATAGTAGGGCAGATTGGCGCAGGCCATGGGCCGCAGCCCGGGGAATTTCTCCTTCACCAGCGCCGGGATATCCTGCTTCAGAATGTCGCCCCACAGGATCTCCAGATTCTCGAATTCTCCTACCGTAAGATCAAGGATCGGCTTTAAACGCTCGTCTACCTCCACCGCGCAGACCTTCCCTGCCCGCAGGCACAGCTGCTGGGTCAGCGGACCGATGCCGGGACCGATTTCCAGCGCCCCCGTGCCTTCATCCACGCCGGATTCTTCGGCAATCCGCTCCGGCACCCACCGGGCAATGAGGAAATTCTGACCCTTTGCCTTGGAGAACTGAAACCCATGCTGCGCCAGCAGCGGCTTCATCACCTGAATATCGCACACATCAATCATAAAAAGACCGCCTTTCTCCTGCTATCATAGCATGAGAAAGGCGGATTTGCAACGAAAAGAATGGGTTATTCTCTCCAATCGGCGTCGCCAAGGAAATAGATGGTACAATCCCGGACGCCAAACTGAATGCACTCCTCGTAAGTCTCCATATACAGGTCCACGCGCTTGCCTACGATGCCGGTTCCGCAGTCCTCTGCGGTGCTCAGACCGTAGATATACGAACCGTCATTGGTCACGATAAACATACGGGTTCCGTAGGGCACAACCTTGGGGTCAATGGCAACCACGCCCCATTTTACATGGGCGCCGTTGGCGGTATATTCGTCACAGCCGTCATCTGTTTTGGTGTATGCGGTAGCAACGAATCTATCCTTGCGGGTATAGGTCAGCACCTCACCGGTGGGGAGTACAATGAAACCGTCACCGATAATGGGCGTATCCAACGTCTGCCCCACCTGCTCTCCGGTACCCACAGCAATCACCTGATTGACAGGCTCAGTGACAACCGTTTGCTGATAAACAGTGCGGCCGCTCTCCTGACCGTTCACGTAAATCACGTTGGCGGCGCAGAGCATCTGACCGTTCTTGCCAGCTACCAGGACCTTCTCCTGACCCTGCGGCAGAGTGGGATCCTCACAATAGGTGGTCTCAAAGGGGATTTCCTCGGTATAACTCTCGGTGTGCTCCTCCGCCCGGTTTACCCGGACCTCCATTCCGTCATAGGTAACGGCGTCCAGCGGGAAGGACACACTCACAGAATCATCAATTACAATTCCCATTCGGACAAACAGAGAACTCAGACTCTCGCCATAGCTGCTGGTCTGCAGAACTTCCTCGCCGTGATACACCGTAATCGCCTGTGCGCGCTGGACCGTAATTTCCGACACACCTCCAACGGTTTCCGTTGTATAGATATCATCTTCGGACAGATCCACGCCAGCCTCGCGCAGCACTTTTGCCGGGTCGGAAGCGAAGGTAGTATGTACTGTAACGGCTTCGCCGTCAGTAATCACAAAGGTATTTTCTGCCTGTGCCGTCTGGGAAAGAGTTCCTACCAGGCAAATCACCGCCAAAAGGATACTCAATACCTTGAGGGAAATATGCTTCCTCCGTATTACAAAGGGTGTCAGTAAATCCATTGCAGGAACCTCCTTTCACAATAATCACAAACGTGTACCGCTTGAAAGCGGTATCAAATAGTTACAAAGAAATACAATCCATAAAAGGATTGCAGGCTCATTATAACAAATATTCAAAAAAAGTCAAGTGTTTGTTCCCAAAACCCAAAAAACAGCAACTTTTTTAAGAATTATTTGTTACAGATTATGTAAACTTCTTGTCAATTTATCGGGTTTTTTGGTGCATTTCACCACAATATATGGTAGAAATTATGACATTTTTTGACATTTTTAAGAAAAATATGTAACCTGTAAACAAATCAACCATTTTTCGGATTATGGTAAACCGTTTTCTGTAATTATTTCGATATTTCTCTCCCTGCAACGACCAAAAATGCCACAAAGACATATCCCCTCCTCCACTTTGTGCATTTTCCCTCAGGATTGACAATGCAGACAATCTGTGCTATATTATTTGGGTAAAAAGCTGTGACGAAGACACGCGTTTCAGGTCTGCTTCCCAGAGAGAGACCCGCTTGGTGAAAGGGTCTTGTTGACTGCCGGAAACGATACCACTTCCGAGCCGTATGCGCGGAAATGCCATACCGGGTGCGCCCGTTATTGCGCTAATGAGTGGCGGAGCAATCCGCAACCAGGGTGGAACCGTGGAATACTTCTGTATCCCACCCCTGATTTTCAGGGGTGGGTATCTTTATACCCTGCCCCCAAATTAAAGGAGGTAACCCTTATGAGCGAAGAAAATCTGTACACCTTTGAAAACCCCGAATACCGCAAAACCTTCTGGCACACCAGTTCCCACGTAATGGCGCAGGCGGTCAAGCGTCTGTGGCCGGAAGTGCAGCTGGCCATCGGTCCCGCCATTGACGAAGGCTGGTACTACGACTTTGATGCCCCCTTCTCCTTCACCCCCGACCACCTGGAGAAAATTGAGGCGGAAATGAAGAAGATCATCAAGGAACGTATCCGCCTGGAGCGCACCGAAAAGCCCCGGGCTGACGCCATCGCCTACATGGAGTCTATGAACGAACCCTACAAAGTAGAACTGATTCAGGATTTGCCCGAGGACGCTGTCATCTCCTTCTATACCCAGGGGGAGTTTACCGACCTGTGCGCCGGTCCTCACTTGGACCACACCGGAAGACTCCGCCATAACGGCTTCAAGCTGACCAAATCCTGCGGCGCTTACTGGCGCGGCGACTCCAACCGGAAAATGCTGCAGAGAATTTACGGCATTGGCTTCCCCACCAAGGATGAGCTGGACGCCTATCTGGAGGCCCAGGCAGAGGCGCTGAAGCGTGACCACAACAAGTTGGGCCGCGAACTGGAATTCTTCACCACTGTGGAGGAAATCGGCCAGGGTCTGCCCATTCTCCTGCCTAAGGGCGCAAGAGTCATTCAGACCCTCCAGCGCTGGGTGGAGGACGAGGAGCAAAAGCGCGGCTACCTGCTCACGAAAACGCCCCTCATGGCAAAACGGGACCTGTACCGCATTTCCGGCCACTGGGACCACTATTTGGACGGCATGTTCATTCTGGGCGACCCCCACGACGAGGAAAAGGAGTGCTTTGCCCTGCGTCCCATGACCTGTCCTTTCCAGTATCAGGTCTACCTGAATCGCGCCCGTTCCTACCGGGACCTGCCCATGCGTTTGGGCGAGACCTCTACGTTGTTCCGCAACGAGGACTCCGGCGAAATGCACGGTCTGATCCGTGTCCGTCAGTTTACCATCTCCGAGGGTCACCTAGTTCTCCGTCCCGACCAGCTGGAAGAGGAGTTCCGCGGCTGTCTGGAGCTTGCCAAGTACTGCCTGGACACGGTGGGCATGCTGGAAAACTGCACCTTCCGCTTCTCCCAGTGGGACCCCGCCCGCGCCGGCATTAAGTACGAAGGCACTGCCGAGCAGTGGGAAACCGCCCAGGCTACCATGAAGACCATTCTGGATAATCTGGGTGTGGAGTACACCGTGGGTATCGACGAGGCAGCCTTCTATGGGCCCAAGCTGGACATTCAGTATAAGAATGTGTTCGGCAAAGAGGATACCATCGTAACCATTCAGATTGATATGCTGCTGGCGCAGAAGTTCGGCATGGAGTATACCGACGCTGACGGCCAGAAAAAGACCCCCTATATCATTCACCGTACCAGCCTGGGCTGCTACGAGCGGACGCTGGCATACCTGATTGAGCGGTACGCAGGCGCTCTGCCCCTGTGGATGATGCCCACCCAGGTTATGGTTATGCCCATCACCGACCGGGCCCACCAATACGCCAAGGAGCTGTCCGAAAAGCTGAACGCCGTGAATATCCATGCGGAGACCGACTGCCGCAGTGAAAAGCTGGGCTACAAGATTCGGGAAGCCCAGCTGCAGAAGATTCCCTATATGCTGGTCATCGGTGACCGGGATATGGAGAACGGCACTGTATCCGTCCGTACCCGGAAGGGCGAGGACCTGGGCGCTATGACCCCCGAGGAATTCACCGCCAAGTGCCTGATGGAAATTGCCACAAAGAGCAAGGAAGTTTAATTCCCCGCAAAGCGTTTTTACCCCAATAAACACCACCCCCGCCGTTGAAAATCAACGGCGGGGGTTTTTAATGTAGGGGCGACCATCGGTCGTCCGCAACCGCAAAACCGTTTGCAGAAGCGGACGAGCAATTGATAAGCCCCTACTAAACGCGCCCTCTTAAGAATCCCCGCCGCCCACAGCAAGTATTCTTTTTCCGCAAAGCTATTTCAGCAAATAATGAAGCATACGCTGTGGGTCATCCAGGAAGCGTTTTGTAACCTGATAATGCTCCGTTTCCTGATAGTACACCTTCCGAACTCCCTCAGCAGAAAACTCCATAATGTCCGCACCGGGAAATGCCATTAAAATGGGCGAGTGGGTGGCTATGATGAACTGGGAATCCAGTTCTGTCAGACGCTGAATTTCTGCCATCAGCGTCAGTAGGCGCATAGGAGAAAGCGCGGCTTCCGGCTCGTCAAGCAGGTACATCCCTTTGCCGCTGAACCGGTTCTGCACGATTGCTAGGAAGCTCTCCCCGTGGGATTGATGATGCAATGACACAGGGCCGTAATTATGGGTTGCCTCCACATCATCAATGTAAGTAGCGGCATTGTATAGGCTCTCCGCCCTTAAAAAGAATCCGTCGCTGGCATAAGCCCTTTTCACCAAGGAGATATGCTCACATAACTCCGAATGGGTCTGATTGGTAGAGAAATTGAAATTACGGGTACCGCCCTCGGCATTAAAGCCATACGCCACAGCAATGGCTTCCAGCAATGTGGATTTTCCCGTCCCGTTTTCGCCCACGAAAAATGTAACAGGGGAAGAAAACTCCAAGGTTTTTACCCTTGCCAAATACTGTACCACCGGCAATGCCTGTAAATAGGAATTGCTTTTCAGTCCACCTGCAAATCGCACCTGACTGATATACTCTGCACCCACAACCATCACCTCCACGCCAATGATACCAAAATTATACCATATTGCTTACCGTTTCGCAATGACACCCCATAATTAATCATAACCACAGTCCAGTGATTTTCTCTTACAAAAATGTCGCCAGCGGGATGTCCCACCGGCGACATTTCTTGGGCTTAAAACAAACGCAGTTCAACCTCGGATATTGCCGTCTTTGTCATACCAAACAATCCTATCCTTTCCGATTTCCAAATACTGCCTGGTCTTTGCCTCGTATTCTTCTTTCGTAACCTCTTGGTCATTAAAGATATAGACATCCGGATATTCCTTCCCCTGTTCAATATTTTTTCCATCCCACCATGAAAAGGTAACGCGGAAAGTTTCATTGGCATTGGCATCCAACACATAATATTCGTAGTTGATATGGGTAGGCGCACCGCCGTGCCTTTCGTACAAAAACGCACCGTTATTGAGTAACTCGCTATATACATTTGAATCCGTACACCAATGGTGCACCTGTCCGTCACGAATTGTAAATATGTATGTTGCAAAGTTTCTTACACACAGTTCAGGGATGCCATCGCCGGTCATATCGCAGTAGGTGTAACTGAAATCTGTATCCTCAAAGTTGGACGCATGGAAATAAGAAATAAGTGTTCTGTCTTTTCCATCCTGCCATGCGGTGATCTCACCGGACAAAAATGACTGATAAAGATTCTTGTAATCCTCTGTTTTGCTATTCCCATATTCCACCCATGCTGCGCTGGTTTTTCCCCTGAATTTCTCGTTGTAAGTATACATTTCCTCGGGAGCAACCGTTTTGCCGTCGATTCTGTAGGTGCCCACACCATCCGTTCCGTTGTAATACGCAAGTTCGCGGAATATATACTTCCCCTTTTCAAAGCTTAAGGTATAATACGTAAAGATTGCAGCGCCCTCGCTTGCAATAAAAGAGCCGTCTGCCTTTAAATCTGTTATTTCCCTTACCCCAAATTCAAAGCCATATACCTTATTTTTGTCTATACGAAAAACCAGATAGGCGCCAAACTCGGGGGTAACATAGGCAATCAATTCGTCTTTGCCATCACCGTCAAAATCCACCAAAGCAAATTTTTCCGGAACTGCTTTCATTTCCCGGTTGGCTATGAGTTCATAATCTTTTAGATACACATATTCCCCGGACTCACTGATAAATGCCTTTTCACTATTCAGTACCCGCAGAAGCACACTTGCCTCTTCTGTAAGCAGCATGCTCTGACCGGCAATCGTAGCATTCCATTTTTCGCCGTCTAAATCCCACACCGAGCCCTCGCTGTAATAGGGGGACATTTGGGAATCCGTTCTGTCCGGAAAGAGTCCGTCGGCAGTCTTGGCAGAAAACTGCTGAACAACCTCCCGTTCTCCCGTCTCTGTATAGGCGCTTTCCGTAACCCGTATGGAAAGGCTATTCCCCTCCGGCTCCCAACCCAGATTTCGAGCTACCGCAAAATCCTTTGTCCCGGTGTTGTATTTGTACATACTGTAACCGGTAATTTTATCTGCCGTTCTGTGGCACAAGATCATCCCGTTTTCCGTATCCAAAGCAATGTTGGGAAGCTCCTCCAGGGTGGGCGCGTGCACATATTGCCCTGCTTCGCCATCCCAGATATAGCCCAGATAAAAAATGCCACTGGATGCCTGTTGATGGGGGACAACAATATCTGCATTGCCATCGAAAGTAATATCTATGTACAACGGCTCTTCGATAGACCATTCATTTTCGTCGAAGTAAATTGTCTGAATTTCCCTGCCGGACGCTTTTTCGGTTACGACCAGTTTCTTTACGGTTTGCCCAGCCTTTTCATCTTCCACCAGACTGTATGTATGGATTCTTTCCTTTTGAATTTTTGAATACCAATCCTCTTTTTTATCAGTAACAGGGTCTGTCAGGAAACACACCGCAGCGGCAATGCTCACAAGAATCGCAACTAAAACAATCCAGAAGGCGGGTTTTTTATACTTCAGCACAGATTTCACCCTGTTTTCCACCCCTACCTCCCCAAAGGCAAGGGGGCAGGCTGCAATGCTCCGACGGTTTACACTGCATTTCAACAATGCCTGGGAGTAATCTGCCTTCTGCTGGCCAGACAGTTCTTTGATAACCTTCTCATCGCAGGCAAGTTCAATATCACGGCAAAGCAGCACATACCCCAGCCACATCAAAGGATTGAACCAATGAAGGGCCAACAGCAGAAACCCGAAGGGCTTCCACAGGTGATCCTTCCGGCGAATATGGGCATTCTCATGGGCTATAACATACTCCATATCCTGCGCATCCATAGAAAACGAAAGATAGATAGTTGGCTTTATAATGCCCAGAACGAAGGGAGAAACCACCGTTTCACACTGATATACCGAATCCCGCAGCCGCACGGCGGTGCAGACCTTTCTGCGCAAGCAGATATATGTGATTGCGGTATACAGAAGCATTATCCCTACGCCCAGCAGCCAAATGCCGGAAGCAATGGGTATGAATATTTGCAGGGGATTTGCGCTGGCCATTGGTGCGGGAGAAAATGTACCAATAATAATGGGATTGACCGCCTCATTGATCACAGGAATCCCCGTATTGATTGTAGGGGATGCTTCCACCATAATCTCTGGACTGATGGTTTCGGCACTGGGGATAAGACTCAACACACTTTCTATCGAAAAAGGACAGACCAGGCGGACGGCCACAATGCCCCACAAGGCAACCCATATCCATTTCGGTGCCTTTCGCAAAGGAATCCTCAAAAGCAATAACCCAAGGATGATCCAACCTGCGGAAATGCTCATATTGGCAATCATCAGAAAAATATCAGTCATTGGGTATCTCCTTCACGATAACGGTCAATCATTTGCTGCACCGCATCAATTTCCGCATCGGAAAGTCTTTGAGACCTTGTAAAGGCGGCAACAAAAGAGGGCAGGGATCCTTCGAAGGTCTTTTCCACCATTGCGCTAATTTCCGCTGCCTGCACCTGATCCTTGGTTACCAATGCGGAAACCAGCGAGTTTTCATTTTTCAGGACACCCCGCTCCGACAGCCGTTTTATAACTGTATAGGTGGTAGTGGACTTCCAGCCTAAACGTTCTCGGCAAAGTCGCACAAGTTGTCCTGATTTTATCGGTTCATGTTCCCATAGAATTAAGCAAAAGCGGTATTCGCTTTCAAACACTTTTGGTGTATTCATAAGCCCCTCCCTTTCTCTAACGCATTAGACCAACTACAGTCTAACACATTAGAGTTCCTTTGTCAACACGGATATATAAAAAGAGCGCACTGTTTTCACAGTACGCTCTTTTATCTTGCTTTTCTGGGATTAAACCAGCTCGATGACTGCCATTTCAGCAGCATCGCCGCGGCGTGCGCCGGTGCGGGTCACTCTGGTGTAACCGCCGTTGCGCTCAGCATATTTGGGAGCAATCTCGTCAAACAGCTTCTTTGCAACGTCTTCCTTGGTGATGAAAGCCAGGGCTCTGCGGTAGTTTGCCAAGCCGGCCTTCTTGCCCAGGGTAATCATTTTTTCAACAACGGGCTGGACCTCTTTTGCGCGGAAGAAGGTGGTTTCAATCTTGCCGTATTCCAGCAGATCGGTCACCTGCTGACGCAGCAGTGCTTTTCTCTGTGCACTGGTCTTGCCCAGTTTACGAGTACCGAACATGAACGTTTCCTCCTTTTTAAAAGGTTGACACTATTTACAATTAGTTGTTGCTGCCGGAATCCTCACTGGCCAGGGACAAACCCATCATTTCCAGCTTCTTCTGCACTTCGTCCAGGGACTTCTTACCCATGTTACGAACCTTCATCATATCCTCACCGGTCTTGCTGATCAGGTCAGC
>JAZQGT010000029.1:0-4916 GCA_045540155.1 Faecousia sp.
TTGGATTGCGTATCTGCTTATCCCATACTCCCGGCTCAGCGCACACTGGCTGTCTCCTGCGTGGATCCTCATAACAACTTCTTTTCGTATCCCCATAGGATACTTTTTCATGCCTTTCTTACCGGACATAATAACACCCCCTGATGTAGTTATTATCCTACATCAGGGGGCTTTTTGTCTATTGTCCGTTTTTACTGGTTCAGTTCAGTTAAATCCCTGCTTTATGTAAGGTTTTTGTTTTAATCCTCCGGAAACAGCTGCTGATAGCAATACTTAATAATTGCGCTTCTGGTTACAATGCCAATGAAGGTATCCTTATCGTCCACCACAGGCACAAAGTTCTGCCCGCTGGCGCGCTGCACCAGATCGTGCATATTGGTGGTAACCCGCACCGGAACAAAATCCTTGCGCCGGGTAATCTCCATAATCCGCCGTGCCTCCGCCTGCCGCATATCCATGTAACACAAATTCTTCAGCGCCCACAGCAGGTCGCCCTCTGTAATCGTGCCACGGTACTCGCCCCGTTTGTTCAGAATGGGCAGGGCGGCATAGCCTGCCGATTCCATCTTTTCCAGAGCCTGACGGACCGTATAATCATCATATACAAACGCACACATCGCCTTCGGCGTTAAGAAAAACAGAATGTTATTCATGTTAGCTCCTTTACTGCACAAGTGCGGCGGTTTTCCCCGCCACTAACATTATAGCATAGATTTCAAAAATAAGTATGCAAATAATTTGTAAATATCCTGTAACAGCACAGAAAAAACACGTCCGTTTTTGTGCATTTTGCACATTTTCCAATGTGCCATCTCCTTGACTTATGGTAATTTAGGTGAACTCTACCCCTCTACCCGGGGTAGAATCCCCACTCTCCCCCGCAGGGAGTACCGGAACAGGAACGGTAGGGTGCATTTATACACCGGGGTGCTACAATATCCCCAGCGGCAGGAAAGGCGGTAACTCCATGGCAAAACGTATCAAACTCCGGGACAGACTGCTCCCCCGCTACACCCGGGGCGAGGAAATTATGAATATGGTAACCCATATCGTGGGCGGCGGGCTGGGAATCATCGCGCTGATTGTCTGCGTTGTAAAATCTGCCCTGGCAGGAAACATACCGGGGGTAATCGGCGCTTCCATCTACGGCGCCACAATGGTGATCCTGTACGCCATGTCCAGCATCTACCACGGTCTGCGCCCCTGCACAGGCAAAAAGGTGATGCAGATTATCGACCACTGCACCATTTATTTTCTGATATGCGGCACTTACACGCCCATATTACTGTCAGCATTTCTGCCGGTGTATCCGGTCATTGGCTGGGGCCTGCTGATAATGGAATGGGCGCTGGCAATTCTGGCGGCAACGCTAACCGCCATCGACTTAAAGAAATACAACGTCTTTTCCATGATTTGCTACATCGCAATGGGCTGGGGAATTATTATCTTCCTGCCCCAGGCCCTTGCGGTGTTGACAAAGCCCGGCTTCCTTCTGCTATTGTCCGGCGGTATTGCCTACACCTTGGGCGCGGTACTATACGGCATCGGCTCAAAAACCCCTTGGTTCCATTCGGTATTTCACATTTTTGTGGTACTGGGCAGTATCCTGCAAGCCATGGCGATTATCATGTATGTGTTGTAATCATTCGGGAGGCGAAACGCCTCCCCTACACATTCTACGGTACATTTCTGTAAAATAATGTATGGGGTGGGTTTTCCGTCCCGAAATGGGGGCGGTCAATGACCGCCCCCTACTTTTTTATCCGTTTATGTGTTATAATTTTGACAGAATTTTTGTAACCAAATCCAAAAATACCACACTATATGGGTGAAAGGGGGCGAACCAATGGACGCAGCAGGCAACGCTCTTATGAAAGAATTTTCCGAAAACTATATGGAAACGCTGTTCTACTTCTGTCTGAAAAAGACAAGCAACGGCGCAGATGCAGAGGACCTGACGCAGGATATTGCGCTGCATATTCTGACCGCTCTGAGAAGTGGTACAGTTCCTGAGAATTTCCCTGCTTGGGTATGGCAAATTGCCCGTAACCGCTATGCCGTCTGGGCGACCCGGAAGCATAACCACTCCCAATCGGTAACCGGTTTCGATGTGGGTGATTATGAGATAGAAGACACAAACGGAAATGTCCTTGATGAAATGATCTACAGTGAGGAATTGTCACTGCTCCGGCGGGAGCTGGCGTTCATCAAGCAGGACTACCGTCAGATTCTGGTAGCCTATTACATAGAGGACAAGTCTGTCCGGGACATTGCCCAAACCCTCTCCCTTTCGGTGAGCGTGGTGAAGCAGCGGCTGCACCGCGCCAGAAAAATCTTGAAAGAAGGTATGGATATGGCAAGAGGATTTGGTCGGCTCAGTTATAAGCCGGAAGACATTAGTTTTGTATCAAGCGGTCATCAGCCAAGCGGACTGCCTTGGAGCGCAGTACAGAGAAGTATCCCAAAGAACATTTTGCTTTACGCCAGCAATAACCCTTGTACCTTAGAAGAGCTATCTATGGAATTGGGGATCGCCCTTCCCTATATGGAGGAAGAGGTGGGTATCCTGCACCGGGCAACACTGCTGAAAAAGCAGGGAGATAAATACATTACCGATTTCTTCATATTAGACAAAAACTGCCGGTTGGAGTTTTACAATACCCTTAGACAAAGCGCAAAGGAACGGAGTAAACTGATACAGGAAATTATAGAAGATATGCTGCCTGACATTCGCGCTCTGGGTATTGCCGGCAACCATTTGGACGACAATCACATCTGTTGGTGGTTGGTGCCGCACATCATTGATTACATCATTAGAAACACGAAACAAGATCCTTCTATGTACCGACCGCCCAAACGGGCAAACGGAGAAACCTGGGGTTTTGTAGGCTATGAAGCAGCAGAACTGCCTGAATCCATTTTTATGGGTCATAACGGCACCGGAAACGGAAGCAAAAAAGGGTGTAACTATTTTTGGTCATATAAGATTAACGATTATAAAATGTGTGACCAATGCGGCGAAATGAGTTGGGACGGTGTAATGTTATTGGGCGAGTGCCTTCGCAATCACCGTCTTATCACAAGCTTTACAGACAGTGAAAACCGCGTATGGCAGGGCATAGACGGCAAACACGCGCACGCAAATGAGAGCGGAGAAATTATCCCGGACATTCTTGTAATGACAGACGAGCAGCTTGAGGAAATCCACCGTTTCCTGAAAGAACACAAGAATTATCCGGCATTGATGGAGAACGCCACCACCGTATACAAGAAGCTGAACGCAATTCTCCAAAACTACAGCCACGAGGTCTTACACTACAGTGTGGATTACTACATTTCTATGGAAATGTATACAATGCGTATGATGGCAGTCCACGATCTTGTGGATAACGGTTTCCTGCAGCTGCCTGATGATCCCAAGAAGTCCACCTTGGGAATGCACCTTGTGCTGTGGTGACCCTCTTTCCCGGCCCGAAATGTGGGTCGTCAAAGACGCCGGCCCCTACAAAGGTGTTCGGGGAGATTGCCACGGGCGGCAAAGCCGCCCTCGCAATGACAAAAAACGGCGGGAGCAAGCCCCCGCCCTACGATCAATTAAAAAAGAGCGTGCCGGATGGCACGCTCTTTTGTTATTCTTCCGTTTGGATATTGTCAAAAAGGGTGGCTTCCTGTGCCTGTCCGATTTCTCTGCCTGCCATACAGTCGGCAAACTGAGCGCCTGTCATCGTTTCGTTTTTCAACAGGAATTCCACGATTTGCTTCATCTTGTCTGCATCACGGGTCAGGATTTCTTCGCAATGGGCATAGGCTTTGTCCATCAGGGACTTCACTTCGTCATCGATGGTGCCGGCAACCTTCTCAGAGTACCCCTTTACCTTCTCATAATCCCGGCCGATGAACAGTTCATCACCGCCGGTATAAGACACGGTACCAAGTTTTTCGCACATACCGTACCGCGCCACCATGTCTCTTGCCAGCTTGGACGCCCGGTCAATGTCATTGGACGCGCCGGTGGAAATGTCCTTCAGAAACAACGCTTCCGCCACACGGCCGCCCAGCAGACCCACAATACGCTCGTACATCTCGTTGCGGGTCAGGTGATTGCTGTCCTCCTTGGGAGCAGTCCAAGTAAGACCCAAGGCGTTGCCTCTGGGGATAATGGAAATCTGGTGCACCGGATCATGGGTAGGCAGGCTGTACATCGCCACAGCGTGACCTGCCTCATGGACTGCAGTAATCCGCAGGTCCTTTTGCAGACGAACACGACTGCGTTTTTCAGGACCTGCCATAATCTTCATCATAGCATCGTTCAAGTCCTGCATATTCAGCACCGGCCGGTTCTCCCGGGCCGCCAGGATAGCTGCCTCGTTGAGCAAATTGGAAAGGTCAGCGCCGGTGAAGCCGGCAGTTGCCAGCGCCACCGTTTTCAAGGACACGGAAGCATCCAGCCGCTTACCCTTGGCGTGTACTTTCAGAATCTCTTCCCGACCCTTTGCATCGGGGGTATGCACATAAATCTGTCGGTCAAACCGACCGGGGCGCAGCAGCGCCGGATCCAAAATATCCGGGCGGTTGGTAGCTGCCAGCACGATGACACCCTCGGTTCTGCCGAAGCCGTCCATCTCCACCAGCAGCTGGTTTAAGGTCTGCTCCCGCTCGTCGTGGCCGCCGCCCATACCGCTTCCGCGCTTGCGGCCCACCGCGTCAATCTCATCGATAAAAATGATTGCAGGGGCAATCTTCTTCGCCTGGTCAAACAGGTCTCTGACACGGCTGGCGCCCACGCCCACATACATCTCCATAAAATCCGAACCGGAGATGGACAAAAAATGCACATCTGCCTCACCTGCAACAGCCTTTGCCAGCATGGTCTTACCGGTACCGGGCGCACCCGACAGGAGAATACCGTGGGGAAT
>JAZQGT010000030.1:0-11210 GCA_045540155.1 Faecousia sp.
GCTTTCGGCGTTCTGCCTCCCGTGTCTATCCTGACTCCCGAGCAGACCCAGTACTACTTCCTGTCCGGCTTCACCTCCAAGCTGGCCGGCACCGAGCGCGGCATCACCGAGCCCACCCCCACCTTCTCCGCCTGCTTCGGCGCAGCCTTCCTGGAGCTGCACCCCACCAAGTACGGCGAGGAGCTGGTGAAGAAGATGGAGAAGTCCGGCGCCAAGGCTTATCTGGTCAACACCGGCTGGAACGGCACCGGCAAGCGTATCTCCATTAAGGATACCCGCGGCATCATCGACGCCATTCTGGACGGCTCTATCCTGAAGGCTGAGACCAAGAAGATTCCCTACTTCGACTTCCAGGTTCCCACCGCCCTGCCCGGCGTGGACAGCGGCATTCTGGACCCCAGAGACACCTACGCTGACGCTGCCCAGTGGGACGCCAAGGCAAAGGACCTGGCTGCCCGGTTCGAGAAGAACTTTGTCAAGTACACCGGTAACGATGCCGGTAAGGCTCTGGTGGCTGCCGGCCCCAAGGCTGAGTAATCTGTCTGTGTTCACAGCCGGGGGCACGTCCCCCGGCTGTACCCACAAAAACATACCGTAGGGCGGGGGCTTGCTCCCGCCGCCCAAGGCCTCCTTTCCGGATGGCAAAACGGCGGGAGCAAGCCCCCGCCCTACGAATTTATATTTATGGAGGAATTCTTTACTATGGCAAGAAAAGTTCAGTTTGTGGAAACTGTGTTGCGAGACGCCAACCAGTCCCTGATTGCCACCCGTCTTCCCTTTGAGAAGTTTGAGCCCATGCTCTCTACCATTGACAAGGCAGGCTTTTACGCCGCCGAGTGCTGGGGCGGCGCTACCTTTGACGTGTGCCTGCGGTACTTAAACGAAGATCCCTGGGAGCGCCTGCGGAAAATTCGCAAGGCCATGCCCAACACCAAGCTGCAGATGCTGCTGCGCGGTCAGAACGTGCTGGGTTATTCCCACTACCCCGATGATTTTGTCAAGCTGTTTGTGCAGAAGGCTGTGGAAAACGGCATGGATGTGATCCGTATTTTCGACGCCCTCAACGACGTGAACAACATGAAGGTGGCCATGGAGACCACCGTAAACGCCGGTGCCATCGCTTCCGGCGCCATTTCCTACACTACCTCTCCCGTCCACACCCACAAAAAGTACGTGGAGATGGTCAAGGAGCTGAAGGAAATGGGCGCTTCCACCATCTGCATTAAGGATATGGCAGGCATTATGGGTCCCCAGGAGGCTTACGATCTGGTAGCCGCCATCAAGGACGCTGTGGACCTGCCCATCGACCTGCACACCCACTCCACCACCGGCCTTGCTTTCATGACCTACCTGAAGGCTGTGGAAGCCGGCTGTGACATCATCGACACCGCCATTTCTCCCTTCTCCGGCGGTACTTCCCAGCCCGCTACCGAGACCCTGGCTTACGCCCTGCGTCAGCTGGGCTATGAGGTGGAGTTGAACGACGAGTGCACCACCAAGATGAGTGACTACTTCAAGACCGTCCGGGACGAGTTCATCGCTGACGGCACTCTGATGCCCAAGGCCCTTGCCACCGACACCCAGTGCCTGACCTATCAGGTGCCCGGCGGCATGCTCAGTAACCTGATGAGCCAGCTGAAGCAGATGAACGCCCTGGACCGCTTCGAGGAAGCCCTGGCTGAGACCCCCAAGGTCCGCGCCGATCTGGGTTATCCTCCTCTGGTTACCCCCACCTCCCAGATGGTGGGCGTGCAGGCTGTGCGCAACGTGCTGGACGGCGAGCGCTACAAGACCGTTTCCAAAGAAATCAAGGCTTACTGCCGCGGCGAGTACGGCATCACCCCCGCCCCCATCAACGAGGAAATCAAGGCAAAGATCCTGGGCGGCGAAAAGGAACTGGAAGGCCGCTACGCTGACACCTTGAAGCCCGTTGTGGAAGATACCCGCAAAAAATTAGGCGACCTGGCAAAGTGCGACGAGGACGTGCTGTCCTACATTGCATTCCCCAACCTGGCTGAGAAGTTCCTGGAGGAGCGGAAGGCCAAGGAAGAAAACGAAGTGACCTACTCCATCGTAGAAGCATAAGGAGGTAGGACATGAATCTGCTTACTTCCCTGACCGTGGGCGAGGCCGGTATTCTGGGCTCTCTGGGCTATGGCGTGGTTTTTGTTGGACTGATTGCGCTGATGATTGTGGTAATCCTCATCGGCAAGGTTTTCTCCAAGAAGAAGGACGCCCCCAAGGCAGATACCGCCCCCGAAAACGCCCCTGTTGCCGTGACCGTAGAGCCTGTGGCAGGTCCTGCCGCGCCCGGTACCGCCGGCAAGCTGAAAATCTACGATACGCCCCCCAAAACCGCCGCTATGCTCATGGCCATCGTTGCCGACAAGATGGGCAAGCCCCTGAACGAACTGCGGTTTATTTCCATTAAGGAGGTCAAATAATTATGAAATATAAAGTGACCCTGAACGGCCGCACCTACGAAATCGAGGTAGAGGCCGGTAAGGCAATGTGCCTGGCTGAATATGAAGCGCTGGCCCCTGCGGCTGCACCCGTGGCAGCCCCTGTGGCAGTCGCTGCCCCTGCCGCTGCCGTGGCTGCTCCTGCGGCTGCCCCTGCCATGACCGTTTCCGGCGGTGAGTCCGTGAACGCCCCCATGCCCGGCACCATTCTGAAGGTAAACGTATCCGCCGGTCAGTCCGTTAAGAAGGGCGATGTGCTGGTGGTTCTGGAAGCCATGAAGATGGAAAACGAAATCATGGCTCCCTGTGACGGTGTGGTTTCCGCTGTGCCCGTTGCCAAGGGCAGCTCTGTGAACACCGGTGACCTGCTGGTTGCCATCGGCGGCACTGTGGTTGCTGCCGCCCCTGTGGCTGCGCCCGCTCCCGTTGCCGCGCCTGCTCCTGCACCCGTAGCTGCTCCTGCTGCTCCCGCACCTGCCGCACCCGTGGTAACCGGCGCCGGCGAGGCTGTAAATGCCCCCATGCCCGGCACCATTTTGAAGGTGAATGTAGCTGTGGGTCAGAGTGTCAACAGCGGCGACGTGCTGTGCGTGCTGGAAGCCATGAAGATGGAAAACGAGATTATGGCTCCCAAGGCCGGCACCGTTACCCAGGTGCTCACCTCCAAGGGCTCCAACGTGGACACCGGCGCGCCCCTGGTGGTCATCGGATAAGGAGCGCCCATGTTAAACATCGGAGAAATTCTGTTAAACTTATGGAACAGCTCCGGCTTTGCCCGCCTGTTTGTAGGCTTTGGTGACGGCGGCTGGCAGAATCTGGTGATGCTGATTATTGCCTGTGTTCTGCTGTACTTAGGTATTGTGAAGAAGTTTGAGCCGCTGCTCATGGTGGGTATCGCCTTCGGCTGTCTGCTGACCAATCTGCCTTTGGGCGGTCTGTACCACCAGGAGCTGTGGGACGCATTTATGAATCCCGACAACCCCGCATATCACAGCTACGGCGAGATTATGCGCAGCGGTGGACTGCTGGACATCTTCTACATAGGCGTGAAAACCAGTCTGTACCCCTGCCTGATTTTTATGGGCGTGGGCGCTATGACGGATTTTGGTCCTCTGCTGTCCAATCCCAAGAGCCTGCTGTTGGGCGCCGCTGCCCAGCTGGGCGTGTTTGCCGCCTTTATCGGCGCAGTCGCCCTGGGCTTTACCGGCGAGGAAGCCGCCTCCATCGGCATTATCGGCGGCGCTGGCGGTCCTACCGCAATTTTTATCACCAGTCAGCTTGCCCCCCATCTGCTGGGCGGCATTGCTGTGGCAGCCTATTCCTATATGGCGCTGATTCCCATGATTCAGCCGCCCTTCATGCGCCTGCTGACTACCCCTGAGCAGCGGAAAATCAAGATGGTGCAGACCCGCTACGTGACCAAGGCAGAGAAGATTATTTTCCCCGTCGTGGTTACTGTTTTCGTGGCGCTGCTGATGCCGGATACCGCGCCGCTGATCGGCTGTCTGATGCTGGGTAACCTGTTTAAGGAGACCGGTCTTACCGACCGGCTGTCTGATACCGCCCAGAACGCGCTGATGAATATTGTTACCATTTTGCTGTCCACCTCTGTGGGCGCTACTATGGTGGGCTCCAACTTCCTCACCGCGCAGACCCTGAAAATCGTGGTGCTGGGCGTTGTGGCATTCATTCTGTCTACCGTGGGCGGTCTGCTGGGCGGACAGGTGATGTGCAAGCTCACCCGGGGCAAGGTCAATCCCCTCATCGGCTCTGCGGGCGTATCCGCCGTGCCCATGGCTGCCCGGGTCGCCAATCTGGAAGGCCAGAAAGCCAACCCCTCCAACTTCCTGCTGATGCACGCTATGGGCCCCAACGTGGCAGGCGTCATCGGCTCTGCCATCGCGGCAGGCTACCTGCTGAGTGTATTTGGTTAATGCCAATCCCCCCGTCGTAAGGCGGGGGATTATGCACTTTTTAAGAAAAAATGTGGCAGGAAGACTGCACGGCAGGCTACCTGCTGAGTGTATTTGGTTAATCAAAATCCCTCACCTGTCGGTGAGGGATTTTTTCGGGCGGTCATTGACCGCCCCTACATTCATTGTCCACTTCTCTGTCATCCTGAGCGAAACATTCCCCCCTGTCATCCTGAGCGACACGAAGTGGAGTCGAAGGATCTTGGCACTCCCGTCAATGCGCAGATTCTTCGATTCGCTGCGCTCACTCAGAATCACAAACAGGCAGTCATTGCCCATTCTATTTTGTTCCTATTGACAAAACCCCCAAAAAGGGGGTATAATAACCGGGATATGCAAAGACTGGGAACAGAAGAGTACGCAGAAATATCTGTTCAGAGAGCCTCGGTTGGTGGAAAGAGGTACAGAAAAAGCTGCCGAACATGGTCTGGGAGTCGGTGTGTCGATAGGTAGGCACACCCGGGAGCGCCCGTTATTGCGCATAGAGGCATCTGCCCCCATTGTCATTGCGAGCCGGCGTGGCAAACTGGGGCGTATGCGAATCAAGGTGGTACCGCGACAAAGCTTTGTTCGCCCTTGCTGTGCAAGGGCGGCTTTATTTTTATATGAATGCAAAATGCAAAAAAAGGTATTGCCTGCGGCAATCAATTTTGAATTTTCAATTTTTAATTGGAAAAACTAGGAGGTTTTTTCTATGTCTAAGGGTAACTATTATATCACCACCCCCATCTATTACCCCTCTGCCAAGCTTCACATCGGCCACACCTATTGCACCGTGGCAACCGATGCCATGGCCCGGTTTAAGCGCCTGCAGGGCTACAACGTGTGCTTCCTCACCGGCACCGACGAGCACGGTCAGAAGATTGAGGACAAGGCAAAGGAAGCCGGCGTGACCCCCCAGGAATACGTGGACAACATTGTGCTGGGTCAGGGCGGCGTGCTGGATCTGTGGAAGCTGATGAACATTTCCAACGACCGGTTCATCCGCACCACCGACGGTTACCACATGGCTGCCATTCAGCAGATTTTCAAGAAGATGTACGAGCGCGGGGATATTTACAAGGGTAAATACACCGGCAAGTACTGCAAACCCTGCGAGAGCTTCTGGACTGAGAGCCAGCTGGTGGACGGCAAATGCCCCGACTGCGGCCGGGAGGTGCAGGACGCCGAGGAGGAGGCATACTTCTTCCGTCTGTCCAAGTACGCCGACCGGGTGCAGGATTTGCTGGAGAACTCCGATTTCCTGGAGCCCCGGAGCCGGGTCCATGAGATGGTCAACAACTTCATAAAGCCCGGTCTTGAGGACCTGTGCGTGTCCCGGACCAGTTTTAGCTGGGGTGTGCCTGTGGACTTCGATGAGGGGCACGTGGTTTATGTGTGGATTGACGCCCTGTTTAATTATATGACCGCTCTTGGCTACTGCAATGACCAAAAGGAGGGTCTTGATACCTTCTGGCCCGCGGATGTGCACTTTGTAGGCAAGGAAATCGTCCGTTTCCACGCCATTATCTGGCCAGCAATGCTCATGAGCCTGGATCTGCCCCTGCCGAAAAAGGTGTACGGCCACGGCTGGCTGCTGCTGGACGGCGGCAAGATGAGCAAATCCAAGGGCAACGTGGTGGATCCCTATATTCTGGCAGAGCGCTTCGGCGTGGATGCCCTGCGGTTCTTCCTGATGCGCTCCTTCCCCTTCGGCTCCGACGGCAATTTCAGCAACGAGCTGCTGATTTCCACCATCAACACCGACCTGGCAAACGATTTGGGCAATCTGGTGTCCCGGACAGTGGCAATGGCGCAGAAATACTTCGGCGAGCACCTTCCGGAACAGCAGCAGGTAGACATTGAAAAGGATAAGGATCTGGTGGAAATGGTCTGCACGCTCCGGGAAAAGTACACCGAGCAGATGGAAAAATACGCCTTCCAGAATGCCCTGTCCGAGATTTTCAAGGTCATCTCCCGGGCCAATAAGTATATCGACGAGAACGCCCCCTGGGTGCTGGCAAAGGACGAAAGCAATCACCCCAGACTTGCCAAGGTTTTGTATAATCTGCTGGAGACCGTGCGTATCTGCGCAGGACTTCTGACCCCCTTTATGCCTGCCACCAGCGAAGAAATCGCCAAGCGGCTGGGCGGCGCAAGAATGGATTGGGACAGCTTGGAGGAATACGGCGTGCTGCCGGTGCAGGTAGCGACGGTGAACGGTCCTGCCCTGTTCCCCAGAATTGATATGGAAAAGGAGCTGGCGGCTTTGGAAGAGCTGAGTAAGCCCGAAAGCCCCATTCAGATTGAGCCCTACGCAGAGGAAACCGTGGATTTCGACACCTTCTGCCGCAGCGATTTCCGGGCTGTGAAGGTCAAGGACTGCCAAAGGGTGAAAAAGAGCGACAAGCTTCTGCAGTTTACCCTGGATGACGGCACCGGCACTGACCGGCAGATTCTCTCCGGCATTGCCAAGTTCTATGAGCCGGAGGCGCTGATTGGCAAGACCCTGGTGGCGATTACCAACCTGCCCCCCCGGAAAATGATGGGCAGGGAGTCCTGCGGAATGCTGATTTCCGCAGTGCATACCGAAAAGGGCGAGGAAAAGCTGAACCTGCTGATGGTGGACGACGCAATCCCCGCCGGCGCAAAGCTGTGCTAAAACAGTTATGTGTCCGCAAGGACACATAACATCGATATAAATCCCTTGCGGGATTTTCGTTATTTCCCTTTGGGAATCGATATGTGCTGACGCACTCGATATGTCCTGCGGGACAAGAAGGGATTTATATTATATGGAATCGCAAAGCGATATATCGATTTTGCCGCAAGGCAAAAATATCGAGTTGCGAAGCAATATATCGACAAAAAGGCAAAGAAATAACCCCCAACTTTTGCACCTAACCACGATGCTAAGTCGGGGGTTATTTCGCTGAATTCTTGGGTTCAATCATTGGTTAACCTCGCTTTCTCCGGTTTGGATGTCGCTTTCTTTTCTGGTTTTGCTTCCGTGGGCAATTTGTTGATTCTTCTTTTCACTTCATTCTTACTTCTTTTTATATGAAACGGAAGAGAAGAAAGCTGACATCTTGGGGTGTTCTCCCTGAATATGCTCTTTTGCGCTTTGTCTGTTTTTTCTTATCAGAAAGAACTGCATACGCTTTCTGGGGGGGAGATTTACCTGTACATTGGTATCACCTCTTTGTGTCTATAATGTAACACAAGTTTTTCCCCTTTGCAAGATGGACTATTTCATAAAAAAGAGAGGCGGTTTTTGTGAAATTCGCAGAATATTATGTTAAATATAACATTCTCTTGACATCCCTCCCATAATCTGTTACGCTGAATGTGTTGGGCGACCCGGTGGGTCGCCCAATTTCCGTTTATTTCAGTCTTTTTTCCAGCGTGGAGGTGTTTAAGGAAGTCAGATACACCCGCTGGAAGCCGTATTCCGCCGTTACCACGTAGGCCTTCGGCAGGTCATCGCAGGGGATTACCCCGCCGTCCTTCTCTGCCCGGGACAGAAATTCCCGGGTGCGCTTGGAGGTAGAGGTGTTGTCCATATCAAAAATGCCGATAATGGACGTTTCCCGAACAGCCATATCGTTGCCAATGGATAGATACATACATAACCTCCGGCTTTTAGAATGTAAAATGCAAAGTGTAAAGTGCAAAATGGTGGTGTCGCTTCGCGACGAATTTATAATCATTGCCGAAGGCAATACCGCAATTTTGCATTTAGCCTTTTGCTTTTTGCATTAAAATTACGCATTCTGCATTTTACTGGCGGCAACTGCCATTTGGTCACACCGGTTATTCTTGGGATTGTCCGCGTGTCCTTTCACCCAGTGGTAATGCAGGGTATGAACATGGGTCAGCTCCAGCAGACGCTCCCACAGATCCGGATTCAGCGCCGGTTTTTTATCCGCCTTTTTCCAGCCGTTCTTCCGCCAGCCCTCTGCCCAGCCCTTGGAGAGTCCGTCAATCACATACTTACTGTCGGAGTACAGCTCCACAATGCACGGCTCTTTCAGGGCAGACAGCCCCGCAATCACCGCCGTCAGCTCCATGCGGTTATTGGTGGTGGAGCTCTCCCCGCCGGAGAGCTCCTTTTCGCTGCCGTTAAATTCCAGAATCGCGCCCCAGCCCCCGGGTCCGGGGTTGCCGGAGCAGGCGCCGTCGGTATAGAGGGTTACGGTCTTCATTGGGCCTCTTCCTCTGCTTCCACCCGCTGGATTGCCACCAGCTGGTTGCCTTCCTCAATCCGCATGATAATCACACCCTGCACGTCCCGCTTATACACATTGATGCCGGACGCCTTCACCCGGATAATCACGCCGCCGTTTTCAATGAGCATCACATCGTCGGTCTCCGCCACGGTGCAGCAGCCGGCAACAAAGCCGGTCTTGGGGGTAATATTGTAGTTTTTCAGACCCTTGCCGCCTCTGGACTGGGGACACTTCTCCCCGTCAGGACCGGTGCGCAGGTACTCATTCAGCTCGGTGCGCTTGCCGAAGCCGTTTTCCGTAACGGTGAGGAGCGTCTTGCCCTCTTCCACCTTCTCGGCGCCGATGACGTAGTCCTCGCCGGTTAACATAATACCACGCACGCCCACCGCGTCACGGCCCATGGGCCGCACATCGTTCTCGTTGAAGCAGATTGCCATGCCCTCACGGGTAGCCAGAATAATATTATCGTTACCGTTTGTGCGAATCACGTTAATCAGCTGGTCGCCCTCGTCCAGGGTAATGGCGCGGATACCGGTCTTGCGCCGGGTATTCAGGGCGATAAAGGGAATCCGCTTCACCGTACCCTTCTGGGTGACCATCATCAGGTACTCATTTTCGTCAAACTCCCGGGTAATCACCGTAGCGGTCACGCTCTCACCCTGCTCCAGGGGCAGAATGTTCACCATGGCAGTGCCCCGGGCAGTACGGCCTGCCTCGGGAATCTGATAGCCCTTCCGGTGGTGGACGCGACCCTTATCGGTGAAGAACAGCAGATGGTCGTGGGTAGATGCCACGTACAGGCTCTTCACATAGTCCTCGTCCTTTAAGTTTTGGGCATTCACGCCTCTGCCTCCCCGGCTCTGGGTGCGGTAAATATCCACAGGCATGCGCTTGACATAGCCGGCATTGGAGATGGTAAAGGCGCAGGTCTCCTCCTCAATCAGGTCCTCGATGTCAATTTCGTCCTCGATGTCCTGAATTTCCGTCTTGCGCTCATCGCCGAACTTGTCCCGAATGGCAATCAGCTCCTCACGAAGCACGCCCTGCAGCTTCTCTCTGTTCGCCAGCAAATCCAAATAATAGGCGATTTTTTCCTGCAGTTCGTCGTATTCATGCTGCAATTTCTCTCTGTCCAGTCCCTGCAGGGCCTTCAGGCGCATATCCAGAATGGCCTGCGCCTGCACATCGGTGAGTCCAAAGCGCGCGCACAGACGCTCCTTGGCGTCGTCATAAGCAGAGCGGATAATGCGGATAACCTCGTCGATGTTGTCCTGGGCGATCAGCAGACCCTCCAACAGGTGGGCGCGTTCCCGGGCTTTCCGCAGGTCAAACTCCGTCCGGCGGGTGAGCACTTCCATCTGGAAGGTGAGATATTCGTCGATAATCTGCCGCAGAGACAGAATTCTCGGCTGCTTCTGATCGTCCACCAGCGCCAGCATAATAATGCCAAAGCTACTCTGCAGTGCGGTCTGCTTAAACAGGGTGTTCAGCACCACCTGGGGATTGGCGTCCCGCTTCAGCTCAATGACGATGCGCATTCCGTTGCGGTCGGTCTCGTCCCGCAGGTCGGAGATGCCCTCCAGCCGCTTGTCCTTCACCTGATCGGCAATGTTCTTTATCAGCTGGCGCTTATTCACCTGATAGGGCAGCTCCGTGACGATAATCCGGGTGCGGTCGGAGGCAAAGGTCTCAAATTCCGTTCTTGCCCGTACCACCACCTTGCCTCTGCCGGTGGCATAGGCGGCGCGGATCCCGCTGCGGCCCATGATGATGCCGCCGGTGGGGAAGTCGGGACCGGTGATGTGCTCCATCAGGTCAATGGCGGAGATTTCAGAATCGTCCAGCACAGCCACGCAGGCGTTAATCACCTCGGTCAGGTTGTGGGGCGGGATATTGGTAGCCATACCCACAGCAATACCCGACGAGCCGTTCACCAGCAGGTTGGGGAAGCGGCTGGGCAGAACTCTGGGCTCTTTCCGGCTCTCATCGAAGTTTGGATCCCAGTTGACAGTGTCCTTGTCGATGTCCCGGAGCATCTCATTGGAGAGCTTAGACATTCTCGCCTCGGTGTAACGGTAGGCGGCAGGGGGGTCGCCGTCCACAGAACCGAAGTTGCCGTGGCCGTCCACCAGCATATAGCGCATGGAGAAATTCTGAGCAAGGCGCACCATGGCGTCATACACAGAGCTATCGCCGTGGGGGTGGTACTTACCCAGCACGTCACCGACACAGGTGGCAGACTTCTTAAAGGGCTTATCAGAGGTCAGGCCGGACTCATACATCGTATAGAGGATACGACGGTGAACGGGCTTCAGACCGTCACGGACATCGGGAAGCGCTCTGCCCACGATAACGGACATAGCGTACTCAATGTAGGATTTTTCCATCTCGTCTTCCAGATGGGATTCGGTAATAATCTGGTCGGGGAATAAAATATCCTCCGGCTTATAATCACGGTTATGTTTTGCCATTTCGGCACCTCCAAAAAAAGGATGTCATTGCGAGGCTTGCAAGGCAAGCCGTGGCAATCCGTTCTCTTAAAGTAACTTATCGTACAGTTCTTCCCT
>JAZQGT010000031.1:0-31502 GCA_045540155.1 Faecousia sp.
ACTCTCGCACGGAAAACACTCTGTCCAATGGCTTTACGGACAGACAGAAGATGTGGCGCAATAGACTCGATACCGTTTCGGGTGAGTGCCAAGATCACTGAACTTGCAGGCATTGAAGCTTATGACCTGCAACCTTGACGCACCAAGGAAAGCTCGCTGCACAGTGACAGCAATAGCATCTGCACAAGACACGGCATATGAATTAAGGATCCCAACTATTACGAGAAGCACGGGGAAATTGCCGGGAATCAGATTTTGCAGACGAAAATTGCATCAAGTCCCATATGGTCACAAAGCAGCAATGTGCGGAACCACCGGTACGGGTGTGGACGAAAATTTGGATAGCATTATGCTTGCAGGCTTCGGTAGCCTGCTGACCAAAATCCTGTTTTCGTTCAGAAGTACCGAAGTTTATGGAATTTTAATCGTTATGAAAATTCCCACCGAACGGAGCCGTAGTTGGGGGCTTCGTAGCGGCCTATGGCCGTTAATTGGTGTCGTGCGTGAGGTATGTATATACCTCCACTCCCTCTTGGGGAGCATGCACTGAGGAGCGCCGCAAGGCGACTCCATAGTACTCACCCTTATGGGACAATTAAATATGATTTTCGTTTTGCTATGATAGATGTTGTACCTTTCGAAATGATATATGACGAGTTCCGCGTGGTAGTTGCCTGACCTACAACTATTACGTATGAGCGGAACGGCTCTTTTCGATATGCTATATGACTATCCTTTCGATAGGGCAACAGTTTCTTTAGGACCACAGGTCATAAAGAAACTGTTGCCGGGCGAAGCCAAAAAAGTGGCTTACGTCAGGGCATTTTGAGACCTTTTAAAAGCCCCCATATGCAAAACAAGAATAAACACACCATAGATGCCAATGGGGATACTATGCCCTGACGTAAGCTCCTTTCAAAATGACATATGATAATCTATAATTTCGAAATGATAAAAGATGATTTTCTCTTCGAAATGAGGCCTATAGATTTTTCATAGAGTAACATAAAGGATCCCTTAAAAGTTCGAAAGCAAACTGTCCCTTCGAAATGATAAATGACTCTCTTTTCGAAATGAGCGACAGCGACCTCAATCGTTTCGATATGATCTATGATTGTCATTTCGAAATGACCGCGAAAATTTTGGTCACCAGATTTATTTTGGTTATTAAATACATTTTGGTCACCGGACCGCAGAGATGGAAAGTAAGATTTCCATCCCTGCGGTCTTTTTGTTTTCGTCAGCAAGCAAGAAAAAGCATGTTTTCTTGAAACGAAAGTGGATTTTCCCTAAATTATATATGTGACCAAAATTAAGCCAAACGCTGTAATTTTCGTCCTCAGACCTGTGAAAACAAGAAAATTTCAAAAAAGTCCCGATTTTGATCATGTTTTCTTGAAACTCAATTTTGACCTCACCCATCTTATACATAGAACAATCGAAGATATCCGGAGTCTTCGTACGTTCAATTCCACAGAAAGGAGGAGTTGCCTATGGGCAAGAAGTTCACAGGTGAGGATAAGCTGTTGCAGGAGCTGTATCGGCTGGTTAGAGAAATCAACGAAAAGGGAATCAAAACAAGAGCTGCGTACAAGAGTCATATGCGGAATTTTCTACGTTTCTACTGGCGAGAATATCACGGTCAGAAAATCAGCAATATTGAAGGCAAGCACATTCGGGCATATGTGGCGTATATGAAAGAGCAAGGGTTGTCTCCCGCTACGATCAAATCAAGACTGTCGGGCATACGGTTCTATCACGAAAAAGCCGGTGGCAAGAAGAAATTGCCGGACAACAAGGAATTGGATCTGGAAAAGCGAAAGGTCGGCGCATATGACAGAGCTTGGACGCTTGACGAAGTAAAAGGTGGTATTCGGGTAGCAACCGATATGGGTCGTATGGATGCCTGTCACGCCATTTATATCAGCTTTGCTTTTGCGTTGAGAATAGAAGAGGTCTGCAGGGTCAGAAGAGAAGATATTGAAAAAGCGCTCACATATGACGGATTGACGATCAAAGGCAAGGGCGGTCAGGTCAGGACATATCCCGTGGAGTTTGAGGTCCAGAAAAAGGTGTTGCAATATTTCTACGATTACGCAAAAAAGAACAACCTGCTGCCACACGACTACATCATCAGTCCCCGGGGCAAAGGCGGTGTGGAAAGACAGATCAATTCTCTTGAAAACTGGATGTACACCAATCGCCACAAGTTTGCAACGCCAAACCGTGAGAACGAAATTCGTGACGGCAAGAAACCGAGAAGCAAAAGCTTGACCTGGCACGGCCTGCGCTATGCAAGAGCGCAGCTGCAGTACGAAAAGTATAAAACCGAAGGACGCGAAAATCCCAAGAAGATGACCAGTATGATTTTAGGTCACAACAGAGACACCGTCACCCCTGTCTATCTGCCAGACCTACCGCCAGGCAGACAGAAAAAGCAATAAGATTGAAAGCTGCAGTTAAACACTGTTTTTATAGTTACAAAGGAGGAATTCAAATGAAAGTTTACAGCCTGCCTCCGGCGGATTGGAGGTAATCCCTAAGAAGGAGGTGTTGTGTATGAACACTCCGAAAATCATTTTTAAGTCAGACATTCCTGAAGACGCTCTAAACTCTCTTGCTGCTGTATTCATTGAAGAAATCGAAAAGCTGTTGGAAACCGAAGAAGGTAAAGCAGAGTTCGAGAAGTTTATGAAGGAACATTCTGAGCAAAATAAGGAATAACTGAAAATAGGCAGTGCCGATGTTACTGTCGGCACTGCCTGATAAATTTTCGTCAGCAAAACCGTTTGGAAATTGTTTTGAAAACAAACTAAAACGGTATTGACTATAAACCTTATATGTGGTATAATAAACACAGCTCGTTTGGAGGTGAGTAAAATTATGAATATTGTAGGGCAAAGACTAAAAGAACTTAGAGTGAATGCACGGTATTCCCAAAAGCAAATTGCAGAAAAGTGCGAGACCACCCAGGTTACCATTGGCCGCTACGAAACCGGTGTTGCTGAGCCACCGCTGCAGAAACTTTTGTGGTATGCCGACTTCTTTGATGTGTCCTTGGACTACATCTTTGGAAGAACGGATAATCCACAAGGTATGCAAAAATACTCGGCCATCAAATCTGCACTTGCAAAAGATGGCGGTCTGGAAGCACTCTTGGAAATGTGCTTTACTCCCGGAACACTGTTCAATGACCGGCTGAAGGAGACCATCGTGCAAGTTCTTCAGGAGGTGAAGAACGAATGATTGGAGTCATCTACGCACGGTATTCCTCGGAAAGCCAGCGGGATGAGAGTATTGACGGTCAGCTCCGGGAATGTATGGCCTTTGCAGAAAGGCAAGGCATCACCATTCTGGACACTTATATTGACAGAGCATTATCTGCAAAAACAGACAACCGACCACAGTTCCAAAAGATGATTAAGGACAGCGTGAAACGAAAATTCGATGTGGTCATCGTATGGAAACTGGATCGGTTTGCAAGAAACCGATATGACTCAGCCAACTATAAGGCGGCACTAAAAAAGAACCATGTCCGGGTCATATCTGCAACGGAGAATATCTCAAACAATTCTGAAGGAATCCTCTTGGAATCGGTATTGGAAGGTATGGCAGAATACTTCTCTGCAGAGCTTGCCGAAAAGGTCAGCAGAGGTATGACGGAGAATGCGCTGAAATGCAAGTTCAACGGTGGCACAGTTCCTATAGGCTTCACCGTCAACAAAGACCATTTCTACGAAATTGATCCCGTCAAAGCACCTTGGGTTTTGGAAGCATTCAAATTGTACGGCAATGGTAAGACGATAAAGGAAATCGTTACTCTGCTGAATGCGAAAGGCGTTACAACTTCTATAGGCAGCAAGCTGACGATCAACATCGTGACAAACCTATTAAAGAACCGCCGGTACATTGGAGAGTACCGATTCGGTGATGTGGTCTGTGAAAACGGCATTCCGCAGATTGTCCCAACGGACTTGTTTAACAAAGTTCAGGAGCGACTAAAGAAGAACACAAAGGCTGCTGCAAGGCACAAGGCCAAGGATGATTACTTACTGACCACCAAGTTGTTCTGTGGAAAATGCGGTGCTTATATGGCCGGTGAAAGCGGCACAGGACGAAACGGAACAGTGCATCGTTACTACAAGTGCAACACCGCCAAGTACAAGCACGCCTGTGACAAAAAGACGGTCAAAAAGGACTGGATTGAAAATCTCGTTATTAAGTACAGCCGCGAAATGATGATGAAAGACAATGTGATTGAGGATATCGCTGGCATTGTATTTCGGAACTTTCAAAAAGAGAATCCCGCTATTCAGCTGCTGAAGCAACGGCTCAGCGAAACGGAAACCGCACTGAACAATCTACTCAAGGCAATAGAAGAAGGAATTATTACTTCAACAACGAAACAGAGAATGCTCGAATTGGAGCAGACGAGAGATGAGATAAATTTGAAGCTCATCAAGGAAGAGATGAAGAAGCCCACCATCACAAAAGAGGGCTTGATACTATGGTTGAAGCAAATTCAGACCATGCGTTTAGAAACGAAGGAACACAAACAAAGACTGATTGACATATTTGTAAACGCCGTATATCTTTACGACGACAAACTGGTCATAACGTTCAATTATAAGGAAGCAACTAAAACTGTTAGCCTAAAAGAGGTAAACGGTTCGATTATAGAATGTGCTGGTGTACCATTAAAAGGGTTATCCCATTTGGGATAACCCTTTTAATATTATGTTGAGGAAGGGACTCGAATGATCAAATGCAACAGTCCGGTGGACTGTTGCTTGCCGCCAACTGGATGGCGGCAACACCTCAATTTTCGCCAAAGGCGAAAATGCAAACGAGTCCTGTTGTGGTGCCCGATATCTTCCTTGGCTACAAAGCGCCTGCGTCAGCTATCGACCACAGCCACTCGCTCGCCTCCTTCCTCCCGCCACTGGCGGCAGCCGGCTCGCTCCCCCTTTCGGCGTACATTTGCGAAGCAAATCATTACCTTTCAGAGGAGATTGCCACGTCGATACGCTTCCCGCAATGACATTTCATTTTCCCTCTTGTTTTTTTGTTCCTCTGGGGTTATAATATGCCAAGAAACAGATTAGGAGGTCATATTATGGCTGTTAAAATTAAAAAAGAAACCATTATCGGTGATGTTCTGGACATCGCGCCCCACGCTGCGCCTTTGTTCTTTGCCATCGGCATGCACTGCCTGGGCTGCCCCTCTTCCCGGGGTGAGACTGTAGAGGAGGCCTGCGCTGTCCACGGTATTGACTGCGAACCGTTCCTTGCTCAGCTGAACCACTTCCTGGAGGCATACGAGGCTGATCAGGCAGAGAAAAATCAGTAAAACCGGCTATGCCATCCCGTTTCGCCGGGATGGCATATTTTTTATGAGGTGTCCTATGAAAGTTCCCCTATCCCCACGGCTGTCGGCCTGCTGCAGCTTCATAATGCCCGGTGACCGGGTAGCCGATATTGGCTGCGACCACGGGTACTTGGGCATTTATCTGCTGACGAAAAACATTGCCTGCAGTGTAATTGCCGCGGACATCAACGAAGGGCCTTTGCAGAGCGCAATGCGCAACAGCGAAAAATTCGGTGTCCGGGACAGAATGTCCTTTTATCTGTCCGACGGCGTACGCAATATCCCCCCGGACTTTGATACGCTGGTATGCGCCGGCATGGGCGGTGATACCATGGTGTCTATTCTCTCCGCAGCCCCGTGGCTGAAAAACAACCGCTACCGGCTCATTCTCCAGTGTCAATCCAAAACTCCCTTGCTGCGGCGGTATCTGTCGGAAAACGGCTGGCTTCTTCGGCAGGAACAGGTGCTGAAGGACGGGAAATTCCTCTACACGGTAATGGAGGTGCTTTGGCAACCGGGACAAACCCTCACACCGGGTCAGTGCTACTTCCCCCCTGCCCTGTATGCAAAGGAAACGGAGATTTTAGCTGATTATTACCGCCGGGTAGCAGGCGGTCTTGAAATGATTGTGAGCAAGCAAAAAGAAAATGCCGACCCCTTCGCGGTGCAGGCACTGGCAGAACTGAAAGCGCAATCAAAGGAGGAAACCCTATGACCACAGTTGCAGATGTATTGCATTTTATCGAATCCCTTGCGCCCCCGGAACTGAAAATGGAATGGGACAACGTGGGACTTAACTGCGGCAGCAGGACCTCCCCTGTCAGCAAAATTCTTGTGGCTCTGGACCCCTTTGAGCACGTATGCGCAGAGGCTGCCCGGTGGGGCGCTGACCTGCTGGTAACCCACCACCCCCTGATTTTCCGGCCTATCCCCATGGTTACCGATGACGCAGCCATCACCAGAGGTCTTATGACGCTGGTGCGTCACAACATCAGCCATATCTGCGCCCACACAAACTTAGACTGCGCATCAGGCGGTGTCAACGATGTGCTGGCGGAAAGGTTGGGCCTTGAAGCCATTTCCCCTATTGACGCCTACGGCGGTATGCTCCGCTGCGGACAGGTACGGGAGCAGCCCCTGGAACAGTTCCTGCAATTTGTCAAGGAAACCCTCCGGTGCGACGGCCTGCGCTACTGCGACGGCGGAAAGCCTGTCCGCAAGGTGGCAGTAGGCGGCGGTGGCTGCGCGGACGGATTGTATGACGCTATTCTGGCAGGCTGTGATACTTTCATCACCGCCGATGTAAAATACAACGGTTTTTGGGACGCTAAGGAGCAGGGTCTGAACCTCATAGATGCCGGGCATTTCCACACGGAGAATCCCGTAATCCCCGTGCTGGCTGCAAAATTGCAGGCGCAATTCCCCCAAGCAGAGGTAAAAATCTCCGAAACCCATGGGGATTGCATGAAATACTATTGATTTTCTCCCGGCTCTTTGCTAAAATATATGGGATATTTTGAGAACAACAGGAAGGAAGATACTTATGTCCGGACATTCCAAATGGCATAATATTCAGAAAACCAAAGGCGCGCAGGACGCAAAACGCGCTGCCGCATTTACCAAAATCGCAAAGGAACTGATCGTTGCGGTGAAAGAGGGCGGCGGCATTACCGACCCTGCCAATAATTCCCGTTTGGCTACCATCATCACCAAGGCAAAAGCCGCCAATATGCCCAATGACAACATTAAGCGCTGTCTTGAAAAAGCTGCCGGCGCAGGCGGCGGCGACAGCTACGAATCCATCACCTATGAAGGCTATGGCCCCGGCGGTGTAGCCGTCATTGTAGAAGCTATGACCGACAACCGCAACCGCACCGCAGGCTCCATGCGTCACCACTTCGATAAGTTCGGCGGTAATTTGGGTGCTTCCGGCTGCGTGGCATGGAGCTTTGACAAGAAGGGCGTGCTGGTCATTGACAACGAAGACGGCGATTACGACGAAGAAGAAGTGATGATGGACGCCATGGACGCCGGCGCAGATGATTTTGAGGCAGAAGAAGACTGCTTCACCATCTACACCACCCCGGACGATTTCAACGACGTGGTTGCCAAGCTGGATAAGTACACCTTTGTTTCCGCGCAGATTGAGATGGTTCCCCAGAACTATCAAAAACTGGAAACCGAGGAGCAGGCGACAATGATGCAAAAGCTCATCGACGCTATGGAAGACGATGACGACGTGCAGAACGTCTGGCACAACTGGGAAGAATAATAACAAAAACGCCTCCCCGGAGGCGTTTTTTATTACACAAAAAGCCTGCTTTACAGCAGGCTTTTGTTTTTTATTACAGCTGAATCTGTGCGATGACTTCCTTCAGCTTGTTGGCGCTGTTTTGCAGCTTCAGGATCTCCCCGTCGGTAAGCTTGTTGAGAATCTTGCCGCGGACGCCTTCCCGGTCAACCAATGCAAGGGTAGACAGGCATACATCGTCCACGCCGTACTCGCCGTGCATCATGGTGGAAACCGTCAACGCGGTACCTGCACCGTTATAAATGCACTTACAGATATGGCACACGGACATGGCAACCGCATAGAAGGTTGCGCCCTTATTCTCAATGATGATGCCGCCGGACTTCTTCACGAAAGTCTCGACTTCCTCATAATCCTGATTCCAGTCGATACGGTCCTTATCCGGGGAGTTGTCCTTATAAACATCCACATGGTTGTTGGCAATGGTAGCCAAAGACCAAGGCACGAAGGAGCTGTCGCCGTGCTCGCCGTAGACATGGGCGTGGACATTCTTGGGGCTGATGCAGAACCGCTTTGCCAGCTCTGACTGCAGACGGCTGGTATCCAGAATAGTACCGGAGCCGATAATCTGCCGTTCAGGCAAACCGGAGACCTTATGGAACACATAGGTCAGCACGTCAACGGGATTGGAAACAATCAGATAAATTGCGTTGGGAGCATGCTGCACCACGTTCTTTGCCACATCCTTCAGGATGTTTACATTAATCTGCGCCAAATCCAGACGGCTCATGCCGGGCTTTCTGGCAACACCGCAGGTGATAACCACGATGTCGGAATCAGCCGCATCTGCGTAATCACCGGAGCGAACAATCGCCGGAGAATGGAAAGGAGCGCCCTGATAAATATCCAGCGCCTCACCAAAGGCTTTCTTGGTATTAATATCAATCAAGACGATTTCAGAGGCCACGCCCTGAACCATCAAATCGTTTGCAACTGTTGCGCCCACGCTGCCTGCGCCGATAACACTGATTTTGCTCATTGTAAACCGCTCCTTAGACTCTGTAAATTCGGCGCTGTTCTATTACGCCACTATCCATTGCATTATACTGGGAAAACCATTTTCTGTCAAGCAATACTCGCCGTTTTTCCCGCAAATCCGCAGGCTTTTTTACAGGCTGGTGAGGATTTCCACAAGCAGCTTGGTGCAAAGCTCCATATCCTCCACCGGGATATATTCAAACCTGCCGTGATAGTTATACCCGCCGGTGCACAGATTGGGACAAGGCAAGCCCTCGAAGGACAGCCGGGCGCCGTCTGTACCGCCCCGGATAGGCACTGTTTTATCTGTCATCCCCACGGCTTTCATTGCCTTCTTAGCCCGCTCCACAATATACATGCACGGCTCAATTTTCTCTCGCATATTGTAGTAGCTGTCCCGGAGGGTCAGTTCCACGGTACCTTGCCCGTACTTGTTGTTAATAAAGGCGGCGGCTGACTCCATAAGCGCCTTCTTTTCCAGGAATTTTTCCATGCTGTGGTCCCGGATAATATAGCGCAGGGTAGATTTCTCAACCACACCTTCCATATCCGTCAGGTGGATAAAGCCCTCATAGTGGGCTGTATGCTCCGGACGCTGGGCAGCCGGCAGCAGGCTGTGGAATTCCATGGCAATCTGCTGGGAATTCACCATCTTATCCTTGGCAGCGCCGGGGTGAATATTCCTGCCGTGGAACACCGCTTTGGCACCGGCGGCATTGAAATTCTCATACTCCATTTCGCCCACCGGACCGCCATCCACCGTGTAGGCGTAATCCGCGCCGAATTTTTTCACATCAAACCGGTCCGCGCCCCGTCCGATTTCCTCGTCGGGGGTAAAGCCAATTTTCAGGGTGGCGTGGTTCATTTTGGTGGCGAGCAGAAACTCTGCCGCGGTCATAATCTCCGCGATGCCGGCTTTGTCATCAGCGCCCAAAAGGGTTGTGCCGTCGGTAACAATCAGATGCTTGCCGTAATGATTTTTCAAGCTCTCAAATTCCGATTCCCGCAGGTAAATTCCCTGTTCCTCATTTAAGCAAACATCACCGCCCTGATAGGCAACCACCCGGGGCTTGACGTTCTCACCGCAGGCATCCGGGGCGGTATCCATGTGGGCAATGAGTCCAATCGTGGGCAGCTTGGGGTCGCCCGGCACAGTGCCGTACACATAGCCATGCTCGTCCATCTGAGCATCTGCAATGCCCATAGCCAGCATTTCCTCCACCAATGCTGCGCCCAATACCTTTTGCCGGTCGGTAGATGGGCAGGTTTCGGAAAACTCATCCGGTGCGGTGTGATAGCCTACATAGCGCAAAAAACGTTCAGATACACTTGTCATAATTCCTCCAAAAAAGAGGCGGAGGTTGTCCCTTCCGCCTCTTTGTGATTGTTTATTATTTTGCGGCGTTGACCAGCTCGGCAGTATCCTGAGCAATCATCAGTTCCTCATTGGTGGGAACAACCCATACCTGCACCTTGGAATCGGGGGTGGAAATCTTCATCTCCTTGCCACGCTTGCCGTTGAGCTCGGGGTCAATCTTAACGCCCATAAAGCCCAGGTACTCACACACAGCGGCGCGGACATGGCAGTCATTCTCGCCAACACCGGCGGTAAAGGTCAGTACATCAATGCCGTTAAGCGCTGCGGCATAAGCGCCCACATACTTGGCAACCTCGTAGCAGAACTTATCCCGTGCCAGCGCGCAGTCGGCATTACCGTTCTTGGCGCCGTCTTCCAGATCACGGAAGTCAGAGGAAACGCCGGACAGGGCCAGCATGCCGGACTTCTTGTTCAGCATATTCAGGCACTCGTCCACGCTCATGCCGTACTTATTGCAGATAAACTGCACAACTGCGGCGTCAATATCACCGGAACGGGTACCCATGGGAACACCTGCCAAGGGGGTCAGGCCCATGGTGGTATCCTGGCACTTGCCGTCCTTCACAGCGGACATGGAAGAGCCGTTGCCCAGATGGCAGTTGACCATCTTGAATTCCTTCTTGCCAACCAGCTCAGCGGTACGGCGGGCAACATACTTATGGCTGGTGCCGTGGAAGCCGTAGCGGCGGATGGAGTCATTCTCATAGTACTCAGTGGGAATGGCGTAGCGGTAAGCCTTGGGGGGCATAGTCATGTGGAAGGCGGTGTCAAACACGGCAACCTGAGGAGTGGCGGGCATAACTGCCTGGCAGGCGCGAATGCCCATCAGGTTTGCGGGGTTATGCAGAGGGCCCAGAGGGATGCACTTCTCAATGGCCTTGATAACCTCGTCGTTGATGATGCAGGAATCGAAAAATTCCATACCGCCGTGGAGCACCCGGTGACCCACAGCGTCGATCTCATTAACAGACTTGATAACGCCCTCGACAGGGTCTACCAAAATATCCAGCGTTGCGGCAATAGCCTCGGAATGGGTGGGCATGGGGATATCCTTAACCACTTTATTGTCGCCAACCTTGTGGTTCAGACGGCCGTCAATGCCGATACGCTCGCACAGACCCTTGGCAGACACTTCGCCGGTTTCGGGATTCATCAGCTGATACTTAAGGCTGGAGCTGCCGGCGTTAATAATCAGAATGTTCATGGGAAATTGCCTCCTAAAATAAAAAATATTTTCTTTTCTTGCAATATGTGGTAATATAACCATAGATATAGCTATTCTATAATACTTTACGAAATTTCTCAAGTCCTGAAAGGAAATTTTTTTGTAAACTGAGGGAAATTATGGGCATAACCGGCATTATATGTGAATACAATCCCCTGCACACAGGCCACAAAAAGCAGATTGCTACCATTAAGGCACTTTATCCCGACGAGGGCATTGTGTGTCTGATGAGCGGAAACTATGTGCAGAGGGGCAGTCCCGCCATTTTGGACAAGTCCCTCCGGGCACAGGCGGCAATACACAGCGGCGCGGATCTGGTATTGGAACTGCCTGTTACCGCGTCACTGTCCTCTGCCGAGGGCTTTGCCCGGGAGGGGGTGCGAATCTTAGGCGGATTCTGCGACAGACTGTGTTTCGGCGCAGAAACAGACGATAAAGATGCCATTTTCGCCACAGCAAAGGCGCTACTCCACCCGGATTTTCCGGAGCAGCTGCATATACAGTTGGATAAGGGTCTGTCCTTCCCTGCTGCCCGGCAGGCGGCACTGCTGGAAATGGGTTTGCAAACAGACACCCTTACAACCCCCAACGATATCCTTGCCACAGAATACTGCAAGGCGATTCTGGAGCTGGGCGTTACTATGCAGCCGCTTCCCATTGTCCGGCAGGGCGGCTACCATGACAAAAAGCCAGATTTTGCCAACCCTTCCGCCACTGCGGTACGGGAGCTGATGAGAAGTAATGCGCTGTGGCAGAAATATGTACCGGAACAGGCATGCGATATTTTTTCCGGCGCTGCGCTGCACACCCTATCCGCCGGTGAGCAGGCAATTCTCTACCGGCTGCGCACCATGACGGACCAAGAATACGAAGCCCTGCCCTACGGCAGCGAGGGACTTTGGCGCAAGCTGATGCAAAACGCCCGAACCCTTGCCACCTTGGAGGAAATCCTCACTGCCACAAAATCCAAGCGCTACACCCGCAGCCGGCTGGACAGAATGGTGCTGTGCGCGTTTCTGGGTCTTACCGCCAAGGATATTGCTTCCCCCGCGCCCTACGCAAGGGTACTTGCCTTTAATGACAAAGGGCGGGAGCTTCTGAAAGCTGCCCGACAATCCGGCGAATTCCCCAATGTGGGAGAGCCGGTGGACCACCCCTATCAGGACATGGAGTACCGGGCAGGCAGGCTGTACGGTCTGTTTGCCGTCAGTCCGGAGCCACCCTCCCAGGAGGAAAACCGCCGGGTATACTACAAAAAAAGCTAAAAAGAGGTCTGCAAAAGCAGACCTCTTTTTTCATTTCATTTCCCAGGGTTTAATTTTGCTGGATTTTTCATACAGGCGCAGATAGCTTTCATAACGGGTCTTCTCGATTTCATCCGCTTCTACCGCCTGCCGCACTGCGCATCCCGGTTCTGCCCGGTGAGAGCAGTCGTGGAACTGGCAAGCGCCTAAATAGGGAGCAAAATCCGGGAAAGCATACTGCAGATTCTCCTTGAGCATCACATCCATCTGCTCCGTGTCAAAGGAGGCAAATCCGGGTGTATCCGCCACATAGGTATCCTCACCTAGGGAATACACCTGTACATGGCGGGTGGTATGCCTGCCGCGGCCCAGCTTCTCCGACACCTCGCCGGTGGCCAGATTGAGACCCGGCTGCAAGGCATTCAGCATGCTGCTCTTTCCCACACCGGTGTTGCCGGTAAAGGCTGTGAACTTGCCTGCAATCAGCTGCCGCAGAGCCTCCACACCCTCACCGGTAACGGCGCTGGCCTGAATCACAGAAAAACCTGCATGGCGGTAAATTTTTACCAAATCGGCAGCAGGGTCCATATCGCATTTATTCACACAGATATGGACAGCAACCTCCTGATCGCCGGCTATGGCCGCCACCCGGTCAATGAGAAAGGGTTCTGTCACCGGATTCACATTGGAGGCAAACACCACCAATGCATCCACGTTTGCCACCGCAGGGCGGATAAACCGGTTGCGGCGGGGCAGAATTTTTTCCACCATGCCCTTGCCCTGTTCTGCGGTAATCTCCACCCAGTCGCCGGTAAGCGGTATTTCCTGCCCCTTGCGCAGGCTTCCCCTGCCCCGGCAGGTCACGATGCCGCTGTCAGTCTGCACATCATAAAATCCGCTGACCGAGCTAACAATCCGTCCGGTTTTTCTATCAGCCATTGGCAGTGAATTCCTCCTGCACTTCCCAGCCGTCATGTTCATTGATGATTACCGTATATGTCACCACACCGGAGCCGGTCTGGTTGGGTAAGGTGACGGTCTCTGTTCCTTTGGCCACGGTTTTGGAATAAATCTCCACCTCGTCCCGCAGTATGGACACGTGACAGCTATTGTCCCGGGCGCTGTTGCGCAGGTGAATCACCACGTCTTTTTTTACCTCTTTGGGCGCCAGTTTGCCGTTGGAAACCTCCAGCACCACGGTTATGGAGGTCTCATACTCCATATCCATCACATGGGATTGGGTCAGAACCGTATCCTTGGGTTCATCACTGTCAATGTACTTGATCTCCGGCGCTTTGAAGCCCGCAGATGCCAAAAGCGTAGCCGCCTCGGTCATATCTAGGCCAACCATTTCCGGCATGATCTTTTTCTCCACGCCCTTACTGACAACCAACGTAACCGTCTGCCCGGTTTTTAACTTTTCGCCCCGGCTGGGGGTTGTTTCCACCACAATGCCAGCCTCAACGGTTGCGTGATACACTTCCTCGACGATAATGTCCAGATCAAGGTCCTGCAGGTTCAAAATGTTCAGCGCCTTGTCCTTCGTCTCATTTACCACATTGGGCATGGAGGAAATCTGAATCATTTTACCCTTGCTGATCCAGAGCGTGATGGTCTGCCCCTGGGTCAGCTCCGCGCCCGATTCCGGGCTGGTACGAATCACATACCCCTCCGCAACGGTATCGTTATACTCTTCTTTGATTGTATATTTCAGGTCCAAATCCTGCCCGTCAAGGAAGGTAATCGCCCAATCCTTGGAACGTTCCGTCAGGTTGCCCATGGTCACGGTATGGGGGACAGGCCCTAAGCTGACGTTGACCACCACGTAAGTATCCTTGACCACCTGTTTGCCGGCTGCAGGCTCCTGACTGATAATCACACCTGCCGGGACAGATTCATTATAGTGTTCCTCTTTCTTGATGATAAGCCCCGGATAATCCGGCAGTTTTCCGTACTCCTTACCCTCAAGCTTCGGCACCTCCACCAGTTTTTCCTTTGGTGTAACGCCTTCGCCAAACATGATTCCCATAAAAATGCCAATGGCAATCACCGCTACAAGGGAACAGACGATAATGGCGATTGTGGCAATCCGGCTGCGTTTCTCCTCCTGCTCCCGCCGTCTGCGGCGCTGTGCCTCCTGCCGGCGTTCAGCACTGCCGGGTGCCGGTCTGTTGGTGCTGTGAGCTGCGGCGGTCCGCTGGGCAACCGTGGTGGTGGGCTGCAATACCAAGGGCGGTTTCTGCACATGCATGGCAGCGTCAAAGGGAATGCCCGTATAGTCAAAAAGCCTCGCTGGGTCTTTTCGGAATTCATCCATATCTGCCAGCATACGGGTGGCAGAGGGATACCGGTCAGACACATTATGGGCCATGGCCTTCATAATAATCTGCTCCAGACCGCCGGGGATATTGGGGTTAAACACGGAGGGCAGGGACGCGCCGCCGTTAATATGCTGGATAGCTACCGCCACAGGGGACTCTCCGTCATAAGGAGGTCTGCCTGCCATCATCTCATACATCACTACGCCAAGGGAGTAAATGTCAGACCGGTCATCCACGCGGCCGCCTCTTGCCTGCTCCGGAGAGATGTAATGCACAGAGCCCAGCGCCTCTTTGGTCAGGGTATTGCCTCTGGAAATCATACGGGCAATACCAAAATCCATGACCTTTACCGAGCCGTTTTTAAGCACCATCACATTGTGAGGCTTGATGTCCCGATGGATAATACCCTTGCTGTGGGCGTGCTCCAGCGCCTTGGCAATCTGCATGGCAAAATGGAGGGTCTCCTTCCAGTTCAGGGTGCCCTTCTTTTCCATATATTGCTTCAGTGTAATGCCCTCGATAAGCTCCATGACGATATAATCCGCCATAACCGAGGTGGACACATCATAAACAGACACGATATTGGGGTGGCTGAGCATAGCGACAGCCTGACTTTCCGCATGGAAGCGGCTGCGGAAATCCTCATCCTCCAGATTATCGTCCTTCAGAATCTTCACTGCCACCAATCGGTTCAGCCGGTGACAGCGCGCTTTATATACCACGGCCATGCCGCCGGTTCCGATGACTTCCAGAATTTCGTACCGGTTATCCAGCAGACGACCTATGTATTTATCCTTATCCATTTAAGTCAACTCCTCTCAAGCACCATGTTACAGCGCCACAAGCACGCTTGTGACATTGTCCGGCGCTCCCCGCCTTTTGGCAATATCCAAAAGGCGCTCACAGCACTGGGATTTGTCCTCCCCGTAGGCAACCTCGAACAAAATCTCCTGATCGTCCATCAAATTGGACAGACCGTCCGTGCACAGCAGGAAGCAGGCGCCCCGCTCCACTGTCCTGTGGAAAATATCGCAGACCACCTGTGACTCCGTGCCGATGGCTCGGGTAATCAGGTTCTTGCCGGGGTAGTTCTTTGCCTTTTCCGGGGTCAGCTCCTTACGGGCAATCATCATCTGCACCACAGAGTGGTCAGTTGTGATCTGGCTGATACCGGTGCTGTCAACAAGGTATGCGCGGCTGTCGCCCACATTCACCACCGTGGCCTTTTTGCCCCGGAGGATAAGCGCCACCAGCGTAGTGCCCATGCCGTTAAAATCTTCAAACTGCTGCGCCTGGTCATAAACCGTAAAGTTTGCCAGCTTTACAGCAGCTTCCAGCATCTGATCCAGCCGCTCCGGATCCATATCCGGTGACCAGCTTCGTTTCACTTCCTGGGTGAAGACATCTGCTGCAAGAGTGCTTGCCACATTGCCGGATTTTGCGCCGCCCATACCATCACACACCACACACAGCAGGGTATTTTTGTCTAGGCTTTCAATTTGGTAGGCGTCCTGGTTCTGGGTTCGGGCAACACCGGGGTCTGTCAATGCCCAATATTGCATAAGACTTCACTCCTTTCCGAGTCGTTACCGATTTTCCGCTGCCTGCCGGGTATACTTCCGGCGCAGCTGGCCGCAGGAGGCATCTATATCGCTGCCAAGGGTGCGGCGCACCGTGGCGGTAATACCGCCGTCGTTCAGTATTTTCTGAAAAGCCGCAACCGCGGCCTTGGTGCTGGGTTTCAGGGGACTTTCCTCCACATGGTTCAAGGGAATCAAATTCACATGGGACGGCAGGCCTTTCAGCAGTTCCAGCAGTTCCTTTGCCTGCCTGGGACTGTCATTCAAGCTGTCGATCATGGCGTATTCGAAATGAATCCGGCGGGAGGTCTTTTCATAATACCGGCGGCAGGCAGGAATCAGATCCTCAACGGGATATGCCTTATTCACCGGCATAATCCGGTCGCGAATTGCATTGTTAGGGCCGTGCAGGGAGATGGCAAGACTGATTTGCAGCTTCCTGTCCCCCAACTGGTCAATCTTCGGCACCAGACCGCAGGTGGAAAGGCTGATGTGGCGCATGGAGATGTTCATGCCCTGGGGGCTGTTCACCAGCTCCAGAAAGCGCAGCACATTTTCCATATTATCCAGCGGTTCCCCAATGCCCATCAGCACAATATGGGAGACCGGCTGGCCGGAATCCACTTGGGTAAACAGCACCTGGTCCAGCATTTCAAAGGGCTCCAGCGGCCGCACCATGCCCCCCAGCGTGGAGGCGCAGAAGGCACAGCCCATCTTACAGCCCACCTCTGTGGAAATACAAACGGTGTTACCGTAATGGTAACGCATAAGTACCGTTTCCACACAGTTGCCGTCAGACAGCTTCCATAAGTACTTGATTGTACCGTCCTTTTGGGATTCCTGCTTCCGCACCACTTCCGGGGCATTGATGGGATATTGCTCCGCCAGGGTATCCCGCAGGGCTTTTGGGAGATTTGTCATCTCATCAAAGCTCCGCACGCCCTTGTGCAGCCAGGAATAGACCTGCTTTGCCCGAAAGGACGGCTGGCCCAATTCCTTTAACACATCTCCGATTTCCGGAATGGTCATGGATTTCAAATGTTTCATAGTGTTCTCCGCAGACGGCAGATGAAAAAGCCGTCTGTGTCATATTCTCCCGGTACCAGTGTCAGCATGCCCGTTTCATTTTGGGGAAGGGATGCCGGCAGAGGCAGGGGTTCTGTGGTAAAATCGGGATGGGCACGGAGAAATGTCTCCACCACATCCTCATTTTCCGCCCGCACCAGGGTGCAGGTGGAGTACAGCAGCAACCCGCCTTTTTTCACATAACGGGCCGCATTGTCCAAAATGCGCTGCTGCAAGGCAGGCAATTCTGCCGCAGCAGATAAGTCTTTATAGCGGATATCCGGCTTTTTCCGGATAATACCAAGGCCCGAGCATGGCACATCCGCAATCACCGTGTCATACTGTTCTTCCCAATGGGGGCAAAATTCCGTGGCATCCTGCTGCAGTGCGTGGATACAGGTTAGTCCCAACCGCTCAGCGCCTTTTTCAATCAAGGTAATTTTATGTTCATGGACATCGCAGGAGGTGATACTTCCCTGCCCCTGCATGGCCATGGCAGCGGCAAAGCTCTTGCCGCCGGGGGCTGCGCAGCAATCCAACACCTGCTGACCGGGACTGATTTCCGCGCACAGGACGCTTAATCTTGCCGCGCCGTCCTGCACATAGAACAGTCCCTCCCGGAAAGAGGGCAGCTGTTCCAGATTTCCCGTGCCGGAAAGCACAAAGCAATCCCCAATATATGCATGTCTTTCTGCGCTCACGCCCTCAGTCTTCAGCCGTTCCAAAAGGGCATCTGCAGTGATTTTTAAGGTATTCACCTGCACGCAGATGGGGGCAACGGTGTTATTTGCCCGGAGCATGGGTTCAAGGCGCTCCTTGCCCACATAGGTTTTCAAAAGGTTAATTAAGTCTCCCGGGTGGCTGTATTTATCCTCCCAGGATACCGGTTCTTGCAGGCTGCCTTTGGTACGCACGGCGCTGCGCAGCACCGCGTTAATAAGACCTGCGCCGCTGGGCTGCCTGCGGCAGTACTTCTTTGCCAGCTCCACGGACTCGTTCACCGCCGCGGATTCCGGAATTTTATCCATGAAGTACAGCTGATACAGTCCTATATGGAGAATGTCCCGCAGGACCGGGTGCAAATCCTTTATGCGGCCAGTCAGCAGCTGTTTCAGATAAAAGTCCAGACGGTTCCTGTTCTGAATCACACCGTAGCACAGCCGTGTTGCCAGAGCGCTGTCCCGGCTGTCCAGCCGGTCACGGGAGACGTACTCTTTCAGGACGCCATTGGACCAGCTATCCTGCTTACGGCAGGCAATCAACACATTTAAGGCGGTTTCTCTGGCGCCCATATTACGCCTCCAAGGGATGACCCCGGAAGTAATCCGGCGCAGCCATCCGCTTGCCGCCCTCTGCCTGCAGAATGCGGAGCTCCACCGCGCCCTCACCGCAGGCAATTTTAAGACCCGTTTTGGTGAGCCCCAGAATCGTACCGGCAGGCGCGTTATCAGGATTCTCCACAACCACGGTTTGATACACCTTAAAGGAGGTATTTCCAATTTTGGCGGTGGCAATGGGCCAGGGATTTAAGCCCCGCACGTGGTTATGCACCTGCCGGGCAGTCTTGGTAAAATCAATGGGACACATACCCTTATCCAGCATGGGCGCATAGCTCACAGCCGATGCGTCCTGGGGAGTTCCGGTAGCGCACCCCTGCTCCACCTTACGGAGGGTGTCCGACAGCAGGTCAGCACCCAGAACCGCCAGTCTGTCCAGCAGCTCACCGGCAGTCTCGTCGGGATCAATGGGGGTCTTTGCGCAGGCAATCATATCCCCCGCGTCCATCTCCCTGCACAGATACATTGCCGTAACGCCGGTCTCGGCAAGACCGTCCAGCACCGCCCACTGGTAGGGCGCAGAGCCCCGGTAGGCAGGCAGCAGGCTGGCGTGGATATTGATAAAGCCCTTGGGCGCAATGTCCAGCACCTTTTGGGGCAGGATTCTGCCATAGGCAACCACCGCTGCCACATCCGGCTGCAAGGCTCGCAGCTGCTCCACTGACTCCTGCTCCCGGAAGTTCTCCGGCTGGAACACGGGTATTCCATGCTCCAGCGCCACCTCCTTCACCGGAGAGCTCACCAGCTTCATACCCCGTCCCTTGGGGCGATCCGGCTGGGTATAGACACCGACAACCTCAAAGCCATCGGCTAAAATCTTTTTCAGGCACGTTGCCGCAATATTCGGCGTACCCATAAATACAACGCGCATAGGATTCCTCCTGAAGTTTACTCCGATGCCAGCGCTTCCAGCTCATCCTCTGTAAGCAGTCGCTCCATCACCTGGGTGTACACAATGCCCTCCAGATGGTCCAGTTCATGGCAGAAGCAACGGGCAGTCAGTTCCTCACCTTCTGCCTCAAACCAGTTACCAAGCCGGTCCTGGGCGCGGACCTTGGCATAGTAGGGGCGCTTCACAAGGCCGTACTTCCCCTCCACGCTCAGGCATCCCTCGGGGCCTTCCTGCTCACCGTCGGTGGCAATCAGCGTGGGGTTTACCAGTTCAAGGATCTCCTCCCCGTTGTCCACCAGCACCACCCGCCGCAGGATTCCCACCTGGGGCGCAGCCAGACCCACACCGCCGGACTCAATCAGCGTTTCCCGCATATCGTCCAGCAGTCTGTGAAGCCGACCGTCGAAATTAACCACCGGCTTGCACTTTATGTGCAGCGCCGGATTCTTATCACTTAAAATTCTACGCAAAGCCATGGTGTTTTATCCTCTCTAATCAAAGCCGTTTACGTCGATAAAGGCAGATACACCCCGATTTTCTTTATCCTGAGAAAACTGCCGCAGCAGGTGCGCCAGCAATAACCGCAGAGGTCTGCTCATTTTGCACCGCAGAGAAAGACGGTAACGGTAATGATAATTTATTTTCGGCACTACGCAGGGCGCAGGGCCAAGCACAGTGCAGCGCTCATCTGAATACTCCGGTCTTTGCAGCAAACTCTGCAAATTGCTTTTCAGCACTGCCGCGCTGTGAAGCACACGGGCTTCCTCCTGACCGGTTAAGGTAATCACTGCCAAATCTCCAAAGGGCGGGCTTTGCAGCCGCTTCCGCAGACCCACTTCCAAGGCATAAAAGCCATCGTAGTCCTGCTTGGCTGCCAGCGCAATCACACTGTGGTTAGGTACCATAGTCTGAATCATCGCCCTGCCGGCGGTATCGCCACGGCCGGCGCGTCCCACCACTTGGGTCAGCATATTAAAGGTGGTTTCCGCCGCCCGGTAGCTGTCGTTGTACAGGCTCAAGTCCCCGTCCAGTACACCCACCAATGTAACATCGGGCAGATTCAGGCCTTTTGCCACCATCTGCGTACCAATCAGCACGGGAATCCGTTCCTTTTGGAATCTACTTAGAATCATCTCATGGGTGTTAGCAGCTGACACGGTATCCGCATCCATCCGCTCCACCTGAATATCCGAAAAGCGCTCCTGCAGCTCCTGCTGCACCTTTTGGGTGCCGGTGCCCACACGTTTTACCGGTCCGCCGCACTGGGGGCAGCGGCTGGGAGCAGGCATGGAATGGCCGCAGTAGTGGCACATCAGCCGCTCATTGGCGCTGTGATAAGTAAGCCTAGCGCTGCACCGGGGACATTCCGGTGACTGCCGGCACTCTACACACACCAGTGCCCGGCTGTTGCCCCGGCGATTCAAAAACAAAATCGTCTGCTTACCTGCCTGCTGTGTTTCCCGAATGGCATTTTGCAGAGGATTGCTCAAGGACAGGTCATTTCCCAGCTCCAGCTCCCGGCGCATGTCCACAATCTCCACCTTAGGCAGCGGACGTCCGCCATAGCGACCCCGGAGCCCATAGAGGCGGTAGATACCGGACTTGGCGTAATACATACTTTCCACGCTGGGGGTTGCAGATCCTAACAGCACCAGCGCCTTTTCTTTCAGACCCCGCCAGAGCGCCACCTCACGGGCGTGGTATCGGGGGGTATTTTCCGATTTATATGAATGTTCCTGTTCCTCATCCAAAATCAGCAAGCCCAAATCGGCGCAGGGGGCGAACACCGCAGAGCGTGTGCCCACCACCAGCTTCGCCTCGCCGGAACGCACCCGTTTCCACTGGTCATAACGTTCCCCGGCGGGAAGGCTGCTGTGAAGCACCGCCACCATATCACCGAAATGCGCTGCCATCAGACCCAAAAGCTGAGGTGTCAGGGCAATTTCCGGCACTAGCAGGATTGCCTGTCTGCCGCTTTGTATACACTTTTCGATGAGTTTAATATACACCGCAGTCTTTCCGGAGCCGGTCACGCCGTAAAGCAGCGCCGTGCCAGGGCTGTCCGACCCCATTTGGGAGGCCAGACCCTCAAAGGCTTTCTGCTGTTCTTCATTTAAGGTCAGCGGTCCTGCAAGCTTGGTGGGACGAATCTCCCGGCAGCGCAGCACCTCTTCTTCCCGCAATTTTATATATCCCAGCTCTGCCAGACGGCGAACCGTGGCGGGCTTGGCGCCGGTAAAGTAACAAATCTCCTTCACGGGCGCAGAACCGATACCGCACAGCAGCTCCAACACACTGCGCTGCATGGCAGACGACTTGCCCCGGGTGGCTGCATAGGCCATGGCTTCCTCCGCGGAAACGGCAAGCGCAGCTATGGTCTGCTGCTTATCGCCGGTCCGGCGCAGAAAGTCCCTTTCTGCGGTAATCCATTTCTTTCCCAACAGGTAGGATACTGCCTTTTCGAACTTCTCGGAATCGGGAACTGCCTGACGCAGCACAGCACCGTCGGCAGCACCGCCGCTGTCAAGGAGCAGTTCCAAAATCTGCCTGCCCTCTGCCTGCCGGAGATTTTTCTCCTGCCAGGATCGGTCCTCAGTAAGGGCATAGGTATCCTTGCTCTGAAACCAAAGACCCGCAGGCAGCATTGCCCGGATGGCATCATAAAAGGTGCAGAAATACCGCTCCCGCATGAACGCTGCCAGCCGGAGCATGGTGTCGGACAAAACAGGCGCATCGTCCAGACACCGGAGCACCGGCTTCAGACCGGCGCTCTCCCCTTCTTCCACAGCCAGCACCACACCCTCTGTGTGGCGGTTACTGCGGCCGAAGGGCACCGACACGCGCATACCGGGCTTCAGGTTCATTTCTTGGGAACAGGCATAGGAGTAGGGCTTATCAATGGCAAAATTAGCCGCTTCTACGGCAATTTTTCCAATCATCCAAACCCCTCCTTATGGTGTTCCTCCGTCGGTAATCAGTTCTTATACTCGTCCTTCAGGCTGGCAGTCAAAGCGCCTTCAGCAACTTCCCGAATTGCCAGTGTTACAGGCTTTTCGGTCAGCTCTTCCTGCATGGTCTCGGCATCCTCAGCAATCTGTCTTGCCCGCTGAGCAACCACATTCACCAGCAAATAACGGCTATCCACATTCTTCAGCAAATCTGCTACGGGGGGGTACAACATACACATTTCCTCCAATTTCTCAACCCGCTTCACGGGCAATGATTTCCAGTATTTCCCGGGCGCAGTCTTCCACCCGGTCATTGAGCACCACATAATCATAGTGCTTGCTCTGTTCCATTTCCCAAGCCACTCTGGCCTGTCGCACCGCAATCTGCTCCTCCGAGGTATCCCCCCGGCCCCGCAGACGGTTTTCCAGCTCCTCCAACGAGGGGGGCGCAATGAAGATCAGAACGGCATCCCCTCTCTCCCGACGCACATTGAATGCGCCGTTGGGCTCAATATCTAATATCACACTGCCCGAGCGGAGCTTGTCCTCCAGCTGACCCTTGGGCGTGCCGTAATAGTTATCCATGTGGGCATCGTATTCCAAAAACTCGTGTTTTTCAATCATATCCAAAAACTTATCTTTGGAAACGAAGTAATAGTGCTCTCCGTCCACCTCACCGGCACGGGGACTGCGGGTGGTTGCCGACACGGAAAAGCGCAGGTCCGGTCTGCCAGCCATTACCTTGGCAAGCACGGTGCTTTTACCCACACCGGAGGCACCGGAGATTACAAACAGCTTACCCATTGTCTTTCTCCTCCTGCCTGTTCTCCCACCGGGCGGCCAGCACATCTGTGGTCAGCGCAGAGAGAATCACATGGTCTGTGTCCATCAGGATGACCGCCTTGGTCTTACGGCCGTAGGAGGCGTCAATGAGCATCCCTCTGTCCCGGGCCTCCTGCACCACACGCTTAATGGGGGCAGAGTCCGGCTCCACAATGGCAAGCACCCGCTGGGCGGCAATCATGCTGCCAAATCCGATTCCTAACAGTTTCATTTCATCCTCACTCAATATTCTGGGTCTGTTCCCGGATTTTCTCCAGCTCAGCCTTAATATCCACCACAATGCGCGCCAAATTCACATCCGTACACTTGGAACCGATGGTATTGGCCTCCCGGTTCATCTCCTGCAGCAAAAAGTCCAGCTTCCGACCAACAGCGCCGCCGCCGTCCAGCATGGCGTTCATCTGCTGAAGGTGGCTGCGCAGACGGACGGTTTCCTCATCCACCGCCACCTTGTCCGCAAAAATCGCAGCCTCGGTGAGAATCCGGCTCTCGTCCAGAGCGGTATTTGCCAGTACCTCTTTCAGCTTGTTTTCCAGGCGCGTGCGATAATCAATCACTGTCTGACCGTTGCCCTGCTCCACCCGGGAAACCAGCTCCAAAATGGTATTGCCCCGGCTGCGCAGATCCCGGTCCAGCGCCTCGCCCTCGGTTTTGCGCATGGCATTGTAGCCCTCCAGCGCCTTTGCCACCACTGTCATCAAATCCGACAGCAGCTGCTCCTCGTCAACCTGGGGCCTTTCCAGAGAGAATACCTCCGGCAGCCGGGACACCGCGGACACGCTGATGTCATCGGCAACGCCGTAGCTCTCCACCATCTGACGCATGGCAGACAAATAGCTCTCCAACACCGCTGTGTTCAGGGTCACCTGAACCTCATCGCCGCCCTCGCTGCGGACGGAAATAAATACGTCCACCTTACCCCGGGATATGGCGTTTTTCACCGCCTGCTTTACCGCCTCCTCACCGAAGGTGAGGATTCTGGGCAGGCGCACGGAGCAATCCAGATACCGGTTATTTACGGAGCGAACCTCCACCGTAAATTCCCGGCCGTTTACCGTTTCTACGGCCCGGCCATAGCCGGTCATACTTTTAATCAATGTGTTTCCTCTTTTCTTTTTCCTCCGGCAGGAAAGCCGTCGGACAGTATCTTATCAGCCCGGTTACTGCTCCCGCAGGGTGGCGGACACCTGATAGGTGTCCACTGCGCCCACGTCCGGGAACGCACTGCTGATTATCACATCTGCCTTCATTTTCGCGGTACCGGGCTTTGCCTCGGAGAAGTCCACTACCACGGAGATATCGGTTTCTTTCATGGCATTTACCGCGTCAATGGGACCGCGGACCGTTACCTGCAGCGCCTTGGTGATAATTTCCACATCCAGACCCTGTGGCACATTGGTTGCGGTAATTGATGTCACAGGAAGGGTTCGCATCAGTAACTGGGGGAACTTCACTTCCACCGTTACCTCATCTACACCGGTCAGGTTATCCACACCGTCCGGCAGCAAGTCTTTCAGGGAATAGGTCAGCACCTGGTCCTCCAGTATTTCACCAAGGTTGATCGTATCAAGAATCAGCTCATTAAGGCCTTCCAGCAATGCGTCACTTCCGGATACCTGAATCTGCTTGGGAGCAATGGTGATGGTGCTGGTCTGGTCTGTTGCGCCGCCGCCATTGATAATCTCCACCTTCAGCGCGATTTCCTTTACACGCTGAATATCCAGAGACAGGTTTATCTTCTCCACATTGGTGGTCACCCTTGCCGCATCCACCGGCACGCCTTCCTCATTGCACAGGGTATAATGGAATTCTCCCACCAGGATTTTGGTCTGACCGGTCAAATCCACATCAATGACTGCCTTGTGAATCTGACTCATTACCGATTCCGGACCGACCACTTCAATGCTGGTATGGTCCAGCTGGGCATCCTTAAAATCTGCAATATACGATTCCGGAACAGAAGTACCGCCGTAGTCGATCTCCACGGGAACTGCTTTGCGCACCCGGTTTTCCACCTTAAGTGTAATCAAGTCCGTACTGCTGCTTTGAACCGAAACCTCATTGTAAGGAATATTACCGGGATAAGAAATGCTGTAAGTCAGATTATAGGTGCCGGGGGCTTCAATGTTGGCAACGTTGGCAATGACATTGATGTTTGCCTCATTCAAATCGTTGAGCACCGTGCGGTCACTTTTTAATACCAGCGTGACCTTTGGCTCTTCACTGACCAGCATCAATCCCCGTTCAGTGAGGATATTCTTGTTCTGCAAAATCACCGGGATATCATAGTAGGTTTTTTCCGACTCCGGGTTCACCACGGTAATCACGTACACCCACAGACCGATGGCAACCGCCGCAGCCAAAAGAATGGACAGGAATTTATTTTTCATTTGCATTTCCTCCCTTATCCTTTTTCTGCAGCTTTTGATAGAGCTTTACCGCCAAATTCTCCTGCTTGGGTTCGTCCTCATGGCACAATTCATTCCGCAGCAGACGCTCCAGGGTCTGCGGTGCCAGGTGGCGCTTAAGCATACCGCCCACCGCCACGGAAATCACGCCGGTTTCCTCGGAGACCACCACAACCACAGCGTCGGACACCTCGCTCATGCCCACGGCCGCCCGATGGCGGGTGCCCAGATCCAGGCTCAGCCGGTTACTCTCCGACAGGGGCAGTACGCAGCCTGCGGCGGTAATCATGCCGTCCCGGATAATCATAGCGCCGTCATGGAGGGACGCTTTGGGGAAGAAAATGTTTCGGATCAGCTGCTCGGAAACCTTACCCTCAATCATGGTGCCGGTTTTGAAATACTCATCCAGGCGGTTATCCCGGGCAAATACAATCAGCGCGCCTACCCGCTCCCTGCTCATCATCTCACAGGCGTGGACAGTCTGGGCAACCACAGCAACCATCTCCTGCTGGGGTTTTTCCGTTCCCAGCAGCTGCTTTAGCTTCACATTGCTTAAATGGTCAATCATCCGGCGCAGCTCCGGCTGGAACAGCACCACCAGCGCCAACAGACCGACTGCCAGCACCTGGGAAAGGAGGTAGCTCAAGGTGTGCAGATCCAGCGCATCCGTCAGCCAAGACAGGACAATAATGACACCCACGATCCACGCAATTCTCACTGTTCCCGTGGAGCGGAACAGAGGCAAAAGCTTATAAATCAAAAAGGCGACCAAAATAATATCCAGATAATCCGACCATCGCATTCCTTGTATTTGCAGCCAAACCGATTCCAAAATTTCCATAAACGCCCCTCTTTCTCCGCTTTTTCTCTATTCCCCCAACAGCCATTCTGCGCTGTTGGCATAACTAGCCTATTATCTATTCTATTATAGCGGATTGGGCGGTCGATAGCAATAGTTATTCACAATTTTTTTACGGATTGCAGATCAGTCTTTCCAGTTCCAGCAGCAGATTGCCCGTCTGCGCGGGACATGCGTCATGGCCGAAGCTGATACGCACGGTGCCGGAGTCCAACGTACCTGCGCTCTCATGGGCAAGCGGCGCGCAGTGGAGCCCCGCCCGCACCGCAATGCCCCGCTCTCCCAGAATGCGGGCTGCCTCCTCGCAGTCCATGGGGGGAACAAATGACAGCGTGCCGCTCTGATGCTCCCCGGTAAACACCCCAACACCAAGGGCTTTCAGCGCCTTCCCGCAACGGCGCATTTCCTGCTGCTCCCGGGCCAAAATTTTTTCCGGTGTCTGCTGCATAACGTAGGCAATTCCTGCGGAAAGACCGGCAATTCCCGGCACATTCAACGTTCCCGCCTCTGCCATATCCGGCAAAAAATCCGGCATGCTTTGCTCCCGGGACAGGCTTCCCGTTCCCCCTTGCAGAAGCGGCGTGGGCGCTCTGCCGCACAGCAGCAGTCCAGTTCCCTGAGGCCCCAGCAGGCCCTTATGCCCGGGCATGGCAATAAAATCCGCTCCCAGTTCGTTAAGATTCACCGGCAGCATGCCTGCGGATTGGGCGGCATCCAGAATAAACGGTACGCCATATTGCCGGCACAGCTTCGCCATTTCATTTACCGGCAGGATATAGCCGAACACATTGGATACGTGGGTGAACACTGCCGCGTCCGCGCCTTTGCGCAGGGCGTCCTCAAAATCCTCCAGCGTATCCGCCCAGGCGAAGAGCTTTCGCCCCGCAACACGCACCTTCGCTTTTCGGGCATAAAGGGGACGGGTCACCGCATTGTGCTCAAATCCGGAGATAACCACCCGGGCGCCGGGTTTCACCAGTGTTTCGATGGCAATATTCAACCCATGGGTGCAGTTGGCGGTCATCACCACCTGCTCCGGCTGACAGCAAAACAGTTGAGATGCCCGTTCCCGGCAGCGGAGCACCGTTTTGGCCGCAGCCATGGCAGCCGTATAGCCGCCACGACCGGGATTTGCACAATTTTCCATGGCGCACCGCACTGCCCGGTACACTGCCTCCGGCTTGTGGAAAGAGGTGGCGCCGTTATCCAGATAGGTCATAGACGCAGCTCCTCCGGCGTCCCGTTCTCCCCAAGAGAATAGGCTTTGCGGAATTGAACACCGGACTGGCGCAGCAGTGCTGCCGCCGCCATCAGGTCCCGACAACTCAGCCGCAGGCTGTAACCGCAGCCACGCTCCTCCATCCACTTGGGTGTGCGCTGTAAAGTACATTCCACTCCCGCCCTGCGCAAAATTTCCTCTGCCCGTTGAGCAGGTGTCACAGAACGGAAGGTTATAATACAATTCCTCATAAAAAACCCTCCCGCACCAATTTATGTGCGGAAGGGTTACTTTGTGTTATTGTTCCCGAAAAAGGGGGGTTATTCCTCCAGCAGGCACACCGCGTGGCAGGACATGCCGCTGCCGTCACCGGTAAAGCCCAAATGCTCCTCGGTGGTGGCTTTTACATTGACCCGGCTTTCCGCAACACCAAGTGTCACAGCAATGTTGCGCTGCATCTGGGGAATGTAGTCCTTCAGCTTGGGCTTCTGGGCGATCATGGTCACATCTACGTTCCCCACCCGATAACCGGCGGCGGTAATTTTCTCTGCCACGCAGGCAAGCAATTTCAGGGAATCCGCCCCCTTATAGGCAGGGTCGGTGTCGGGAAAATGTCTGCCGATGTCCCCCAGTCCTGCCGCGCCAAGCAACGCATCGGAAACCGCATGGAGAAGCACATCCGCATCAGAGTGGCCCAAAAGTCCCTTATCAAAGGGGATTTTTACACCGCCCAATATCAAATCCCGGTCTTCCACCAGCCGGTGCACATCATATCCGTGTCCGATTCTCATTCTGTCTCCTCCAGCAGCAGCTCCGCAATTTTCAAATCCATGGGTGTGGTAACCTTGATATTTCTCTCGTCTCCCTCCACGATTTTCACAGACATTCCCAGTCTCTCCACCGCGGAGCAATCGTCAGTGATGGCATCCTTTTCCGCTTTCGCCTTCTCCAGCGCCCCTTTCAGCAAATCCAAGTCAAAAACCTGGGGGGTCTGAATTGCCTGCAGTGTGCTTCTGTCCGGCGTTTCACGCACCACGCCGCCCTGTACCACTTTGACGGTGTCTTTTACCGGGATGCCGGGCGCGGCGGCAGCATAGGTATGGGCTGCCCGGACGGTTCTGTCAATCACAGCTCCTGTAATCAGCGGTCTTGCCCCATCCTGCACCGCCACCAGACGCACCTTACCCGACAGCGCCGACAGGCCGTTGCGCACCGATTCCGGGCGGTCTGCGCCACCCACAACCACAGCTTTGACCTTATCAAATCCGGCGCACAGATTGGAGATTCGTACCAGCAAATCCTCCCGGGTAACCACCACAATCTCCCGAACCGCGTCGCAATTCTGGAAGGCGCGGACCGTCCGGACAATCATCGGCTCGCCCCGCAGCGGCGCCATCACCTTGTCAATACCCCCCATTCGGGAGGCGCTGCCTGCCGCCACAATCACCGCGCCGCAGTATTTCAGCGGCAGTATTTTCCGAATTCCACCCGTAAGCTTGGAAATATCCATATTACAGCTCCTTAATCAGCTTCTTAAAATAATCGCCTCTGACCATAAAGTTCTTGAACTGGTCAAATGCCGCGGATGCCGGACTCATCAGCACCACATCGCCACTGTGCGCATCCGCCGCCGCCCGGTGAACCGCGGAGGTAAAGTCGCCGCAGTCTATGATTTCCGGGTTTCCGGGGGTGTATTCCGGTGCATTTTCCACAGCGTTACGAATGTGTCCGGCAGTGGCGCCGTTCAGATACAGCCTCTTCACATGGGCGCAGATTTCCGGCCCCAACACATCGTAGGGAATGTGCTTGTCGTAGCCGCCGGCAATAAGCAGCACCTTTTCCGGGAAGCTGCGCAGACCTGCCATGGTGCGGCTGGGAGAAGATGCGATGGAATCGTTATAAAACTGGACGCCGTCCTTCACCCGCACCAGCTCAATGCGGTGCTCCACACCGCCAAAATTGGCAGCAACCTGACGGATCACCTGGTCGGACACCAGTCCCTGCACCGCCAAAATGGCAGCCATATAGTTTTCTATGTTGTGCACACCAGGCAGCAAAATGTCCTTGGTGGCCAGAACAGGCCGCCCCTTACAGACGATAACACCGTCCTCAACGCAGCAGTCCGCGCTGCCCTGCCGGGAGAACTTCTCTGTTCTGCCGTTGCCGGAAAAGCCGCCGGTGATGGCATTATCGGCATTCAGCACCAGCAGATCGGTATCTTTTTGGAAGCGGAATATATTTTTCTTCGCCTCCACATATTCTTCCATGTCCTTGTGCACATCCAGATGATTGGGGGCTAAATTGGTCACCACCGCTACGCTGGGACTGCGGCGCATATCCATCAGCTGGAAGGAGCTTAATTCCACCACCGCAAAGTCGGTTTCCTGCATCTCGTCCAGCATGGAAAGCAGCGGCGTACCGATATTGCCCCCCAACCACACGGTTTTCCCGGCGGCTTTCAGTATTTCGGCAATCAGCGTGGTTGTGGTGGTCTTTCCGTCAGAACCTGTAACTGCAAGAATTTTGCAGGGGCACAGTTCAAAAAACACTTCCATCTCGCTGGTTACCTCCGCGCCGCCCTTCCTCAGAGCGGTTAAGGCAGGATTATCCGGGTGCATGCCCGGTGTGCGGAACACCAAATCTGCCGAGAGATTGTCAAGGTAGCTCTCCCCTGTCTGCAAGCGGCAGCCAAGCCGTTCCAGCTCCAGCACATCAGCGTCCAGATCTTCCCTTGGCGTGCGGTCGCAGCCGGTAACGGTGCAGCCGTAAGTCAGAAGCAGCCGCACCAAGGGACGGTTGCTGACACCCAGCCCCAGTACCACAATATGCTTCCCTCGCAGGGAGGTAAAATAGGATTTCAGTATCCTTGCCATAGCCATTCCTCAATTCACCTGTGTATTTACTGTATATAGTATAATCTTTCTGCAGTAAATTTGCAAGATATTTGACAATCCGCCCGCTTTGGGTTACAATATTTCAGCAACCGGGTCGGACAGCCGCGGCTGCATGCCGAAAGGCAGCAGGTGAGGAAAGTCCGGGCTTCGCAGGGCAAGGATAACAGGTAACGCCTGCCGGGGGTGACCCCAGGACAAGTGCAACAGAGATATACCGCCGAAAGGCAAGGGTGAAAAGGTGGGGTAAGAGCCCACCCGGCCCATGGTAACATGGGTTTTACGATGTAAACTCTATCCGAAGCAACGCCGTGGAGGAGCATATGGTTTGCCCGACCGCTCCAAGGAGGCGGCTTGATCTTACGAGCGATTGTAAGACTAGATAGATGGCTGTCAAGACAGAACCCGGCTTACAGACCCGTGTTGCGTAAAAAACACCGCCAAAAGGCGGTGTTTTTCCATATTATTCGGCAGTTTCCTCAGCCTTCGGCTCTGCCTTTTGGGCAAGGCCTGCCACATCACTTACAGGAAGAGAAAACACAATTCCCTTTGCCTGCTTACTCATACCCATCTCCTTATAAAGGGCGTTGAGAACCCGGTTGCGGATCTCCTTTTCCACCACCATCATCAGCACA
>JAZQGT010000032.1:0-25949 GCA_045540155.1 Faecousia sp.
AAGGATTTCTGCAAGAACTGGCTGATCTCCCTGGGCATTAAGGAAGATAGCCTGCGGCTGCGTGACCACGATCCCGCTGAGCTGGCATTTTACTCCCGGGCTACCACCGATATCGAGTATCAGTTCCCCTTCGGCAATGGCTGGGGTGAGTTGTGGGGTATCGCTGACCGTACCGACTACGACTTGGGCCGCCATCAGGAGGCATCCGGCAAGAAGCTGACCTACTTCGACCAGGAGCGCAACGAGCACTACATTCCTTATGTTATTGAGCCCTCTCTGGGCTGCGACCGTGTGGCGCTGGCATTTTTGTGCGAGGCCTACGACGAGGAGGTTGTGGGCCAGGACAAGAACGGCAAGGACGATGTGCGTACCGTGCTGCGCCTGCACCCGGCGCTGGCTCCCTTCAAGGCTGCCGTGCTGCCCCTGTCTAAAAAGCTCTCCCCCAAGGCGGAAGAAATCTACCGGGAGCTGCGGAAGGACTTTATGGTGGACTTTGACGATGCCGGCTCCATCGGTAAGCGCTACCGCCGTGAGGACGAAATCGGCACACCTCTGTGTATCACCGTGGACTTCCAGACCATTGGCGACGAGAATACCCCTGCCGATGATTGTGTTACCGTCCGCGACCGTGACACCATGGAGCAGGTCCGTGTTCCCATCAGCCAGCTGAAAAACTACATCGCTGAAAAATGCAGATTCTAAAAAGCAAAGAGGACGGCTCAGAGCCGTCCTCTGTTTTTTGCCTCCGGCGGGTAACTTTCTTGTTCTGGCAAGAAAGTTACCAAAGAACCGGCTTAAGGGGCGCTACGTGCCAATCGCGCCCCCTTAAGAATCCCCCGCCGCCCCACAGTTAGTGCGCAGAAAATAAAAACAGTTTACTGCCGCTTTTTTGGGGATTCTAAAGAGGGAAGTGCGGATAATTTTTGATATTGGTATATTTTCGTGCCGCTTCCCCCCTTTAGCCGTCTGGGGGTCCGGGACCATACGGAAGGTCCCGGCGGCTCTTTGCATACTTTCTCGCCGGAGAGAAAGTATGATAGTCCACAAAATAAAAGATAAGGCGAGTTGCTGTTACAGCAACTCGCCTTTGCGTTTTAATATTCACCTAGCCAGCGCTTCGAAGTTATCTCAACAGCTTTGCCTGCTTGCAGGCTTTTGGGAACGTCCAGAATCCGTTGGTTTTTGCTGCCCCGAAAGGCAATTTCCAGACTTTTTTCCGCCTGTATGAACGGTCCGTCAATGAGCACGTCAATGCTTCCCAGCAGCTGCCGCTGGGCAGCGGTGCCGGTCAGCAGCTGTTCAAAGGTGTAGCCGGAATAAGACGCCACCTCATACCCCTTTTCCTTCAGCGCCACGGCAAGCTCTGCGAAACCCTCTGCCTGGGCAAAGGGCTCGCCGCCGGAGAAGGTGACGCCCCGGCACAGGGGATTAGACATGACGATTTCTACCAGCGCCTCTGTGTCCATGGGCGTTCCGCCCGCAAAGGGCCAGGTCTCCGGGTTGTGACAGCCTTCACAGTGGTGGGGACAGCCCTGGCAGAAGAAGGTGGTGCGGATGCCGGGGCCGTCCACAATGCTGTCGGTCTGAATACCGGACAGGTTAAGCATTCTTGTCAAGACCGTGCTTTACCCGGTCACGCTCCTCGGCGCGCTTGGCATCGTTCCACTTGTCCATAGTGCCTACCAGATAGCCGGTAATGCGGCGAATCCGCTCAAAGCCAACGCCCTGACCCAGCTTTTCGTTTGTGCTTTTAATTGTCATAGTGTTTCCTCCTTACTCGATGCCTTGGAATGCAGGCATTTTCGGATATTTCTTTCTTAATTCTTCAACCCGTTCAAAGGGAATTTCCTCGCCCTCCCGGCGGCCGCAGCGGGGACACACATCTCCGATGATGCCCACATAGCCGCAGACCGGGTCGCGGTCAACCGGGTGGTTGATAGAGCCGTAGCCGATGCCGAAATCGTGCATGCAGCGGACGATGGACTCAAATGCCTCCACATTCTGGGCGGTGTCGCCGTCCAGCTCCACGTAGCTGATATGGCCTGCGTTGCACAGGGCGTGGTAGGGCGCCTCCAGCCGGATCTTGTCGTAGGCGGAGATGGGGAACCACACGGGAATGTGGAAGGAGTTGGTGTAGTACTCCCGGTCGGTGATGCCGGGGAGCTTGCCGTAGCGCTTCTGGTCCATACGGATGAACCGGCCGGACAGACCCTCCGCAGGCGTACCCAGCAGGGAGAAGTTCATCTTCAGCTCCTGGGACTTGTCGTCGCAGAATTTGCGCATGAAGCCCAAAATCTGCTTGCCCTTCTCCTGCATTTCCTCACTTTCACCGTGGTGGTGACCGTAGAGGGCGGTGAGGGTTTCCGCAAGGCCGATAAAGCCGATGGACAATGTGCCGTGCTTCAGCACTTCCCGCAGGTCATCATTGATGGACAGCTTGTCCGAATCCAACCACACGCCCTGACCCATCAGGAACGGGTAGTTGTAGATGTGCTTGCTTGCCTGAATCTCGAACCGGTCCAGCAGCTGCTGGGCAACCAGCTCCAGCATGGCCTGCAGCTTCTCAAAGAATACCTTCTCGTCGCCGCTACTCTCGATGGCAAGGCGGGGCAGGTTGATGGAGGTGAAGGACAGGTTGCCGCGGGAGTAGGAGATCTCCCGGGTGGGATCGTACACGTTACCCATAACCCGGGTACGGCAGCCCATGGTAGCCACTTCCGTCTCGGGACGGCCGGGGACGTAGTACTGCAGGTTGTAGGGAGCATCCAGGAAGGTGTAGTTGGGGAACAGGCGCTTGGCGCTGACCCGCATACTTAAGCGGAACAGGTCATAGTTGGGGTCAGACTCGTTGTAGTTGACGCCTTCCTTGACCTTGAAGATGTGAATGGGGAAGATGCAGGTTTCGCCGTGGCCCAGACCGGCTTCCAGCGCCAGCAGCACGTTCTTGATGACCATACGGCCCTCGGGGGAGGTGTCGGTGCCGTAGTTGATGGAGGAGAAGGGGGTCTGCGCGCCGGCACGGGAGTGCATGGTGTTCAGGTTATGAACAAAGCCCTCCATTGCCTGCTTGGTGTCCCGGTCGGTCTTCTTGTAGGCACGCTCGGAAGCGCGCTTGACCAGCTTTTGGGCAGTTGCCTTGTCCATCCGGAAGGTCTTCTCAAGACCGTCAACCACAGCGGCAATGTAGCTTTCGCTGCTTTCCAGCTTTGCCACCTCACCGGTAGCCTTTTCTGCGTCTGCAATCACAGCTGCGATGCCTTCGCTGGCATCAGCCAAATCCAGATAGTCCTCCACTGCGTCCCGCAGACGGCGGGAGAACGCCTTGCGGTAGGTTTTGGCAACGCCCTCGCCCATGCCGTAGTCAAAGTTGGGAATGGACTGACCGCCGTGCTGGTCATTCTGGTTGGACTGAATGGCGATGGCCGCCAGCGCCGCATAGCTCTGAATGCTCTGAGGCTCCCGCAGGTAGCCGTGACCGGTGGAGAAGCCGTCCTTAAACAGCTTGATAATATCGGTCTGGCAGCAGGTGGTGGTGAGGGAGTAGAAATCAAAGTCGTGGATATGGATATCACCCTCGCGGTATGCCTTGGCGTGCTCCGGGCGGAGCAGATACATTTCGTTATAGGCCTTGGCGCCGGCAGCACCGATCTGCAGCATAGAGCCCATGGCGGTGTTGCCGTCGATATTGGCGTTGTCCCGCTTCATGTCGCTGATACGGGCGTCAATGTTGGTGATCTCGTCGATGGTCTTCATCAGCTTGGTGTTGGCTTCTCTGGCGCGGGTACGGTTTGCCCGGTAGAGAATGTAAGCCTTGGCGGCAGCGTTGAAGCCGTGGTTCATCAGCTGACGCTCCACGCAGTCCTGCACGGCCTCGATGTTGGGGGACTGGTCAACAAACTTGCCTTCCAGCTCCCGCTGCACGTCATTGGCAACGCGGGCGGCATCGGCAGCATTGCCGTCACCGGCGGCCTCCAAAGCCTTCAGAATCGCGGCAGCGATTTTGTTCTGATCGTAAAGCACCACGCGGCCGTCGCGCTTAATAATACTTTGAATCATTTTCTCTCTGTCCTTTCTGTTATAAACACTACATCTTGTGTTTGCAAAGCGCATCTACACAATATATTGGCACAAACGGGAGAAAAAGTCAATACGTTTTTTAAGGTTTTTTGTTATTTGTTGAAAGCATACAAAAAGAGGTGTCTGCTTTTGGCAGACACCTCAGTGGGTGATTATTTTTCTTCCGGTTCAAATTCCTCTGCGTCCACCAAATCGGACTGCTGGGCGTTAATAAACGCCATCAGTTCGTCGCCGGTGATGGTTTCCTTGGCAAGCAGATGTTCGGAAATTTCGTCCAGCAATGCCCGGTTGGTTGTAAGCAGGGTTTTGCTTTCCCGATAGCACGTATCCAGCAGCCGCTGCACTTCCTTGTCCACCAGCGCGGAGGTCTCCTGAGAGCAATCCAGATAGGCCTGTCCGTCCAAATACTGATTGCCCACCGTAGCAGGCGCCATCAGTCCCAGTACATCGCTCATGCCGTACAGGGTGACCATGTTCCGGGCCAGAGCGGTTGCCCGCTGAATGTCGTTGGAGGCGCCGGTGGTCTGCACGCCGAATACCACTTCCTCCGCTGCCCGGCCGCCTACCAGGGTGCGCAGCTCCGTGAGCAGCTCCTGGGAGGTTTTCAGGTGCTTCTCCTCCTCGGGCATCTGCATAGTGTAGCCCAGCGCGCCGGAGGTGTGGGGAACAATAGTGATTTTGGATACCGGCTGGGAATGCTTTTCCAGGGCGGCAACCAGGGCGTGGCCCACCTCGTGATAGGCAATCAGCCGCTTTTCCGTGTCGGTAAGGACGGTGTTCTTCTTTTCCGCGCCGGCAATCACCGTTTCAAAGGATACCAGCAAATCCTCCTGATTCACTGCCTTGCGGCCTTTACGCACCGCCCGCAGCGCCGCTTCATTGACAAGGTTTGCCAAATCCGCGCCCACCGCGCCGGCGGTAGCCTGGGCGATTCTCTGCAAATCCACATCCTCGGCAAGCTTAATCTTCCGGGTGTGTACCTTTAAGGTATCCAGTCTGCCCTGCAGATTGGGACGGTCCACAATGATCTGCCGGTCGAACCGACCAGCCCGGAGCAGCGCCTTGTCCAGAATCTCCGGCCGGTTGGTGGCGGCAAGACACACAACACCCTTGGAGGAGTCGAAGCCGTCGATTTCACCTAAAAGCTGATTCAGCGTCTGCTCCTGCTCGGAGTTGCTGCCGTAGCGGGAGTCACGGGAGCGGCCCACCGCGTCAATTTCGTCGATGAAAATAATACAGGGAGCAACCTTTGCCGCCTGCTGGAACAGGCTTCTCACCCGGCTGGCGCCCACACCCACAAACATCTCCACAAAATCCGAACCGGAGATGGAGAAGAAGGGCACATCGGCTTCGCCTGCCACAGCCTTGGCAAGGAGGGTCTTACCTGTACCGGGAGAACCTACCAGCAGCGCGCCTTTGGGCAGCTTGGCGCCGATTTCCGTGTACTTCTGGGGGTTATGGAGAAAATCAATAATCTCCTGCAGGGACTCCTTGGCCTCGTCCTGACCGGCCACATCCTTAAAGGTCACACCGGTCTGCTTTTCCATATAGACCTTGGCCTTGTTGGCACCCACAGAGCCCATCATGCCGCCGCCCATTTTCTTGGACAGGAGCGTCATCACGCCGAAGATGGCGCCGAACATAATCACATAGTAGAGAATCATCATAATCGTGGAATTGTCCTCCACGATCTGCACATCCACCGTAGTACCCAGGGAATCCAGCTTCTGGGCAAGACCCAGAATATCGCCGTTGGGAAGGCCTGTGAAGCAGGCTTTCTGCTGGGCAGCCGGTTTCTCCGCTTCCTCCTTGGTCATGTACAGAATTCGGTCGTGGCGGATTTCCACCTCTGCCAGATTGTCCTTTTCCGCCTCTTCCATAAAGTCAGAGAAGGTGGTCTGGGTGTACTGATGGTTGACCACCGCGTTGTACACCAGGCTGATCAGCAGAATCAGGGCAACCGAGACCATAATAGTTACCCAAATGCTGAATTTGGGCCGCTTGTCCTCGGGCTTTTTGGGCGGTTGATTTCGATTAGAGTCCATAATTTGCCTCCTTGGGGGCGTATTTTTACACATCATAACACATTTTTCCGCTGAGGGCAATGAATGATACGGAAAAGTACGGTAAATTTTCTGTGAATTTCTCCCGGATGGGGGATTTCTTCCTGAAAAATGCAGTTGTGAACGGGAAAAAAATCTGCTATAATATAAATAATATGGAGAGTATGACCTTTTTTGAGAAGAAAGGATGATTTTGTACCATGCGACCGGAGAGAGACAATTACCGCCGAAAGGATACCCGCCCTGCCCGCAGAGAAGAGCCCCGCGAGGAGCAGGAAAATGAGAATCAGCTGGAGGGGCGCAATGCCTTGACCGAGGCGCTGCGCAGCGGCAGGACCATTGATAAGGTGTTTGTTGCCAACGGTGATACGGACCGGGCTTTGCAGCATTTGGCAGCCCAGGCGAAGGAAGCCGGCGCTGTGGTGGTGCCGGTGGACAGACGGAAGCTGGATGCCATGAGCGTCACCCGCGCCCATCAGGGCGTGATTGCCCTGGCGGCAGCCCGAGAGTACTATACCATTGATGACATTCTGCAGGAGGCGGCAGACCGGGGGGAGACTCCCTTGCTGGTGATTTGTGATGAACTGTCCGACCCCCATAATTTAGGCGCCATTCTCCGTTCTGCCGAATGTGCCGGCGCCCACGGTGTGATTATTCCAAAACGCCGCAGTGTGGGTCTGACCGCTACGGTTGCCAAAGCCTCTGCCGGCGCGGTGGAATATATGAAGGTGGCAAAGGTCAGCAACATCAACAATGCCATCGGGGAGCTGAAAGAAAAGGGCGTTTGGGTTTTCGGAACGGCTGCCGAAGGCTCTGTGCCCATGTATCAGGCAGATCTGACTGGCCCTGCCGCCATTGTCATCGGCAATGAGGGGGACGGCATGAGTCCTCTGGTGCGGAAAAACTGCGATATGCTGGTGCATATTCCCATGAAGGGGCAGATTTCTTCCCTGAATGCATCTGCTGCTGCATCCATTCTGCTGTATGAGGCAGTACGCCAGCGTTTGAAGTAAGGAGGTATCCTATGGACGAAACTATGCGCCGTGATTATGACCTGGAAGATATTATCCATGAATTCGGAAACGTACCGTCGGAAGATGCGCCGGAAATGTCTGCCGGGGAAGAACCGGAAGAGTTTGCCGACGAAATTGCCGATGCCCTCAACGATGAAGCGTTTCAGCATTGGCTGAACAATGATGAGCCGGAAGAGGAGCTAGAGGAAGCGGCGGAAGAGACAGCGCCTGAGCCTGTGATTCTGGAGTCCCATGAGGACCTGCAGGCCACCCGGCGGATAGAACCGGTGCAGGTGGAGATGCCTGTGCAGGAGGTGACCGGGGATACCATACGGCTGGAAGGTCTGGGGCATGTCCTTGCAGACCCGATCCCTCACACAGCCGGGGAAACAGACGATGAGGATGTGCGTCCGTGGAATCTGGAGGACACCATTCACAGCGAGCCGTTTTCCGAGCATTGGGAGCCAGAATATGATCAGCCCATGGGTGAGTATATTCCCCCCCAGCCCATTCTTTTCCACCCCCGTTCCCGGCTGCGTGAACTGAAGAAGAAATTGGTGGCAGGACCGGAAAAACGTTTTTATGAACTGTCGGAGCTTGGCGTGGGAAAATTGCAGGTCGCGATTTTCCTGAGCCTGCTGGTGGCGCTCATCTCTGCCGCGTCTACCGGCATGTATGCCTTGGGCATGGTACAGGAAAACCGTATGCGGCTGATGGTATTCGGCCAGTTTTTGGCGCTGCTGGTTTCCGGATTGCTCAGCAGCTTTCAGATGATTGAGGGCGTTGCCGATCTGATGAAGAAACGCTTTACCCTCAATACGCTGCTGGCGGCTACCTTCCTTGTGTGCTGTGTGGACGGAATCCTGTGCCTGCAGCAGGTCCGTGTGCCCTGCTGCGCGGCGTTTAGTCTGATGGCAACCATGTCCCTGTGGAGCGCATACCAGCGCAGAAATACAGAGATGTCCCGCATGGATACCATGCGGAAAGCCATTCGCCTGGACGGCCTGACTGCCTGCCCGGACTACATAGACGGGAAAAAAGGCTTCCTCCGCGCTGAAGGACAGGTGGAGGACTTTATGGAAAACCATGCCGCCCCGTCCAAGCCGGAAACGAGCCTGAACAGATACAGCCTGATCGCAGCCTTTGCGGCATTGCTGATCGGCATTTCCGCCGGCGTGCTGCAGGGCATGGCTGCCGGTGTGCCGGTGGGTATTTCCACCGGCGTGCAGATCGCCGCAGTCTCTCTGCTGGCGGCAGTGCCGGCCACCGGATTTATCAGCCACAGCCGCCCCACATGGATTCTGGAGCGCAGACTCCACAAACTGGGCACGGTCCTGTGCGGCTGGCAGGGCGTGGAAGGACTGTGCGGAAAGGCAGTATTCCCGCTGACCTATGATGACCTGCTCCCTGCCGGCACAGTGCGGCTCAACGGCATGAAGTTCTTTGGCAGCCGGGAGCCGGAGCAGATTGTGGCCTATGCATCGGCAGTGATGGCGTCGGGCAACAGCGGCCTTGCGGGGCTGTTCAATCAGCTGTTGGACAGCCGGAACGGCAGGCATTATGATGCCTGCGCCCTGTGTCATTATGAAAACGGCGGCATCGGCGGCCTGGTGGAGAGCGAAGCGGTCCTGCTGGGCACAGCCACCTTCCTGAAGGATATGGGCATTGAGGTTCCCGATACTGCAAAGGTGAAAAACGCCGTGTATGTGGCCATTGAAAAGGAATTGAGCGGTCTGTTTGCCCTCAATTACGAGAAATCCCTGTCTGCGTCCGCAGGCCTCACCACGCTGACTTCTTACAGAAAGCTTAACTGTGTGTTTACCGGCAATGATTTCACGGTGACCCACGGCTTCCTGCGGAGCAAATTCGGCATCAAGCCCAAGCGGTTTGTACTGCCGGACTATGATACCCGGGACTTGCTCCGGGAGAAGATGCCGGAGGAGGGCGCTCAGTCACTGGTGATGACCACAGCCACCGGTCTGGCGTCTCTGGCTTACGGTGTTACCGGCGCCCGGGCGTTGAGGACTACCTGCCGTTGGGGCACAGCGCTGCATATTACCGGCGGTGTTATCGGACTGCTGATTATGGTGCTGCTGGTGGTGTTGGGCGCGCTTGAGCTGCTCACGCCCGTCAATATGTTCCTGTATCAGCTGGTGTGGATGATTCCCGCTCTGCTGATTACCGAATGGACACGGTCCGTATAAAAGTAAAAACGGGGTCGAAAGACCCCGTTTTCATTTTGTCAGCAGACCCAGCAGCGCCCCGTCTGTAAGCGCCGGCGAAGTGTAGGCGCCGTCCAGAATGGCCTCTACATTGTCCGGGTCGTTTTCAATCTCCTTGGAAAACAGCTGGGCAGTTTCAATCAAATCGCCCCCAAGACAGCCGATCAGCAGGCATGCTGTGATGGCAAACTTCGCCCGGCAGAGCACATCATAATCCGACACCGCCTGCAGCCAGTAACGGTTCAGGAAATAGCGCAGCAGCGCCCTGTGCCGGCAGTCCCATTGGGGCGTAACGGCAGAGGCGCGCAGCCGCTGCCGCCAGTGGCCGGTGAGGATTTCCAGGCCCAAAAAGAAGTCCTGCACCTGCCGGATGTCTCCCCCTTGGGCAAAATGGGCGGCATCTGCAAGACACTTTTCCGGACAGAAGGGCGCGGCATCTCCGCCGTCCAACTCCGCCTGTACCTCGTGGGCATACAGCAGCAGAACGGACAGAATTTGCGGAAGGGTAAGAGAAGCCGTGTCCATAAATTTCAGAAACTGACCCCGGCTGCGGAGGAGAATGTCCATAATTTCTGTATCGTATTCCGGTTCTTCAGAATCCGGCAGAGTTTTCACAGCAAAAGCCTGCTCCGGGGAAGTGAGAATCAGCCTTGCGGCTTCCGGGCAGGACAGCTCCAGTCCCAGCTCCGCAAAAGAGCCGTAATCGTGGCGCAGACGGGGGAACTCCCGGCAGACGCGGCACAGGGCATCGTGCCCCAGCTCCGCGTGGATCCGGCACAGACCGTCCTGCCGCCACATGGTGCAGCGGCCGTTTTCGATGGCCATTACTGTGCCGCCGTCTCCGTCCTGCAGCACCTGCCGCAGCCGGTCACCCAGCGCGCCGGGGAGCCGCCGGTAAAAAGCGGCGGAGTCCGGGTCCACGTCCACGCCCCACTCCTTGCAGCAGCTGTCGGGACAAAGACCTGCAACGCAGGAGAAATGCTCGTAATATCCCGGGTAAAAAACTTCCATAAAATACCTCAAAAAAGGGAAAGCAGACGCTTTCCCTTTTATTCTTCTTCAGCTTTGATGGCGGAAAGGGCGGCAACCGTATCCCGGAACAGGGACTGGGTGCCGGTGATGGTCTCCTGATATGCCTGCAGCTGGACGTTTGCCTGCTCTGCCAGCTGGGTAATGCGGGCGGCGGCGTCATCTGCCTTGGCTGCGGTATCAGCCAAAATGGCATTGGCCTGGGTGCGGATCTGCTGCGCCCGTTCCCGTGCGGACCGCTCAGCCTGCTCTGCACGGCGGTAAGCAGCCAGCTCCTGCTCTGTGGCAGCGGCGGGTGCGGGAGCTTCCGCCAGCTGCGCCTCCAACTGGGCGCATCTTGCCAGAGCGGCGTCCAGCTCTGCCTGCAGCTTGCTGACAGCGGGAGCGTGCCGGAGTTGGTTATTCAGCTGCTCAATTTGGGCGTTGTGCTGATTGTTTAATAATTCAATGTAGTGAACCACGTCCTGACGGTTAAAGCCGTTAAAAGCGGAACGAAAAGGTTGCGTTGCCATGGGAAAACCTCCTTTGACAGGATACTTTAAGGGGAGTATAGCATATTTTTGTCGGAAAAACAACTACTTTTCGGAAGAAACGGGAAAAGAGCCGTTGAAATTTTCAAAACGCCCCTTTACAAACGGAAAAAAGCTTGTTATAATAGCTTGGCTTTGGATATGCGCCGGTGGCTCAATGGATAGAGCATCGGATTCCGGTTCCGAGGGTTGGGGGTTCGAGTCCCTTCCGGCGTACCAAAAAATGAGAGAGGGCTCTTGCCCTCTCTCATTTTTTGCCGCCGAAGGGACTCGAACCATTAAAATGCAACAAGGCGCATTTTGCAAAGGCGTGATTTTACTGACTGTCTGAAACATATAGCTTATCTTCTGCCCATTTGCCGGGATTCCCCTCAATATAGTTCCATATATCCAGATAATCCCGTTCCCCACGAATCACATGATCATAAAAACCTTTCTGCCAAACAGAAAAACCCGCTTTCTTTGAAATAACGCCTTTGGTCTGATTGATTACCGTCGAGATCGTAGGGGCGGCCATTGGCCGCCCGTCAATGCTTGTATTGATCTGCAGCAGCAGATGGATATGATTCGGCATAACAACAGCGTGGTCAACCGTAATTGCGGGATAGTGTCTGGGAATATCATAGATGACCTGTTTTACCATCATACCAAGACCCGTTAAGTGAACGTTGTCCGGGCGGCCAATGGCCGCCCCTACATCCGTCCAAAATAGATTTTTTCGATCCTGTGTACAAACAGTGATAAAATAGGCGTTGGGAGTACTGTAGTCATATTCTGTCAGGCGGTTTGGTTTCCGCTTTGGCAATTCCATCTGCTTCACCTGCTCTATATTTTTTAGAAACATGATAGCAAAAATTATCTTTCGTTTCAAGAGCGCACTTACTCACCACCGGCAAAAGCGGTAGGGGCGGCCAATGGCCGCCCCTACATTAGACAAGGACGCCTTTAGCAGAGTAGGGGCGGCCAGTGGCCGCCCGTAAGAAGGGCCATTACACGGAACGGGCGGCCAATGGCCGCCCCTACATTAGACAAGGACGCCTTCAGCAGAGTAGGGGCGGCCAATGGCCGCCCCTACATTCTTAACAGACCCCCTACATTCTTAACAAGAGCCTTTGTGCGGGCATAAATCGCCCCTATAATTTATTCACCTCGGGCTTGTCTGTACGATATAATATATAGTCTATACTTACATTATAAAAATCAGCCAGGCGTATCAGGGTTTCGGTGGGAGGTACCCGTTCACCGGTTTCAAATTTTGACAGCAAAGCCTGTTCAATACCGGTCTGCATCTGCACGGATATTTGCGTATAGCCCCTGCTTTTTCGCAGCTGCCGTAATCTGTTGCGCATAACATCACCCAATGACATTATGTCATATTTTTTCTTGACAATTATGACGCATTGTCATATTATGTTGTGGAACGCGGCTTTTTCTGATATCGGGGGAGAGAATGGTGCAGATTTGCCATAAAACGCCGGCATTGCCTGGTGTTTTTTGCCGATATGTGCAAATTAACGTAAAATAGATTAAAAAAACCGCAAAAAATAGTGAAAAATATATGAATAAACATTTGACAAACAAAATATAAGTGCTATAATGGATGCATACATATCCTGTGTTTCGCCAAAATATTTGGCGTTTATTTTGTTCTTTATCCGTTTTTTGTGAAGCGAGGCTTTGCGGCGGCGGATTGAGATATAGCTTGTTTTTCTTAAAAGTAAGAAGAGGAGGAATTTTTTGTTATGAACAAGCGTAATAACAAGAGAGGATTTACGATTACAGAGCTGGTCATCGTGATCGTTGTAATTGCAATTCTCGCAGCTGTACTTATCCCCACATTCGCAAGCCTGATCAAGAAGGCTAACCTGTCTGCTGATACTCAGACTGCTAAGAGCTTGAACACTGCAGTGGCTGCAGCTGAAGCTGAAAATGAGGTTGTTACCTTCAGCGTTGCTTTGAACGCTATGCGTGAAGCAGGCTATATTGTAGCGAACCTGAACCCCACCAATGCCGGCAACTTCTTCGCATGGGAATCCAAGACCAATCAGGTTCTGCTGGTGGATGAGGATATGAAAGTGCTGTTCAAGGCTGAGGATCTGGATGAAACCTGCGACTCCATCGAAGACGGCACTTGGTACATCGCTCTGAACGACACCTCCATTCTGGATGGCGTTGCAGGCGTTCAGGTGATTCCTTCCCTGACCGACAAGGCTGTTGACGGCAAGGGCGATAATGTTAAGACTATGCTTGCAGGCGGCGGCACTGTAACTTTGAGCGAGAATGTTACCCTTACCGAAGCTCCCACCCATTCTGATGGCGTTAAGAAGGACGGTATCCGTATTGACACTGATGAGGAAACCACTCTGGATCTGAACGGCCAGACTCTGAACGCATCCTTTACAACTGCTGATTACCGTATGTTCCAGGTCGGTTCTGACTTCAACCTGGCTAACGGCTCTATCGTTGCTTCCGGCGAAGCTAAGAGTGGTGGTCTGTGGGGCGTTCTGCGTACGTTTGACAAAGCAAAGATCACTGTGAAGAATATGCAGGTTTCCTACACCAATACCCTGGCGAACAGTTCGGTGCCCGGTGCTGTAATTCAGGCTACAGACGGTACAGAGATGCTCTTGGAAGATACTATTATTACGGCTGGTAACACGATTGGTATGGAGATCGCTGAGTCTACCGCTACCTTGAAGAATGTCACCGTGAAGAACGCCGGTGACAGAGGTTGGTGTACCTCTTGTGTCACTGTATCTTATGGCGGAACTATTAACGTTGAGAGTGGCTACTATGAGGCTCAAGGCAACGTATTGTGCGTCCTGAGCTCCGGCGGCACCATCAATGTTAAGGGCGGTACCTTTGAGGGCGCATTGGAGCTGACCACCGATTCTAATATTGCTGTTGCTGACTCCAAGATCGTTATCTCCGGCGGTACCTTTAACGGCAAGCCCTACTCCAGCTACACTGTTGACCAGTGGAAGGAAATGGTAAAGGGCGAGCAGAGCGTGACCATCGAAAACGGTGTTGTCACCATCCTGCTGCCCAAGGCATAATCAGTTAATCAGCTGATAGATCGCATATAATCAATTGAAAGCCCGGCCTTGTCGGGTCGGGCTGCACCTATTTTCTTGAAGGAGGGAAATTATCATGAAGAAGAATACACGTAAAGGCTTTACTATTACCGAGCTGGTCATCGTAATTGCCGTTATCGCAATTCTGGCAGCTGTCCTGATTCCCACTTTCTCCGGTGTGATTAAAAAGGCTGAAAGCTCTGCCATTACTCAGGAGACCCGCGCTGCTCTTACCGTCCTGCTGTCTGAAAAGAATGGCAACATTCCCGGAGACGCCTATGTTATCTATAAGGATGCCAAGCAGGAAATCTGGTTTAAGTATGACAAGAATGCCGGCAAACTGAGTGCCGCATTGGAGAGTACTGCTGTGAATACCGCAAAGGGTTATGCTGGCGATACTGACGAGTACTATGCTAAGGAAGCCGGCGACTCTAAGGTTATTACCTACGGTGATCCTGCAGGGAAAGCTCAAACAGTAGCATGGACTGATCTGTCCAAGAATATTGAAATCTTTATCAATGTAGGCTAATTGGTCCAGCAATAAATGAAATGAAACACCGCAGCTCCTTTTGGGGTGCTGCGGTGCTTTTCACAAAATTAAGCTTAAGGTTGAAAGTGTAAAGTTGAAAGTTAAGGTGTCGCCGTTGGCGACTATTTAGATGGTGCGCACAGCGCACACAATAACTTTCCACTATCCACTATCCACTATCCACTTTCCACTTTCCACTGTCCACTGAAAAAGAAGGAGGTAATCCCATGCACGGCACAAGGAGAAAGGGTATGTCCCTGGCGGAGATTTGCGTCGTACTGGCGGTTATCTCCATTGTTGCTTTAATGGTCACGTCTTTTACCCTCATGGTGGGCACCCGCAGTACCGTGGGCGCCACAAGACTGAAGGTCATGGAGGATCTGGAGCTGACGGAATCCGTACTGGAGGGCTGGGTCAGCCGTATGGTATCCGACGGCGCGGTGGTTACCGCGGCGGACGGTGTTCTCTCTGCCCAAAAAGACGCGGATACTTACACCGTAACCCTGGAGGAGCAGTCCCTTACCGCACCTGTGCCCGGCGGGCAGGCGCTCACGGTTTCCTTAAGCACCGTAACAGCGCTTTCGGTGGAATCAAAGCATAACGGCAGCGATTCCATCTACTTCTGCACACTGACCTACCCGGATCCCCGGGGCGGTGACGGGGAGCTGACCTACATTTTCTGCATCAACCCCCGAATTGGGGAAGAGTTGACAGTTGACAGTTGACAGTTGACAGTGGACAGTTGACAGTGGACAGTTGACCAGTTGAGAGTTGACAGTTATTGTGTGCGGTTGGCGCACGATTATAAATTCATTGCCGAAGGCAATACCTTAACTGTCCACTGTCAACTGTCAACTGTCAACTAAAAGAAGGGAGGGCACATCAATGAAGGTAAATAATTCTTCCCGCAGGGGCGTTTCCATCGTGGAAGTGGTGGTCGCCCTCGTGATTATTACAGTTATCAGCGCATCGGCGCTGTCTATGATTATGATGTCCGTCAGCCTTGAGCAGCGGGCGCTTACTGCCCAGGAGGTGGCAGCCTCTGCGGAGAACGCAGTGGAGTGCTTCCGTTATGCGGCGGATAACGAGGAATTTTTGGAATGTCTGCAAATGACCGGGGATTTCACCGATGAAAGCGGCAGCTTTGTTTTGCGCGCCAAAAGCTACACCGTGACAATCCGCCCGGGAACCAATCAATTTGAATATTCCGCCGTGAAAGCAAACGGCGAGGAAATATGCGCGTTTACCTACACAACAGGAGGTGGCGCTGAATGAAGAAATTTTTAGCTGACCGGCGGGGTGCCGGTCTGGAAATGGCGATCATGCTGGCAGTCGTGACCTTTGCGCTTTCCACACTGGTTCTGACCACCGCTCTTTTGCAGCACAACAGAATGCTCCGGGCGGAAAGAAGTATGACCCAGGGAATTGTGCTGGAACAGATTGGGGAAGACTTCTGCGCTGCTGTCGCCCAAAATGCAGGCAATGCCTGGGCAGCTCCCTACGGGGAGGATTACGGCATCACTGTGGAGGGCACGACCCTGACCGTTACGGATAAGGCGTCCGGCAGCACCCTTCTGAAGGTAGTGTTGACAGACGCCGGTGACGGCAGGTATACTGTAACAGAATGGACCAAGAATTGAGAGGAGTACAGCAGCTATGTTTGAAGCCGCACTGTCTGACGTAATCGCCATTGATACCCATAGCGATACCATACATTTTTACCGCGCTCCCGGCAACGGGGTGAAGGACACCCATCTGGCCGCGGGTTACAGCTGCCCGGTGTGCAGTGAGGAGTTTTTTGAGAAATTCTGCAGGATTTTGAAGGCATATCAGCAGAAAAATCCTGCCGCGGCTATGCAGAAGGTGTCGCTGGTTCTGCCGGACCATCTGGTTCTGACGGATAAAATTGATGTCCCTGCCATTGGCAAAAAAGCTATGGAAAACTCTCTGGAGCTTGCCATTGGCGCCATTTATAAGAATAAGAAAGCGTTAAAATATACCACCTTCCTCATGGCGCAGAATAAGCAGTTTGCCACCTACGGCTTGGTGGGCATGCGCAAGGACCTGGCTGCCAAGCTTACCGAGGCCTGCGCGTCCAATCAGATCAATGTGCAGAATATCACCTTTGCGGCAAACGCTATGGTCAACGGCGCGTTTGTGCTGAATCCCAAGCTGAAAAACGGTACGTTTGTGCTGCTGAACATTCAGGAAAACCGGGCGCGGCTTGCCTTCGTAAACAAAGGAAGAACTGTTGGCGCGTATAGTCTGCCTTTTGGTCATTCCATGCTCTACAAGTCCCGTCTTGCCGGAGAGGATCTGCTGTTTGACCACGCCAGCGCGGAGCTGCTGGTGCTCAACGCCAAGGAGAAAGCAAAGGCAAAGCAGCTGACCATTATGGGTGAGACTGTGCTGGCGGACCCTGATGAGGCGCGGGAAGACGCGCCGGTTTTTGCCGGACAGGACGATACCGGGTATGACATGGGCGAGGGAAAGAAGGAAGGCAGAAAGCTGCCGAAATTCATGCTCCGGGAGACTCCCACGGACCGGGAGGGCTTCGTCTACGAGAATTTCCGGATATTTATGAAGTGGACCCTGGAGCTGATTGCCTCCAACCCGGAGATTACCGCATTGGGCGGGATTGATACGGTGTACGTGAACCTGCCCCGGGGCTACGATTTTCTCTATGATATGGTCAATAGGGAAGAGGCGGACAACGGCGTGAAATTCCAGCCCCTGCTCACCGGCGCCAGCTTTGATGCTTCTGCCGCCGGCGCAAAGGATCTGGAGCTGTTCGGCGCTCTGTACGTAAAGCAATTTAACAAAATCAATAACTTTTAAGCCAATTTGCCGGAAAGGAGACCGTGATGGAACATCAGGAGTTTATCATGCTGTGCGTACATATACTTGCGCTGATACTGGGCGTGTGCGTGGGCAGCTTTCTGAATGTGGTGATTTACCGCTTGCCCAACAACATGAGCCTTTCCCACCCCGGTTCTCACTGTACGGCATGTCATTACAGCCTGAAATGGTACGATAACATTCCGGTGCTGTCCTATGTGTTTCTTGGGGGCAAGTGCCGCAAATGCAAAGTCCCCATCTCTCCCCGGTATATGATTGTGGAGCTGCTGAACGGATTGCTGTGGCTGGCCTGCGCCGCCCTTTTCTGGAAGGAAAGCCCGGTGTATGCGGTGGCTGCGGCGGTGGTGTGCTCCGCGCTCATCTGTATATTTTTCATTGATTTGGAGCACATGCTGATTTTCAACCGGTTTACCCTGCTTGTGGCGGCAGGCGGTGTGGTGGTCATGCTCACCAAAGGTCCGTGGCTGGACCATCTGATCGGCGCTGCTGCCGGAGCGGTTGTTTTTCTTGGACTGTATTACGGGTCTATCGCGCTGCTGAAAAAAGAGGGTCTGGGTTTCGGTGACGTGAAATACGCCGCCGCGGCAGGCCTGCTGCTGGGCTGGCAGAAGTTTATTTTGGCTATGCTCCTGGCTTCGGTGGCGGGGGCAGTGGGAATGACCGCGCTCAACCGGATTCAAAACACAGATAAACAGACTGAGCGCCCCTTTGGCCCCTACCTGGTGGCGGGAACGATCATTGCCATGCTTGCCGGTGACTGGATTATCGGTTGGTACCTGGAGTTTCTATTTGCAACTATGACTTTCTGAAGATTGGAGTGCAGACGCATGCAGAAATATAAGTATACTGCGGTAAACCTGCAGAAGCATAAGATCCGGGGCGTGTTTATCGCCAAGGACGAAGAGGATCTTGCTCTGCAGCTTGCCAAGCAAAGTCTGTTTTTGGTTTCCGCGAAACCCTATTCCGGCGGTACGCCCTCCGCATTTTTTACCCTGGGCACCGGAAAGGTTTCCATGCCGGAGCTTACCTCTTTTTGCCGGCAGTTTGCCATTATGCTCAATACCCATATTCCTATTTTGGACAGCTTGGATATCTTGAAAAATCAGCCTTATTCCGGTTACTTCCGGGGCATTCTTTCGGTGATTTTTGAGGATGTGCAGAGCGGCATGCTGCTTTCAGAAGCGCTGAATAAGCACGCTAAAGTCTTCCCTCACTTTTTCCGAAGCATGATCAAGGTGGGTGAGCTCAGCGGCAAGCTGGACATGGTGCTCTCTTCCTTGGCAGACTACTACGAGAAGGATTCCCAACTGCGGGGGAAAATCAAGAGTGCTTTGGCCTATCCCATGATGCTGGCGGGCATGACGCTGGGTATCGTGGTGCTGATGCTGGCGCTGGTTGTGCCCACATTCCGGGAGACATTGGATCAGCTGGAGGTGGAGGTCACCGGCTTGACTGCCGCGGTGTATGCGGTGTCAGATTTTCTGCTGAATTGGTGGCAGTATCTGCTGGCAGGCGTTGTAGTGCTGGGATTGCTTGTTTTTCTCGTCAGCCGCACGGAGTTCGGCGGTTATGCAGTGGATGTGCTGAAATTGAAAGCGCCGATTATTAAGACCATCCAAATCAATATGATTACCTCCCGGTTTGCCCGGGCGTTTGCGTTGCTTCTGTCCAGTGGCATGCACCTTAATGAGGCCATGTACGCTACAGAAATTGTCATCGGCAACAGGTATTTGACGGACCGTTTCCGCCAGGCTTCTGAGGCAGTGCGGGCAGGCATGTCCCTGACCAATGCTTTTGAGAGCTACAACCTGTTTCCGTCTATGATGATCCAAATGATCACCATTGGAGAAAAGACCAACGCGCTGGATGATGTGCTGACCCGGTCATGTAATTTCTTTGACAGCCAGGTGGAGACATCCATGAACTCCCTGACCAATAAAATCCAGCCCATTATGCTGCTGATTATGGGTGCGATTATCGGTGTGCTGTTCCTGGCGGTGTATTCGCCTATGATTTCTATTATGACGGGCCTGAACGTATAAGCGAGAGGTAGAACAGGATGAATATAAATCACGAGCTTTTACAATTCTATATCTATAAAAAGCTGGTAAAGCGCAAGGACGCCCAGGAGATTCTCGATGAGTGTCAGCGGCTTCAGGTGGGTGTGCGGGATTACTTGCTTGCCAGGGAAGTTATTACGGAGAATACAGAGCTGGAGGCCCGCGCAGAGTATTACTGCATGCCCTATGTAGAAATCGACATGCTGGATATCGACCGGAGTTTGTTTGATCTGTTTACCTTCGATTTTATGAAGAAACATAAGATTATCCCGGTCAGCTATGATAAAAACGGGGTTCTTATGGTAGCCGCAGGCAAACCCTTGGATTGCCATGCCATGTCCGCTCTTTCGGTGCAGTTTGGCTGTAAGTGTGACTATATATTGGTGCCGCCGGTGCAGATTGACCGGTATGTGGATTCTATATCCGCCGTGCAGTCCACGTCTGCTGCTTTGAGCGATTTGAATACGGAAAAGGCAGAGCAGCAGGTCAGCGCCATGCAGAAGGGCAATCAGGGCGTTTCCAGCGAGTCGGATGTAATCAATAACCCTGCCGTCCGGTTGGTGGACTCGGTTATTAAGGAAGCCATTCCCTACCGGGCCAGTGATATTCATATTGAGCCTTTTGAGAAAGCGGTACGGGTGCGTTACCGTATTGACGGTGACTTGCAGGACCGGGCGGAATTCCCTATTGAGGCATACTCTGCGATCTGCGCCCGTCTGAAGATCATGTCCGGCCTGAACATCGCGGAGCGCCGGGTACCGCAGGACGGCCGTATCAACATGGTCATCGGCGGCAGAGAGTACGATTTTCGTGTCTCCACGCTGCCTACGGTATTTGGAGAAAAGTTTGTTATTCGTGTGCTGGATAAAACCTCTTTCCACTTTACCCGTGCGGATCTGGGCTTTACGGAGCAGGAAAATGCGGTGGTGGATAAAATGCTTGCCCGCCCCCATGGGATTATTCTGCTGACAGGTCCGACAGGCTGCGGTAAATCCACCACACTGTACTCTTTCCTGAAAGAGGTCAACAACCCCACCGTTAATATTGTCACAGTTGAAGACCCTGTGGAATTCACCATGGCAGGTATCAACCAGACACAGGTGAACACCAAGGCAAAGATGACCTTTGCCACAGCGCTGCGATCCATTTTGCGGCAGGACCCGGATATTATCATGATTGGTGAGATCCGTGATGAGGAAACGGCGGAAATTGCTGTCCGTTCCGCTATCACAGGACATATTGTGTTCAGTACCCTCCATACCAATGACGCGCCCGGCGCGATTTTGCGACTGCAGGATATGGGCGTAGATAACTACCTGGTAGCCGATGCGCTGGTGGGTGTAATTGCCCAGCGGCTTGTGAAGAGACTTTGCCCTGCCTGCAAGAAAAAGGGCCGTACCAATGCCAAGGAGATGGAGATTCTCGGCATTGATGAACCCATCAGCATAGCCCGGCCTCAGGGGTGTCAGTTCTGCAACAATACCGGTTATAAGGGACGAATCGCCGTCCATGAGGTTATGTATATGAACGAGGCCATGAAACGGGAGGTTATGCACGAAAAGAATCTGGATGTCCTGCGGAAACTGGCGGCAGAAAACGGTATGGTCTCTCTGTGGAATTCCTGCCGGGGTCTGGTAGTCAAGGGCGTTACCAGCATTCAGGAACTGATGACACTGCATGTGGAGTGATTCCCCCCACCTGTGAACACTCCCGCAAATAAGGAGTAACAGTATGGCGAAACAGCATTTTTATTCCCGGGTTCCGGCGAAAATGAGCATGTATAACCGCTCCGATGGCTATGATACCTTTGCGCATTCCCAGGGCCTTGAACGGGACTTTGTGGAAAAGGAACTTGCAGCGGTATATGAGAACAAGTTAAATAAAAATGATATGGAGGCTGCGCGCAAAGGGCTTCTGCCCCGGGTGTACAGTCAATGCCGCCTGCGCTCCGGGGATACGGTGCAGACATGTGTGACTTATTTGCCTCAGGACTATACCGGAGAGCGCAGTGCCTATCTGTGCCACAGCCTGATTCTGAATGAAGAAGAATTGCTGTCTTTGAGCCGGGGTAACGCCGCCATTTTGAATCCGGCAATGTTTCCTGTGCAAACCATAGACGTTTCGTCCGGGGCGTTTTTGGCAAACGACAGCTATCCTGAAGCAGACTATATTTTGCTCCCGGCGGAAGATCCTCGTGCGTTAACAGAAAAATACGGCTCCGAATTGCTGTCCAAGTTCGTGTACGCCCTTTTGGCGGTGTTCTTTGGCAAGGGAAAAACCATATATTTCAAACTGCCTTGCGCGGATGCGCAAGTATCGGAAGAGGCGCTGCGCTTTTTGAGTGCCATGCTGGCCATAATCCCCCGGCGGGTGAGGGAAAACTTGTCCTTTGTTACCTATGTTACGGATGCCGGGCAGTACCCCTTGACAAAAATCAGATGTGTGGCGGCGCAGTGCCCGGAAATATCTGCAGCCAAAGGTACATTTTTCGATTTTGCCACGAGTCAGGTAATCGGTCTGCCCACGGCAGATATTATGCAAAAGGCGCCGGTGGACTTTTTCTGTTCGCTGTTAAGCGATGCGCCGTTGCGGGAGGAGTTCCTGCGGTTTATAGATAGTGCTGTGGATGCTGTGCCAAAGCTGGATAAGATGAATATGAAAGTTCTGTCTGAACTGGTGTTCTTATTTGGCGGTGCCAGCAGTCAGCGCTCCGGGGAGAGCCTTCTTCCCGATGATACAAAAGTGTATGAGCTGATGTGCGTGTACGAGAAATACCGGGACGCGTTAAGCGAGGAGAGCAGGAGAAACATTTATAAATGCCTGGAGCGCTATCCCCAGAGACACACGGCAATCCCGAAAAATATTTTTGCTAAACTGTCCAAATTATATCCCGGCGAACCGGATGCGGTCAAACGAATGGCGATGCAGGTTGTGCTGGATTTGATTCACACGGACATTATGCGGGAAAAGCTGTTTTCCTTCATTAAAAATAACTACAATGGGGAAGACGCCGATATCCGGCAACGGATAACCCTGGATTTGTGCCGGGTATTTTACGGCGGCTTTTTGCAGAGTCCCATTCTGACCTTTTTCTGTGAGCATTTTGCCCATGAGCCGGAAGAAACCCAGGACGCGGTTTTCGAAAAGCTCATGCTGACGATTCGGACTGAATCGGTGCAGCAGCAGATCCTGCAATTTCTGAGAGAGAACTATAACGTGTTTTCCCCCCGACAAAAGGCTCTGTTTTACAGCACCTTCTTTGAGATGCTGCCGGAGGCAGATGCATTAGCCTTGGAGTTGGTGCGGCTGGTGAACGGGACAATCCTCCAGGAATCTGCGGAAGAGCAAGAACAGGTGCGCTCCGGAATTGCCGGATTGCTGGATAGACCCGGCAGATGTCAGACAGACGCGCTGGTTGCAGTGCTCTGCAAGGAGGAGGGCTTCTGCTTCGATACAGTGACTGAATTGGTGTTCGGTCAGTGGAGCAAAAGGAAAATATTTGAGCAGTATCTGCAGCTGCTTTCCCAAAGGTCAGTGGTGAGCAGAACGGCGGCAGTATTCCGAATTCATGAGATTGTAGCTTCCCTGGAAGAGGCAGCCCAAGGCAGGCTCATTATGGCTCTGGACCAGCTGTTTGCCAGAGAGGATCTGTCTGCAACGCTGTACCACTGGCTGGAGGCGGACCGGATAGCGGAGCAGAAACTTGCCCAGGGAAAGAACGCCTTTGCATACCTGTTCCGGAGTAAAGTTGTCCGGCCTGCAGTGGAGAATTCTCTCATGGATGTGTTTAATGTTGCGCTGGGCCGGGACGGCCTGGAGATTATCCGCAGATATGCAGAGAAAAATACAGATATGTGGGAGACAAAGGGGTATAAGGTCATTCAGCTGTTCCAATTCTGGATGGAATCGGTGGAAAAGAAAGATGCAAAAACCCTGTTCCGCTGCATGAAGCAGTTTCCTCAGGATGAGCAGTTGCGGATGTCTATGGCAAACTATATCCGAAGCTGTCTGGCAAATAAAGCACAGGGGGATCCCTATCGGACGGTGCTTTATGAAATAAGTATCAGCTATTTGACTAAAGGGGTGCTCCTGACGGAAACAATATATCCCCGGTGCCGGGAGCTGGCCAGTCAACCCCTGCTTGAACAGATGAAGGCGCCAAAGGCAGTCAGGGAGGGCGCCTGCCTGGCGGTCAAGACAATCCTTGGGTGCTTGGTAACTGCCTGCTGCACAGGTGACGTTTTCCTGAATGCGGTCTGCACCGATGAAGTGGGTCTTCGGACCCTGCTGCAGGATTTTGCTGGGGATTACGGAAGCGGCGCTGATAAGCTGGTTCTTTCCTGCGTCTCCGATGCACCTGCTCAGCTTATAACACAGATCCAAAAAATGCAGAACCTTATAAAGCCTTCCGCAAATTCCCTCTGGTCAAAGCTGTTTGGCAGAAAATAAGAACACAGAAACCCGGCATTGCAGTATTTTTGCGATGCCGGTTTCGTGTTTTTGCCGACAAAAAGCCCAATATTGCCCAGAAAAAGGGAATAATTTGGACAGTTACCGTATTGTCATTTTTTGTCGAATGTGGTAGAATTGCTTCATGGAAAGGTATTGCCACAGGCGCAAATTTAGACAAAAGGGGAATTTGTATGAATCCGGTAGCAACAGCCATTGACGCATTTATGCACGCAACAGCGTGGGCAATGGAAAAGCCCGCCGCCTACGGTCCGTTTCACCTGATCTATACCTTTGTGGGTTTGCTGCTTTCCTTTCTGCTGGCATGGAAGCTGCGCAACCTTGGCAAAACCGGCAACAGGGTTCTTCTCACGGTTTGCGGCGCATTTTTAGCAATTTGCGAGATATACAAGCAGCTATTCTACTTTTACTATGTTGAGAACCACGTCTATGCCTGGTGGATTTTTCCGTTCCAGATGTGCAGCGTGCCCATGTATCTGTGCCTGATTGCCCCATGGCTGAAGGAAGGAAAGCTGCAGAGGGCTATGTATAACTTTATGATGCTGTACAATCTGCTGGGCGGCGCCATGGCTTTTATTGAACCGTCCGGCATCGTCCATGATTATTGGACGCTGACCCTGCACGCGTTCACATGGCACATGAGCTTGATTTTTATTGGATTGTATCTGTTCTTTTCCAAACGCGGGGGCGTGGATAAGGAATCCTTTGGGCTGTCTACCAAGATGTTCCTTGGGCTGTGCGCGGTGGCGTTTACTTTGAATGTGGCGCTGCGGAAGGTATCCGGCGGCGAGGTAAACAATTTCTATATCGGGCCCAGCAACTCGCCGCTGATTATCATCAAGTGGATTTGCCAGAATTTCGGCTGGTATGTGGGCACGGTTCTGTATATCCCCGCGGTCATTTTGGGCGCATTTCTGATTTATCTGCTTTTGCGCAGCTTGTCCCGCCGTAGGGAAAAAGTTCCCGTATAATGAAAGAGCACCTGCGTGGCGGGTGCTTTTTTGCAAAAATCCTCTTGACTTTCTTATGTATCTGTGATAAGATACCCGGGTAATAAAGAAGGCTGAACATCCGCCTCACCTCCAGCAATCAGCAAAGAGGTTAATATTCCACTTCCTCTTGGGGAAACTGTGCGAGTATGCGGATGGACTGCCATCCGCATTTTTTGTTTTTCTTTATGGAGGTGCTTACCATAGCCAAGTTAGATCATCAGCTCAATGAGGAAATCCGGGATAAGGAAATTCGCGTCATCGGCGAGGACGGCGCGCAGCTGGGTATTATGTCCGCTGACCAGGCCAATGCTTTGGCCGAGGAGCAGGGCTTCGACCTGGTGAAAATCTCTCCCAATGCAGTTCCCCCTGTGTGCAAAATCATGGACTACTCCAAGTTCTGCTTCAATCAGAAGAAGCGGGAAAAGGAAGCCAAGAAGAACCAGCGCGTAGTGGAAGTTAAGGAAATCCGCATGAGTCCCAGCATCGACACCAACGACTTCAACACCAAGGTCAAGAATGCGCAGAAATTCCTGAAGGAGGGCAACCGGGTCAAGGTAAGCGTACGCTTCCGCGGCCGTGAGATGGCCCACACCAACCTGGGTGAGAAGCTGCTGATGGACTTTGCAGATGCATGCGTTGAGGTCGCCAACATGGAGAAGAATCCCAAGCTGGAAGGCCGCTTCATGGCAATGTTCCTGACCCCCAAGAACAGCAAGTAAGTTATTTTGTTTTTTAACTACAAAAGATATGGAAGGAGAACCTACCTATGCCCAAGCTGAAGACCCATAGTGGTGCAAAGAAGAGATTCAACCTGACCGCCAGCGGTAAGGTTAAAAGAGCTCACGCTTACAAGAGCCACATCCTGACCAAGAAGACCACCAAGCGTACCCGCCATCTGCGCGCTACCGCTTACGCTGACCAGACCAACGTCAGCGCCATCAAGGAAATGATTCCTTACAAGTAAGAGCAGAAGGAGGATACTGAAAAATGGCAAGAGTTAAAGGCGCAATGATGACGCGCAAGAGAAGAAA
>JAZQGT010000033.1:0-2855 GCA_045540155.1 Faecousia sp.
GTTCACGGGAGCGTTGTGGGTAGACCACTTCTCAATGGCTGTCATACCGTTTGCATTTCTCAGAGTCAGAGTAGGAATGCCGCCGGCGTTGAAGTCCATCTTAACGATCCAGCCCTCGGCCTCACCTGTCTTTGTGGAGGCTTTACCGGTTTCTGCGTCAACTACAACAGTCTTCACAGGAGTACCGGCAGAAACATCCAGGTACTGCTTGCCGCCGTTTGCAAAGGAAACCGTCATATAGGCGATCCAATCGGCTGTATCCTCAGCGATTACCACAGGGGGCAACAGGCTGATGACCATACAGATTGCAAGCAGCAAACTCAAAATTCTTGTCTTCATTCTGTTTTGCGTTCCTTTCAAATTTTTTCGAGAGCATTTCCTTCCTTTGCCCCGCTCCCAAGGGCTACAATTTTGCCGGGGTCTAAACCTTACCTCCTTATCTTTTCTTTATTATAAATTTGCAAAAAATGACATTATCCCCCTATAAATGGGGATATCCACCTACATTGTAGCACCAAAATTTTAAAATTGCAACCCCTATTTTATAACATTTCACAAATGCAAGCCACATTCTTCTCTGCATTTTGGTTATTTGGTTACACTACTTTACATAACACCGGATATTGCCCCATACTTTTACGCCGCCACCTGCGCGACTGTTCCTGGGAACGATTCACAATGCGCCCGCAAACAGGCAATGCCTGCCCCTGCATTTCCCCTCATGTCAATGACACTGCACGCATTTTCTGGCAGTATATACAACACTGATAGCAAAAGGTCTGAGCTGGGACTATCCCGGCTCAGACCTTGCTGTTTCAGTTTGAAAACTTAGGAGGATTTACCGGGTTCCCGGCAAAGGCATTGGGCCCGGGGTCAGACAGAGAGAAGTACATTCTCGCCGCCTTTGTGGTGCCAAAATCCTGATTGGAACCGGAGTTCTGCACCTGATTGAAGGCATCCCGGAACATCTGATTATGGGCCTCCTCCCGGTTCAGCAGGAAGTCAATGGTCTCCCGCACCTTCTTATCATGGATCTGACGGTACAGGTATTCATAAACCACCTTCGCCCGCTGCTCCGATGCAATGTTACTTAAAAGGTCAGCGCACAGGTCGCCGGTCACCGTCACATAGTCCGCTGTCCAGGAATAGCCGGAGGCATTGATCAATCCGGGATTCAGGCCCAGAATCACATGGCTCTGAATCTCACCGGCATTCACCTGGTCAGCGCCAACCTCATGGCCGTTAAGCAGATTGATGGTCTGCGCCACCATTTCCATGTGTCCCAGCTCCTCTGCCGCAATATCCAGAAACAAATCCTTGATTTTGGGGTCTTTGATCCGGAAACTCTGGGACATATACTGCATGGCAGCCTTCAGCTCACCGTTGCCGCCGCCCAGCTGCTCCTGCAGCAGCGCCGCATACTGAGGATTGGGTCTCTCGATGCCCACTGGGTGAAACAACTGTTTTTCGTGCTTGAACAAGCACATCACTCCCTTCAATGTGATATGCTTATTTTCCCATTTTCTTCCTTAAAGTATACTCTTTGGAGAAAATTAAGGTAGTCACCAGTGTTTGCACTGGTGACGGGAACTGTACCCTTCCTGCTATCCCCGTATGGGTCAGATTATTCCCCTCGGATGAAATCCAGCACCTGCCTCATATTCTTCTTTCCAAAGGACACCTTCCCGTCATCCACCGCAAGGCACGGAACGCTCATCACCTTATACCGATTCTTCAAATCCTCAAAATGGCGGATGTCATATACATGTGCGGTAACATTGGGATTTGCCGCGGCAATCCGCTGTGCCGCCACTACCAGGTCCGGGCACATGGTGCATGACAGCGTAACCAGAATCTTTATATCCACAGGTTTTGTGATGGCTGCGATTTCCCGCTGTATATCCGCGTCCAACGCCTGTCCCGGACCTGCAGCATTGTACAGACCCAGTACAAAAGAGGTAAATTCATGCCCACTGGGAACACCGTGGAAAGCAAGCCCCGTGGGCGTGCCATCCGGAAAGCAAACTTCCACACAAGGCGCATGGGTTTCCGGTGCCTGCCTGTCACACACCTCCAGCTCCAGCTTATCAGAAAGCGCCGTAAGGGCAGTTATGAAGCTCTCCAACTCCGCCGAAATCGGGCGGCTGTCCAGGTGGAGTTTCAGCAGAAGCTGCTTTTCCATCCGGCTGAATACAGCATCCAGCTGCTGCCGCATCTCGGCTGTAAACAGGTCTTGCTCATCCCCAGAAAGCGCTGGCGCAGAAACCGCGGCAGTGGCTGTATGGTGTTTGGGTGCAGACGGCTCCGGCCGCAGACCGGTTTTTCTCTGCATAGCTGCCACATACTTTTCCAGTTCCGTTGCCGCCAATGCGCCGTCGCTGGTGGCAGTCACCACTTGCCGCAGGGGTTTGATACACACATCTCCCGCTGCGTAAACACCATCTATGCTGGTCTTTTGAGACGCATCCGTCACGATATACCCTTGCTCGTTCAGTTCTACGACACCCTTGACCGCCTCCGTAGCAGGGGCATATCCGGCAAATACAAAAACGCCAAAGGATTCCGCACTTTTATACTCCGTCACCTCTCCGGTGGCGGTATTTTTGTACCGGGCATAATTCAGTCCGTTTTCACCGGATACCTCCTCCATGACGGTATTGGTCAACACGGTGATCTTCTCATGATTTTTCGCCTGATCCGCCACAGAAGCTGCACAGGAGAAATCGTCTTTGCGAACAAGGATCGTTACATGCCGGGCAAATTTCGTCAGAAATACGCTTTCCTCCGCTGCCGCATAGCCACCGCCGACAACGAAAATTTCTTTTCCTGTGAAGAACTCGCCGTCACAAGTAGCG
>JAZQGT010000034.1:0-1809 GCA_045540155.1 Faecousia sp.
AAGGGCCAGGGTATCCGGGATATCTGCAGCGTGTTGGGAATGGACACATCGGAAGTGATCTCCTTTGGTGACGCGGAAAATGACATTCCTATGCTCAAAGCCGCCGGTATGGGTGTGGCCATGGGAAACAGCACGGAGGCGGTGAAGCAGGCTGCGGACATGGTGACCTTAACGAACAACGAAGACGGCATCGCCGCCGCTTTGGAGAAACTATTATAAAGATATGCTGTCATTGCCACACCAGTGACGTCGCTCACTGGTTCGCAATGACAGCATTTTCGCTTTTTATGCTTTATACCGATACATATAGGGGGGTTTCACATACCGCTCGTGGCTGGTGGAAGAGGGCCTTGCGTACACGCCGGACACCAGCCCCAGCATGGTGTAGAGGGTAACCAAAGAGGAGCCGCCGTAGCTGACGAAGGGGAGGGTCAGACCGATAACCGGGGTAATGCCGATACACATACCCACGTTACTGGTGACCTGGAAGATCAGAGCGGAAGCAGCACCGAAGCAGACTAAGCGGCGCAGATAATCCTGGCTTCTGGCACCTACCCAAATGACACGGATGATGATGGCAAGGAGCGCCAGTACCACCAGAGCGCAGCCTACGAAACCCAGCTCCTCGCCAATGGCGGCGAAGATATAGTCCGTATGCTGAGCAAACAGCGCATCCAATGTCTGAGTTCTGTGACCCTGGAACAGACCCTGGCCGGTCATACCGCCGCCGGTGAGAGATTTCAGCGCCTGCACGGTGTGAAAACGGGGACCGGTACCCAAGGGGTCAATGTCCGGATTGAAGAGGATTTCAATACGCAGCTTCTGATATTCACCCAGGAAATTCCAAAGGACGGGGAACAAGGCAACCACAGCACCGGCGGCAATCAAAAACCACAGGGGACTGACACCGCCGCAGAAGGCCATGCCCGCAAAAATGAAGACGAAAATCAGAGTAACACCCAGGTCGCTGGACAGAACCATGTTAAGACCTGCCAGCAGTCCCAAATGGAACACCATGGTGAACACACTGCGGACGGAGGAAATCCGGTTCTGATAGGATGCCATGACCGAGGCCATAATGAGAATATAGGTGATTTTGCAGATTTCCGCAGGCTGAATATCGATGGGCAGTAAGGGGAAGTCCAGCCAACTCTTATTGCCGGTGCCGTTGTCCGTGCCGAAGGGGATCAGCAACAGAAGCAGCATCGTATTGATGACAACCAGCCAGTATCTGTGCTCCGAGAAAAATTCCGTGTCGATGGAAGACACCAGCACAAACATAAACACACCCAGGGCAGCCGCCACGGACTGAATGATCAGGTAACGCGTAGGACCATATTGGAGAGTAGTACTGCCAATCATCAGAATGCCGAAAATATTCAGAGCCAAACACATAAACAGAAGCACCAAATCGCCTTTGCGGAAGGCTTCTGCGAATTTGCGAAAGTAGCGACCCATAGCGTCACCTCCTTGCTGTAAACTGCCCTATATTATAGCAGTTTTTTCCCCTTTTGTAAACGGGAAGCCAGGGAGAAAACGTGAATTTCCTGTAAATTACCGTTGGTACTTGCATTTTTGACCGTTGGCGTTATAATAAAATAAGAAAATTATGCAAAGGAGCAACAATATGAAAGCATTCATGGATAAGGATTTCCTGTTGGAAACCGCAACTGCCCAGCATCTGTTCCACGACTATTCCGAAAAGCTGCCCCTGGTGGACTACCACTGCCATCTGAACCCCAAGGAGATTTATGAGGACCGCCGTTTTGAGAACCTGGCACAGGTTTGGCTGGGTGGTCTGCAGCCCGA